>NZ_JAJFCK010000006.1 GCF_020709055.1 Ruminococcus callidus
GCAACAAAATTATGCTCGAAAATCCACATATATTTCTTGTGAAGACAGGTTCTAACATCTGCAAGATGACGGAGCGATAGAATCCGCATTTCATGAGTTTTGGAAAAACAACTCCCTTTGGACAGATTCGGGAATCAAAATTCCTGCGTGGAATTTGTGCAAAAAAGCAGTTGACAAGCTTCCGCATTTGTGCTATACTAGATTTTACAAAAGCGTTGAGGGGAACGGCGCATTTCGCCGGAGCTTTTTTCAGAGAACCGCTGTCACCGGCTGAGAGCAGCGGCAAAAAGTCAAGAGATGCGCACACCACTCCCTGAGTCTGCCCAATCCGCAGCGGTCTGTCCCCGTTATCGGACACCACGAGGTGTATGTGCCTTTGGCACGTGCATGAAACAAGGGTGGAACCACGATAGAGTTTTCATCGTCCCTTGCACAGTCCTTTACTGTGTAAGGGACTTTTTGCATTCACTCATTTTGGAAAGGAAGATGGAAGTATGATCAAACTGACATTGAAAGACGGCAGCGTCCGGGAGCTGGAAGCTCCGGCAGCTGCGGCAGAAGTTATCAAGGGCATTGGCATGGGTCTGTACAAGGCTGCATGCTGCGTGAAGCTGGACGGCGAGGTCTGTGACCTGCGCACGGTCATCGACCACGACTGCACCTTTGAAGTCATGACCTTCGACAGCGAAGAAGGTAAGAAAACATTCTGGCACACCGCTTCTCACGTGCTGGCGCAGGCAGTCAAGCACCTGTATCCGGAGGCAAAGCTGGCCATCGGTCCGGCAATCGACAGCGGTTTCTACTACGACTTTGACGTAGAACACCCGTTCAGCCAGGAGGAACTGACCAAGATCGAGGCCGAGATGAAGAAGATCGTCAAGGCAAACGAAAAGCTGGAACAGTTCTATCTGTCGCCGGAAGAGGCTGTGGCAAAGCTGAAAGAAATGGATGAGCCGTACAAGGTGGAGCTGTGCGAGGAGCACGTGGGCAAGGGTGAACCCATCTCGTTCTACCAGCAGGGCGATTTCACAGATCTGTGTGCCGGCCCGCACCTGATGTCCACCGGTACCATCAAGGCATTCAAGCTTCTGTCCTGCACCGGCGCATACTGGAGAGGTTCGGAGAAAAACAAGATGCTGTCCCGTGTCTATGCCATCGCATTCCCCAAGGCTGCCATGCTGGAAGAGCACCTGAACAAGCTGGAGGAAGCCAAGAAGCGTGACCACAACAAGCTGGGTCGGGAACTGGAATACTTCACGACGGTTGACGTGATCGGTCAGGGTCTGCCGGTGCTGCTGCCCAAGGGCGCAAGAGTGGTTCAGCTGCTTCAGCGCTGGGTCGAGGACGTGGAACAGGCACACGGCTGCCTGCTGACCAAGACACCGCTGCTGGCAAAGCGGGAGCTCTACAAGATCTCCGGCCACTGGGATCACTATCTGGACGGCATGTTCGTTCTGGGCGATCCCCACGATGAGACCAAGGACTGCTTCGCCCTGCGTCCCATGACCTGCCCGTTCCAGTATCAGGTTTTCCTGAACCGCCAGCGCTCCTACCGTGATCTG
Source organism: Ruminococcus callidus (assembly GCF_020709055.1). GTDB lineage: Bacteria > Bacillota > Clostridia > Oscillospirales > Ruminococcaceae > Ruminococcus_C. Next base: position 1,563 of record NZ_JAJFCK010000006.1, read on the forward strand.
CCCATGCGTCTGACAGAAACCTCCACCCTGTTCCGGAACGAGGACTCCGGCGAGATGCACGGTCTGATTCGTGTGCGCCAGTTCACCATTTCCGAGGGTCACTACATCCTGCGTCCGGATCAGCTGGAAGAAGAATTCAAGAACTGCTTGCAGCTGGCAAAGTATTTCCTGGATACCGTCGGACTGCTGGACGACTGCACCTTCCGGTTCTCTCAGTGGGATCCGGCAAATCCGGGCAACAAGTACGAGGGCACGCCGGAGCAGTGGGAAGAGGCACAGCGTGTCATGGGCAACATTCTGGATCATCTGGGCGTGAAGTATGAGATCGGCATCGACGAAGCCGCTTTCTACGGCCCGAAGCTGGACATCCAGTACAAGAACGTATTCGGCAAGGAGGATACGCTGGTTACCATCCAGATTGATATGCTGCTGGCAGAGCGGTTCGGCATGTACTATAAGGACAAGGACGGTCAGAAGAAGCTGCCGTACATCATCCACAGAACCTCGCTGGGCTGCTATGAGCGGACGCTGGCTTACATGATCGAACACTTCGGCGGTGCAATGCCGCTGTGGCTGGCTCCGGAACAGGTTCGTCTGGTGCCCATCGCAGACCGCCATCTGGACTACGCTTACGAGGTCAAGAAGCAGCTGGAAGCTGCGGGGTTGCGTGTTGAGGTGGACGACCGTGCCGAAAAGGTTGGCTACAAGATTCGTCAGGCAACCATGGAGAAGGTTCCGTACATGCTGACCATCGGTGACAAGGAGTGCGACGAAAAGACCGTTGCGGTCCGCAAGCGCACCGGCGAAGATCTGGGCAGCATGCAGATGGAAGATCTCATTGCCATGCTGACCGAGGAAGTCCGCACCAAGAAGAAGTAATCACAAAACACATCTCTGTGCAAATAGAAAAACGTGCTGCTGTACCGATTGCGTACAGCAGCACGTTTTGTTTTCTGTGATTTTGAAAACGAGCCTTAGAACCTGTCTTCACAAGCGTATACAAGTGTCTTTTCGGCAAATTTTGCTGCATACTGCGTGAAAAATACTTGCCGGGCGACAGCCCGCCTGCGCATTTTTACCTTGTCTGCAACAAAATTATGCTCGAAAATCCACATATATTTCTTGTGAAGACAGGTTCTTATTTCCCGTTGATCTCGTCGATATAGTTCTGCACCTGATCGTAGATGGAGTTCACCGACTCACTCCACGGCACACCACGGGACGCAGCACGAACGCCGTGTTCGCTGCTGTCCAGAACGCTGGTGACATCGGCGGAAATGCCGTTGTAGAAGTCGAAGCTGTGGTTCTCCAGCGCCATCTCGTTCATCTCGTCCGTCCACTCGTAGTCGTCAATGAACTGCTGGTCGCTGATCTCCTGTGCGCCCTCGCAGACCTTGCTGAACCGGAAGCAATCCAGGAACTTTGCCACGCCCTCCGGATTGTGTCCGCCCTTAACGAAGCAGTAGGCGTTGATGCTGGCGGGGATGTAGTACTCGTCCGCCTTTTCATATTTGGGCACCGGCACAAAGAACACGTCCTCGCCGAATGTCTTGGACCACTGGGATTTTTCCGTGCCCAGTGTCCACAGACCGCAGGGATAGAACAGCAGCTTGCCCTCGCCGATGTAGTAGTCACGGGAAGTCCAGCCGTAGTCGCCCACGCCCAGTGCGATATAATCCGACTGCCACAGGTCATACATCCAGTTCTGGTAGTCCTCGATTGCCTCGTTGCGCAGGTTGTTCACCAGCTTGCCGTCCTCCAGACCGATGTACGGAACACCGGTGGAGGCGGAGAGCCCTGCCTCGAAGTACCAACTGTCGATACCGTAGTGCTCGTTGGAGGTATCCACGAACTCGGACAGCATGTCCTGAAATGCGTCCCAGTCCCACTTGCCCTTTTCGAACAGCTCTGCCGGATCGTCCAGACCGTTTTCGTCGATGGTCTTGCGGTTATAGATAATGGCGCAGTTGTCGCCGGTGACCTCTACTGCAGCCACATAGTGCTTGCCGTCCCAGATCATGCTGTCGTTGGCATCCTTTACATCTGCCCACAGCTCCGAATCCAGATCCAGATAGTCGTCATAGGGAACGAACATGCCGCGAACCGCACCCTTGGGGAATGCGTCCCAGTCGCCGGCATAGAAAAAGTCAATGCCCTCGTCACTGTTGATGGCGTTTGCCAGATCGTCGTACCGTGCGCTATATGTGGTCTGGTGCCACTCAATCTTTCCGCCGTAGCGTTCCTGAAAGATTGCCAGCTCGACGGGTGTCGTCTTTCCGGTGTCGTCCGAATTGATGTCCCACGTGGAGAGCCACTTGATGGTCTTGTTCTCCAGTTCGCCGGTCAGACGCTCGTCCGACTTCGCCAGATCTGCCAGCTGTTCCCGTGTTGCGGCGGACATGTCCTTTTTCGGTCCCTTGTCCGCCTCCGATGCGCCGCATGCCAACAGCGGCACTGTCAAAACTGCCGCCAGCAGACAGCTCAGTGCCATTCTTGCATATCGTTTCATGCGAGTTCTTCCATCTCCTTTTTTGTTCCGCTCGGACATTCTATGTTTATTATAGCATATTCTGCACCGTATGCGCAATGCATAAACTGCACGAGATTCCACCTGCTTTTCCGACGACATCCACAAAATGCAACAGATTATTGCGGATAAATTGCCACAGCCTGCCGGTGTATCAGTTCAAAACGGTTCTCAAAAACATCCATGTCATAGTCGATTTTCCCCTCCAGCGGATCGCACACTGTCACCGTGTTGGCATCCAGATCGTAGCCGCACAGCAGCAGACAGTGCTCATTGACCAGAAAGACCGCATCATCACCGTCAGGAGTCGTCCAGTAGTACCGCTCCTCCACGTTGGGTGTCATGTTGATGGTCGCCCAGGTGACAACCGGTGTGCCGCCGGCCACCTGTCCGAGCAGCGTTTTCAGAGAACAGCCCGTCAGATTCTGCACCACTTCGCCGCCGCCCTGATCGGCAAGGTAGTTCTGCGCTGTCTGTACGATGACCGGCGCATAACATCCCCACGAGGTGGGGTCATAGGGTGAGCCGATAAATGCCTCGTCAAAGGTGTTCTGGTACGCCTCCCCACGAATTAGGTAGTCGTCCGCCATGGTCAGCTTATCCACATCATAGCCCAGATAGTTCAGCGCCATGGTCAGCGAGGTGATCTCGCACCCCGTGGGAAGCTCCGGATTCTGCAGAATCGGCTGTGCGTCCAGCTGGCAGCTGCGCACCGGCAGTTCTGCCGGCTCGGCGGGCAGGGTCAGCGTCGTGACCGCCTCGGTAGCCGGCTCCGTTTCCGGCATGGTCTCCGCCATAGCAGCCACCACCTGCGATTCAGACGCTTCCCCGGCGGCAAGCTGCGACACTTCGGCAGCCGGTGTTTCCGATGCCGCCCTTTTCTGATACTGAATGATACCAAATACAACGGCAGCGGCAGCAATCAGCAGCAAAAGCACCAGGACTTTCCGCCGCATACCCTGTTTCTTTTTGGTCGTACTCATCTTGATTTCTTACGCTCCTTCTGTTTCAGTCCGATGGTTCTGCCGCGGCTGCATTGCCGTTTTCCGGCGGAAATCGGTTTCCCCCTGTCCGATAACCGGGCGGGAGAGCTGGTAAATATCCGTTGCTCTCGCATCCAGCTGGGCGCAGCGGTATGCATCGGCGCCGCTCTGGGAAAGCTCCGCCAGCGAATGGGAGAACGGCAGCAAATGCCGGTTTTTGGAATCGTGCAGAATCTGCCGTCCCACGTCGTTGAACGCCAGAATTCTGCCGTAGGGCGGAATCTTCTGCATGTCCTCGTTGCGAATGTCCAGCAGCATGTGCAGCAGGATCCGGCGCAGCCGTGCCATGGGATACCGCTTGGTCTGGAGGTGCGCCATCAGCTCCTCCAGCGAAGCCGCACGCTTTGCCTTATACAGCCGGTACTCCAAGCCCTGCGCCACCTCTGCCACATCGTGCAGTTCCTCCGGCGTGCTGGTGCGCAGCCGGTACAAAATGGGGCGCTCCAGATTTCGCAGCGAACCGATCTTTCCCTCTGCCGACGCATCCCGCAGCACCCGCCACGCAAACCCCGGCATCATCCGGCGGCAGTCGCCGCCCTCGCTAAAATACTGCCGGATATAGGTGGCGCTTGCCGTGCCGTCCGCACCGGACTGCATGCTGTTGTGCCCCGCCCCGCGCCGCTGGATGGTCATGGGTTTCAGAGGGCTGTGCATCTCCTCCATGGCGTTCAGATAGGCGATCGCCAGCGTGTTGTTGGGCTGGCGGAGAACATCGGCGATCTCCCTGCCGCAGAGCTGTTCCACCATCTGGGAGAGCACCGCCGGATAGGAATTGCCGGAGCGGGTGAGATCGTCCAGCACATCGGCGTACTCCGTCTTGCACACATGGCAGGCTTTCGCTGCCTGATACAGCAGGTGCAGGTCGCCGCACTCGCTGCCGAAAGAGATCTCCTGCACATTTCCCAGCGCCGTCAGCAGCGCCACCCCGCCCATGGCGAAATTCTCCGCCGGTGCCAGCGCATATGCCGCCGGCAGTTCGATGACCAAGTCCACACCGCCCTGCACGGCAAGCCTGGCACGGGTGAATTTGTCCAGAATGGCGGCATCTCCACGCTGGACAAAGTTTCCGCTCATGACGGCAACAATGCCGTCCGCTCCGTTGCGGCGCACCTGTTCCAGATGGTACAGGTGTCCGTTGTGCAGCGGATTGTATTCACAAATGATACCACTGATTTTCATGCTGAATCCTCCGTAAAATTTATGGAAAACGAGAATTTTCCGGCAATGAAAAGGGGAATTTTTGCAAACCCCTTGCATTTTCCGCAAAAAAGTTTATAATAGTATAGGGAAGGACAAGATTCCTGTCCCTGCATCGGCATCTTTTGGATGGTGCCGCTATAACATCAGAAAAGGAGAAATACCCCTATGATTATTCTTGTTGTAAACGCCGGCAGCTCCTCCCTGAAGTACCAGCTCATCGATATGAAGGATGAGTCGGTCATCGCCAAGGGAAACTGCGACCGCATCGGCATCGACGGCCACCTGAGCCACAAGACTGCCAGCGGCGTCAAGGTTGAAGAGGACTGCGCATTCCCTACCCACGCAGAGGCTTTTGAGCGTCTGGTTCAGGCGCTGACCACTGGCGAGGGCGCTGTGATCTCCAGCATGAGCGAAATTTCCGCCGTTGGCCACCGTATCGTACAGGGCGCAGAAGTTTTCACCAAGACCACCATGGTAACAGACGAGATCATCGAGAAGATCGACGAGCTGCGGGAACTGGCACCGGTACACAACCATGGTCACGCACTGGCACTGTGGGCATGCCGCAAGATTCTGCCGGATGTTCCGCAGGTCGTTGTCTTTGACACTGCATTCCACCAGACCATCCCGCAGAAGGCATTTATGTATGGCTTCCCGTATGAGGACTATGAGCAGTATCATGTCCGCAAGTACGGCTTCCACGGCACCTCCCACCGCTTCGTTACCGCAAAGCTGGCAGAAGTACTGGGCAAGGATCTGAAGGATCTGAAGATCGTTTCTTGTCATCTGGGCAACGGCTCTTCCATCACTGCGGTACAGGACGGCAAGTCCGTTGACACCACCATGGGCTTCACCCCGCTGGACGGCGTTCTGATGGGCACCCGCTGCGGTGCGGTTGACCCGTCCGCAGTTACCTATGTTGCCGGCAAGCACGGCTTTGATGTGGCTGCAATGGACACCTACATGAACAAGCAGTCCGGTATGCTGGGCATCTCCGGCAAGTCCTCCGACTTCCGTGACATCACCGCAGCAGCAGAGGCTGGCGACAAGCGTGCCACACTGGCAAAGGATATGCTGGTTTACGACATCAAGAAGGACATCGGCGCATATGCAGCAGCCATGAACGGTCTGGACGCTGTCATCTTCACCGGCGGCATCGGCGAAAATGCACCGAACTGCCGTGAGGAAGTCTGCGAGAACATGGAATATCTGGGCATCAAGATCGACAAGGCTGCCAACGATTTCAAGGGCGAGCTGCGGAAGATCTCCACACCGGATTCCAAGGTAGAGGTCTGGGTCATCCCGACCAACGAGGAACTGCTCATCGCACGGGACACTCTGGCAATGATCAGCAAGTAAGCAACGATTTTCTGCGGACTGCCGCAGAAAAGGCGAAGCCGTCCTCTGGCGGACTTCGCCTTTTTTCATCTTTCCAGAAAGGACGATCCCCCATGGATTCTCAGCTGACACTCACCCAGCAGGCACTTCAGGCACGAGCCAATGCCTACGCCCCCTATTCCGGCTTTGCCGTGGGCGCTGCCCTCGTTGCAGAGGACGGACGCACGTTCTACGGCTGCAATGTGGAAAACGCCTCGTATTCCATGACCATCTGCGCCGAGCGCAGCGCCGTTTTTTCCGCCGTCGCCGCCGGTGTCACCCGATTCCGGAAGCTCGCCATTGTAGGCGGCAAGACGGACGAGGAGGCAGCACAGGTGCCCTGTCTGCCCTGCGGCGCATGCCTTCAGGTGCTGGCGGAGTTCTGTCCGCCGGACTTCCCCATTCTGCTGACAGACGGCGTGCACCTGCTGGGGGAATTTCTGCCGGCACAGTTTCGGCTTTAAGCCTTGCTCTAAGTCTTATTTTTTCTTTTCGTCTTTCGGGCGGTACGAAGAGCCGTCCGGCTCGACGATCACCGTATTGTCCAGCTGGCCACGAAGATTTCCCACCACGGCACGGCGGTACTCATTGCGCAGGGCTTCCTGCTCCTGCTTTTCCTCCGCCGTCAGTCCCTCGGTGCGGGACTTCTTTGCCAGTTCATTGATACGTGCTAGTTTTTCCGGATGCATTGTCATTCCTCCCAGTGTGATCTGCCATGTTTCAGGGAACTCCGCTGCGTCATTTCCGGCGCAGTCTTGCGTAAAATTTCCCCATTAAGTATAGCACTTCCTCTCGGAAAATGCAAGCAATTCCGACAGTGTTTGCAAAATCTGCATAATTTTTTTGCGTATTATCCGGAAAGATTTCCCATCACGATTCTCAGATCAGGAGTGGATTCCTATGATAAAAACAGCATTGATTACCGGTGCATCCCGCGGCATTGGCGCAGCGACCGCACGCCTGCTCGCCGCAGACGGCTACTGCGTCGCCGGAACCTGCTGCCGCAGCCAGGCGGAGATGGAGGAGCTTGCACGCACTACAGGCATTCTCCCCATCCGGACCGACCTCTCCGACCCCGCACAGATCCCGCAGCTGGCGCAGCGTGCGCTGGAACTGCTGGGACACGTGGACGTTCTGGTCAACAACGCCGCCTGTTCCTACATCGACCTCTTCCAGTGTATGCCGCCGGAGCGCATCCGGGAGCTGTACGCCGTCAATCTCACTGCCGTGGTGGAGCTGACACGGGCGCTGCTGCCCAGCATGCTGTCCCGCCACAGCGGCTGCATCATCAACATCTCCTCTGTCTGGGGGGAGACCGGCGCCTCCTGTGAGGTGGACTATGCCGTCACCAAGGGCGCTGTGCTGGCGCTGACACGGGCGCTGGCAAAAGAGGTAGGGCCGTCCGGCATTCGGGTAAACGCCGTTTCGCCGGCGACGATCCTCACCGACATGACCGCCCATCTCCCGCCGGAAACGCTGGCGGAACTGGCGGAGGAAACGCCGCTGGGGCGGAACGGCACACCGGAGGATGTGGCGGAGGCAGTGCGCTTTCTCGCCTCTGACCGTGCCGCCTTTATCACCGGACAGGATCTCCCCGTCAACGGCGGATTTCTGTGCGTTTAAGCACCGTTTCTAAAATCAACGGTGCGCCTGGTATATGTCTTTCTGCAAATTCTCCGGTTCGTATCGTTTTGCACAAATTTCACATGCCGCCGGTTTTTCTTTCGATAGAATTTACAAAGTTCGTGAAAAATGGGTGAGTATTTCCCCGGAGCGCTTGCAGAATCTGCGGGTTTGTGCTATAGTAAAAGGGTATCGGCTCTGTTTGGAAATCCCATTTTTCCGGACAGACGCACAATCATTTTACGTAAAGGTGAGAAAGACAAATGAAACAAAATCATTCGTGGAAAGGCTGGTTTTCCTCGGTGCGGGCCTGGGGATGCTCCGTACAGGAAAAGCGTTCCTACAATACCCTGCGCTTCCCCATGACCAATCGGCTGATCCTGCTGCTCTACCCGCTGTTCATTGTCTGCATGGCAGAGCTGAATCAGGATAAGTACCCCAGCAAGCTGGTGCTCTTCATCTCCGAACACCCCACCATCATGCTGTTCAACGTTCTGATCGCAGCGCTGATCTTTACAGGGCTGCTGCTGCTGTTCCGCTCCGGATGGTTCTCCATGCTGGCGGAAAGCGTCATCTATATGGCGCTGAGCATCACGGAGCTTTTCAAGTACAACACCAACGGCAACCACCTCATCATGACAGACATGAAACTGGCACGGAGTCTGAAGAGCCTGACCTCCTTTGCCTACATCAAGATCACACCAAGACTGATCCTCTATCTGGCGATCTGTCTGGGATTCATCCTGCTGGCGTTCTGGTTCAACCCACGGCTCAGGAAGCGCACCAAGCTACGCAAGCGTCTGCTGCCGGGACTCGCCTGCCTGATCTGCTGCGTGATGGTCGTTACCGTTCCTGCAGTCTCCCGGCCGGTCTATGCGCTGTTCCGTCTGGACACCAAGGAGGCAGACAACACCTTCATTCTCAACGAGAAGTTCGAGAACAACGGCTTTCTGGCGTTCTTTATGCAGACCGGTTCGGAGAATCTCTCCAACCAGCTGGATGAGCCGGCGGACTACGCCGAGAACAGCGACAACGCCATCCGGCAGTATCTGGCAAGCGACGTTGCGGAAACCAACTTCAAGAACGGCGTAAAGCCCAACGTCATTGAGATCATGTCCGAGTCCTTCGCCGACTTCCGGGTATTCTCCAAGGAACTGGAGGAGCTGGGCTACACCGGTCTGGATTCCTACTATGCCGGTCTGGACAAGGCGGCATCCATGGGAACGGAGGGCAAGTTCATCGTTCCCACCTATGCCAGCTACACCGTGCGCACGGAATTCGAGATGCTGTTCGGTCTGCCGGTCAAGTCCCTGAACGACCCGAATATGCCGCAGCGTATGCTGCTGGACCGCCAACAGCCCACCATCCCCTCCTACTACAAGAGCTGGGGCTACACCACAGCGTATGTGCACCCGTTCCAGAGCAGCTTCTACAGCCGCAAGCGCATCTACAGCAACTTCCGGTTCGATACCATGATCTTTGAGGACGACTTCACCGTTCCGGTCACCACCTACGGCGAGTACATCGACGACAATGTGGTATACGATCAGATCGAGTCCCTCATCGCCTCTTCCAGCGAACCGCTCTATCTCCACGCCACCACCATGCAGAACCACCAGCCCTATTCGGACGGCGACAGCGACGACGAATTCCTGAACTATCTGTCCCGCATCCAGCACTCCGCAGACGGTCTGGCAGAGATGCTGGAGCATCTGTCCGAAGCCAACGAGCCGACCATCGTGCTTTTTATCGGCGACCACTTCCCCTCGCTGCGTGGCGACAACGGCATTTACAACCAGCTGAACATCACCAGCGAAAACTGCTCCGACCTCTATGAGCAGCACTACATCCTCTGGAACAACTTCAACATGGACACCAGCGTGCTGCCCAGCAATCCGGTTTCCATCTTCTACTACCCCTATCTCATCATGGAGATGATCGATGCCCCCCGGGACAGCTTTACGCAGACTATGATGGACGAGATGCAGACCGAACCGGTCTACTCCACCAACTATCACCCGTTCCAGGAGCCCGATCAGAAGCTGAATACGCTGACCTATGACCGTATTCTGGGAGATATCATCTCCCCCAGTGCGCTGGATGTTCTCCCCGATCCGGAGGAGGATTCCACAGAGGAAACCACAACGGATTGAGCAGCGGTGCAATATCACAATGAGAAAAGCAAAGGGACATGGTGCGATCCATGTCCCTTTTTGTGTATTGTAGATGATAAACAAAGCATATCGTGCGGAAACGAAAAGACTCTAGAACCGTTGCCCCCGTCAGGCTGATCCAACTGAGCACAGTTGGCGAGGTGTTCTTAGAGGGCACGTGCCCTCTAAGTCGCTGTCCGCAGACAGCGAAATTCCCCGTGCCCATACTTCTGGGCACACGGAGAAGGTGGGTGAGAAAAGCGACAGCTTTTCGAGGGCGGAGCGAACAAGACCGCTCCGCCCTGTGTCCCACTTGTAACGCCTTGATTTTGAAAACGTTCCGGTGGAATGTTTTCAACGGATTTTACCTTTGTTGAAGTTGGCGGACACGGCACGCCGTGTCCCTACAAAGAATTGGTTTATCCTCAGTTGGATCAGCCTGACGGGGCAACGGTTTTGAAATCTTTTTGTTCCTGCACGATGCGATTTGTTTTAAAGTGACACCCAACACAAAAAACCGGATGGCAGGAATCGCCCTGCCATCCGGTTTTCATCATCTTACAGTGCAGTTTTTGCGCCGTTTGCTATTTTTGCCTTGGGTTCTTTTAGCGATTAATACATACCGCCCATGCCGCCTGCTGCCGGAGCTGCTGCTGCCGGTTCTTCCTTCGGAATATTTGCAACGGCGCTCTCGGTGGTCAGAACCATAGAAGCGATGGATGCAGCGTTCTGCAGTGCACTTCTGGTAACCTTGGTCGGGTCAACGATACCGCTGCTCATCATATCGCAGTAAGTCTCGTTGTAGGCATCGAAACCATAGCCAACCTTGCGGCTGCGGCGAATCTTATCCACGATGATGCTGCCTTCCAGACCAGCGTTTGCTGCGATCTGGCGAAGCGGCGCTTCCAGTGCACGGAGCACGATCTTCGCACCGGTCTTTTCGTCGCCGTCCAGAGACGGGATCAGCTTTTCAACTGCCGGAATTGCATTGATGAGTGCAGTGCCGCCGCCGGCAACAATGCCCTCTTCCACAGCTGCCTTGGTTGCAGACAAAGCGTCTTCAATGCGCAGCTTCTTTTCCTTCATCTCAACTTCAGTTGCAGCGCCAACCTTGATGACTGCAACACCGCCGGACAGCTTGCCGATACGCTCCTGCATCTTCTCCTTGTCGAAGTCGGAGGTGGAAGCAGCGATCTGGTTCTTGATCTCGGTGATTCTGTCAGCGATGGCATCCGAGCTGCCTGCGCCGCCAACCAGAATGGTGTTCTCCTTGTCGATGACAACCTGGCCTACCTGGCCCAGCATCTCCAGCTTTGCATCGCTCAGCTCCATGCCCAGATCAGAGGACAGAACCGTACCGCCGGTCAGGATTGCGATATCCTGGAGCATTTCCTTTCTTCTGTCGCCAAAGCCCGGTGCCTTGACAGCAGCGCACTTGAAGGTGCCACGGAGGTTATTCAGGATGATGGTGGTCAGAGCCTCGCCCTCGATGTCCTCAGCGATGATCAAAAGCTTCTTGCCCATCTTGACGATCTGCTCCAGCAGCGGCAGGATGTCCTGAATGTTGTTGATGGTCTTGTCGGTGATGAATACCAGCGCATCATCATAAACGACCTTCATCTTCTCACGGTCTGTGATCATATACGGGGACAGATAGCCGCGGTCGAACTGCATACCCTCAACGACTTCGCTGTAGGTTTCCGCAGTCTTGCCCTCTTCAATGGTAATAACGCCATCGGTGGAAACCTTCTTCATTGCCTCGGCGATCAGCTTGCCAACATTTTCATCGGCAGAAGAGATGGTGGCAACTCTTGCAATGTCGTCCGAACCTTCTACTTCCTTGGAGTTTGCCTTGATGCTGCTGACAGCAGCGTCAACAGCCTTTGCAATGCCCTTGCGCAGCACCATCGGGTTTGCGCCGGCAGCGATGTTCTTCGCACCCTCGTGGATGATTGCCTGTGCCAGAACGGTAGCAGTTGTGGTACCGTCACCAGCGGCATCGTTGGTCTTGGTGGCAACTTCACGAACCAGCTGTGCGCCCATGTTCTCAAACGGATCTTCCAGTTCGATGTCCTTTGCAATGGTCACGCCATCGTTGGTCACCAGCGGTGCACCGAATTCCCGATCCAGAACCACGTTTCTGCCCTTCGGGCCAAGTGTGATTTTTACGGTATCTGCCAGCTTATCAATGCCGGCGATCAGACCGTCTCTTGCGTCTGCATTGTACTTAATATCCTTTGCCATGGTAATACGCCCTTTCTCTATTCAATGTAGTCGTTCTGCGGGAAAGCTTAGTCGGCAATTGCCAGAATCTCGCTCTCGTAAACCAGTGTCAGCTCTTCCTCGCCATCCTTGATGGTCTGACCTGCGCCGTGGTTCAGCAGAACCGTGTCGCCAACCTTTACCTGCATGGGGATGCGTGTGCCGTTCGGTGCGTACTTGCCCTCACCGCATGCAACGACCTTGCCCTTTGCCGGAACACCTGCCGGTGTCTTGGTTGCCAGTACCAGACCGCCTACGGTCTTTTCTTCCTGATCCTTTTCTACCTTTATGAGTACTCTGTCTGCCAACGGTTTCAATGCCATGATTCATTCCTCCTGCATCCAAATTATCACTTGTTTCTCAAATCTGTTAGCACTCATAGTTCCTGAGTGCTAATATCTATTTTACCAACTTTTCAGAAAAAATCAAGGGTTTTCCTGCGAAAATTGTGAAATTCGGAACATTGCACAAATTCAAGCTGTTTTTCACGTTCCATTTGTTAAAACAGATGAGTTTCCGCCTGCCCAGCAATCCAAATTCTCCCTATTTTAAAAATAAAATCTACAACCAAAAAAATCAACTAACTTATACACGATTGCAACGTAACTTCTTCACATTTTACAAATAGGTAACAATTTGAAAATAAATAATCCACTTATCAGTTACACAACTATAGTATAATGAAATGTGAAAAACATCGGCAGATTTTGCGGTTTTTTTGAGAAGCCGCAAATACATTTCCGTCCCAGTGCCGATGAAGCTCCGGCGCGGCGAAAAGCCCCGGGCATGCAATTTCCAAAACGGCGTTGTGGAGTGGGACGGCTGCGGCAGAGAAACACAGCACCGGAAACAGACAATCAAAAGAAAGGCGTGAAAACATTATGGCATTAGAAAAAGTTCTTGTCGTAGATGACGATCCGAATATTTGCGATGTGCTTCGGATGTATTTGGAAAATGAGGGATACAGCGTAATTCTCTCTTATGATGGAGAAGAGGCTCTGGTAAAATTCAACGCACTGAAGCCGGACATTATCCTGCTGGATGTCATGCTGCCCACACTGGACGGCTGGCAGGTATGCCGTGAGGTGCGGAAAAAGTCCAGCGTGCCGATCATCATGATCACCGCAAAGGGCGACACCTTTGACAAGGTGCTCGGTCTGGAGCTTGGCGCAGACGACTATATTGTAAAGCCCTTTGACACCAAGGAAGTTGTTGCCCGCATCAAGGCAATTGCCCGCCGCATCGGCACCTCTCCGGAGGAATCCGAGGTCAAGGAAGTTCGCTATGACAAGCTGTCGGTCAACATGACCCGTTATGAGCTGCGTGTCGACGGCAAGGTCGTTGACACCCCGCCGAAAGAACTGGAGCTGCTGTTCTATCTGGCTTCCAACCCCAACCGTGTATACACCCGTGACCAGCTGCTGGACGAAGTCTGGGGCTTTGAGTATTACGGCGACTCCCGCACCATTGACGTGCACATCAAGCGTCTGCGGGAAAAGCTGGAGGGCGTATCCGACAAGTGGTCGCTGAAGACCGTATGGGGCGTGGGCTATAAGTTCGAGTCCGAAGAGGACGAATAAACCGCCGTGGAACAGCCGGAAAGCAAAAAGGTACAGAAAAAACCGCAGAAAAAGCTGTACCGCAACCATGTTGCGCAGATTCTGCTTCTCGTTTTCGTTGCCATTGTCACTGCATTCTCCGTAATGGGATATGGCATCTCCCGCTATAAACGGGACTATTATGCCAGCGCCACACGCTCGTGCAATGTCATGGTTGCCGACCTCGTCAAGCACGGCGAAGATTTTCCCAATGAGAATATGCTGGCATACTATATTCCCTACAGCATGAACTCCACTGCGGCTTCTGTAGGCACCTACCTCTACCTGTTCAACACCGACGGGCAGTGCATCCTTTGCTCTGCCAACACCGGTCAAGAGGCGGATGGGCTGACGCTGAGCGTGGAAATGCTCCACGCCATGAAGGAAAAAGGGACCTATCTGACTGATCGCAGTTCTGGAAAGTTCAACCGTTCTATTGCGGAGCCTATGCTCTGCAACGGCTCTGCCTTTACGATCCAGCAGGACGGCAGGGAACAGACCTATTATCTGTTCGCCAACATCTATACCCATGCGCTGAACAACTATGTCACAGATTTCATTCTGGTGACGGTGCTGATCTCTCTGGCAGTGCTGGCAATCGCAATCGCAATGGAAATGCACATCATTCTCCAAAGGGCAAAGCAGCGGGAGCAGATCATTCAGGTTTTGCAGCTCAATGCAAGAGGCGATTACACGAAGAAGCTTCAGCCGGAACAGTGGGTGGGCTCCGAGATGGAACCGCTGGTCACCGTGCTGGACTCTCTGGTGCGTCAGGCAGAACGTGCAGAATCCTACAGCAAGCAGTTTGTTTCCAACGTATCCCATGAGCTTCGCACGCCCATGACGATCATCAGCGGATTTGTAGAGGGCATTCTGGACGGCACTGTTCCCCGAAACAAGCGAATGGAGTACCTCTCCATTGTTTCGCAGGAGATGCAGCGCCTGAAAATGCTGGTCACCTCCATGCTGAACCTCACGAAATTCGACGCCGGCACCATTCAGATCAACTATCAGATGTTCACCATGAACGATACCGCATTCCGCACCGTTCTGATGTTCGAAAACCGTCTGGAAAAGCGCCATATCTCTGTGGAGGGGCTGGATGCTCCGCCACTTCGGGTATATGCCGATCCGGATCTGATGGGACAGGTGGTGTACAATCTGGTGGAAAACGCCGTGAAATTCGTCAACGAGAGCGGTACGATTTCCTTCCGCTTTGAGAGCAGCGACCACGACTGGATCTTCGCCGTGCGCAATACGGGCAACGGCATTTCCAAGGAAGAGCTGCCCAGGATCTTCGAGCGGTTCTATAAGTCGGATGCCTCACGCAGTCAGGACAAGACCGGACTGGGGCTGGGACTGGATATCACCAAACAGATCATCCACCTGCACCACGCACAGATCAGCGTCCGCAGCGAGGAGCATGTCTACACGGAATTTGAAGTGCGTCTGCCGCAGATCAAGCCGCCACACTCCGAACAGGAATCCGAGGAAACGCCCCGACTTCAGCCGCCAACGCAATGACAACTTGAAAAAGCACCACGCTTTTTCCGAAAATAACGGGCAGCATTTCTCCTGTATGCCGCAGAGAATGCTGCCCGTTTTTGGAAAGGAGAAATTTCCAAATGCAGGAGCAAGAGAAACCCTTTGCACAAACTCCCCTTGTGGACGGCACAGCGCCGGCACCCGCGACAGAACCTGTGCCGGATGCCGCCGCAGATGCGCCCCAGCCCACGCCGGAGGCTGCATCGTCCGTAAAACCCGCAGAAGCCAAGCCGGAACCGGAGTCCGCACCGACCGCCATCCCGCCGCAGCGCACATGGGAAAAGGCACCGGCACCCGTTCCGCCGATGCCCAATGTCCCGCCATATTCCCACACTCCGCCACAGGCACAGCGTCCGTTCACAGGGGCAGTTCCTCCGCAGAGTAGCGCTGTTCCGCCGCAGGCGCACCAGCCGTTCACAGGGGCAGTTTCTCCCCAGAGCGGCGCTGTTCCGCCGCAGGCACACCAGCCGTTCACGGGGGCAGTTCCTCCCCAGAGCGGCGCTGTTCCGCCGCAGACGCAGCGTCCGGTGACAGGGGCAGTTCCTCCGCAGAGTAGCGCTGTTCCACCGCAGGCACACCAGCCGTTCACAGGGGCAGTCCCTCCGCAGAGCGGCGCTATTCCGCCGCAGGCACAGCGTCCGGTGACAGGGGCAGTCCCTCCCCAGAGCGGCGCTGTTCCGCCGCAGGCATACCAGCCCCATCCGTGGAACACCGCCAGCTCCTATTCCCAGCCCAGCTGGTATCAGAACCAGCCCCCACGGTACAACGGCGGATGGCAGGTACCGCCGCAGGTTCCGCCCATTCCCGACGAACCGCAGCCCAAGTGGAATGCCAAAAAAGACCGCAAGGCAGCGTTCTGGCTACGCATTGTGGCACTGCTGATCGTGGTTCTGCTGGGATACTGCATTGTCAGCGATGTGCTGCTCTACCGCAGGGAAGTCCCCGCCAGCACCACCTCCCAGTCGGAGGTCAGGGAGGACGGCGAATCCCACCCCAATGTGGTCATCCAGCAGCAGGAGAAGCCGGAACTCTCCTCGGACGCTGAGGGCGTTGCAGAGGATGGCTCTTACACCGTGGAGGGCGTGGCAGCAGCCGTTCGCCCCTCTATTGTGGAGATCCGCACCTATGCCGACGAAAAAGGCACACTGCTGGACGGCACAGGTTCGGGCATCATCCTCTCTGAGGACGGCTACATCATCACCAACGCCCACGTGCTGACGGACGGCAAGGCGTTCACCGTCATCACCGCAGACGAGGAGGAGTACCCTGCCTCTGTGGTCGGCAGCGACAACAAAACGGACATCGCCGTCATCAAGGTGGACAAGACTGATCTGCCGGCTGCTGTCATCGGCGATTCGGACGAGGTGAAGCTGGGCGAAGCCGTGGTTGCCATCGGCAATCCCGCCGGACTCTCCGGCTCGGTGACCAACGGCATTGTGTCCGGTCTGAACCGGAAGATCCGCTCCGATGCCACCGGTTTTGACATGGACTGCATCCAGACCAACGCCGCCATCAGCCCCGGCAACTCCGGCGGTGCGCTGGTCAACATGTACGGGCAGGTCATCGGCATCACCTCCTCCAAGTACGTCAACGCCAGCTATGAGGGACTGGGCTTCGCTATCACCATCAACGAGGTGCTGCCCATTGTGGAGGAGCTGATCCAGCAGGGCTACGTCTCCGACCGTGTGCGCATCGGCATCACGTTCACCTCCCTCTATGACGAGTACATTCAGGGACAGTTCACCGAGGCTGTCGGCATGAAGCGCACACCACTGGAATTGTACGGTCTTTGGATTCAGGAGATCAGCCAGGACTGCGACATTGCCAACACAGAATTGCAGGTCAACGACGTCATTCTCTCCGTCAACGGACAGAAAACCGAGACCTATGACGACCTCTCGGCAGCCATTGCCGACAGCAAGGCAAATGACACCGTAGAGGCACGCTGCCGCCGCTACGAGAAAAACGGCACATTTCAGGAGTTCACCATTCAGTTTAAGCTGATGGAGGACACCTCCGGAAATTACTAAGAGCTTGTATTCATAGGAAATATATGCGGATTTTCGAGCAAATTTTTTTGCAGACAAGGCAAAAATTTGCAGGCATACTTTCGTATGGCAAGAATTTTTAACGCAGTATGCAACAAAATTTGCCGAAAAGACGTAGATAGACGCCTATGAACACGAGCTCTAATTGACAGACAGAACCCCTGACACCTTTCACGGTATCAGGGGTTCGCTGTTACGTGAATGCTTTATCTGCCGCAGCCACAGCCGCAATCGTCATCCCGATCGCCCTGATTCTGGTTCTGGCAGTTCTGTGCCTGCTGCTGACGCTGCTTCTGCTGCGCCTGCTGCTGCTGGCGGTTCTGGTTCTGCTGGCGGTGACAGTTCTGATTCTGCTGCTTTGCCATGGGTCACTCCATTTCTCCGCACACAGGCCATCCGTTTCCCGCACACGACCGGTGCGGTGCAGTTCGTGCGCCACGATGGAAACGGCAGCACGGCGAAATCCTGTTTCCGCCGACACTCTCAGTTTGCCCGTCTGCGCTCCGCCGATACCCGACAGTTTCTGGAAAAACAAAAAAGCGTGTCCCATCTTTGGAACACGCACTCTCTGTTTCTCTTTGCAGGAAAAAGCGTTGCTTAGCCAGCAGCGTTCAGCTTCTTTGCCAGCTGAGACTTCTTGCGGGCAGCTGCATTCTTGTGCATCAGACCCTTTGCGCAAGCCTGATCAACACGCTTGATGGCAGCACGTACTGCGACTTCCTTATCAGCTGCGCCAGCTGCACATGCAGCGTCAGCCTTCTTGATCATAGTCTTCAGGTTGGACTTGCGAGCCTTGTTTGCAGCAGTCTTTGTCGTAATAACCTTAACACGCTTTTTTGCAGAACGAATATTCGGCATAATAGTTACTCCTTTTAAAATCATGGTTTTGGGCGGAATTCCCGTGAATAACCGGACTTTTGTCGTCATACACTAAAAACGGCATTGACACGGTACCGTTTTTCGTGCAGGAAATTCCCATTGCATTGGAACGACCAAATGCTGACAGCTGCCCGAATGGGGCAACATGCCGTGACTATTTATTATTATAACACAGGCAAAGCAGAAATGCAATAGATATTTTTGAGAAAGCCGACAAAAATTTTTCGTGCAAAGCCAGCGAATTGCACAAAATCAGGAGGGATTTTCATGGCATCGATTCGAACCGACCTCGCTGTGGAGTGCACTGCCGCAGCGCCGGCGCTGCCGGGGATCACGCAGCAGACACGGGGCACGTATTTTTCCACCACCGAGATCTGCATCAAAAATGACACCTGCGGTGCGCCCATCGGGAAGCCCGCCGGACGATACGTCACACTGGAAACTGACAGCCTGAACCGGAGCCACGAAAACTACGCCCAGATGGCACAGGAGCTGGCGGAGGAACTGGAGGCTTTTCTGCCGGCGGAGGGCTGCGTCTTTGTCGCCGGACTGGGAAACCGTGCCATTACGCCAGATGCCCTCGGGCCACGCACCGCTGCCAAGGTGCTGGCGACCCGCCATTTTTCGCAGGCGATGACGGAGGAGGAGCGCTCCTGTCTGCCGGAGCTGCGGCCGGTCTGTGTGCTGGCCGGGGGCGTGCTGGGGCAAACTGGCATGGAGTCCGCCGAACTCATCCACGCCGTCTGCCGGGAGGTGCAGCCGGCGGCAGTGGTGGCGGTGGATGCGCTCGCCTGTGCGGAGCTGTCCCGCCTTGGGACAACCATCCAGATGAGCGACAGCGGCATCAGCCCCGGCAGCGGCGTCGCCAACCACCGCAGAGAGCTGTCCCGACGCACGCTGGGCATTCCGGTCATTGCGCTGGGCATTCCCACAGTAGTAGACCTCCACACGGCAGCACAGAGCATCTATGGCAGACCTGTGCCCAAGGGACAGCCGAACATGATGGTCACGCCACGGGATGTGGATCGTCTCATCGACCACACCGGCGACCTGCTGGCGTGTGCTCTCAACATGGCACTGCATCCGGGGATGAGCTTTGAACAGGCGGAGAGTCTGGGGTAACACACAAAGCGGGAGGACACTGTCATGTCCTCCCGCTTTTTCTGCGAAATATTCAGAGCTTGTATTCATAGAAAATATATGCGGATTTTCGAGCAAATTTTTTTGCAGACAAGGCAAAAATTTGCAGGCATACTTTCGTATGGCAAGAATTTTTCACGCAGTATGCAACAAAATTTGCCGAAAAGACGTAGGGGTTGTTTGAAAAATAGCGATGTTTGGAAAAATGCACAGAAATTACTGTATGTTAGGAGAGAATCCGCAGGCAGGCTGTCGCCTGACAAGGATTTTCGACGACACAGACAGTGATTTATGGGCGTTTTGACAAATGTACGGATTTTTCAAACAAGCCCTAGATAGACGCCTATGAACACGAGCTCTCAGGCATCGTATAGCTGGTTTTTCCGGAATCCGGTTTCCGCTGCCACCGCCTTGCACGCCTGCGTCCGCTTCTCGCCGCCGGCAATGCGCTGGCGCACCATCTCGCACGCCTCCTCCAGCGACACCGCCGGTTTTTCCCGGGACACTGCGCCGGCGACCACCAGCACAAATTCCCCACGGGGCGGCGTCTGCTGGTAAAACGCCACGGCTTCCGCCAGCGTGGTGCGGCGCACTTCCTCATGCACCTTGGTCAGCTCCCGGCACAGCGAGATCTCCCGCTCGCCCCCGAAGCATTCCAGCATGTCCCCCAGCGTGCGGCAGAGTTTGTGGGGGGCTTCGTAGAACACCATGGTGCGCTGCTCCTCCCGCAGACTCTCCAGATGTGCCCTGCGCTGGCTGGCGTTGGCGGAGAGAAACCCCTCGAACGTAAACCGTGCCGTGTGCTGTCCGGACACTGCCAGCGCAGCAATCACGGCGCTTGGGCCGGGCACGACCTCCACCGGAACGCCCTGTTCATAGCACAGCTGCACCAGCGGTTCGCCGGGATCGGAGATACAGGGCATGCCTGCATCCGTGACCACACCGCAGGATTCGCCGGCAAGCAGCCGGCTGACGATGTTCTGGGCGATGTTCTGCCCGCTGTGCTCGTGGTAACTAAGGGCAGGCGTGTGGATGTCGAAATGGGACAGCAGTTTTCGTGTCACACGGGTGTCCTCCGCTGCAATGAAATCCACCTCCTCCAGCAGGCGCAGCTGGCGCATGGTGATGTCCTCCAGATTGCCGATGGGCGTGCCGATGATATATAGTGTACCGCTCATAACCGCTCTCCTCTCATACCTCTTCTACCAGATTGCTGATCCAGACACCCCTGCGAATCAGGACATAGCCCACCAGCACCTTGATGAGATCCGCTGCCTGCACGATGGCATAGACCGCCAGAATCGGCAGCGCTGTCAGATGGCACAGCAGCAGCGCCATGGGCACGGGAATCAGCCATGTATACACGCTGTCAAACAGGAACGTCACCAGCGTTTTTCCGCCGGAGCGCAGGGTGAAGTACAGGGCATTCAGAAAGCCCTGCACAGGGAAAAACAGCGCTGTGATCACAATGAACCACTGCCCGTACTGCTGCACCTGCGCCGTGGTGTCGTAGAGCTTGGGAAACACACCGGATACGCACACCAGAATCACGGTCAGACCCAGACTGACGGCACCGGTGAACCACATCAGATGGAACGCATCTTTTTTTGCCTTTTCATACATAGATGCGCCCAGTGTCTGCCCGA
The DNA here is from genome assembly GCF_020709055.1 of Ruminococcus callidus. Lineage (GTDB taxonomy): Bacteria > Bacillota > Clostridia > Oscillospirales > Ruminococcaceae > Ruminococcus_C. The sequence goes on from NZ_JAJFCK010000006.1 coordinate 22,604, forward strand.
TGAGAATGCCCACCGCTGAACCAAGGGCGACAAACACCACATTCAGCAGATTGCACAGAGCGTTGGAGATGTTCAGTCCGGCGACGATCTCCAGCCCTCTGGTGGAATAGCACTGAGTCAGGGCAGCGATACCGCCGGCCCACAGAAATTCGTTGAAAAAGATGGGCAGTCCCTTCCGCACCACCTTTTGCGCCAGCTGCTTCGGCACACGAAATGTCCGGTAGATGCCCTGTAAGAACACATGCTTCTTCCGGCAGGCGTGCGCCCAGATGACCACAATGCCCATCTCTGCCACACGTGCCAGCACGGTGGCAATGGCAGCACCACGCACTCCCAGCTTCGGCATACCGCAGTTGCCGTAGATCAGCATGTAGTTCAGCACCACGTCCACGGCCACCGAGGCAACGCCGGCGACCATCGGCTTGACGCTGCTGCCGGTTTCCCGCAGGCTGCTGGCGTAGACCTGCGTCACCACAAAGAACGGCAGCCCGATGAGCATGATGTGCAGATACTGCTTGGCAAACGTCATGGTCAGTCCGGCGTCCACCGTGGCGCTCTCCCCGTGGAGATACAGCCCGATGAGGGTGTCGTCCCCCAGCAGAAAGACCAGTAGTCCGCCGATCAGACACAGGGTAGTGATCCAGCCCTTGATGCGGAATGTGTTCTGAAAGCCCTCCAGATTGTGCTGCCCGTAGTACTGGGCGCCGTAGATGCCCGGGCCGGAGAGTCCGCCGAAAATCGCCAGGTTGAACACAAAGATCAGCTGGCTCGCAATGGAAACGGCGGTCATCGCCTCCGTCCCCTGACTTCCTACCATGATGTTGTCCACCAGACTCACCATATTGGTAATGCCGTTCTGGATCATCATGGGAACGGACAATTGCAGTGCCCGTTTATAGATTTGGTTTTTCACAATATTCCTCCAATGTCAGACGTGTTGTCACAGCGTTTCCGTCTGCAATGATGCGCAGGGGCAGAACGTTCAGGAACGGCTTTCCGCCGCTTCTGCCCTCCAGCAGAAAGAGCCACGGCGCAGCATCCGCTGCCTTTGCCACAAATTGCAGCCGTTTGGGTTCGATGCCCTGACTGCGCATGGCAGCGATGCAGTCCGCCAGCCGTTCCGGCCGGTTGCAGATGCAGAGCCGTCCGCCGAAGCGCAGCAGCTTCTTTGCCGCAAGGCAGATATCCCCGATGTTGCAGAGCACCTCGTGCCGTGCGATCTTCTGGGCGGTGAGCTGGCTCTCCAGTCCTGCCTGATAGGCTTTGTAGGGCGGATTGCAGGTCACCAGATCCAGCTGTCCCAGGGGTGCGCCCTCCCAGAGGGTTTTCAGGTCGGCGCAGACCGGATGCATCCGGGACCGGATGCCGGTGCTCGCTGCCATGCCACGCCGCATCTGGTCGATTGCCTCCGGCTGAATGTCCACGCCGTAGATCTCCTGCGGAGCATCCTTCCGCTGCATGAGCATGGGGATAATCCCGCAGCCGGTGCCCAGGTCGCAGACCCGTTCCTTTCGGCGGTAGGCTGAGAACTCCGCCAGCAGCACGGCATCCGTCCCGAACCGGTGCCACTGGCTGGTGCAGACGTTCAGCCCGTCTGCAATGGCTTCATACGACAATTCCGGCATAACACTGCTCCTTTCAGACACCCCGCAGAACGGGCTTCATCTCCAACAAATCCTGCACATGCACCGTTGCGGTGGCGCAGATCTCCGGCCAGACCGGCTGGCTGGCATTGTCGTACACGCCCACGGTAAAGAAACCGGCACGCTTCGCCGTTTGCAGGGCATAGAGGGAGTCCTCCGCCACGGCGATCTGCCGTCTGCCCAGATGCAGCTTCTGCGCCGCCTGCTGAAAGATCTGAGGCTGGGACTTGGGTGCGCCGGCATCCTGCTCTGTGATGAGAAATTGCAGCCGTTCCCACACGCCAAGACGTTTCAGGGCTGCGGCAGCCAGCTCCCCATAAGTCGCCGTTGCCACGCCGTAGACGATGTTCTGCCCGTCCAGCCAATCCAGCAGCTCCATGGCGTGGGGCTTCAGGGGCAGCAGCTCCCGATACTCCTCCGCTACCATGTCGGACACCTGCTTCGCAATGCGCTCCGGCGTGGTGGGCAGGGAGAACTCCTCCACAAAGAAATGGGAGAACTCCTCGATGGACATGCGCTGTACCCGTTCGGAGAGATCCGGCGGCACTTCCCTGCCGTAGTACGCCATAAGCTTATGGTCAACCTGTCCCCACATGCCCGTGGAATCCAGCAGTGTGCCGTCCAGATCGAAAATGATGCCTTGGAGGGTGTTGTGTTCCATATTGTTTCCTTTCACAAACAACAGCGGTCAGCACTGCTGCCTCCCGCTGTCTATTGCCTGTTTTAGATGAGAACCTGTCTTCACAAGCGTATCCACATATATTTCTTGTGAAGACCGGTTCTGATTTGATACGCTCGGTTATACCATGGTGAATCTCGGCTGGTTATCGTGCGCCGTACCGGTGAAGACGGACTTCGGCATTGCCCAGACGCTGCCGTCCTGTTCCTTCCGGTAAACCACCAGCTCCTCCTGTGTTTCCGCATGGCGGACGGAGGTCTGGAGCAGTTCGCAGACGGAGCCGTCCAGCACATCACGATACTTGGCGCCGACTTCCAGACGGGTCGGCTCCGGAACGGCAACTGCCTCTTCTGCCGGCTCTGTCTGGTTGACGATGTCGTCCTCCACCAGAATCATCGAGGAGAACGGTGCCATACGAATCCATGCGCCGCCGTTTTCCACCTGTACCGGCTGACCGCTGATGACATCCACCAGCGAGGGAACGTGAGTGCCGAAGCGGAATTCGCTGGGGCAGTCCTCCAGATTCAGTGCCACGTAAACCGTTCTGCCGTCCTGCTCCTTGGCAAACAGCAGCTGGCGGTTGCGCACCTCTACGGTGTAGTAGGAACCGGTGCGCAGTGCCGGATAGGCGTGGTAGATTCTGCCCAGCTTGACCAGATGGCGGTACAGGTCGAGGTTTCCGCTGCGGTTCAGGTCGTCCAGATTCAGGCAGGGACGCAGACCGTCGTCGGAGTTGTTCTCGTGCCGTCCCATGACACCGTATTCACTGCCGTAATAGATGGACGGGATGCCCGGCATGCAGTACAGCAGCGTGTAGCACAGAGGCAGGTAGCGCTGGTCGACCAGCGTGCTGGCAAGGCGATTCACATCGTGGTTATCCACAAAGTTGTACAGCGCCGTGCCCTGATAGATGCCGCCGTTGCCGAACTGGCGGTTGATGCTGTAGTTGATCTCGAAGTAGTTCTTGTCGTTGTGGGAGGAGTAGATGCCCTTATAGCACTCGTAGTTGGTAACGCTGTCCAGCATCTCCGGATTTGCCCAGCGCTTATAGTCGCCGTGGATGATCTCGCCCATGAGCCAGAATTCCGGATTGCGCTCCTTGCAGAAGTTGTGGATCCGGCGGAAGAAGTCGAAGTCCACACAGTCTGCGGCATCGAAACGAATGCCGTCGATGTGGAACTCATCCATCCACATGCCAACCGCATCGATGAGGTAATCGCACACGTGCCAGTTGCGCAGGTTCAGCTTGACCAGATTATAGTAGCCGTTCCAGCCCTCATACCAGAAATTGTCGCCGCAGGGACTCTGTCCGCCGAAGTTCAGACCGGCGAACCAGTCGCAGTACTCCGAGGCCTGTCCCTTTTCCTGCACATCCCTGAACGCCCAGAAGTTTCTGCCCACGTGGTTGAAAACGCCGTCCAGAATGACCCGGATGCCGTTCTTGTGCAGTTCGTCGCAGATGTGAGCAAACATCTCGTTGGTGCCCAGACGGCGGTCGATGACACGATAGTCCGTGGTGTCATAGCCGTGCTCCACCGATTCGAACACCGGTCCGAAGTAAACGGCATCCACGCCCAGTTCTTTCAGATGCGGGATCCAGTCCAGCACCTTTTCCAGACGGTTCACCGGTTCTCCGCCCTCGTTGAACTTGGGCGCTCCGCAGAAGCCCAGGGGATAGATGTGATACATCACAGCGTTTTCATACCAATTCATATCATTTTCCTCCTATTCTATCACACAGAGCCAAACAGCTCTGAAAGAGCTCACTTTACAGAGCCCTCCAAATAGTACGTTGCCTCCATATCCGCCACATTGACCGCCAGCGCCAGCGGGAACATCTCCAGCGCTCTGCCGATGCTGTTCTTGTCCTCTATGCCGGAAAAGCCCATGTGATAGCGAATGGCAAACGCCTCGTCCTGTGTCAGGTGCATGAAGCACTGGATCATGTAGACGGACTTTTCCCCGTGGCCGTAGGGCAGGCTGTCCCGTATGGTGTAATACGGCACCCGTTCCCAGACGCCCTGTTCATTTTTGGCGTTGCGGTAATCCACCGCATAAAAGCCCACCTTGCAGATATCGTGGAGCAGTGCCGTAATGGCAATGGTCTCGGGGGTATAATCCATGCCGTACAGCTCCTTGGTACGGGGACGGCTCAGATAATCCTTCAGGCACTCGTACACATTCAGGCTGTGCTCCACCAGCCCGCCCTCATATGCCCCGTGGAAACGGGTACTGGAGGGTGCAGTAAAAAAATCGCTGGCATCGGAATCCAGCCACGCAAGGAGCCGGTCGGCGCCGCGGCGTGTAATGTGTTCCTGATAGACGGCGATAAATTCTTCTCGTTTGGTCACAAAATCCACCACACTTTCTGCTGTCTATTATACCACGTTTCTGCGGAATTGGCAAGTATTCTCCTGAAAAACACAGGAAACGGGAAAGCTGCGGCGATATCACCGCAACGTTCCGGCGGAACGTTTTCAACGAAATTCCCAACATTCCCACCACGCCCCGCCTTGCCAGCATCCTCAAAGTATGCTATACTACAACAAAAAACCACTGCACCGCACTTGCGGCACAGTGGCGCTGTCTTATCGGCTGCTGTCGTCCCTTGCAGTCTTGGTCGTCTGGGCGGTCTTGGTGCTGTTCTCGCCGTCCCCCATCATGTCACCCACGGCATCGCCGACATCCTTTACCACATCGCCGGCATCCGTGACCAGATCCCGCACGCCGTCCTCCGCATCCGTGACCATGTCTTCCACGTCCTCTTTAATGCCGCTCTTGCTGTCGTCATCCCGCACGCTGTCCGTCACCGTCGTGGTATCCGCATCCGACATGGAGTCCGCACCCTCTTTTGTGCCGCAGCCAGTCAGGGATGCCGTCAGCAGCATTGCCAGCATCGCCGGCACAATCACATAGCGGCAATTCTTTCGATTCATCATATTCTTTCACCTCATATGCTCTGGTTTCTGTACACAGAAAGCTCCTACAGCAATCTGTACCTCTATCATTTCCAACAATTCTGAACTTATCCTCTTTCCACACTTTCCACCTCGGATTTTCTGCGAAATTTCGGGAATTTTGCGAACGGCTTCGCTGCATTTCCGTGGCATTTCCCCAACTTTTCAACAGCGTTTTCCACAGTTTCCGGAAAACTTTCCGTTCTGCCGGCGCAGGCAGTCAGAATCTCCACAGCGGTTTCGGCGCAGAAATCTTCGGATTGTGGAAAATTGTCCCCGATTTTTCGGGAAAAGCACGAAAAACCAAGGATTTCGGTTTTCCACAAGTTGTTGAAAACGCAGTGGAAAACTGGGGAGAGCTGTGGAAACGGAAAAATTTTTCCCCAGTCTGTCACAAACTCCACCGTGCTGCGTTATCATTGGCAGAACGTTCTAAAAGCTTATCACAGGAGGTGAACCACATGCAGTCAGCCAAGGAAAAGCTGCAAACCCTCTATCAAATCTACGAAAAACCAATGTACCACATCGCCTACGCCATTCTGCACCATCCGCAGCAGGCGGAGGATGCCGTTTCGGAGGCATTTTGCCGTGTGATCCGTCATCTGGACAAGATCGGAGAACCGGAGCACCCCAAGACCAAACAATACATGATCAAAATTATCCGCAGCACCGCCATCAGCCAGTACCGGAAAAATGCCCGGGAGAGCAGCCGCTATGCCCCGTGGGACGACGGCATTCTCCAGATCCCCACGGAGGACACACCGGTCACATCCTCCGAACAACAGGAACGGCAGATGGCAGAGCGTCTTGCGATCTCCGAGATGCTGGGCGTACTCAACGCCACCGACACCAAGATCGTTCTGCTGCGGTGCCAGCAGGACATGCCGTTTCGGGAGATCGCCCGGCAGTGCGGCATGAAAGAAGCTGCCGTGCGGAAACGATTCGAACGTGCCAGAAAGGCCATGATGAAGCAGAAAGGAGTCACTTCCTATGAACAACTATTTTCCTTACAATGACAAAGAAGCATGGGAGCTTCTCGTTGAGGAAGCGTTTTCTCCCGATGCTCCGGAACCGCAATTCTCGCTGGCATACCAGGCCCGCAAAAAACAGATGGAGGAATCTCTGATGAAAAAGACCCGCAAACCTATGAAAAAATCCGCTGTTATCGCCATCGCCGCAGCCGCAGCGCTCGCCGTACTCACCCCCGCCACCGCTTTCGCAGCCTCCCGGATCTATCAGGCACGCATTGAACAGACGGCTGCCTACCAGAAAACCGTCCACATCGAAACCGGCGACTCCGTTTCCGACCAGATCATGGCGCTGTCCTACAACTGGCTGCCCGATGGCGTTTCTTACGCCGCAGACGGCCCTTGTGGAGGGAAGTATCGGGACGCAAACGACAGCGAACGCGGCTTTACGCCCACGTTCTGGAAGATTGACGGCGGCAGCCAGAACATTGCTGCACAGATCAACTACGCCACCGGTCAGACTGAATACACCACCGCCAGCGGCAACTCTGTCATCTACATCAAACGGGACGGCTGGAGCGAACTGTGGGTGGCATTCACCGGCACGAAATACGCTGCGCAACTCTACACCAACCAGCTGAGCGACGAGGAGGTACGGCAGCTGGCGGAGGGCATGACTCTGACACCGTCGGACACCGAAACGGCGTCCGTCTGGGACGACTCCCTCAATCGGGAGGAGGGCAACGGCGGATATACCGTTTCCTATGACATCGACAAGAGCCGGATGCAGCTGTATCAGGTGGGCGAATCCGTACAGGGCACGGCGGCATATGGCTACATCGGATACACTTTCTCCGTGGAGCAAGCCTCCCTGCAGGACAATTTCGATGGCATCACCACCGATGCCATCGGCATGGCAGCAGACTACAGCGGCTATCTGGACGCAGACGGCAAGATCACCACGGTGCGCAGTCTGGTAAAGCTGGGCGACGGTGTCAACACCCTGGATGAGGTCGTCAAGCAAGAGAACATCCAGCAGAAGGTACTGCGGGTGACACTCCGCTGCACCAACAACAGCAGCGAGGATCAAGAGGTCACCGTCTTCCCCGAGCTGTTCCAGATCACAGACCAGAGCACCATGACCAACCAGTCGTTTGACACGGCAACGGGCGAGAGCATCTCCCACGACACCACCGACGAGCTGATGGTGGACGACAGCATGTTCAGCTTCCGCACCGACTGGGATTCCCAGAAAAACAATCTCACCAACCTTGCCCCCGGCGAGAGCGCAACCGTAGAGCTGGCATTTCTGGTGGATGCGGACAATGTCGGTAATCTGTACCTGAACCTGTTCCCCAGCACGGACGGCAGCGAGGGCATTGCAGACGGCGATCCGGTGGTAGACCTTTGCAGCCTGAAATAAGCTTTTCTCTTTTCCTCCCATAAAAAAATCCCCTCAGGCATTCCTGCCCGGGGGGATTCGTTTTGTATTTTGTGCGTTTGGGGTTACTGCTCGAACTTCCGCCGCAGCTTTTCAAAGAAGCTCTGGCGCTTTGCCTGATTCTTCTCCTCCAGGCTGTCGTCGAACTTTTGCAGCAGTTCCTTCTGCTGTTTGGTCAGCTTCTTCGGCACCTCTACCACAACGGTGACGTACTGGTCGCCGTATGCCTCTCTGCCGATGTACTTGACACCCTTGCCACGCAGCCGGAACTTGGTGCCGCTCTGCGTGCCCTCGGAGATCTCGTACTCCACCTTGCCGTCAATGGTGGGCACAGTAATGGTTGCGCCCAAAACTGCCTGCGCATAGGTGATGGGCACTTCGCAGTAGATGTCCACGCCTTTTCTGGTGAACAGATCGTGGGGCTTTACGGAAACTGCAACATTCAGATCGCCGCTTCCGCCGCCGTTGATGCCGGCATCGCCCTCGCCGCCCACACGGAGCACCTGACCGTTATCGATGCCTGCCGGCACGTTCAGTTCGATCTCCGATGTCTTGCGATAGCGTCCGCTGCCACGGCACTTGCTGCACGGATTGGTGATGATCTTGCCCTTACCGCCGCAGCGCGGGCACACCTTGGTGGTGGAGATTACGCCGAACGGGGTACGCTGGTTGACCCGCACTGCCCCCTGTCCGTTACACTCGCTGCACGTATTGCTGACGGTGTTGGAATCTGCGCCGGTGCCGTGACACTGTTCGCACTGTACCATGTGCGCCACACGCATCTTCTTCTTGGTGCCCTTGCATGCCTCCATGAAGTCGATGACGATGCTGCTGTTGACATCACCGCCGCGGCGGGGCGCATTGGCGCTGGCAGCCGTGCTGCGTCCGCCGCCGCCAAATCCGCCGAATCCGCCGAAAATGCTGTCGAAAATATCGCCCACGTCGCCAAAACCGCCGCTGAATCCGCCGGCGCCGGCACCTCCGCCATAGCTGGGATCCACGCCGGCATGCCCGAACTGGTCATACCGTGCACGCTTCTCTTTATCCGAGAGGACACCGTAAGCTTCGTTGACCTCCTTGAATTTTTCTGCTGCTTCCTTATCGTCCGGATGCAGATCGGGGTGATACTTCCGTGCCATTGTCTTAAAGGCCTTTTTGATCTCCTCTTCCGAAGCACCCTTCTGCAGCCCCAGCACTTCATAATAATCCCGTTTTTCCGCCATGTTTGCCGGCTCCTTTCTCTCAATCATACAACGATGCGGGACAAGCCGAAACCTGCCCCGTGATCGTTTGCCGATACAAACCGTTCCGGACGGAACGAACTCATACCCGCATTATACTACGGCTGTTTTCGGAACTCATGCCCTTTTGGGCACCATTCGTCAAACTCCAGTCTTCTTTATACTTCCTTGAAGTCTGCATCTACAACGCCGTCATCGTTACCGCCGTTGTTATGATTGCCGCCGTCTGCTGCACCGCCGAAGCCGCCTGCACCAGCTGCGCCGCCCATATCCGGACCTGCACCCGGCTGACCGCCGTTCTGCTGATAGATCTTGGAGGACAGTGCATAGAATGCCTGCTGGAGATCGTCGGACTTTGCCTTGATGGCATCTGCATCGTTTCCGCCCAGTGCGCTTCTCAGGTCAGCGATCTTGCTCTCGATTGCGGACTTTTCATCAGCCGGAACCTTGTCGCCGAATTCCTTCAGTGCATTCTCGCACTGGAAGCACAGGCTCTCTGCGTTGTTCTTGGTGTCAACCTCTTCCCGGCGCTTCTTATCTTCCTCAGCAAACTGCTCTGCTTCCTTGACAGCCTTGTCGATGTCCTCCTTGGACATGTTGGTAGAAGCGGTGATCTTGATATCCTGCTCCTTGCCAGTGCCCAGATCCTTTGCGGTAACGTGAACGATACCGTTCTGGTCGATGTCGAAGGTTACTTCGATCTGCGGGATGCCTCTCGGAGCCGGTGCAATGCCGTCCAGACGGAAGGTGCCCAGCTGCTTGTTATCCCGTGCGAACTCACGCTCACCCTGAAGGACAACGATATCAACGGCAGACTGGTTATCCGCAGCGGTGGAGAAGATCTGGCTCTTCTTGGTCGGGATGGTGGTGTTTCTCTCAATGATCTTGGTGCAAACACCGCCCATGGTTTCCAGACCCAGGGACAGCGGTGTAACATCCAGCAACAGCAGACCGTCCTTGACATCGCCGCCGAGGACACCGCCCTGATATGCAGCGCCCAGTGCGACGCACTCGTCCGGATTGATACCCTTGAACGGCTCCTTGCCCAGCTTCGAACGAACGGCTTCCTGAACCGCCGGGATTCTGGAAGAACCGCCGACCATCAGAACCTTGTTCAGTTCCGACGGAGACAGACCGCTGTCAGACAGCGCCTGCTGTACCGGACCCATGGTAGCGTCTACCAGATCCTTGGTCAGTTCGTTGAACTTGGCAACCGTCAGGTTGATATCCAGATGCTTCGGACCGCCGTTGGCATCCACTGCGATGAACGGAATGTTGATGTTTGTGGTCGTGGTGGAGGACAGCTCGATCTTTGCCTTTTCTGCGGCATCCTTCAGACGCTGTACGGTCATCTTATCGGAGGACAGGTCAATGCCCTCTGTCTTCTTGAACTCGCTGACCAGCCAGTCAATAATTCTCTGGTCGAAGTCATCGCCGCCCAGACGGTTGTTGCCGGCAGTAGCCAGTACCTGCTGTACGCCGTCGCCCATCTCGATAATGGACACATCGAACGTACCGCCGCCCAGGTCGTAAACCATAACACGCTGATCCTCTTCCTTGTCAATGCCATAGGAAAGTGCAGCAGCGGTCGGCTCGTTGATGATACGCTTTACGTTCAGACCGGCGATCTGTCCAGCATCCTTGGTTGCCTGACGCTGAGAATCGGTGAAGTAAGCCGGAACGGTGATAACCGCCTCTGTAACCGGCTGTCCCAGATATGCTTCCGCATCGGTCTTCAGCTTCTGGAGGATCATTGCGGAGATCTCCTGCGGGGTGTACTTCTTGCCGTCGATCTCTACTTTATAATCAGTACCCATGTGACGCTTGATAGAAGAAATGGTGCGGTCCGGATTTGCGATGGCCTGACGCTTTGCGGTCTGACCAACCAGACGCTCTCCGGTCTTGGAGAAACCAACTACAGACGGAGTGGTTCTTGCGCCCTCTGCGTTGGGAATTACCACGGCCTTGCCGCCTTCCATAACAGCAACACAGGAGTTTGTTGTACCCAAGTCAATACCAATAATTTTTCCCATAATAATCTCTTCCTTTCTGTATCTCCGTTCCCATCGAACGGGCAGGTTTTTTATTTGATTGGAAATTTATGAAAACTGTCCGCCGGGACAGGAATTTTCACGCTCTTTCTGCGCCGGACGCGTTCCTATATGGACACCGCAACCATTGCCGGACGAATCAGGCGGTCGCCCAGAAGATATCCCTTCTGGAATACCTCGCAGACCACATCGCTGTCATACTTGCTGTCGTCCACCTGCTTGATGGCGTTGTGCACCTTGGGATCGAATGCCTCGCCCATGGCTGCAACCTCCGTTACGCCCAGCTTCTCGAATGCCTTCTGAATCTGCGCAAAGGTCATTTCCACGCCCTTCTTGTAGTTCTCATCGGTACACGGCGCTTCCAGCGCACGTTCGAAGCTGTCCATCACGGCAAGCAGCTCCTGTACACAGTCCACCTTGGCATCGCCGTAGATCTTTTTCTTTTCCTCGGTGGTACGGTTGCGGTAGTTCTGATATTCTGCCATCAGCCGGAGGTACTGGTCTTTCTGATCTGCCAGCTCTGCATCCTTCTTTTCAAGGGCTTCCTTCCAGTCTTTCTTTTTCATCTTGCCGCCGTCCTTCTCTGTCTCAGATTCAGAAGCCGGTGTTTCTGTCGCTGCTTCTTCTGCTGCGGACTGTGCCTCTGCTGCCTCTTCCGGAGCTGCAGCGCTCTTTTTGGTTTCCTCTGTTTCGTTTGCCATCCTCAGCACATCCTTTCCTGCTGTTCTATTCCGTCTTTTCCGACGGCTTCTGCTCCGGCGCATCACCGCCGGAATCCTCCGATATCAGATGCGAGATCTTATCGGTGAAATATTCAATATAGGGAATGATCTTTGCGTAGTTCAGACGAACCGGCCCGATGACACCCAGCGACCCGGCGGTATGATCGTCCTTTTGATACTTGGACACGATCATGCTGGAGTTGCCAACCACGAAGCTGTCGTTCTCCGTGCCGAACATCACCTTGATGCCCTGGAACGAATCGTCCAGCAGTCCGGCAAGCTCTTTCTTGTGGAGGATGAACTGTGCCACCTCTCCTTTGTCCAGCTCGTCGCAGGAGAACAGGTTCTGCTCTCCGGTGACATACAGCTCGTTCTGCTGTAAATCACGGGACATCTCGCAGATGCCCTGCACCAGCGGACTCAGCGTCACCATGTAGGTTCCCATAGCAGTGACCATTTTCTCGATCTTCTCGTCCGAGAGATCGGCGACCGAAACGCCCTCCAGATTCTCCTCCATGAAATGTTTGAAGAAATCCATGTGCTCGTGGGTCAGGTCAAATTGCAGCCGGCAGGCACGGTTCTTGATCTTGCCGTCTGAAGTGATGAGCAGGACCACGTACATCCGTTTGCCGGTGGGAATGACATCTACCTTTGTAATCACGGAATACTTGGGGGCGAAGTTGGAAACCACTGTGGCGCACTGGGTGATCTGGGAGAGCGCCGTTGTGGCACTCTGTAAGATCAAGTCTTCCGTCAGCTGGGATTCATCCCCCAGCATCCGATCCAGACGCTCTTTTTCCTCCGGGGGAAGCATTCCCTCGCCGCCCTCGCTGATCTCCTCGATATACAGCCGGTACCCGTTGAACGTGGGGACACGTCCCGCCGAGGTGTGGGGCTGTTCCAGATATCCCAATTCCTCCAGGACTGCCATATCATTCCGGACCGTCGCCGCAGATACATGAATCTCCGGCAGCTGTGAGATCGTCTTAGATCCCACCGGCTCTCCGGTGCGGATATATAAGTCTACCACTGCGCATAAGATTTGCCGTTTTCGCGCATCCACGTTAACCATCCTTTCTGGCAGATTCACTTTTCAAGTGTTAGCACTCTTTCTCTCTGAGTGCTAATATAAATTTACCATGACTCAGGGCAATTGTCAAGTGCTTTTTTCATTTTTGTAGGATTGCACAAATTTCAGATTATATTCGTTCATATTTATGTTCATATTTTCGAAATCTCTGCTTTTTCGTCAATTGTCATCTTTTTTCTTGAATTTATAGGTTGACAAACAGGCGAATTTGTGGTATAATAGCAACTGTCACCGGTGCTCCAATTTTGCACTTGGTGACAGTTTCAAACAGAAAGGACTCACAAAACATGAAAGAACCCGTTTCCTCTGCATTTGCAGCCAAAGACGGCGGTTCATCCGCCGGACAGCACGAAAAAATTCTCGCCATGGTACAGATTGCACTGTTTACCGCAATCATCGCCGTGTGCTCCTGGATCCAGATTCCTCTGGTGGTTCCGTTCACGCTCCAGACCTTCGGCGTTTTCTGCGCCCTTGCGATTCTGGGCGGAAAGTCCGGCACTATCTCCGTTCTCTTATATATTGTACTGGGCACGATCGGCGTACCGGTATTCGCCGGCTTTTCCGGCGGCATCGGGACCCTGCTGGGCATGACCGGCGGCTACATCATCGGATTCCTGTTCTCCGCTCTGATCTACTGGGGCATCACCCGCTGGCTGGGGGAGAAGCTGCCGGTGATGATTCTCGCCATGGTGCTGGGACTGGCGGCATGCTATGCATTCGGAACAGCGTGGTTCATGGTGGTATACACCCGTCAGATCGGGGAGATCGGACTGATGGCTTCCCTCACCTCCTGCGTATTCCCGTTCATTCTGCCGGACTGCGCCAAGATCGCCCTTGCGATCCTGCTGGCAAAACGGCTGCCGAAGCGTCTGATTCGCCGTGTATAAGCTGCGCCCCCACCACGGGCTGTGTACGGCGTTTTTCTGCGGCCACGGCTACAGCGATGCCTTTACCCGGAACATGCGGGAGAAGCTCCGGCTGTTTGGGCAAACCGACCCGTGGATCATGCTGACGGACGGTGCGGACTGTCTGTGTGCCGCCTGTCCCCACAACCTGCCCGGACACTGCGAGGATGCGGAAAAGGTGCACGCCTACGACCAGGCTGTACTGGCGCATCTGGGATTGCAGACAGGGACGGTGCTCCGCTGGGAGGCGTTCTGCCGACTGGTGGACACCCGCATTCTCGCCGCCGGAAAGCTGGCGGCGATCTGCGGCGACTGCATGTGGTACGCCATTTGCGGAAAACGAATGGCGGATGGAATCGTGCGGGAAAATCCGGATTTATAAGAACTGTGCAGGAGAGGAACGACTTCTCCTGCACTTTTTTGCGAAGCGGGGAGGATTTCTGTGCGCATTTCCGAAAAAAGCTTGACATTTCCCCCGTTTTCCGCTACAATATAAAAGATACCAATTCTATTGCAAGGAGAATTTGAAAATGCTGACCAATGAACAAAAGAGCATGGATAAAATCGTAGACCTCTGTAAGTCCCGCGGCTTTGTATACCCGGGTTCTGAAATTTACGGCGGTCTGGCAAACTCCTGGGACTACGGCCCGCTGGGTGTAGAGCTGAAGAACAACATCAAGCGTGCCTGGTGGAAGAAGTTCGTACAGGAATCCCCTTATAATGTGGGACTGGACGCTTCCATCATCATGAATCCGGAGACATGGGTGGCTTCCGGTCATCTGGGCGGCTTCTCTGACCCGCTCATGGACTGCAAGTCCTGCAAGACCAGACACCGTGCCGACAACCTCATCGAGGATTTCGACGGCACCAACCCTGCCGGCTGGAGCAACCAGCAGATGATGGACTACATTCGGGAAAAGCAGATTCCCTGCCCGAACTGCGGCAAGACGGACTTCACCGACATCCGCCAGTTCAACCTGATGTTCAAGACCTATCAGGGTGTTACCGAGGACTCCAAGTCGGAGCTGTACCTCCGTCCGGAGACCGCACAGGGCATCTTTGTCAACTTCGCCAACATCCAGCGCACCACCCGCAAAAAGCTGCCCTTCGGCGTGGCACAGATCGGCAAGTCCTTCCGAAACGAGATCACACCGGGCAACTTCATCTTCCGTGTCCGTGAATTCGAGCAGATGGAGCTGGAGTTCTTCTGCAAGCCGGACACCGATCTGGAATGGTTCCAGTACTGGCGCAGCTACTGCAAAAACTTCCTGCTGACACTGGGTCTGAAGGAAGAGAACCTGCGGCTGCGTGACCACGATCCGGAGGAACTGTGCTTCTACTCCAAGGCAACCACAGACTTCGAGTACAAGTTCAGCTTCGGCTGGGGCGAGCTGTGGGGCGTTGCCGACAGAACCAACTACGACCTGACACAGCATCAGGAACACAGCGGCAAGTCGCTGGAATACTTCGATCCGGAGACCAACACCAAGTACATCCCGTACGTCATCGAGCCGTCCCTGGGCGTAGAGCGTCTGTTCCTGTCCATCGTCACCGAGGCTTACGACGAGGAAGTCGTTGACGAGGCAAAGAACGACACCCGTGTTGTCATGCATCTGCATCCGGCACTGGCACCGTACAAGGCTGCCATTCTGCCGCTGTCCAAGAAGCTCAGCGAAAAGGCACGGGAGGTTTACGCCGTTTTGGCAAAGCACTTCCCCGTGGACTTCGACGAAACCGGCTCCATCGGCAAGCGCTACCGCCGTCAGGACGAGATCGGCACACCGTTCTGCGTCACTGTGGACTTCGACACCGTGGAGAGCGACAACTGCGTCACCATCCGTGACCGTGACACCATGGAACAGGTTCGTATGCCCATCGACGAGCTGGTAAGCTATCTGGAGAGCAAGATCGAACTGTAAGCGTTTCAACATCGAAAACAGACATGAAGCTGCTGTGCCGTTGCGGTATGGCAGCTTTGTTTTCCCCAAAGGAGCTGACGTCATGCGTTCCCATTCCCGCCGCCGGGCAGCCGGCATTTCCATAGGCGTGCCGCTTCTCGCACTGTGCGCATTCTTATTTCGGGATGCCATCGCCGATTTTGCAGCGTCAGACCGTTTCCCAAGCTGCCGCTTTTTCCAGCTCACCGGCTGCCTCTGTCCGGCGTGCGGCAATACCCGTGCTGTGCTGGAACTGCTCCATGGTCATCTGCTGCGTTCGCTGGGGTACAACCCCATGATCGTTGTATTCGGACTGATGCTGCTCTGTCTTTATGGCGAGGCAGTCTGTCTGGCGTTGGGGAAGCCCCGCCAGCTTCTGCCCAAACGGGCAGCGCCGCTGGTAACGGTAGTCTGTGCCGTGCTGCTCTTCGACATTCTCCGGAACTTCTTTCCGGCGCTCACTTTATGTAACTAAAAAAGTACCGTTTTCCATCCTCGGAAAACGGTACTTTTCTGTTCCGGCAAACTGCCGGCTTATATTTCGTGGCTATGCCGCTTGGAGATCTTCAGTCGGTTCATGGCACGGTTCAGTGCCGCCTGACTGTGGTAGTACTGCATGATGCTCTGCTTATGCAGCAGACGCTCCTTGGCACGTTCCGCAGCCTCTGCGGCACGCTTGGCATCGATCTCTTCCGGCAGCTCAATGGCATCGCCCAGAATCAGCACATAGTCTTTCCGCACCTCGGCAAAGCCCTCGCTGATTGCCGCATAGTGCCACTCGCCATCCACCAGGTATTTCAGTTCGCCCGGCTCCACGATGGTAACCATGGACTCGTGATCCGGCAGGATTCCCACCAGTCCGTCCACCGTAGGGAATACCAGATGCTCTGCTTTTCCCACATAGAACGGGCGGTCCGATGCCAGAATTTCCAGCTGAAATGTCTTTCCCATAGACGAACCCTCACGCTTCCTTCATGGTCTTTGCCTTTTCGACAACCTCGTCAATGGTGCCCACGTTAAAGAAGGCATTCTCCGGATAATCATCCATCTCGCCATCGACGATCATCTTAAAGCCACGGATGGTTTCCTTCAGCGGTACAAACTTACCCGGCAGACCGGTGAATACCTCAGCCACATGGAACGGCTGGGACAGGAACTTCTGAAGCTTACGGGCACGGAATACAGCGAGCTTGTCGTCCTCGTCCAGTTCCTCCATACCCAGAATTGCGATGATATCCTGCAATTCCTTATACCGCTGCAGCAGCTCCTGCACCTTTCTGGCAACCCGATAGTGCTCTTCGCCGACCACATCCGGCTCCAGAATCCGGGAGGTGGACTCCAGCGGATCTACTGCCGGATAGATACCCTGTTCCACGATCTTACGGGACAGTACGGTGGTCGCATCCAAGTGTGCGAATGTGGTAGCCGGTGCCGGGTCGGTCAGGTCGTCCGCCGGCACGTAAACTGCCTGTACCGAGGTGATAGAACCGTTCTTGGTAGAGGTGATACGCTCCTGCAGTTCACCCATCTCGTTTGCCAGCGTCGGCTGGTAACCAACGGCGGAAGGCATACGTCCCAGCAGTGCGGATACCTCCGAACCTGCCTGTACATAACGGAAGATGTTGTCGATAAACAGCAGCACGTCCTGATGCTTCTCATCACGGAAGTATTCTGCCATGGTCAGACCGGTCTGTGCCACACGCATACGTGACCCGGGAGGCTCGTTCATCTGACCGAACACCAGCGCCGTCTTTTCGATAACGCCGGATTCCTTCATTTCATTCCAGAGGTCGTTACCCTCACGGGAACGCTCTCCGACACCGGTAAAGATGGAGTAGCCGCCGTGCTCTGTGGCAACGTTGCGGATCAGCTCCTGAATCAGAACCGTTTTACCAACGCCGGCGCCGCCGAACAAACCGATCTTACCGCCCTTGGCATAGGGGGCAAGCAGGTCGATGACCTTGATACCGGTTTCCAGAATCTCAACGACCGGGCTCTGATCCCGGAAGGAGGGGGCTGCACGGTGGATTGCCCAGTAGTCCTTGGTTTCCACAGGGCCGGCCTCGTCAATGGGCTTGCCCAGCACGTTGAACATTCTGCCCAGCGTTGCGGTACCCACCGGCACCTTGATGCAGGAGCCGGTTGCGGTTACTTCCATATCCTTGGAAAAGCCCTCTGTGGAGGACAGACTGATGCAGCGAACGACGCCGTTGCCCATATGCTGTGCCACTTCCATGACACACTCCTTGCCGTGGTTGTCCACCGTCAGTGCATCCTTGATCATCGGCAGCTTTCCCGAAAATTCCACATCGATAACCGGTCCTAAAACCTGTACGATCTTTCCTTTTTCCATACAATCGTTCCTTTCTCGTGGCACTGTCAGCGGTGCCCGCTAATCTTGACTCGTTTAGAGCCCTGCTGCATTGGAGCCGCTGACGACCTCGGTAATTTCCTGTGTGATCGCAGCCTGCCGTGCACGGTTGTATTGCAGCGAAAGCGTTTGCAGCATATCCTTTGCACTGGTGGTTGCAGAATCCATGGCAGACATTCTCGCCTGCTGTTCACTACAGAAAGATTCTACCATTGCGCCGTAGATCAGACCCTTCATAAAGTTCGGGGTCAGATGTTCCATTACCACCCGTGGACTCGGCAGGAACGACGCCTCATGATGTCGTGTGATCTCATCCTCCTGCGTCACAAAGTGCGCCGCATCCAGCGGCAGCAGCTGCAGGATCTTCGGTTCAAAGGTGATCGAAGTCACCATCTTGGTGTAAATGATGTACACATCATCCAGCTTTCCGTCGTCAAATTCCTTCAGAATCTGCTCGGCGATGTGCCGTGCACGGTACATGGTGGGATTCTGCGGGGTATACATGAACTCCGGATCGACATCCAGCTCGCCGGCACGTGCCTTGCGCTGGAAGTACATGCGTCCGATCTGCCCCATCACGTACAGACTGTTGTGCTGACCTGTGCCGATCTTCTGCTCTGTCAGCTTGATGATATTGTGGTTATAGGAACCGCACATGCCCTTGTCCGCCGTGATGACCAGATAGCCCACCTTGCGTTCCTTTTCGGGGATGTGCTCCCGGCGGTCGAAGTAGTGCATGTCGATGTCCTCCGGCGCACGGGAAAGGATACTGCGCATTGCATATACCAGTTTGTCGAAATATGGTTCGGTTGCCGCCAGATCCTTCTTCGCCTTCTTCAGCTTGGAGGAGGAAATCAGATACATGGCGTTGGTGATCTTCATAATATCGTTAATGCTCTTAATCCGATCCCGAATTTCATGCATATTCGCCATATTAGTTCACCTGCTTTTTGTAATCACGTACCAATGTCAGCAGCTGTTCCAGATTCTCCGGCGACAGCGTGCCCTTTTCCTGAATTTCCTGAACGATAGCCGCACCGTTGGACTGCACATAGTTGGTCAGTCCCTCACGGAATTCCCGCAGCTCACTCACGGCGATGTCATCCAGCAACTGGTTGGAGGCAGCCGCCAGAATGATGACTTCCTTCCAGGTGGAGAGCGGATGATACAGCGGCTGCTTCAGCAGTTCCATCAGCACGTGGCCATGATCCAGCATTGCCTGCGTTGCAGGGTCCAGATCGGAGCTGAACTGCGTGAAGACCTCCATTTCACGGAACTGTGCCAGATCCACACGCATCTGACCGGCAACCTTTTTCATTGCCTTGGTCTGTGCGGCGCCGCCCACACGGGATACCGACAGACCGACATTGACTGCCGGACGCATACCGGAGTTGAACAGCTCAGATTCCAGGAAGATCTGACCGTCTGTGATGGAGATGACGTTGGTCGGAATGTATGCGGAGATGTCGCCTGCCTGTGTTTCGATGATGGGCAGTGCGGTGATCGAACCGCCGCCGTGCGCATCGTCCAGACGGCAGGAACGCTCCAGCAGACGGGAGTGCAGATAGAAAACGTCGCCGGGGTAAGCTTCACGCCCAGGCGGACGGTGGAGCAGCAGGGACATTGCACGGTAAGCCACCGCATGCTTGGACAGATCATCATATACGATGAGCACGTCCTTGCCCTGACTCATAAAGTACTCTGCGATTGCCGTGCCGGAATACGGTGCCAGATACTGAACCGGAGCCGGTTCGCTGGCAGATGCCGATACGACAATGCTGTAATCCATTGCGCCGTTTTTCTTCAGGGTCGAAACAATCTTTGCGACAGTCGAGGACTTCTGTCCGATTGCCACATAAATGCAAATGACATCCTGTCCCTTCTGGTTAATAATCGTATCCACGGCAATGGATGTCTTACCGGTCTGGCGGTCGCCGATGATCAATTCACGCTGACCGCGACCGATGGGGAACATGGCATCGATAGAAAGGATACCGGTCTGAAGCGGAACGGTAACGCTCTTACGCTCTGCCACACCGGCTGCCTCCCGCTCTACCGGGAAATAGTCCTCTGCCGCAATGGGTTCGCCGCCGTCAATGGGGCTTCCCAGCGCATCGACCACTCTGCCGATGAGCGCAGGGCTCACACCAATACCGGCACGCTTTCCGGTACGTACCACTGACGTGCCCTCAGTAATGCCATAGTCACTGCCGAGTAAAACAACGCCGATTGTTTTGGTTTCGAGATTCTGTACGATGCCGCGCACACCGGTTTCAAATTCCACCAGTTCGCCGTACATCGCACGCTGCATTCCGAATACCGTGGCGATTCCGTCACCGACACGTACAACTGTACCGGTTTCCTGAACGCCTGTTTTGCGGTCAAAATCCGCAATCTCGCTTTTTAAAACGGATATAATCTCACTTGCATTCATGGTACTCATGTCTTACCCTCACCTCCGTATCAGGCTCTTCTGCAAATCCCGAATGGTACGGCGCACGCTTCTGTCGTAGGTGTCGTCGCCGATCTGCAGGAGAAAGCCGCCCAGCAATGCCGGATTCCGGCGCAGCTCCAGCTGCACCTCCGGATTGCCGGTTTTTGCGCAGACCATTTTTTTCATCGCTGACAGCTGCGCATCTGTCAGGGGTGTCACATATTCCAGAATGGCGTGGGCGCAATGTCTGCGCTGCCGCTCCATGCTGTGATATTCCGAAAAAATTTCCAGAATGCTGTCCATCCGCTCATTTCGGCAGACCACATGCAGATAGCGCTGCAGCGGCTGGGGAAACAAACGATCGATGACAGCAAATTTTTCCGCCTCAGAGATCGTTGGGTTGCTCAGCACATCGGTCAGCTGCGGATACGTGCGGAACGTCTGTTCCGCTTCTGCCACCATTTCCGGTGCAACGTCGAGGTCCAACAACACTGCGGCATACGATACTGCTGCGGCGTTTGTCATTCTGCTGCCCCTTCCTCTGCCAGAAATGCGTCAACCATTTCCCGGTTGGTGTCGCTGTCCACGGTGCTGCCAACAACCTTGCTTGCTGCTGCCAGTGCCAGTGCGGCGATCTCGTTCTGTGCGCCTTCCAGAGAACGCTTCCGCTCTCTTTCGATCTCCTTCTGTGCCTCTGCCATCATGGAATCCGCCTGCTGCTGTGCCTGCGCCGTGATCTGGTCGCCCTGTGCACGAGCCGTCTGCTGTGCCGTTGCAATCAGCTTCTTTGCCTCATCCCTGGCACCCTGAAGCGTTGCCTCATACTCGCTCTTGAGCTGCTCTGCCTCCTGTGTGCTCTGCTTTGCCTGATCCAGATCTGCCTGCACCATCTGTGCCCGCTTCTCCAGCATGGCATTGACTCTTCCGAAGAGAAATTTTTTCAGAAAGAAAAACAGCACGAGGATATTGATGACAGAAAACACGATCGTCCAAACATCAAAATCTAACATATCCATTCTCACAGCTTCTCCGAAGCCGTGCTCCTTTCTCTCAGATTTGGTTTGTGTGCTTTACTTCATGATAACCATCAGCAGAGCAACGACGAAGCCGTAAATAGCGGTTGCCTCTGCCAGCGCACAGCCCAGCAGCAATGCCTTATTGATCGCACCGGCAGCCTCCGGCTGTCTTGCGATGGCTTCTGCTGCCTTCGAAGTTGCGATACCAATACCAAAGCCGGCACCAATACCGGTCAAAACTGCAATACCTGCTCCAATCATTTTTCGTTCCTCCTCTTTGTATCAAAGCCTTACTTCATGATAACCATCAGCAGGGCAACAACGAAGCCGTAAATAGCGGTTGCCTCTGCCAGCGCACAGCCCAGCAGCAGTGCCTTGTTGATTGCACCGGCAGCTTCCGGCTGTCTTGCGATGGCCTCTGCTGCCTTGGATGTTGCGATACCGATACCAAAGCCTGCGCCGATACCGGTCAATACTGCGATTCCTGCTCCTATCATAGCGGAATCCTCCTTTCTCCTTGCCGCCGAAACCATGGGGCTATGCCCGCTGGAGTTTCGGCACCTTTTCCTCTTCCTCGACTTCCATGCCCTCTGCCATGAACAGTGATGTCAGGAACACGAAAACGTATGCCTGAATCAGACCGTCAAAGACATCAAAGTACATGCTGAACACCATCGGCACAATGACTGCGCAGACATGTTCGATCAGCTGCATGACAACGAATGCGCCCAGAACGTTACCAAAAAGCCGCATACACAGCGACAGCGGCCGAATTGCGATCTCCATCACATTCAGCGGTGCCAGCAGTGCCATCGGCTTGGTGAAGGACTTCAAAAAGCCCTTCAAACCGCCCTGCGCCCGGAACGTAGATGCTTCAATCAAGATAATACTCATAACTGCGAGTGCCACGGTAACATTGATGTCCTTGGTCGGCGGCTTCATGCCGAAGCCAAACATACCGATCATATTTGCCACGCCCAGATAGATCAAAACGGTGCTCAGATATGGCACATAGCGTTTTCCGGCCTTGCCCATGTTGCCGACAAAAAAGTTCGTCATCCATGTGACGGCAGCCTCCACAAACGCCTGCCGCTTTCCCGGAATCAGTTTCAGATTCCGGGTCAGCACCAGCACCAGCACCATGATGATCGCCATAATAAACCAGGTCATGGCCACGGATTCACTAATGTGAATCGGCCCGAGCAACGGCACATCAAAAGGGCTCTCCCAGAGGATCTTGTTTTGCAGCTGTTCCTGTAGTTCTTCACCCATTGCATCCACCACCTTTTCCTGTAGTGCATCCATGCGCTACAAAATCAAAGCAGCGTCACCGCCATTTCGAGAAAAATCGTCCTTCCTGAGAAGTCGTTCGCCCTGTACAGCAGTACACTCGCTCTACCACTTATTATAATTCAGTCATTTCAAAAAGTCAATTATTTTTCCAGACGATTTCTGTTTCTGAATGTTGCATGTTTTTTTGCGTTTTTCACAAGAAACCAACATTGCGTGAAAAAATGATAAGTATTCGTCAGTTTTAATGAAAGATTGAAATCAAAATCTCCCAAAAAGCGGAAAAAACAAGCGTTTTTCTTGCATTTGTCATTTCTTACAAAGGTTTTCCACAAATCTGTTTATTTCTAAACAAAGCAAAAGTACTGAACCCGTCTCAGACGGATTCAGTACTTTTTTCACGGTTTTACACGGAATTGCTGCAAATTTTCTGGGGATTAGCCCACGTGCGGCAGGTCGTTCACCAGATGTACGAGGAACATCAGCAGAACCATGCTGTCGTTTGCATCCCGCACGCCATCGCTGTTGCAGTCTGCATTCTTGGCAGCCTGTTCATTCAGAACAACGGTACCGGCAACTGCCTTGTTCAGCAGAACGGCATCTGCCAGATCCACATTGCCATCCAGATTCACATCGCCGTAGAAAGCGGAGGAATCAAAGCTGACGGTTGTGGTCGGTGCGGAAGAGGTTGTGGTAGTCGCAGCTGTTGTGGTAGTGGTGGTTGCCTGTGTTGTTGTGGTAGTGGTAGTTGCCTGTGTTGTTGTTGTAGTGGTGGTTGCCTGTGTTGTTGTAGTAGTTGTGGTTGCCTTGGTCGTTGTGGCAGTCGGCTCAGTGGTAACTTCTTCACCGCCCGGCAGACCGGCAACAGTAAAGGTCACCTTCAGGCAGCTGGTCAGAGAGAGATCCTTGCCGTTGATGTCCTCGACGCTGGGCTGTGTCCAAGTGTTCAGGATGTTCCGGCGGAGCGAAGTGCTGTCGTTGGCTACGCACATAGAGCCATCGGTCGGACCGGTGTATGCCAGATCCACGCCATCCAGTGTGATCTTCTGAACGTTGAAGGTAACGCCGCAGTCCTTAACCGCTGTTGCGCTGTCAACAGTCTTGTAGCTCTCCGGCAGGAACTGATAGAGGTTGATGTTGGAGTCCAGAATCAGGCACTCCAGAGAACCGGTGCCATCGCCCTCCATAATGTCATACTCTGCGGTATAGGTGCCGTTGCCGGTGATGTTTACCGGAACCACGCCGTCGCTGTCCACTTTCCAGAACTGGTATGTGCCGCCCTGACCTGCCAGATATACCTGACCATATACTTTGCCAGCCGGCTCTGTAACCGTAGCGCTGGTGGTAGTCGTGGTAGCGGAGGTCGTTGTGGTGGTGGTCTGAGAAGTGGTGGTGGTGGTCGTGTCCGGATTGTCGTCGACATAGAATTCCTTGTCGAAGATCAGGGTAACAGCGTTCAGGTCTACAGTCACAGTATCGCCAGTTGCAGCAGACCAAGTCCACCAGTTCTGAATCTTCAGGTAATCCATATCCAGTGTTGCAGAGACGGTTTCTGTGATGTTGCCGGCATCATCTCTTGCGGTCGGATAATCTCCGGTGCCTATCGGGAACTCAAAAGTAGAGATGGTGTCGTTCGGGCCGATGGTGTTGTCGAAGGAAACCCAGTGGATCTTACCGTCCGCATCGCTGACATTGAAGCTCATGTTGATGTTGCCGCTGCACTGGGAGGACTTCTTTGCGGAAGTCATCTTATAGTCTACGACAACGGAGATCAGGTTCACACCCAAGTCCCTATAGGGCTTCAGGTCTACATTCAGGAACTCCTTGCCCTTGTCGTCCAGTTCGGTGATATCGCTGCCCTGAATGGTGACACGGTCGGTCTTTTTCTTGTCCGGATCGGTGGAACCGCCGTTTGCAATGTCGGAATAGATCTGCTTTACATTATCATCAAACCAACTCAGCGTCTTACGGTTAAACAGGCAGATAGTACCGGAGTTGGAGTCGTCCCATACGACGGGGCAAACGCCGGTCATGTCATAAGCGGTGGATGCCACAGCCTTGAGAAATTTCTCCACAGACTCCTGATCCTTGTTATACGGGGTGGTGTTTACGCCATACTTGTCGGCATTGCAAACGCCGTACTCGCCGATGATAACACCGACGCCGCTGTCCACAAACTTGGACTTCAGGTCGCTGAAGTCATTTTCCAGCTTGCTGTAATCCGCAGCTGTGCCCCAAGTCTCCCGATGACCCCAGGAAGAGGTGGTGTCTGCAACGCAGAACGTAGGCGGCTCATAGTAGTGCACGGAAACTGCCAGCATGTTGGCACTGTCTGTGGGCATAGAAAACTGACTGGACAGAGCCTTTGCAGTGTTGTTGCTGTCTGCGGTGCAGATCAGCAGACGGTCTGCATTGTTGCCGCCGGTTGCACGAACGGTGTCCACAAACTTCTGGTTGTAGGTCATAGCATCGCTGGTGGAGAAGCTGACTTCGTTCATACCCTCGAACACCAGATGCTCATCATAGTCCTTGAAATAGGTTGCAATCTGCTTCCAAAGCTTTTCGAACGTGCCGATCTTGGAGGTATCCTTTTCCCATTCCTCATCGTGGTGGGTGTTGATGATGGCATACATGTCATTCTTCACGCAGTAGTCCACGACTTCCTTGACTCTTGCCAGATACGCCTCGCCAACGGTACCGTCAAAGGCATCCATGCTTGCTGTGCCGGACTTACCGGTCATATCCCACCAGGTGACAGGAATACGAACGGTGTTGAAGCCCGCTTTCTTGACTTCCTTGATCATGCTCTCGGTGGTGGAAATATTCCCCCAAGCGGTTTCGATCTGTTCCGGTGTGGGGGAATCTGTCCAGGTGTTGGTACAATCCAGCGCATTGCCCAGGTTCCAGCCCAGACCCATATCCTCCACCAGTTCTACAGCGGTCTTGCTTGCCGCCGATGCAGTGGAAACGCCTGCGGAAAGAGCGGTGGTCATAGTCGCACCGATTGCCGCAGCGGTCACTGCACTCAGCAGTTTCTTCATAAACTTCATGGGTATCGAACTCCTTATGTTATTTTAGTAGTTTCATTGTATCATTTTTCTTGCACACTGTCAATAGAATTTCTCGTTTTCCACGCATGGAATTTGGAAAAAATAGCAAAAAGCACAAAACAGATTCTTTGGATTTGTGCAATATAGATGCAGAGATTCACATATTCGGAGCAGCGGCGAAACCTGCACTTTTTTCGGCACCGCCAAAACAAAAGAGCAGAGCCGGACGAATCCATGCTCTGCTCCCGATACAAGCGTTTACGCTGCCGCAAGCAAGCTTACGGACGCACCGCTCTTTGTTCCTGTGTTTAGCCCATTACCACTTCAACAGCGTGGTTCTTGCCATCGGCGAATACCGGCAGCACGTTGCCCTTGATTGCCTTGCCGTCAACGGTAACAGATACCACACCCTTGCAAACGTGGTTCGGGTTCTTGACGGTAACATCGTAGGTTGCACCACGGAACTGTCTGGAAATGGTGAAACCATCCCACTCGTGGGGGATCGACGGATCGATCTTCAGGCCGTCCCAATCCGGAATGACACCCAGAATGTACTGGGAAACTGCAACGAAGTTCCATGCAGCAGTACCGGTCAGCCAGCTGTTCTTTGCCTCGCCGTGACGCTTTGCGTCCTTACCTGCGATCATCTGTGCGTATACATACGGCTCGGTGCGGTGCAGGTCGGAGTACTTCTCTTCCCGGTATGCCGGAGCGATCTTGCTGTAGTATTCGAATGCCTTGTCGCCGTGGCCAACGAATGCTTCTGCGCAGATGATCCATGCGTTGTTGTGGCAGAAGATGCCGGCATTTTCCTTATAGCCTGCCGGATAGGTGGAGATCTCACCGTACTGGATGTAGTACTTGGTGAATGCCGGCTGGTTCAGGCTCAGACCGTGCTCGGAGTTCAGCCACTTGTCTACGCTCTCCAGAGCCTTCAGGTCAGCGCCGGTCTCCTTACCGCAGCCGCCCATAACAGCAAAGCCCTGCGGCTCGATGAAGATCTTGCCCTCTTCGCACTCGTGAGAGCCCATCTTCTTGCCGAAGTCATCATACGCACGGAGGAACCACTCGCCGTCCCAGCCGTATTCCATAATGTTCTTCTTCATCTGGTCGATGGCAGCCTGTGCCTTGGCAGCGCCGGCTTCGTCGCCCTTCTTCTTGCACATTGCCACGTATTCCGGACCTGCATAGGTGAACAGTGCAGCAACCATCATGGATTCTGCAACCTTGGAATACTTGTCCTCGCCGTACTTCGGAGAAGTGGAGGTCTGGAAAGATTCGCCCGGCTCGTCAGAGAAGCAGGACAGGTTGATGCAGTCGTTCCAGTCTGCACGCATTGCCAGCGGCAGTCCGTGAGGGCCAACGTTCTCTACGACGTGGAAGAAGCTCTTCTCCAGGTGATCCATCATGGTCTTTGCCTTGGACTCGTCGTTGTCATACGGTACCATAGCATCCAGAATGGAGTAGTCACCGGATTCCTTGATGTATGCAGCTACGGACAGGATCATCCACAGCGGGTCGTCAGAGAAGTCGCCGCCGATCTCGTTGTTGCCCTTCTTGGTCAGAGGCTGATACTGGTGATAGCAGCCGCCGTCTTCCAGCTGTGTGGAAGCCAGATCGATCAGACGTTCTCTTGCTCTGTCCGGAATCTGGTGTACGAAGCCCAGCAGGTCCTGGTTGGAGTCACGGAAGCCCATACCACGGCCGATACCGCTCTCGAAGTAAGAAGCGGAACGGGACATGTTAAAGGTAACCATGCACTGATACTGGTTCCAGATGTTGACCATACGGTTCATCTTGTCATCCGGAGTCTTGACGCTGTACTTGGACAGCAGCGCATCCCACATTGCCTTCAGTTCAGCCAGTGCAGCAGCAACCTTTTCCGGTGTGTTGTACTGTTCGATCATCTCGTATGCACGGGACTTGTTCATGCTGCCGTCTGCGTTCCACTTCTGATCCTTCGGGTTTTCTACGTAGCCCAGAATGAAGATCAGCTGCTTGGACTCGCCCGGAGCCAGGGTGATTTCCTTATAATGGGAGGCGATGGGCGACCAGCCGTCTGCCACAGAGTTGGAAGCCTTGCCGGCTGCAACGACCTGCGGATTCTCGAAGCCGTTGTACAGACCGAGGAAGCTCTCACGGTCGGTGTCGTAGCCGTCGATGGCATCGTTTACGGTGTAGAATGCAAAGTGGTTGCGGCGCTCCTTATATTCGGTCTTGTGGAAAATGGTGGAGCCTTCGATCTCCACTTCGCCGGTGTTGAAGTTTCTCTGGAAGTTGGTGGAGTCGTCCTGTGCGTTCCACAGACACCACTCAATGAAGGAGAACAGCTTGACGGTCTTTGCCTCGCTGCCCTCGTTCTTCAGAACCAGACTCTGGATCTCGCCGTTATAGTTCTGCGGCACAAAGAAGGTGACCTCTGCGGAGATACCATTCTTCTTGCCGGAGATGACGGTGTAGCCCATGCCGTGACGGCAGGTGTAAGCGTCCAGATCGGTCTTGACCGGAGACCAGCCCGGAGACCATACGGTCTCGCCGTCCTTGATGTAGAAGTAACGGCCGCCCATGTCAACCGGTACGTTGTTGTAACGGTAACGGGTGATTCTGCGGAGACGGGCATCCTTGTAGAAGTGATAGCCGCCGGCAGTGTTGGAGATCAGGGAGAAAAACTCCTGTGTTCCGAGGTAATTGATCCACGGATACGGGGTTTTCGGATTCTGAATGACGTATTCTTTGTTTGCGTCGTCAAAATAGCCAAATTTCATTGAGGGAACTCCTTTTTTCAGATTTTCAAGATTTTCATGCTGCTGGAACGACC
Organism: Ruminococcus callidus; assembly: GCF_020709055.1. GTDB lineage: Bacteria > Bacillota > Clostridia > Oscillospirales > Ruminococcaceae > Ruminococcus_C. The sequence goes on from NZ_JAJFCK010000006.1 coordinate 51,217, forward strand.
GGAAGCCGACTCGCCCAGGCAGCCAGTGCTTTCATTATAACACAATATATTCAGAAATACAAGTGTTTTTTCAAATTATTTCCGGATTTTACGGGCATTTAAACGATGGTGAAAAAATGCTGTGCCACGTGGAAATTCTCGCCCGGCACCAGCTCGCAGTAGCCGGTCTTTTCTGCCGGCAGCTTCAGGTTGGGCGCATCGATCATGGCGGTCATCGGCTCCGGACAGAAATAGTGCTTTTCGCCCCGGTCATTCCACAGAATCCAGAAACGATATGCATCGGAGACTTCATAGCCGATGCCCTTGCCGCTGGCGGAATCCGTCATCAGCACACCACGGAACGGTCTGCCACGGAACGTCAGCTTTCCGCCGGTGTACATGTCGTTGTCCACCACACGCTTTACCGGACAGGTGGTGCCGTTCTTGTACTGCATGTCGTAGCCGTCCAGCGAGCGGGTCTCGCAGGTGGGCAGACAGCGGTCATCCAGAATCCACTTTTCCTCCACCGGCACCTGAATCTGAATGTCCTCCTCCTTTGCGCCGTCCACAAACGGTGCGGAGATGGTGGTGTGGGTGGCGATAGAAACCGGCAGCTTGTGCTGGGACTGGTTCTTGATGGAGAACTTGTACTCCAGACCGGTCTCGCTCAGCATGAACAGGAACTCTGCGGTAAACGGCAGCGGGAAGTACTGGAAGAACGGGTCGTTCTCATTATATACATAGCAGGTGCGCACCCATGCGCCCTCTTCGTTGGCGCTCTGCGCAATGACGGTATGCACACGCTTGTGCAGGAAGCCGTGAATGTGGTTGTGGAACGGTGCAGCCTCGTTCACCGGCAGGTGATACTCCGCATCCGAGGTGCGCAGAATGCCGTCGGCAAACCGGTTGGGCAGGTACAGCGTCGGCAGACCCCAGACCTCCGCAGATGCCCGAATGTCGTCGGGGGTATTTGCCTCATCCCAGCGGAAAAATTCAATGCCGTTTACATCGTCGTGCAGGCGCAGCACGTTGGAGCCGATGCCCGGCGCAATCAGTGCGGTATATCCGCCGGCGGTGAGCTGTACGCATTCCAAGCCCTTCCAATTTACCGTTTCTGCCTTATTTTTCATCTTCATCAATGTTACATCCTTTCTCTTCGCTCTGCCATTTTCAGAAATTTCAACAGATTGCAATGCTCCCATTATATCATATTTTGTTTGTTTTGTCCAGTGCTGTGAAAAAATCACACACATTTTTTACTTTTCCGGAAGCATCGCACGCCTATACGTGCATCTCCCGAATGTGGACATCGCCGGCGTAGAGGGTTTCCACGTCGCCGTTGAGGTTGCGAATAATCAGACCGCAGTCGTCGGCGATTCCCACAACAGACGCTTTCTTCGTGTTGCCGTCGGTCATCTCGATCTCCACCGTCCGCCCCGTCAGGCAGGAGCGGGAGCGGTATTCCCGCAGGAAACGGCGCTGGCTGAGATCCGGCAGCAGCTGTTCCAGTTCGCACAGCACGGCGCTGAGCAGCTGCGCCCGCTTGACGTGACAGTCCGGCACAGCCTCCTCGATGGAGGTGACACGGCGGCACAGCTCCGGCGGAAAAGCGGTCTTGGTGTGGCGGATGTTGATGCCGATGCCGATGACCACCTGTTCCAGCAGACCGGATTCCAGACTTGCCCCGCCCTCGGTCAGAATGCCGCAGAGCTTCCTGCCGTTCAGAAACAGGTCGTTCACCCACTTGATGCGCACCTGTGTCCCATACAGATTGTCAATAGCACGTGCCACAGCGACGGCGGCGCACGCCGTCAGGAGAGGCGCATCCCGAAAGGGCAGGCGGGGACGGAGGATCAGAGAGAAATACAGTCCGGAACCCGCCGGCGAACAGAACGCCCGCCCCTGTCTGCCGCGTCCGGCAGTCTGGCAGTTCGCCGCCACTACTGTGCCGCTGCAATTGCCGCCTTTTTGCAGAAGCTTCCGGCAGTAGACATTGGTGGAGTCCAGCTCCGGAAACACAAGCAGCTGCTGCCCCAGTGTGCGGGTGTGCAGATACTCCCGCACCGCCTCCTCTGTCAGCAGGTCGGCATCGGTCACCAGCCGGTATCCGATGCGCTTGCGGGACTCAATGGGATAGCCCTCTTCCTGCAATGCACGCACGGCTTTCCACACGGCGTTGCGGCTCACGCCCAGATGCGCTGCCAGCACCTCGCCGGAACAAAACTGACCCTCTGCCTTTGCCAAATACTCCGCTGCCGCATCTTTTACACGCATGGTTCTGCTCCTTTCTCCGCTGCCGGAATGCCGAAGAGCCGTTCGCCGTTGCGGCAGGTCTGCTCCAGCACCGTCTGCATGTCCTTTCCCAACACCTGCGCCGCTGCCTCTGCCGTGTAGGGAATCATCGTACTGTCGCACCGCCTGCCGCGCATGGGCACCGGCGCCATGTAGGGGCAGTCCGTTTCCAGTACCAGCCGGTCTTCCGGCACCACTGCCAGTGCACGCCGTGCCTTTTTGGCATTGGAAAAGGTCAGAACGCCGGTGAAGCCGATGTACATGCCCAGCTTCAGCACCTGCTGCGCCGTCTCTGCGCTGCCGGAAAAGCAGTGCACCACACCACGGGGACGAAATTCCTCCAGAATGCGTATGTAATCCTCTGTGGCATCCCGTGCGTGGATGATGACCGGCAGATCCAGCTGCTTTGCCAGATCCAGCTGCTCCCGCAGCAGGATGATCTGCTGTTCCCGGTCGTATCCCGCATAATGGTAGTCCAGCCCGATCTCCCCGATGGCGACGACCTTGGGCTGTGCCGCAAGCTTCTCCAGCTGTGCCAGATAGTCCGCCGGCTGGCTTCCGGCAGTCTCCGGATGGATGCCCACGGCAGCGTAGAGAATTTCGTGGGCGTGCGCCAGTGCGATGCCGGCGGCGCTGTCCTCCATGGTCGTTCCGGCGAGGACAGCGTGGACAACCCCATGCTCCGGCAGAGTGCGCAGCACCTCCTCCCGATCCGGCGCAAAGGCATCGTCTGTGTAATGGCTGTGGGTATCAAAAATGGCATGCGGCATAGACAAAATCTCCCCTTCTTCAACATATTCACAAATCGTACTTGCAATTTCGGCTTCTGTGTGCTATACTTAAAACTGTTTTCATCTGCTGCGCTGCAGCAACGGCGCAGACCGGTTTTGAAACGATATGACAACAGCAGTTTTCAAGCCTATTCATATCTGGTCAATTTTTATCATAGCATATTTTATCAAAAAATGCAAGCGCAGCCGAAGCTGCGAAAAAGGGAAGGTTTTGTCATCATGGAATTGGAACAACAAAAACGCTACCGTGCATGGGCAGAAATTGATTTATCCGCACTGGAGCACAACGTTCGCACCGTACAGAGCATGCTGCCGCAGCATACCCAGTATATGGCGGTGGTAAAGGCGAACGCCTACGGTCACGGCGACGAGGCGATCTGCAAGAAACTCTGGGAGCTGGGCGTGCGCTGGTTTGCCGTTTCCAATCTGGAGGAGGCGCTCTCCGTGCGGGAATACTGCCCCTACGGAGAGATCTTCATTCTGGGCTACACCCCGCCGGAATTTGCGCCGGAGCTGGCACGGAACAACATCATCCAGGGCGTTCTCTCGCTGGACTACGCCCGCCAGTTGCAGCACTTCGCCCACCAGCCGGTGCGCTGCCACATCAAGCTGGACACCGGCATGGGACGCATCGGGTTCCGCAGCAGCACGCCGGAGGACTGCGCCAGGGAGCTGCTTCCCCTGTTTGAGCTGGAGCGTCTCTCCATCGAGGGCATCTACACCCACTTCGCCGTGGCAGACTCGCCGGAGGCAGACGACATCGCCTACACACAGGCGCAGGAAGACTTCATTGTCAGCGTCTACGACAAGCTGGCAGAGCTGGGACACCCCGTCAAGCACCTGCACTTTATGAACAGCGCCGCATCAGTCACCCGTCCCAACCCCAGAGCCACACTGGCACGCATCGGCATCATCATGTACGGACTGGAGCCAAACTATCCGGTGCACGTTCCCATGGAGCTGCGCCCCGTCATGTCCTTGCGCAGTGTGGTGTCCCACGTGAAAACCGTGGAGCCCGGCGCATGCATCAGCTACGGCAGAACCTACACCGCACCCGCACCCCGCACCATTGCCACCGTCACCATCGGCTATGCCGACGGCTACGCACGGCTGCTCTCCAACAAGGCCTCCGCACTGGTGCACGGCAGGGCATGTCCCATTGTGGGAAGAATCTGCATGGATCAGCTGATGCTGGATGTCACCGACCTGCCGGAGGAGGTCAAGCCCGGCGATGTGGTCACTATGTTCGGCACAGACGGTGATGCCTCCATCACTGCCGATGAGCTTGCTGCCCTGTACGGCACCATCGGCTACGAGATCGTCTGCGGCATCTCCAAGCGTGTGCCGAGAAACGTCCTGCACTAATTATGTATCACGGAATCACTTATGCAGATGAGGCAGTACCTTCTCTGCAATAACCCCGCTCAAGAACCTGTTTCGCATCTTCTGACATTTCCGTGTCCAGAAGCACGAGGCAGGCTCTTAGAAGTTGTTCTCACAGAAAAAAACAGCTGTCTTTTCGGCAAGTTTTAAGAACAGCTGCGTTAGAAATTCTTGCCTTGCTGTGCTCAAAAATCCATGTGCATTTCTATAAGAACAACTCCCTGCAAAACATCCAAAAGAATTTGCGAAAAATTTTCTTGTTTTCTGTAGAATTCACAAGAAAAAAGTTATACAATAAAGATTCTAAGAATTTCTAGGAATCTCTAGGAAACGGAAAGGAGTACCCATCTGTGAGTGAAATAACTGCAATCCCGTATGCCATCGGCATTGATATCGGATCGACAACGGTAAAAACGGTGGTGCTGGATGAGGAACATCATGTGCTGTCCTCCAGCTATGAGCGGCACTTCTCCAAGGTGCGGGAGACCGTCTGCGGAAAGCTGGGCGAGCTGGCGCAGCAGTACCCCGCCGATGCCATGCGTGTCAGCATCACCGGTTCTGCCGGTCTGGGGCTGGCGCAGGCGGCGAAGCTGCCCTTTGTGCAGGAAGTCCACGCCGCATTTCTCGCCGTCAAGGAACGCTGTCCCGAAGCCGATGCCGTCATTGAGCTGGGCGGCGAGGATGCCAAGATCATCTTCCTCACCGGCGGTGTGGAACAGCGCATGAACGGCAGCTGTGCCGGCGGTACGGGCGCTTTTATCGACCAGATGGCAACGCTGCTGGATGTCAGCGTAGACCAGCTGGATCAGATGGCACTCCGTGCGGAAAAAGTGTATCCCATCGCCTCCCGCTGTGGTGTTTTCGCCAAGTCGGACATCCAGCCCCTCCTGAATCAGGGCGCACGGCGGGAGGACATCGCCGCCAGCATCTTTCAGGCAGTCGTAGACCAGACGGTTTCCGGTCTGGCACAGGGCAGACGCATCCAGGGCAACGTGCTCTTTCTGGGCGGCCCGCTGTCCTTTTTGCAGGGGCTGCGCAACGCTTTCACCAAGACGCTACAGCTGGACGAGGAACACGCCCATTTTCCGGAGGACGGTAGAACCTTTGTCGCCTACGGCAGCGCCCTGTCCGCCTGCGCCCTGCCAGATGCCTACACTCTGACGCAGTTGCAGGAGATGCTGGCGCAGGCACAGACGCAGACAGCGCTGGTGGCAGACAAGCCCCTGTTCAGCTATCCGGAGGAATACCAGCGGTTTCAGGAGCGCCACGCCGCCCACGATGTGGCACGGAGCGACTACCGCACCTATGCCGGCAAGGCGTATCTGGGCATTGATGCCGGCTCCACCACCACCAAGATCGTGCTGCTCTCGGAAAACCACGAGCTGCTCTACGATTTCTACGCCTCCAACAAGGGACAGCCGCTGGACTGCATCAAACGGGAGCTGTCCGCCCTCTATGAGGGGCTGAGTCCGGACTGCACCATCTGCGGCAGCGCCGTCACCGGCTACGGCGAGGATCTCATCCGTGCCGGACTGGGCGTGGACTTCGGCATTGTGGAAACCGTGGCGCACTTCAAGGCGGCATCGTTCTTCTGTCCGGAGGTGGACTTCATCATCGACATCGGCGGCCAGGACATCAAGTGCTTCCAGATCAAAAACCACAGCATTGACAGCATCATGCTGAACGAGGCATGTTCCTCCGGCTGCGGCTCGTTTATTCAGGCGTTCGCCGTGGCGCTGGGCTACGACATCGCCGACTTTTCCAGACTGGGGCTGTTCGCCGAGCATCCGGTAGACCTGGGCTCCCGCTGCACCGTTTTCATGAACAGCAGCGTCAAGCAGGCGCAGAAGGACGGCGCAACCATCGAGGATATCTCCGCCGGTCTGTCCGGCTCTATCGTCAAGAACGCCATCTACAAGGTCATCCGTGCCCGCAATCCCGAGGAGCTGGGACAGCACATCGTGGTACAGGGCGGCACATTCCTGAACGACGCCGTGCTGCGGTGCTTTGAGCGGGAGATCGGCCACGACGTTATCCGGCCGGCGATCTCCGGTCTGATGGGCGCATTCGGCGCAGCTCTCTATGCACAGGAGCGCTCCAGCGGCACCACCACCCTGCGCAGCGCAGAGGATCTGAAAAACTTCTCCTACACGGCAAAGGCTGCCACCTGCAAGGGCTGCACGGCGCACTGTGCCCTGAGCATCATCCGGTTCTCCGACGGCGGACGGTTCATCTCCGGAAACCGCTGTGAAAAGGGTGCCGGCAAGAAAGAAGCGGAGCAGCTGCCCAATCTGTTCGAGTGGAAGTACCGGCACATCCTCTCGCTGGCAGAGCACCAGCCGGAAAAGCCCAAGGCAACGGTGGGACTGCCGCTGGCGCTGCACTACTACGACCAGATGCCCCTGTGGCACACGTTCTTTACAGAGCTGGGATTTGCCGTGAAGTTCTCCGAGGAGAGCACACGGAATACGTATTATAAAGGACAGAGCACCATTCCGTCCGACACGGTCTGCTATCCGGCAAAGCTGACGCACGGTCACATTGAGAGCCTGCTGGAACAGGGCGTGGACTTCATCTTCTACCCCTGCATGAGCTACAACATCGACGAGGGCGATTCCGACAATCACTACAACTGCCCCGTTGTGGCGTATTATCCGGAGCTGCTCATGGCAAACTGCGAAAAACTGACGGACAGCAACTTCCTGCACCCGTTCCTCGACCTGAACCGCCGCAGCCATGTGGTCAAGGCGCTCCACACCATCTTCGCCAAGTACGCCTCGAAAAAAGAGGTGGAACAGGCGCTGGAACACGGCTTCGCCGCACTGGAGCAGTACCGGAAGGACATTGTTGCCGAGGGCGAGGAGATCGTCCGGCAGGCACGGGAGGCAGGCAGGCAGATCATCGTGCTGGCAGGCAGACCCTACCACATTGACCCGGAGATCAACCACGGCATCCACAAGCTCATCGCCAGTCTGGGGCTTGCCGTCATCACCGAGGACAGCGTGGCGCATCTGGCGCAGACACCGGAATTACAGGCGCTGAACCAGTGGACATACCACTCCAGAATGTACCGTGCTGCCAAGTACGTCACCACCCAGCCGGATATGCAGCTGGTACAGCTGGTGTCCTTCGGCTGCGGCATCGATGCCATCACCACCGACGAGGTGCGGCGGATTCTGGAGGACGGCGGAAAGCTGTACACCCAGCTGAAAATCGACGAGATCAGCAATCTGGGTGCCATCAAGATCCGCCTGCGAAGCCTGATCGCAGCCATGGAACAGACACAGAAACAAAGTCCCGCCGAACCAGCGGAGGCATGATGCCGCAGACCACAAGCCGTTCCACCGTCCGGGCATTCCAAGGAGGTACCCATATCTTATGGCATATGCAAAATTCACACCGGAAATGAAGAAGACCTATACCATTCTTGCACCCAACATGCTCCCCATTCACTTCCACCTGCTCATTCGCATTCTGGAACAGTTCGGGTATCACGTGGTACTGCTGGAGTCCACCTCCCGCACTGTGGTGGAGGAGGGACTGAAAAACGTCCACAACGACACCTGCTATCCGGCACTGCTGGTTGTGGGACAGTTTATGGAGGCGCTGAAGAGCGGCAAGTATGACATCGACCACACCGCCCTGCTTATCACCCAGACCGGCGGCGGATGCCGTGCGTCCAATTACATCCATCTGCTGCGCAAGTGCATGGCGGAGCAGTTCCCGCAGGTGCCGGTCATCTCCCTGAACTTCGCCGGACTGGAAAAGGACAGCAGTCTGGAACTGACACCGGCGCTGTGCATCAAAATGGTCTACGCCGTCCTGTACGCCGATCTGCTCATGACGCTGTTCAACCAGTGCCGTCCCTACGAGCTGAACGAGGGCGAGTCCCAGCAGGTGCTGGACGCATGGCAGGAGAAGCTGCCCAAGCTGTTCGAGAGCAACAAGTTCCTCTCCGCCGAAAAGACCTACGCCCAGATTCTCAGGGACTTCGCTGCCATCCCCCGCAGCAAGAAGCCCAAGATCAAGGTGGGCATCATCGGCGAGATCTACGTCAAGTATTCCCCGCTGGCGAACAACCATCTGGAAGACTTCCTCATCTCCGAGGGCTGCGAACCCGTTGTGCCCACGCTGCTGGAATTTATCCTGTACTGCGCTGCCAACAGCGAGACTAACAGCCACCTGTACGACTACAGGAACTTCAAGACGCTGGCGTTCGGGCTGGGGTACAAGTTCCTCCACAGCAAGCAGGTGCAGATGATCCGGGCGATCCAGAAGCACGGCGAGTTCACCCCACCCCACGACTTCGAGGATCTGCGCCGTGCCGCAGACAAGTACATCAGTCAGGGCGTTTCCATGGGGGAGGGCTGGATGATCACCGCCGAAATGGCAGTGCTGGCGGAAACCGGCACAGAGAACATCATCTGCACGCAGCCGTTCGGCTGCCTGCCGAATCACATCGTGGCAAAGGGCATGGCACGCACCATCAAGAACGCCTACCCCAACGCCAACATTGTGGCGATCGACTATGACCCCGGCGCAACCAGAGTCAACCAGGAGAACCGCATCAAGCTGATGCTGGCAAATGCCAAGCTGGAGAGCCACTCCTGATTCCAAGCAGCAACGCATCAAAAAGGCGAACGGAACCGCATTCCGCTCGCCTTTTGTCATATGCAACAAGAATTTTGGTTAAGAGCTTCCTGTACCGCAGCGATGACACGCTCCGCCATCTTCCTGGGGGACACGCCGCCGGCGACCACGCAGGAGGCATTGGCACGGTACACTGCCGCACGCTTTTGAAAGAGCTGTTCCAGTTCCTCCTTGGTGCTGCGCTGCACAATGGGGCGGTTGGTGTCGCCCTTGATGCGCCGATAGCAGGTGTCAAAGGACTCGTCCAGCAGCACCACAACGCCCTCTTTCCGGGCAGCTGCTGCGCTGTCCGGATTCAGCATGGCACCGCCGCCGCAGGCGATGACCGCCTGTGTGCCGCAGAGCGTCCGGATCGCCTCTGCCTCGATCTTCCGGAAATACGGCTCGCCGTCCTGTGCGAAGATCTCCGGAATGCTGCGTCCCTCCTGCTCCACCAGATAGGCATCGGTGTCAATGAGGGGCAGCTTGAGCTGCCTGGCAACCAGTTCCCCCACGGTGGATTTGCCGCAGCCCATAAAGCCGCACAAAAAAATCGCTTTCATGCACCCTCCTCAGTGTGTGCCATTCTGCTGGTCGATGGTCTGTTCCATCTCCCGAATGATGGTGTCGATCTGCTCCTGGGTATAGCTGTCGCCGTTCCAGATCTCGTGGGCACGGACTGCCTGCAATACCAGCATGGCTGCGCCGCCCTTTGCGGTCTTGCCCTGCGCCAGCGCCTTGCGGAGGAACAGCGTCTTGGTGGGATTATAGATCACGTCAAAGAAATAGTCCGCCTGATCAATCAGTTCGTCAGAAACCGGACAAGCGTCCGCCTTGGGGAACATGCCAACCGGCGAGGCGTTGATGATGACATCGAACTTCTCGTGAATCTCTGCGGTCACGGCATACTGCACTCTGGCATCCGGCATCTGCTGTTTTGCCTCCTGAATGAAGGTCTCCACCAGCTTCCGATCCTGCGGGATGATGCCGATGGTCAGGTCTGCACCGCTGCGCAGCGCCTCGGTGGCGATCATACGTCCCACACCGCCGCAGCCAATGAGAAGCACCTTGCCGTCCATGGGATAGTCCTTCACGGACATGGTGAAGCCGTCGCAGTCGGTGTTATAGCCCACCAGCTTGCCGTCTACGTTTGCCACGCAGTTGACGGAGTCGTAGCGCCTGGCGCTCTCGTCCAGCCGGTCTACCATGGGGATGACTGCCATCTTGTGGGGAATGGTGATGTTAAAGCCCTGTAAGCTCCGGAGAAACGGTTCTTTTTCCAGCAGGTGCTCCGGTGCGATATCGGTCAGGGTGTACTCTGCCTTTCTGCCCGCCATGGCAAACAGCCGCTCGTGGATAAACGGCGACATGGAGTGTCCCAGCGGGTGTCCGATCAATGTGTACTGTTCCATTATTCCAGAACTCCTTCCAGTGTCTCACAGTTCTCGCAGTTCTTTGCGGTAACACCCTTGAGCGTCTTTTTCACCAGACCGGTCAGCACGTTCTTCGGACCGAACTCGATGTAGCGTGTGATGCCGGCTGCCTGCATGGCTGCCAGCTCATCGGTGAAGCGTACCGGCGAAACAATGTGCTCTGCCAGTGCCTTGGGCATATCGGAGAAGTCTGTGCGCACACCGCCCAGCACGTTGGAGTAGAACGGCACCTTCGGTGCGGCAAATTTCACATCCCTGACTGCCTCATAGAACGCATCGGCTGCCGGCTGCATGAACTTGGTGTGGAATGCGCTTGCCACAGCCAGCATCACGGTTCTGCCCTTCTGCGCTGCGCACGCCTCGGCTGCCTTTTCCACAGCGGCACGGTCGCCGGCGATGACCGTCTGAACGGCGGAGTTATAGTTTGCCGGGACAACATAGCCCTCGGTCTCGGCACAGATGCGCTCCACCTCTGCCGGCGCCAGCTTCAGCACAGCGCACATTGCCCCGTCTGCTGCCGCAGCTGCGGCATCCATTGCCTCGGAACGGGCCTTGATGACCTTGAAGCCGTCCTCCAGGGACAGCATACCGGCAGCTACCATTGCGGCGTACTCGCCCAGCGAATGGCCGGCAACGGCGTCATACGTAAAACCTCGCTTCTTAGCTGCCTCCAGGCATATCAGAGAGGTCGCCATAATGGCAGGCTGTGCGTAAATGGTGCGCCCCAGCGTCTGTGCGTCAGCATCTGCAACAATGGCGAACAAATCAAAGCCCAGCGCCTCGGATGCTGCCTCATAAATGGATTCCAGTTCGGCATCCTGCTTTACCAGATCCAGTCCCATCTTTTCATACTGGGAACCCTGTCCCGAAAAAAGTGCGATCGTTGTCATAATATCTGATCCTTTCTCATGGAGATGTACAAATCTGCACAAATATCCACGTTAAATTTTGTGCAAAAAATAGTATTTCACTTTTTCTACCTTGAAAAGTTCCCGTTTTACATTGCAAAACGCTGTAAAATCATCTATAATAGAAGAGTGTGTAGCCGCAAAGCCTGCCGGGATATCTCCACAGGACGGCAATACTATTTTTGCAGACCGCATCCGGCATTTTTCGCCGGTGCGGCCCCTGCTTCTATCATAACACAAAAAAGCAAAAGAAACAATAGGACGCACCGAATTTTTTTCAGCGGCAGCGCATTTCGGGATCTTTGCCGGCGCAGCCTGCCGCCGGTGCGCCCTGTGAACGGAGGAATTTTTGGCATGGGCATTCATGTTTTAGGCACAGGCAGCTATACCCCTGAATTTCAGGTGACAAACGACGATATGGCAAAAATCGTAGAAACCAACGACGAGTGGATCCGGACACGCACCGGCATCGGCACACGCCATATTTCGGATGGCGAGCCGACCTGGTACATGGGCGTTCAGGCAGCCAAGCGTGCCATTGAGGCAGCGGGCATTGATCCGGCGGAGATCGGTCTGCTGATCGACACCACCATTACACCGGAATACTGCACACCCTCTATGTCCTGCATCATTCAGGGCAAGATCGGCGCTGTGAACGCAGCCTGCTTCGATCTGAACGCAGCCTGCTCCGGCTTTGTCTATGCCATGGACACCGCACACCGCTTCCTGAAAACCGATTCCTCCATCCGATATGCGCTGGTCATCGCCAACGAGAGTCTGTCGAAGATCACCAACTACAGCGACCGCTCCTCCTGCATTCTCTTCGGGGACGGCGCTGCTGCGGCACTGATCGAATACAAGGAAGATGCTCTGTACACCAGCCATCTGGGCGCAGACGGCACGGGTGCCAAGTATCTCTATGCCCACAGCGCCCTGCCCCAGTCGCCATTCGTAAAGCCGGAACGTCTGGCAGAATACGATGACGGCATGGGCCCCGGTCCGGAGGGCTGGGAGCACACCATGCTGCAGGACGGCAGAGAGGTGTACAAGTTCGCCACCCACGCACTGGCAAAGGCGGCAACCATGGCAGCCGAAAAGATCGGCTTCGACCTGAATGATCTGGACAAGATCGTCCCCCATCAGGCAAACATGCGCATCATCGAAACTGCCATGAAGTTCCTGAAACAGCCCATGGAAAAGGTCATCACCAACATTGAATACCACGGCAACACCTCCAGCGCTTCGATTCCCATCGCTTTTGATGAGGCGATCCGTGCCGGAAAGATCCAGCGTGGCGAAAAGGTGTGTCTGGTGGGCTTCGGCGCAGGTCTGACCTATGCCGCACTCATTATGGAATACTAATACATTTTAGAGCTCGTGTTCATAGGCGTCTATCTACGTCTTTTCGGCAAATTTTGTTGCATACTGCGTTAAAAATTCTTGCCATACGAAAGTATGCCTGCAAATTTTTGCCTTGTCTGCAAAAAAATTTGCTCGAAAATCCGCATATATTTCCTATGAATACAAGCTCTTAATCAATCAATCCCAACTGGAAAGGATGTATCTCGATATGGAAACCAGAATTACCAAACTGCTGGGGTGCAAGTACCCCATGATTCAGGGCGGCATGGCGTGGATCGCCGAGAGCACACTGGCTTCGGCAGTGTCCAACGCCGGCGCAGTCGGTCTGATCGCAGGCGGCAGCGCCCCCATCGACTATCTGCGGGAACAGATCCGCACCTGCAAAGAAAAGACACAGAACCCCTTTGGCGTGAACATCATGCTCATGAGCCCCAACGCCGATGATCTGGCACAGCTGGTCATTGATGAACACGTGCCCATCGTCACCACTGGCGCAGGCAACCCCGGCAAGTATATGGACGCATGGAAGGCAGCCGGCATCAAGGTGATTCCGGTGGTTCCGTCTGTGGCGCTGGCAAAGCGCATGGAACGTGCCGGCGCTGATGCTGTTGTTGCAGAGGGCACCGAGTCCGGCGGACACATCGGCATGAACACCACCATGTGTCTGGTGCCGCAGGTCGTGGATGCGGTAGACATTCCGGTCATCGCTGCCGGCGGTATCGCAGACGGCAGAGGTATCGCTGCAGCATTCATGCTGGGCGCTGAGGGTGTCCAGCTGGGCACACGGTTCCTCGCCACAGAGGAATGCCAGATCTCCCCGAAATACAAGGAGCTGGTACTCAAGGCAAAGGACACCGACAACCAGATCACCGGCTTCTACTCCGGCAGCCCCTGCCGCGGCATCAAGACCAAGTATACCAAGAAATTGCAGGCAATGGAAAAGGCAGCCTGCCCGCCGGAGGACTTTGAGGCAATGACCGTCGGCTCTCTGCGCAAGGCAGTGGTAGACGGCAACGTGGACGAGGGTTCATTCCTGTGCGGTCTGATCGCCGGTATGATCCACGAGATCAAACCCTGCAAAGAGGTTATCGACGAGATGTGGGCACAGGCGTTCCGGTTACTGGGCAAAAACTGAGTTGAGATAAAGGAGAAATTACCATGGCAACAGCATTGATCACAGGTGCTTCTCAGGGCATTGGCGCATGCATCGCCAAGCGTCTGGCGAAGGACGGTTATAATATCGCAATCAATCACTTCCCCAGCGATTCCGATAAGGCAAACGCTGAGAAGGTCGCAGAAGAGTGCCGCAGCTTCGGCGTAGAGGCAGAGCTTTTTGCCGCAAACGTGGCAGACTATGCCCAGTGCGAAGCAATGACCAAGGCAGTAAAAGAGCGTTTCGGCTCGATCGACGCACTGGTCAACAACGCCGGCATCACCAAGGACGGTCTGATGGTGCGCATGTCTGAAGAGCAGTACGACGCTGTCATCGCCGTCAACCAGAAAAGCGTGTTCAACATGATGAAGCTGGTGGGCGCTGTCATGATGCGCCAGCGTCACGGACACATTGTCAGTCTGGCATCCGTTGCCGGTCTGTACGGCAATCCGGGACAGATCAACTATTCCGCATCCAAGGCTGCCATCATCGGCATGACCAAGACCGTGGCAAAAGAGCTGGGCTCCCGCAATATCACCGTCAACGCTGTGGCACCAGGCTTCATCAAGACACCCATGACTGACGCTCTCACCGAGGAACAGCGCAGCAAGATGCTGGAGCTGGTGGCAATGAAGCGCTACGGCGACCCGCAGGAAGTGGCAAGCGTGATTTCTTTCCTGTGCTCTGAGGATGCAAGCTATGTCACCGGTCAGGTCGTTGAGATCTCCGGCGGACTGATGATGTAAGGGGTTTCCCGTAACCCCCCCTCCACCAGCTTCGCTGGTTCCCCTCCCCCTTTCCGGGGAGGCAAGCTGAAAATGCTTTCAGAGCTTGTATTCATAGGAAATATATGCGGATTTTCGAGCAAATTTTTTTGCAGACAAGGCAAAAATTTGCAGGCATACTTTCGTATGGCAAGTATTTTTCACGCAGGATGCAGCAAAATTTGCCGAAAAGACACTTGTATACGCTTGTGAAGACAGGTTCTAAGAATTGAGAAACAAGCTTGCCGCACAGCTGCGGCAGAGAGCGAGGAACTATGAAAAGAGTAGTCATCACCGGACTTGGCACAGTCAACCCGCTGGGCAGCACTGTGGAAAAGTTCTGGGAAAATGTAAAGAAGGGAACACTGGGTGTTTCCAAGATCGACAGCTTTGACACCACCGAACTGGGTGTCAGCGTTGCCGGTATCATCCGTGACTTCGATCCGGCGGAATACTTCGAACGCAAGGACATCCGCCACATGGAGCGGTTCACACAGATTGCCGTGGCATCGGCAGTTCAGGCGCTGAAAGATGCCGGCTCGGATTTCAAGGACATGGATCCGTACCGTGTGGGCACCATCATCGGCTGCGGCATCGGCGGCATCGGCAGAATTGAGGAAGAGCATGACAAGTACCGTGCCAAGGGTCCGGGACGCATCTCGCCGTTCTTCGTACCCATGATGATCGGCAACATGGCTGCCGGTCAGGTTGCCATCCGCACCGGCTTCCGTGGCGACAACTTCTGCACCACCACTGCCTGCGCCTCCGCAACCCACGCCATCGGCGAGGCATTCCGCAAGATCAAGGACGGCTATCTGGATGTGTGCCTGTGCGGCGGCAGCGAATCCACTATTACAGAGTTCACACTGGGCGGTTTCCGCACCATGAAAGCGCTGACCACAGAGAGCGATCCGGCAAAGGCATCCACCCCGTTCGACCTGAACCGCGGCGGCTTTGTCCTGGGCGAAGGCTCTGCGGTACTGGTGCTGGAGGAATACGAACATGCCAAGGCACGCGGTGCCAAGATCTACTGCGAGCTGGCCGGCTACGGCGCAACCTGCGACGCATACCACATGACAGCTCCGGCAGACGAATGCGGTGCATCCTCCAGGGCAATGATCGAGGCGTACACCGAAGCCGGTCTGAAGCCGGAGGACATCACCTATATCAATGCCCACGGCACCTCCACCCACCTGAACGATATGCTGGAAACCAAGGCGGTGAAGATCGCTCTGGGCGAGGAACAGGCACGAAAGGTCAAGATCAATTCCACCAAGTCCATGACCGGCCACATGCTGGGCGGCACGGGTGCTGTGGAGGCAGTTGTCTGTGCGCTGTCCATCCGGGACAGCTTCATCCACCAGACCATCGGCTACACCACACCGGATCCGGAGTGCGATCTGGACTACTGTGTCGATGGACCGGTAGAAATGCCGGTCAGCGCCGCACTGTCGAACTCGCTGGGCTTTGGCGGACACAACGCCACCCTGTGCTTCAAAAAGTGCGTAGACTAAGGAGAATCAGACATGAGTGAAAAAATTTATGATATGGTGACGCTGGAAACCATCGAGAAGCTGGCCGACCTCGTCGCCGCAAAGGATCTGGGCGAGATCACCATCGCATCGGAGGACAAGTGCATCACCATCAAGGGCAAGAAGTGCCCGCCGCCGATGCCGCCTATGGGTGTCCCCATGGCTGCGCCGGCTGCCGCTCCGGCAGCTGCTGCATCTGCTCCGGTTCCCGCAGCGGAGGAGAAGCCCCTCAGCGGCAAGATCATCAAGTCGCCCATCGTGGGCACATTCTACGCCTCTCCCTCTCCGGATCAGCCTCCCTTTGTACAGGTGGGCGACACCGTGAAAAAGGGCGATGTGATCATGATTATCGAATCCATGAAGCTGATGAATGAGGTGCAGAGCGATATGGACGGCACGGTTCAGGAGATTCTGGTGAAAAACGGCGAGGCGGTCGAGTATGACCAGCCGCTGATGATTCTTGCGTAAAGGAGTGCAGATATGGCAGAAGTATTGTTGAATCAGGAACAGATCAAGGAGATCATCCCCCACCGTGACCCGTTTCTCCTCATTGACGAGGTGCTGGAAATGGAAATCGGCAAGCGCATTGTGGCAAGAAAGTATATCAAGGCAGACGACTTCTGGTTCAAGGGACATTTTCCCGAAAAGCCGGTGACGCCGGGCGTGCTGATGATTGAAATGCTGGCACAGGCAGGCGCTGTCTGCATCCTGTCCCAGCCGGAATTCAAGGGCAAAATCGCCCTCTTTGCCGGAATCGACAAGGCAAAGTTCCGCCGTCAGGTGGTGCCGGGCGACGTGCTCGACCTCTCTGTGGAGATCATCGCACAGCGCGGCCCCATGGGCGTGGGCAAGGCAGAGGCAACCGTAGACGGCAAGCGTGCCGTTTCCTGCGAGATCAAATTTGCAGTAGAGCAGTGAGGCAAGCAACATGTGGAAAAAGGTTTTAATTGCAAACCGCGGTGAGATCGCTGTGCGGATCATCCGTGCCTGCCGTGAGGCGGGGCTGCAATGCGTCACGGTCTACTCCACCGCAGACCGCAATGCGCTGCACGCAGAGATTGCGGATGAATCCGTCTGCATCGGACCGCCCTCCGTACAGGAGAGCTACCTGAACAGAAACGCCCTCATCGCCGCCTGCCAGAACACCGGCGCTTCCGCACTGCATCCGGGCTTCGGCTTTTTGTCGGAGAGTGCGGAATTTGCACAGCTCTGCATCGACAACGGCATTACCTTCATCGGCCCGTCGCCGGAATCCATCGCCATGCTGGGCGACAAGGCGAGAGCCAAGGAGACCATGAAGGCTGCCGGCGTTCCGGTCATTCCCGGCTCGGACGGCGCTGTTTCCTCGGTGGAGGAGGCAAAGCGCATCGCCGCAGAGATCGGCTATCCGGTACTGGTCAAGGCATCCGCCGGCGGCGGCGGCAGAGGCATTCGCCGTGTCAACTCGCCGGAGGAGCTGGAAGAGCAGATGTCCGTGGCAAAGGAAGAGGCGAAGATGTTCTTCGGCAACGATGAGGTCTATCTGGAAAAGCTCATCCTCGGACCCCATCACGTGGAGATCCAGATCATCGCCGACCAGATGGGCAACACCGTGGCACTGGGTGAGCGGGACTGCAGCATGCAGCGCCGAAACCAAAAGGTGCTGGAGGAGAGCCCCAGTCCGCTGATGACACCGGAGTTGCGGAACGCCATGCAGGAGGCAGCCGTCCGTGCTGCCAAGGCGTGCGGCTATTATAACGCCGGCACCATCGAATTTCTGGTGGACAGCGACCGCAACTTCTACTTCATGGAGATGAACACCCGCATTCAGGTGGAGCATCCTGTGACCGAGTGGGTCACAGGCGTGGATCTGGTGCAGACCCAGCTGCTGGTGGCACAGGGCAAGCCCCTGCCGTTCACCCAGAAGGACATCGAAGTCCGTGGCCACGCCATCGAGTGCCGCATCAACGCCGAGAATCCCGATCAGGACTTCCGGCCGTCCCCCGGCACCATCCGTTCCCTGCACATCCCCGGCGGCCCCGGCGTGCGGGTGGACAGCGCAGTCTATCAGGGCTATACCATCCCGCCCTACTACGACTCCATGATCGCAAAGCTCATCGTGCATGCGCCAACCCGCCACGAGGCGATCATGAAAATGCGCTGGGCTTTGGCGGAATTTATCGTGGACGGCATCGACTCCAACATCGACTTCCAGCTCCGGCTGATCAAGAACAAGGATTTCGAGGCCGGCAGCTACGACAACAGCTTTCTGGAGAAGTTCCTCCGGGATCAGAAAAATTCAGGAACGCCGCAGCGCTGACGGTGTGAACAGAGAGTAGGGTGAAACATACATGGCATTGGAAGATTTATTCAGAAACGTCACCAAACGCTTCAACGACGACACAACCGCAGAACATGAGCCTATGTTCAAATGCCCCCGCTGCCAGCAGTCCGTGCCGGAGAGCCAGTTTCAGGAACAGGGCAAGGTCTGCCCCAACTGCAACTATCACGCACGGCTGACCGCAGCAGAGCGCCTGCGCATCACGGCGGACAAAAATTCCTTTGTGGAATACGATGCCGGCATGCACAGCGCCGACCCGCTGCACTTTCCGGACTATGCGCAGAAGATCGAGCGCTCCCAGACCCAGACCGGCATGCGGGACGCTGTCATTACCGGCGAGTGCACCATCAAGGGCTCCCGCACCGTCCTCATCATCATGGACTCCCATTTCATGATGGCATCCATGGGCAGCGTAGTGGGCGAAAAGATCACACGTGCCTTTGAAACCGCCACAGAAAAAGGGCTGCCGGTGGTCGCTTTCACCGCATCCGGCGGTGCACGGATGCAGGAGGGCATTCTCTCCCTCATGCAGATGGCAAAGACCTCCGGTGCCGTGGCTCGGCACAGCGAGGCCGGACTGCTGTACCTCACAGTGATGACAGATCCCACCACCGGCGGTGTCACCGCTTCGTTTGCATCGCTGGGGGACATCATTCTGGCAGAACCCAAGGTGCTCATCGGCTTCGCCGGACGGCGTGTCATCGAGGGCACCATCCGCCAGCGGCTTCCCGACAACTTCCAGCTGGCAGAATTTGTGCAGGAAAAGGGCTTTGTGGATATGATCGTGGAGCGGCGCACCATGCGCAGCACACTGTCCCACCTGCTGAAGCTGCACGGCTATGAACGGGAAAACGGCTAAGGAGGGGCAAGGATGGAACAAGAAACACAAAAGCTTTCCGCATGGGATCGGCAGCTGCTCATCCGGGACAAGAACCGTCCCACTGTGCGGGACTATATCCCACGAATTTTTACGGACTTCTATGAACTGCACGGCGACCGCGGCGTCGGCGACGACGGCGCACTCATCGGCGGTATCTGCCGGCTGAACGGCACACCGGTCACGGTTCTGGCGCAGGTCAAAGGGCGCAACATCCGGGAGAACAAGGCGTCCAATTTCGCCATGCCCCATCCGGAGGGCTACCGCAAGGCGCTGCGTCTGGCGCATCAGGCGGAAAAATTCCACCGTCCTGTGATCTGTCTGATCGACACGCCCGGCGCATTCTGCGGCGTGGAGGCGGAAGAGCGTGGACAGGGCGAGGCGATCGCCCGTAGCATTGCTGAATTTATGATGCTGCGGACACCGGTGATCTCGGTGGTGCTGGGCGAGGCCGGCAGCGGCGGTGCGCTGGCGCTGGGCGTCTGCGATGATCTGGCAATGCTGGAAAACGCCCTGTACTCGGTCATCTCCCCCAGAGGATGCGCTTCCATTCTGTGGAAGGATGCGTCCAGAGAACAGGATGCCTGCGAGGTGCTCCAAATCACGGCAGAGGATATGGTGCGGTTTGGCGTTGCCGAAGCCATCATTCCGGAGCCGGAGGGCGGCGCACAAAACGATATCGACAAAATATCCGAAAATATTAAGGAATATTTGGTAAAAACGATATCGGAAAAATCACAAAAAGATATTGACGTTTTACAAAAAGAACGGTATACTAAGTTTAGGAAAATCGGCGTGTTCCAGGAAGCCTGAGAACCGTGCCCGTTCCGTACCGCACCGACCCGCAGCGCTGTATCTGTCCGGGCGGCGGCAAGGCGAAAAAACAATCTCAGAAAAATCACAAAAAGATATTGACGTTTTGCCAAAAAGGCGGTATACTAGATGAAGGAAAATCGGCGTGTTCCGATTCCGTGCCGCACCGGCGCCGCAGAAATGCAGTCCGGTGACGGTTTGGGTGTCCCCGATGACGCCGCATCCCCACGGGGTGCAACATCAATTATTGGAGGAAAACGAAATGGCAAAAGAAGAAATTTTTGACAAGCTCAAGGAACTGGTTGTCGATCAGCTGGGTGTAGACGACGACGAAGTTACCACCGAAGCAACCATTCAGGAAGATCTGGGCGCAGATTCTCTGGATCTGGTAGATCTGGTAATGGCTGTGGAAGAGGAATTTGATGTGAAGATCGCAGACGAGGATCTGGAGGGCATCAAGACCGTTGGTGATATCGTAGACTATATCGCTGAGAACAAGGACTAAGTTCCGGAATTCCAGCAGGAACGGTTCAAGCCGGAGACAGTGATGTCTCCGGCTTTTTTCGTTTTTGGGACATATGAGGCATAACAAATCAGGCTCCCCTGAAAGGGGTGATTCCCCATAGAATGGGGAAATGTCACGAAGTGACAAAGGGGACCGCTCAGTAAGAGCTGGCAGTGCGCAGCACTGACTGAGGGGTCTTCTATTCGTATTGAGAACATGATGAAAAGATTTCACAAAAGAACCTCTCCACCGCCTATCGGCGGTCCCCCTCCCCTTTCAGGGGAGGCTTTAGAAGATAAAAGCTGATTCGTGCTCACGGTTTTCCAAAAACATTGACTTTTCCTACAAAATGGGTTATAATAAATTGTGAGTGCACTGTCGCAGAAACCCGCTTTTTTCCCCGTTTCTGCGCATTCGAAAAAACACACAGAACGGACAGGTATTTCTATGAAAGTATGGAAGGAAATTTATGATTACCGGCAGATGATCTTTAGCCTTGTGAAAAAAGATCTGCGCGGCCGCTACAAAGGCTCTGTCCTCGGATTCCTCTGGACGTTTATCAATCCCCTGATGCAGCTGGTTGTCTACACCTTTGTGTTCACCTACATCATGAAGGCCGGCATTGACAAATACTACCTGTATCTGTTTGTGGCATTGGTGCCGTGGATCTTCTTCTCCTCCGCCATCACCGGCGGTTCCAGCTCCGTGGTCGCCCAAAAGGATCTGGTGAAAAAGATCTACTTCCCCAGAGAGGTCATCCCCATCTCCTACGTCACAAGCTGCTTTGTCAACATGCTGCTCTGCTTTTGCATCATCATCCCCGTCATGGTGGTGGCTCGTGTCCCCATCAATCCGCTGGCGCTGCTCTGTCTGCCAGTCATCATGATCGTGGAGTATTTTCTGGCGCTGGGCATGGCAATGCTCGCCTCCGCCATTACGGTCTATTTCCGGGATCTGGAACACATTCTGGGTATCGTCACCATGATCTGGATGTACATGACTCCCATCTTCTACTCCATTGACATGATTCCGCAGAAGCTGCGCTTCATCTATCACATCAACCCCATGTCCTCCATCATCAGCTGCTACCGCTCCGTACTCTACAGCGGACAGGTGCCCAACCTCGCCAGCCTTCTGGAGGCAGTCGTACTGGGCGTGCTGTTTCTGATTCTGGGCATGCTGGTGTTCGGCAAACTGAAAAAGGGATTTGCGGAGGAATTGTAATTATGGCAGAAAACGAAAACGTCATTGTCGTTGACAACGTCACCAAAAACTTCAAGGTCTATCTGGACAAGGGACAGAGCTTCAAGGAACGTCTGCTCTTCCGGAACCGCCGCCGCCACGAGGTGC
Source organism: Ruminococcus callidus (assembly GCF_020709055.1). Classification (GTDB taxonomy): domain Bacteria; phylum Bacillota; class Clostridia; order Oscillospirales; family Ruminococcaceae; genus Ruminococcus_C. The sequence continues at coordinate 73,308 of NZ_JAJFCK010000006.1, forward strand.
GCCACGTGCTGCGGGGCATCTCGTTCACCGTCAAGCGCGGCGAAGCGGTGGGACTGATCGGGCACAACGGCTGCGGCAAAAGTACCACCCTGAAGCTCCTGACCCGCATTCTCTACCCCGACAGCGGCTCTATCCAGATCAAGGGACGGGTTTCCAGCCTCATCGAGCTGGGCGCCGGATTCCATCCGGACATGAGCGGCAGGGAGAACATCTACACCAATGCGGCGATTTTCGGACTGAACAAGAAAGAAATCGACCAGCGCCTGCAAACCATCATCGATTTCTCCGAGCTGGAGGAATTCATTGACAACCCCGTCCGCACCTACTCCTCCGGCATGTATATGCGCCTCGCCTTTTCCGTGGCGATCAACGTGGATGCTGACGTGCTGCTCATCGACGAGATTCTCGGCGTGGGCGACGCAAACTTTCAGGCGAAGTGCTTCCAGAAGCTGCGGGAGATCAAGGCCAGCGGCACGACCATCGTCATCGTGTCCCACGCACTGGGACAGATCGAGCAGATCTGCGAGCGTGCCATCTGGATTCACGACGGACTTATCCGTGCAGAGGGGCCGGTGCGGGATGTGGATCTGGAGTATCTGGAGTTCATGGGACAAAAGATGCAGGAGAGCACCCGCAAGGATCTGGAACGCAAGCAGGAACAGCAGAAAGAGCGAAAAAAATCGGACAAGAACCGCTGGGGCAACGGCAAGGCGCATCTGGAACAGATCAGCCTTCTGGATGCCGACGGACAGCAGCAGGCGGCTTTCCCCACGGGGAGTCCCGTCCGGCTGCGCATCGCCTATTCCGTCAACGAGCCTGTCCAGAACGCCGTGCTGGGCATCGGCATCTTCCGGCAGGACGGCGTGCACTGCTACGGCACCAATACCCGCATCGACATGCAGAATGCCTTTGACCTCACCAGGGACGGCACAGCGGAATTTCAGATCAATGCCCTGTGGCTGCTTCCCGGCGTGTATACGCTGGACGTGGCGATTGAGGCGGGCGAGGGCATTCCGGTAGACTATTACAAGGGCGCTGTCACCCTCCAGATGACCTCCTCCATGGGAGATGTGGGCGTGATGCGTGTCCCCCATCAGTGGAAGATTGCTCAGGATTCCTGAGTTAGAAAGAAGGCAACATGGGAAATTTATCACAACACCTACAGGGCATGCAGCAGCAGTCCGGCTGGAAAGGCGCACTCAAGCGGAAGCTGTTCGGCTGGTGCTATGCCCTGTTTCAGGATGCCGAACAGGACCGTGCCGCACTGGAGCAGCAGCTGGCCGCAGCGCAGCAGGAAAACGCTGCGCTCTCCGCACAGCTCCAACAGCTCCGGCAGGACTTTGAACAGGCATGCGTCAACCTGCGCAACAATAACAGCATGCTGGCAAATCATCAGGGCGACATCGACTGCTGCAAAATGCAGCTGCGCCAGATGGAGCGCAAGCTGGCAGCCGCACCGGCGGTTTCCGCTGCTGCCCCGGCAGATACTGCGGCACCTGTACCGGCTGCGTCCCCTGCGGAAGCCCCCAGACAGGCATACGACACCATCGAATACTTCGATTTCGAGAACCACTTCCGTGGCTCTGTGGAGCACATCAAGGAAGTCCAGCGGCAGTACCTCCCCTATTTTCAGGGCAAACAGCACGTACTGGACATCGGCTGCGGCAGAGGCGAATTTCTCTCCCTCATGCAGGAGGAACAGATTCCGGCGGAGGGCATTGACCTCTACCAGCCCTATGTGGACTACTGCAATCTAAAAGGGCTGCGTGCAGTGTGCGGCGACGGCACGGCATATCTGGCGCAGCTGTCCGCCGTGGACGGCATCTTTCTGGGACAGGTCGTGGAACACATGACACCGGAACAGATTCTGGCGCTGTGCCGCACTGCTTACGACAAGCTGGAGGACGGCGGCTGTCTGGTGATCGAAACACCGAACCCCACCTCCCTGTCCATCTATACCAATGCGTTTTACATCGATCCCTCCCACGTCAAGCCGGTGCATCCGCTGACCATGCAGTATTATCTGGAGAAGGCGGGATTTTCAGATACCACCCTGATTTTCACCGAGAACAGCCGGCCGGCACAGTCCATTCCGCCGCTGCGGTGTGATGCAGAAAATCTGGAGGAATTCAACCGTGCCATGAAGGCGGTTTCCAACATGCTTTACGGCAGTCAGGATTACGCCATCGTGGCAGTGAAGAAAGGATAGAGTTTATGGAGAATCAGACCAATCAATCCATTGACGTTTCTGAAATTATGGAGCAGATCCGGACGGAGATCAAGGAAAAGGGCTACAGCAGCGACATGCTCTCCTTTGCCGACGTTCCCAACGATGCCGACAGCGACACCAGCGGCGAGCGCTTCGATGCCGATATGCTCCGTGCCAACGTGCAGTATATCAGCACGCACCATCGGGTAGACCCCTACCGCCCGCTCGCCGGAAATCCCATCGCCGTGTTCTTCAAGAAGGTGATCCGCAAGCTGGTGAGCTTCTATGTGGAGCCATACGCCGCAGAGCAGAGCAGCCTGAACGCCAACATTGCTCAGGCACAGCAGCAGACGGAGATGTATATTCTGGAGTCCCGCATGCACAGCACCAAGGCACTGCTGGAACGCATTGAGGAACTGGAACTCCAGCAGAAAAACAACAAGATCGCCATGGAACAGATGCAGAGTCAGATCGCCCTGCTTCAGGCAAAATGTTCCGGGGAGGAGGCACAATGAGAATCGTCCAGCTTCTGCCCACCATGGCCATGGGCGATGCCATCGGCAACGATGTTCTGGCGCTCTCCACTGTCATCCGGAACATGGGCTTCCAGACCGGCATCTATGCAGAGACCGTAGACCGGCGGCTTCCGGAGGGCACGGCGTTTCCCGTGGAAAAAATGCCCCGTCTGTCCGGTGAGGATGTCATCATCTATCACAAATCCACCGGCACAGACCTGAGCTTCTCTCTGGAACGGTATCCCTGCCGCAAGCTCATGATCTTCCACAACATCACCCCCGCCAAGTACTTCAAGGGCTATAACGACAATCTTACCCGCATCTCCGAATACGGCATGCGGGGACTTTGCCATCTGGCGGACAAGGTGGACTACTGCATGGCAGTGTCCGCCTACAATGCACAGGTTCTGCGGGAACTGAACTACCAGTGTCCCATTGTTATCCGCCCTATCCTCATCCCGTTCTCCGACTACGCCAAGGCACCTGATCCGGAGGTCATGGCACGCTATGAGAACGACGGATACACCAACTTTGTTTTTGTGGGACGCATCGCCCCCAACAAAAAACAGGAGGACGTCATCCGTGCGTTCTACTGCTATAAGAAATACTGCAACCCCAAGTCCCGCCTGTTTCTCGTTGGCTCGTATCAGGGCATGGAGCGGTATTACCACCGGCTGCGCCGCTATGTGGGCGCACTGGAGCTGGACAACGTGGTCTTTACGGGACACATCTCCTTTCCGGCGATTCTGGCGTACTACCACCTCGCCGACCTGTTCCTCTGCATGAGCGAGCACGAGGGGTTCTGTGTGCCGCTGGTGGAGGCGATGTATTTCGGCGTGCCCATTCTCGCCTACGATTCCTCCGCCATTGCTGACACGCTGGGCGGCAGCGGTGTGCTGCTCTCCTCCAACGACCCCATGGAAGCCGCCATGTGCGCCGACCGCATTTTGCGGGACGCTGCGCTGCGGCGGGAGATCGTGGCGGGACAGCGCAGGCGGCAGCAGGACTTCGCCTATCCGGAGATCCGGAAGCTGTTCGAGCAGCAGTTGCAGGAGTTTTTGCAGACCGTTCCGCCGTATGTCCGGAAAAAGAAGCGGAAGTAACTGCGGCAATTTTTTGGAAGGAGGCAGTAAGCCATGCGAAAAATCGGATTCGTGATCCCCTGGTACGGCGAGGACATCCCCGGCGGCGCAGAAATGGAGCTGCGGGAGGTCGCCACCCATTTGCAGCGTGCCGGAATGGATGTGGAGATCCTCACCACCTGCGTCAGGGAGTTCTCGGCGGACTGGAACGAAAACTACTACTCCGCCGGAACTGCCGTGGTGGAGGACATTGCGGTGCGACGGTTTCCGGTGCGGCGGCGGGATACCGCTGCATTTGACCGGGTCAACCGCCGGCTGATGGAGGGACAGCACCTGTCTCTTCAAGAGGAAAAGACCTTTGTGGAAGAGATGGTCAACAGTCCCCAGCTCTACGAATATCTCAAGGACGCATCGGACGACTATGCCCTCTATGTCTTTATTCCCTATATGTTCGGCACTACCTACTACGGTATGCAGGCTTGTCCGGAGAAGTCCGTCCTCATCCCCTGTTTTCACGATGAGGCATACCTCTATCTGCGCCTGTTCCGGCAGGCGTACATTCAGGCACGGGGCATCATCTACAACGCCATGCCGGAGATGGAGCTTGCCAACAAGGTCTACGACTTCACCACCACGGAACAGATCTGCATGGGCATCGGCATGGACACCAACATCTGCGCCGACGCCGATGCGTTCCGAAAGGCATACCGCATTCAGAAACCCTTCCTGCTCTATGCCGGCAGAAAGGATGCCGGAAAGAACGTCCACACCCTGCTGCGGTACTTTGCCGAATACAAGCAGCGCCACGGGGACAGCGACTTGCAGCTGGTACTCATCGGCGGCGGCTCCATTGAGATTCCCGCCTCGGTGCGGGACGATGTCTACGATCTGGGGTTCGTGTCCAGGCAGGACAAGTATGATGCCATGGCAGCGGCAGAGCTGCTGTGCCAGCCCTCCCACAACGAGAGCTTCTCGCTGGTCATCATGGAGAGCTGGCTGTGCGAACGGCCGGTTCTGGTGCACTCCCAGTGCGCCGTCACACGGGACTTCGCCCGCAGAGCCAACGGCGGGCTATATTTCCGGAACTACTTCGAGTTCGAGGGCTGCGTTCAGTACATCCTGACGCATCCGGAACAGGCACGCACCATGGGACAGAACGGCGGGGCATTTGTGCGGGAAAACTTCGACTGGGATGTCATCGTGGAAAAATACAGAGCTTTCTTTGCAAAGCTGACAGAGGAGTGAGCCTATGAAACGAATTGCACTGGTCAACCAGCGGTACGGCATGGAGGTCAACGGCGGTTCTGAGTATTACACCCGCATGATCGCCGAACGGCTTGCCAATCGATATGAGGTGGAGGTGCTGACCACCAAGGCAGTGGACTACACCACGTGGAAAGACTGGTACGTTCGGGATGTGGAGGTCATCCACGGCGTGACCGTGCGGCGGTTTCCGGTAGAAAAGCTGCGTGCCAGAGATTTTGACCAATACAACGGCAAGTACCTGCAGGAGATGGCGGCGGGCGAACGCAGTCTGGAAAAGGAACACGTCTGGTTCGAGAAGCAGGGGCCATATTCCCCCGCCTGCATCCAGTACATCCGGCAGAACAAGGACAAGTATGACGTGTTCATCTTCGTCACCTATCTATACTACCTCACCGTTGCCGGCATGCCGGAAGTGGCGGAGAAGTCCATCTTCATCCCCACCGCCCACGAGGAGCCGTACCTGCACTTCCTCACCTATGAGGCACTGTTCCCCAAGCCCAAGGCATTCGTCTTTCTGACGGACGAGGAGCGCAAACTGGTGCGCCGGACATTTCCCAGAACAGAACCGATTCCCTGCCAGGTCATGGGCACCGGTGTGGACATTCCCTGCACGCCGGATGCTGCACAGTTCCGCCGGCAATACGGGATTCAGGACGACTATCTCATCTACGTGGGACGCATCGACGAGGGCAAGGAGTGCCCCATGCTGTTCCGCTATTTTATGGAGTACAAAAAGCGCTGCGGCGGCAAGCTGAAGCTGGTGCTCATGGGAAAGGCCGTGTGCGAGATCCCGAAGCATCCGGACATCATCTCCCTCGGCTTCGTGCCGGAGGAGGACAAGTTCCACGGAATCTCCGGCGCAAAAGCACTGGTGCTCCCCTCCAAGTACGAGAGCCTTTCCATCTCCGTGCTGGAGGCAATGGCGCTCTCGGTGCCGGTGCTGGTCAACGGGGCGTGCGCCGTCCTGAAAGGACACTGCACCAAGAGCAACGGCGGACTGTTCTACCACAGCTACTTTGAATTTGAGGGCGCTGTGCAGTATCTGCTGCACCATCCGGTGGAATACATGCAGCTCTGCGCCAACGCACGGGCATATATCACACACAACTATGACTGGAACGTCATCATGCAGAAATTCTCGGAGATCATCGAGTATGTGAGTGATGCGGCATCCGGAAAATAAGGGGGAATCGCTGGGATGAATTTATTTTCTGGGGTCGTTCTTCTAGGCGTGGTCTTTGCCGCACTCGCCGCCGGTATCTGGCGGAAACAGAGCAACGTTCTGGAGCTTCTGGGCTTCGGCGTCATCTTCTGGCTGTGCGCATGGGTCATCACCGCCATGGGGCTGTTCGTGCTGGATGCGTTCCGTCTGTTCCGCTGTGCTGCCGGCACGGCGTTTCTCCTCTTGCTGTGCGGCGGGGTGCTCTTGCTTTGGCGGCGGCGGAAAGAGGCGTGCCCCTGGAACCGGCTGTGTCAGGTCTCGTGGGACATCCGGGAGTACTGGATTCCCCTGCTGGTCTGCGCCGGCGGTCTGGTGCTTGTCGCCGTGAAGCACGGCTTCTTTGGCATGGGACAGGACGAGGGCGTATACCAGACGGTTGCCGTCAATCTGATGAACGGCATCACCGACCGGCAGCAGGACTTCGCCGAGTACCATCAGGTTCCGGCGGAGCAGCAGGAGACCTTTGCGCAAAGCATTTTCCAGCAGCTCGCCGGCTATGATACCGAGTCCGCCGGACATGTGAGCCACGGCTTCGACACCTCCATCAGTCCGGTCTCCGGCATCTACCACGGCATTCCCACCTACGCCTCCCTCCTCGCCGTGTGGGGCACCATCTTCGGCATGAGCCGAATGCTGGACATTCAGACGGTTTTCTATTGCTGCACGGTCTTTCTGGTGTTCCAGACCTGCCGCAATTTCCAGCTGAAAAAGAGCGCAACGGCGCTGGCGTGTGCCGTTACGGCAGCCTCCCCCATTGTCATCTGGGTGGCAAAATCCGCCCTGACGGAGGGATTTTTGGGCGTGCTGTTTGCGCTGTATCTCTATTTCCTGACGGAACGGGAAACCCGGCGGCAGTGGCTCTCCATTCTGCCCATCGCCGTATTCGGCTGTTTCCACGTTTCCATTTACACCATGGTTCCCCTGTTCGTGCTGGTTTACGGCGGCATGTACTGGTTCACACGGCGCAGGTGTTTCGCCGTGCTGATGCCGGCGGCGGTGCTGGGCTATCTGGTCAGCTTCTTTGCCATGCGCCGTGTCCAGCCGTTCTACACCACCAACAACTACAGCCCCCTCTTCGGGCTTGGCATCAATCAGGATGACCTCAGCTGGTTTGTTCCGGCGGTCTGCGGCGGTGCGCTGGTGCTGTGCGCCGGATTTGTGCTGCTGGCGCATGTGCTGGGGAAACGGCATCCGGAAAAACAGACGGAGGAACTGCGCTTACAGACGTTCCGGCAGTCGGTGCCGGGCGTAATCGTGGCAGAAGTGCTGCTGACCGCCATGGCAGCACTGATCGGACTGCGCTGCCTCACGGCGGAGTCCGTTCTGGATGCGATTTCCCACGCCTCCCTCTGGGGATTCCTCGCCTGCACGGGCATCATTCCGTTTCTGGCGGCGTGGGGGCTGGGCGTGATTCGCCCCAGATTCTATCTGGAGTCCACCCAGCGTCTTGTAGCACTGGTGACGTTTTTCTACTGCGTTTTGTTCTACGCTGCGGTACTGCGTCCAGAGGTGCAGTACTTCTATTACTACGGCCGCTATCTGGCACCGTTCCTGCCGGTAGCTGCGGTGTTCCTTGCTGTAACGCTGGATCGGCTGCGGGCACGGGTCACGCTGCCGGTGCTGGCAGCCGGACTTCTGGTGGTCGCACCCTATGACCGCTTTCTCTCCATCCAGCGGGACGACACCCGTCTGGAATGGAGTGTTCTGGAGGAGACAGCGCAGGAACTGTCCTCCGACGACTGCATGATCGTCAGCGACAGTTATATGTCCACCATGTATCTGCCGCTGCGTGCCATCTCCGGCGCTGCGGTCTATCCGGAGGTGGACGACCTGCTGGCGCAGGCGCAGGCGCTGAACGAACGGTATGACAAGGTGTTCTATCTGGGCACAGAGGACTGGGACGACTCGTTCGCCGAGAACTTCCGGCTGACATATGCCAACCGTGTGACACAGTCCAACGATGACAATGTGAGCGGCAGAGCGGGACTCCTCCCGTTCCCGCTGGCATATCAGAAAATGTCCGTGTCTGTCACCCTCTATACCTACCAATCCGAAAAGCTCACCTATCCGGCGGACGAATGCGCCAGCACCATGTACCGCGGCTTCGGCGGGCTGGAGGGAAATTTCTGCTGGTCCAATTCTGAGGAGGCCAGCGTGCGCTGCATGCTGTGCCAGCAGGATTACACCATGACGCTGCAAATGGGCTGCATGCTGGATCTGAACCGGCTGGGCTTTGCGCAGTATCCCGTCACCATCGAGATCAACGGCAAATCCGCCGGCACGGTGACGGTGGACGAGTCCAACAACGGACAATCCCTCTCGCTGGATATTCCGGCAGCGTGTCTGGAGGACGGGCAGAACATCGTTACCCTCCGCTGCGACCTGTGGGAGGCAAAGAAAATCTCGGAGAGCGACCCGCGGCTGCTGGGCTTCCCGCTGGAATCCATCGTATTCACACCGCAGGGATGAGGACCCCGCAAGAAAGGAATCAATTGCTATGAAACTGATTATTCAAATTCCCTGCTACAACGAGGAAAAAACGCTGGAGCTGGCATACCGTGATCTGCCGCGGCACATCGACGGCATCGACACCATCGAATATCTCATCATCAACGACGGCAGCAAGGACGGCACCGTTCAGAAGGCACGGGAGCTGGGATTCCACCACGTCGTATCCTTCCGCCGCAACAAAGGTCTGGCACGGGGCTTCCTCGCCGGACTGGACGCATGTCTGCGGCTGGGTGCGGACATCATCGTCAACACCGATGCGGACAACCAGTACTGCGGTGCGGACATCGAAAAGCTGGTGCGCCCCATTCTGGAAAAGAAAGCGGACATGGTCATCGGCGAACGCCCCATTGACGAGACTGAGCACTTCTCCTGGAAGAAAAAGAAGTTCCAGCATCTGGGCAGCTGGGTGGTACGGGTGGCATCCCACACCGATGTCCCCGACGCACCCTCCGGCTTCCGTGCCTATTCCAGAGAAGCTGCCATGCGCATGAACGTGGTCAACGAGTACACCTACACGCTGGAGACCATCATTCAGGCCGGCCGCAGCAAGATGGCTGTGGCCTCCGTGCCCATCCGCACCAATCCGGAGACACGCCCCTCCCGTCTGTTCTCCAGCATGTGGCGGTACATGAAGCGTTCTGCCTCGGTCATCATCCGCTCCACCGCCATGTACCGTCCGCTCCAGTTCTTCTGCACCATCGGCGCCATTCTCTTTGTGCTGGGACTGGTGGTCGGCATCCGGTTTCTGGTATTCTTCTTCCTGGGCGAGGGCAATGGCCACGTCCAGTCGCTGATTCTCACCGCCGTGCTGCTCCTCATCGGGTTCCAGACCATTACGCTGGGACTGCTGGGAGATACCGTCGCAGCCAACCGGAAGCTGCTGGAAGATGTCCAGTACCACGTCCGGAAGATGGACTATGACAACAATCCGGCGGACAAGACCCCCGACGACGAATAAGCAGCGAAACCATATTCCAGAAAACACAAGAGCCTGCCTGCACAGCTTGGTGCAGACAGGCTCTTTTTTCGCAAAGAAAACGAGATTATTTCAAAACAGATTCTGTGATGGTGAAGTGCTTGGGAATGCCGCCGTGCATTTGCAGATTCAGTTCGCCCTGAATCAGCGGCAGGAAGTAGGGCATTGCCTTATCGCTGATGTTATTTCCGGCAGGGGTGAGGAACTCTCTCGGCAGGAACTTCTCCCGATTGGCGATCTGGGAGGCATCTGCCGGCTCCATGACCACGGTATAGGGCATGTCGTGGATACGGCGGAATACCATGACCCGTCCGGTTTCACCGTTAAGGGCGCACTGCACACCGGCTGCACCGATCTGCTCCGACTCGTCGATGTCGGTCTTGGAGCACAGGTGGGAGGAACAGCGCTGCATGACGTTCAGCTCGATGGAGCGCACCTTACATCCGATCTTTTCCCGCACCAGCTGTTCCAGATACTTGCCGATGCCGGAGAGGTACTTATGCCCGAAGTTATCCACAGCGCCGGACTGCACGCCCTCCGGTACGGCAACGCCCTCGGAAACTGCCACGATGACTGCCTTATGCTTTGCCATCTCCTGTTCCACATCCCGCAGGAACTTTTTCTCCGAGAAATGGGACTCCGGCACGTAGACCAGATGGGGTGCAGGATCGCCATAGGCGTGGAGCACGGCGCTGGAAGCCGTCAGCCAGCCGGCGTGTCGGCCCATGATCTCCACGATGGTGATGGAGGGCATGCTGTAGACTGAGCTGTCCCGCACGATCTCCTGCATGGTGGTTGCCACGTACTTTGCCGCAGAGCCGAAGCCAGGGGTGTGGTCGGTGATGCACAGGTCGTTGTCAATGGTCTTGGGAATGCCGATGACCTTGATGTTCAGCTTCTTCTCCCGAAAATAGGAGGAGAGCTTCTGCACGGTGTCCATGGAATCGTTTCCGCCGATGTAGAAAAACGCACCGATCTGGCGGCGCTTCAGGCAGTGCACGATCTGCTGGTACACGGCATCGTCCTCCTGCCAGTCCGGCAGTTTATACCGGCAGGAGCCCAGCACCGTGGAGGGCGTCTGCCGGAGCAATTCCATATCTTCGTTAGTGAGAATCATGGTCTTGAGGTCGATGAGATGGTCGTGGATGATTCCCTCCACGCCGTTGATGGAACCAAAAATCGCATCAATGGTGGGTTCTTTCAGGGACTCCCGAAATACGCCCACCAATGAAGCGTTGATGGCGCATGTAGGCCCGCCGGACTGTGCAACTGCAATATTCATAGTAAGCATGCTCCTTTTCTGATACGGTAAAAAATTACGGTCAAAGTTTTCTCTTTTTCTATTGTACCGGATATCCGGAGAAATGTCAACGCCTTTGCGGAAAATTCAGAACAGCGTACAGAACTACCCATGTTTTTTCCAAAAAATCCGTGCAGATAGAAAAATTGCGGGAATGCACGAGTTTGAGGTGAAAAGCCGTATTTGTGGAGAAACAGGGCGGTTTTTGAACCGTTTCAAGAGCGAACACAAAAAGCATCGTGCAAAAACGAAAAGATTTCAGAACCGTTGCCCCATCAGGCTGCTCCAGCTGAGCGCAGCTGGCGAGGTGTTTTGCGTGTATTGTAGGGACACGGCGTGCCGTGTCCGCTTCGTGGAGATGGAGAGGATAAGGCTCCCCTGAAAGGGGAGCTGGCAGTGCGTAGCACTGACTGAGGGGTTCTAACACTGCGTTTTTTCTTTATCTTGATTTTGTAACGAAACCGACCCCTCCGAGCGGCTTCGCCGCCCACCTCCCCTTTCAGGGGAGGCTGATTCTTTCCTTTTGATTATGGGAAAACAACACGCAGAACACCTCGCCAACTGTGCTCAGTTGGATCAGCCTTACAAAGCAACCCATCTGAAAAGTTCTCCGTTTTTCCCAAAAATCCCTGCCTTACGGGACTTGCTTTTTTCTCCAATATCCTGTATAATAACGTATATACCGAAAGCACAACAGACTCTTATTTCAGAAAGGATTTTGCAGCATGAAAATAAAATCGGTTCGCATCGCCGGTCTGGTCTGTGGTCTGGGGTTACTCCTCGCCACCGGTGCCGGCGCTATGACTGCATCCGCCACTTCCGTGGGGGATGTCATCGCTTACGCCTACGCCGTGGGACTGCCGGAGAGCACCATTCAGCAGTGCATCAACCAGTACAGCGGCGGAACATACACCTCGGAACAGTGCGATCAGGCAATCGCTGCGCTGGCAGACTGGGCAGCAAAACGAAATCAGAGTATTGAAGACGAGATCAACAAGGGCACGACTGCTCCGCCGGCCGAAACCACGGCTGCTGCCGGCGGAAACAGCGACACCACGGAAACCGCCGCTGCCCCTGTGACCACCACCACGCCCTCTGCAAAAGACTTCATCAACATGACGCTGGAGGAAAAGGTATCCTATGTCAACAGTCTGCCGGAGGATCAGCGCAAGGAGTTCATTCAGAACATGAGCAACGACGAGCGCAACAGCTTCCTCAAGCAGATGGACAAGACCAAGCAGGCGGAGGTCATCGCTGAAATGATGGGCGTCGGGAAGGCGTTCGGGCTGAACTTCTCCGTGGACACCCTTTCCAAGGATGCCATCGCCATCAGCGCACGGGACAAGGACGGCAATCTGGTGGATGTCACCACCTTTGGCAATACCGTAGAGGAAACGGGCATTCCCTACACCGTGCCCGTTCTCATCGGCAGCGGTGCCATTCTGCTGGCTGCCGGCGGCATTGGCGCAGCGCTCTTCTGCTGCAAGCGCCGTTCCCATCGATAAGGAGTGTGCGCCATGAAAAGACAATCACGCTCCGGCAAGCTTCCCCTTGCCGTGCAGATTCTGCTGCCGCTTCTGCTGGCGCTGCTCTGCGGCGGTGTGCTGCTGCTGGCATCCATCCGCCCCTATGAGATCGCAAAAACCTACCTGCGCATTGGCTTTATGGACAGCGGCAGCACCAACCCCAACAGCGGTACCAGCGGACTGAACATTGTGGAAACCGACATCGACACCGATTATACCGGTGCGACCTCTGCGGAGGGCGACGTGGCGGTATCCGCCTATGGCAGCCAGTGCGCCATTCTGGAGTGCAAGTCCGCCGGTCTGTACGTTCCGGTCTACTGGGGCGGCGGTTCGGAGCTGCTGAAAAAAGGCGCCTGCCAGACACCGGCCTCCGCCGTCATCGGCAGCACCGGCAACTCCGTCATCAGCGCCCATGTCAACACCTTTTTCCACGACCTGAACCAGCTGAAAAAAGGGGACACCGTCACTCTCTACACCACCTACGGCAAATTCACCTACGAGGTATCGGAACAGATCCAGTTCCAGTCCTCCAATGACGGCTGTCTGAAACAGACGGACGACGACCGTCTGACGCTCTACACCTGCGAAATGCAGCTGCTGGGTTCCTCGGACACCCGCATCGGCGTGGTGTGCAAACTGACCCAGCGGGAATTTTATACCGATGATACCAAAGGAGGCACACCATGAGCCAGACATCTTCTCCCCGCATCGGCGGGCTGCTGCTCCGGCTGCTTTGCAGTTTCGTTCTGGCGTTCTCCCTGATCGGCATCTGCGGCGGCAGCATTGGCACGGCGGTCACCGGTGCGCCGTCGCTCCTGACGGCGCAGATCTCGAAACAGGACGCTGCCCGGAAAGTCTACGATGCCCTCAAATCCCAGTTTGAAACGGAGTACAACGCCACTGCTGTTCCCGCCGACGTATACTTAGACGCACTGTCTGCGGACTGGCTGGAGGATGCCATGAAACAGCAGGTGACGGATTCCTATCAGAATCCGGCGGACAAGACAGTGCCGGATTTCTCGGCGCTGGAACAGTCCATCACCGACTACTTCGAGCGCTACGCCGCAGAGAACCACTGCGAGAAAGACAGCACCTATGACACCAAGCTGGCGCAGACCATCCAGAACGCAGAGCACACCATTCAGGATGCGCTGGATGTCTACCAGCTGGACACGTTGAAAAACGCCGGACTCTGGCAGAAGCTCATCAGCAGGACACACAAACCCCTGATGCTGCTCACGGTGGGCTGCGGCATTCTCGCCGTGCTCGCCATCGGTGCGCTGCTCCTCCTCCGGAGCACGCCCTGTTACTGGATCGGCACGGGGACATTTGCCGGCGGTGTGCTTCTGGCTGCGCCCATGCTCTGGGTGATGGGCTCCAATTACATCTCCCGTTTCTCCCTGAAAGAGCCGGCGGTGTACGCCGTCTTTACCGGCACAATGACACAGCTGGCGCATCTCGTTCTGCTGATCGGGCTGCTGCTGACCGCTGCCGGACTGGTGCTGCTGACCGGCAGCATTCTCCGCAGCCGGCGTTCGCATCCGGATACGGCATCGGCATGACCTCATGGGAAGAGCCATTTGTTTCACGGGACACCGCATCATCGCCAGCGCACAGCTCCCTGCCCTGCAAACCGAGCTGCGGGGACTGCTGATCACCGCCATTGCCACGGGCTTTCTGGACTTCTACGCCGGCGGTGCGCTGGGGTGGGACACTCTATGTGCCGAACAGGTGCTGGAGCTGCGGAACACCTATCCCGGCATCGCCCTGCATCTGGTGCTGCCCTGTGCGCCGGAGACACAGACGGCTCGGTGGCGGAGTGCACAGCAGGTCGCCGCATACGACCGGATTTTGAACGCTGCGGACTCGTGGGAGTGCGTGGGGCAGGATTACACCGCCACCTGCATGCGGGAACGCAACCAGCGTCTGGTCATGCTGGCAGACTGCTGCATCTGTTACTACCGGAAAAGCGCCGGTCCCAGCGGCACGGCGCAGACCATCCGCATGGCGCAGAAAAAGGGCATTCCGGTCATCAATCTGGCAGATATGACGGAGGAATGACGGGAAAAGCCGCCCGTGCAAAAGTTAGGCTTGGGAATGTCCGCCAAATCCGGCACAAATCATTCGAACAATTTGTGAAATATACCGAAACAAAATAGAACAGGAAAAATGTTTTTCGACAAAATCCACAAAAACCAGCGTGTATATTTTACATAAAACGCAGAAAAAACTGTTGACAACTTCGTGCACTTGTGCTATAATAAGGACAGAAGCAAGGCAGATGATTCACGGCGGTGCTTGCGAAAAGACGCAGTGAATGTGCTTCATGGAATATTGCGAAACGGCAGGGCATGTTTTCTCTTGCATGGCGCTGCACATCGGGAAGCAATATTATTGCAATTGATTTTTGCAGTTATCTCTCTTTTTCTCATTGCTTTAATGATGCAGTGCCCATTCCCTCGGGAGTGGGCACTGTGTCGTTTTTATACTTCTCTAAAAGTGCAGCAAAAACGCCTGTTCTCTTCCCGGCTTACGAGCCGGAAGGGGGCAGGCATTTTTTTGCGTATTGAAAATTCATGGAAAAGAACACGGTTACGGAACTTCGGTAAAGGTGACATTTGCGTCGGAATCGCCGGAAATGGAGATGACATTTCCGCCGTCGGATACTGTACCGCCGGCAAGAAGATGTCCCACACTGTAATCGCCGGAAGCGCCCAGCAGGTTCAGGCTGGCGCTGCCGAACTCCAGATTGATGGTGGTTGCGCCGTACAGGGCAGTCTTTTCGGTGCGGATGTCACCGCTGTCCAGCGAGATGTCGCTGTTCCAGAGTTTGGAGCGGATACAGATAAAGTCGCCGAAATCCAGTGTAAAGATGCTGGAGGCGTCCTCGTCGGTGCATTCGAAACGGTTCACGGTCAGGCTGCCGCTATCCAGCGTCATCTCGGCAACGCCGCAGGTGACGGCGTTCATCTCCACGTCGCCAAAGTCATCCTGTACCTGACAGCGGTTCCGGATGTCGATTCTGGCAAAGGTGACGCTTCCGCTGTCCGCCTCGACGGAGAGGCTGTCCTTTACCTCACTGTCCGACAGCTGCAAGTCGCCGTAGCTTGACTTGGCGGTGTAGTTTTCCGTGGAAATATTCTGGAACGTGCCGTCGCCGCAGTCCAGATTTGCCGAGAATGTCTGGGCGGAGATGCCGTCCACGGTGCAGTCGCCATAGCTGGCACTGATGTCCATGGACTTGTAATTCTCCTCCGGCAGCGTCAGCGTGATCTTTGCCGTGGGAATGGAGAACCCGCCCAAATGGATGAGCGTGTACTGGTTCAGGTCGTTGCTCCGCTGTTCGATGCGCAGCACGCCATCCCTGACGGTCACGTCATAGCAATCTGCCGAGATGTTCTCCGCCTCCACAGACACCGATTCTCCTGTTTGTACGGTGAGGTCGGCATCCTTCAGCGCCACCTGAATGGCGGTGAAATTTTCCGACGGTGTGTCCGTCTGGTCGGTGAGGTGCAGCTTCTCCCGATAGCGCTGCTGGTTCAGTGCGCCGGCACCGATCGCCGCCGTACAACAGAGCACGCCGGCGCCAATCAGGCAGACACCCGTGATAACCCAAGATTTTACCATTGTGATTCGCTCCTTTCTGAGGTGACTTGCAGCTCGTGCTTCAGACGTTCAAACTGCGCTTTGGGCAGAGTGAGCACGATGCCGGCTGCATGGGCGGTGCTGCCGTGCGCCGCACGAACGGCGGTAAATGTGCCCGACTGAATCTGGATCTGTTCCAGCTGGATGGACTCTGCGGCTGCGGGAGCGGCCACTGTAGGGGACAGAAATCCGTCTTGCGCTCCCAAAAATCCGCACAGCACAAACCCGACAAACAGCATCAGACAGGCGGTGCGATTCCGCTTCTTCATGAGGTCTTGCCTCCCTTCCAGACCAGATGCCACAGCTTCCTGCTGCTGCTGATGCCGAACTTCGCCACAGTACGGCAGACGATCAGGAGGGGATACGCCACCAGAACTGCCAGTCCGCCGCCCATCAGTCCGATGCCCAGGGACAGCAGCGCCAGCGGAAAGTCACGGGACAGAAGCATCAGCATGCTCCAGATGCCCACCACCAGCACGCCAACAAAAGTGATGGGGACAGTGACGATACAGATCAGCACCGTCAGCAGCAGAACGTACCACACCAGCAGCAGCGGCAGCCAAATGGGAAAGGTGCAGAGCAGTGCGATGATGACGCCGGTTCTGCCGGATGATTTGGGGGCAGACGGCGGAATATTCTGCGTGGGGAAAATGCCGCTGTCCCGCAGCAGCTGTGCCGCCAGTTCCTGCGGCGTTCCCAGAGCAGCACGTTCTTCTTCGCTCGCCTCCTCCAGAAATTCCAGATAATAGCGAATGGTTTCCTGCCGTTCCTCCGGCGGCATGGGTGACAGCGCCTGTTCCAAAGCGGCGCAGTATTCCTGAGGTGTCATAGAACAATCTCTCCTTTGATATCATTTTTTCGGCTTTCCCAGAAAAAAGTTCACCTGTTCCTGATAGATGATCCAATCCTGCCGGTATTGCTCCAGCAGATCTCTGCCCGCCGGCGTGATCTGGTAGTACCGGCGGTTGCGCCCCTGATAGGGCTGGTCATAGGTGATGAGACTGCCGTTTTTTTGCAGCCGCCGCAGTACCGGATACAGGGTGGATTCGGACACGGCGAAGTGCGCCTGAATGTCCTTGGTGATCTGGTAGCCGTAGGTATCCGCCTGCGACAGGATCGCCAGAACCATGGCATCCAGCAGCGTTGCACCAATTGAAAATGCAGACAAATGTTCTCACCTCCTCGGATGTGGATTCCTGATGGAATTTAGAACCTGTACTTGTATACGCCTGTGAAGGCAGGTCCTTATTGCAGGGAGATTCGAAGAATCCCCAAAACAAGCAGATGGATGGGATAAAAGAGATAGAAAAACCATTTCGAACATGTCCGGCACCGTGTTCCACGTGTCCCGTTGTAACACAGCAGGATGCCGAGGGCGGATGTGCCGATTCCCGCCATGCTCAAAAGCGCATACAGCAGGTTCTCGCCCAGGGGGAACCGTCCCCATCCGCCAAGCACATTCGTTCCGCCAAACAGCAGCACTGCCACAGCAAACACAGCGGCTTCCTTGGTGCGGTTCTTTCCCGCCCAGCGAAACAGCAGGGTGAATACCGGCGCCAGCCATGCCCAGTCGCTGATGCTGCTCAGCAGGATCAGTCCCAGAACCGCAGCGGTTTTCAGCAGGCGATTATTCCCGTGTTCCAGCACCCAAAGAATCCCAAAGCAAATGCAGAGGGTGAACAGCATGTTCAATCCGCAGAACCGCAGCACGCCTGTCTCGGAAAACGCCAGGTCATACGGCAGCTGGGAGATGCCTGCAAACAGCAGCAGGCGGAAAAAGTAGTTTCGCTTTGAACGGGTGTAGCCGTATCCCTCCACCAAAAAATAAACCATGGAGATCGCCGTAAAATATCCCGCCGCTGTGAACAGTTCGCACAGCACCGTTCCGGCGGGCAGAAAAATTGTGGCAATATGGTTGAGCAGCATCGTCCCCATGGCAATGGATTTGAGGACATCCTGACTCCAGCCAGCATGTGATCTTGCACCAGACCGCTTCATAACACCGTCCTCTTCTCTCTGCGAAATGCGCTTTTCTTTTTTTGTCACAATGTTATATTACGTATAATATTGATTGTGATTATATTATAGCACGGCGTATGGGGTTTGTCAACGAAAAAAGCCGTGTTTTTCGCCTTGAATGTAAACATTTATCGGATATCGTGTAAATTCTCGTTCATAGTTGTACGCCGGCGTACAACTTTTGGCATCAGAACGCCTATGGGTGAGAGGACTTGTTTCGAACAGCGATCCTCTCCGGAAAAGGAAAGGAGATGCAGACGAAGATGGAACACAAAAATGAAGCAGGCAGGCGCAGCCTGTTCTGCTGCCACTACGCCAGACTGGGAGATGTGGCGGAGGCAGCACGCTGTGCCGGCTATCCGGCGGAGCACGCTGCCGCAGAGGGCGCAGCGCTGCTCCGGCAGGCATCCTGCCGGCGAATGGTGGAGGCGTACCGCAGCGCACTCCAGGGCGATCCGGCGGCAATCGTCCGTGCCGGTCTGGAACGGCTGGCGTTCGGGCGCACCAACGATGTGATTCAGCTGCTTCTGGCGGAGGAGCCTATGACGGGGCAGCAGATTCAGGCGCTGGATCTGTTTCCCGTGGCATCGCTGAAACGGGACAAGAGCGGCGGCATGGAGGTGCACTTTTTCGACCGGCTCAAGGCGCTGACCACGCTGTTTGAGAAGAGCAGTGAGGCGGACGGAAAGAATGCGGCTGCCTCGCTGCTGGCGGCGCTGGGCGGAACGGGGGATGCAGACGATGCAGTTTGATCGCTTTTCCCCCAAACAGAGAACCGCCATGTGCTGGTGGAGCCAGCGGCGGTACAGCGGATATGATGCCATCATCTGCGACGGCGCTGTGCGGTCGGGAAAGACGCTCTCCATGTCCATCGGCTTTGTGAGCTGGGCGATGTCCACGTTTCGGGGCGGCAGCTTCGCCCTGTGCGGAAAGACGGTGACGGCGCTGAAACGCAATGTCATGACACCGCTGGTGCAGCTGCTGGGAAGTCTGGGGTTCACCTGTCTGGAACGGGTGAGCAAGAACTATGCGGACATCTCCCTCGCTGGCATCACCAACCGCTTCTACCTCTTCGGCGGACGGGACGAGAGCTCCGCCGCACTGATCCAGGGCATGACGCTATGCGGGGTATTTCTGGATGAGGTAGCGCTGATGCCACGTTCCTTTGTGGAACAGGCGGTGGCACGGTGCAGTGTGACCGGTTCCCGCCTTTGGTTCAACTGCAATCCGGATCACCCGTACCACTGGTTCTATCGGGAGTGGATCTGCAAAGCGGCGGAAAAAAACGCCCTCTACCTCCACTTCACCATGGCGGACAATCCCTCGCTGTCGGCTGCGGTGCGACGCCGTTATGAGCGGCTGTACACCGGCGCATTTTACGAGCGGTTTGTGCTGGGAAAGTGGACGGCGGCAGACGGACAGATCTATCCCATGTTCTCCGAGGCCCGCCACGTAGTGGACGCTGCGCCGGAATGCGACCGGTTCGTCATCTCCTGCGACTACGGCACTGTCAACCCTGCCTCTTTTGGGCTGTGGGGACACTGCGACGGCATCTGGTACCGCATGCGGGAGTATTACTACGACTCCCGCAAGATGGGACAGCGCCGCACCGATGAGGAGCACTACGCCGCACTGGAACAGCTGGCAGGGGACATTGCTGTGGAGTGTGTGGTCATTGACCCGTCTGCGGCGAGCATGATCGCCTGCATTCAGCGGCACGGCAGGTTTCGTGCCATTCCGGCGAACAACGAGGTGCTCACCGGCATTCAGCTGGTCAGCGACCTGCTGCAGCAGGACAAGCTGCGGTTCTGCCGGTGCTGTGCGGACATCCGGCGGGAGTTTCAGCAATACTGCTGGAACGATTCCGCTGCCGGCGATGCGCCCCGCAAGGAACACGACCACGCCATGGACGACATGCGGTATTTTGTCTCCACGGTGGTATGCCGGAAAGAGACAGACAGCTTCTATGTCCTGTCCGCCGCAAGAACTCAGCCCTGAAAGGAGGTGAAACGAGTATGAAATGGTTTCCCAAGAAAAAAGCGCCTGCGCCCATGGGCAGCATTCTCCAGAGCACGCCACGCTTTTCCGAAAGCGGCTGGTGCTCCGAGTTCTACGGGCTGGAGGAACAGATGCTCTACGGACAGCTGCGGGCTGCCGTTCCAGTCATTGACGCTGCCATCGGAAAAATCGTCCGGCTGACCGGCGATTTCCGGCTGGTGTGCGATTCCAGACGGTTTCAGCCCCAGCTGGACGCCTTTGTGCGGGAGGTGCCCGTGGGACTGACGGGGCAGTCGCTCCAGTGTTTTGCGGACAGCTATCTGGACAGCCTGCTCACCTACGGCAATGCACTGGGGGAGATGCTGGTAGACCCACGCACCGGTGTGCTCACCGGATTGCAGACGGCACCGCCCCACTGTGTGCACATCCGGCAGGGCAGCAGCGTCAGCAGCCGTGAGTACTGGCTGATGGGGGAGAGCGCCTCCGAGATGCAACGCATTGCCCATCCGGAGCGCATCCTGTTCACTGCTCTCAATCCGCCGGCAGGACAGCCCTACGGCATTTCCGTGCTCCGTGGTCTGCCCGCCATCAGCCGGATCCTGCTGCGCATCTACGAGTGCATCGGGCAGAATTACGACCGCATGGGCAATGTGCGCTATGCGGTAACGTATAAGCCCTCCGGCGATCCGGCAGAGCGTGCCTACGCCGGCGAACGCACCCGTCAGATCGCCAAGGAGTGGAGCGAGGGCATGCGTGCCGGAACGCACGGGGAGATTCGGGACTTTGTCTGTGCCGGCGATGTGGACATTCGGGTCATCGGGTCGGACAACGCCCTGCTGGACACCGAAGTTCCCGTCCGGCAGCTGTTGGAACAGCTTATCGCAAAGCTCTCCATTCCGCCGTTCCTGCTGGGACTGAACTGGTCTACCACGGAGCGCATGAGCACCCAGCAGGCGGACATCCTGACCTCTGAGCTGGAGTACTACCGCCGTCTGCTGGAACCGGCGCTGCGCCGCATCGGCACCGCATTCCTGCGGCTCGCCGGCTCTTCCGCCGCCGTTTCGGTGGTGTGGAGCAACATCAATCTGCAGGACGAGACAGAGCTTGCACAGGCACGGCTCTGGAACGCCCAGGCCGAGGAAATCGAACAACGACTGGCAGCCAACGCTGCTGCAACTGGAAAGGAGTCATTCTCATGATGTATCAGAATCTGAAACTGGAAAAGGGCATGTATCACATTACCGGCAAGAACTTCTCCGAGGTGCTGGAGTCCGCCGACCCCTCTGCATCGTATGCGGAGACACCGCTGGCCGGACTGGACGCTTTCGAGCGCCAGCTCAAGCGGTTCGACATCCACGTCAGCGGCCCGTGCTGCGACCGTGTGGAAAAGTTCTTCTCCACCACGGACAGCGCCGTGCTGTTTCCGGAGTTCATCCGCCGTGCCATCACCGCCGGCATGGAGCAGTCCATTCTGTCCGACATTGTGGCGGTACACACCAAGAGCGAATCCGGCGACTATCTGGCAGCGGCCATGACGGACACCGCAGCGTACACCGTAAAGGGTGCGCAGAACACCGCACTGCCCGGCTCCGTCTATCAGGAGGAGACCACGGCAATCAAGCTGACCAAGTACGGCCGTATGATCCGTGCTACCTATGAGGCGATCCGCAGCCAGCGTCTGGACGCTTTCACTGTGACCCTGCGCTCGGTGGGCGTGCGTCTGGCGAACTCCATTCTGCTTCAGGCGGTGGACAAGCTGGAGAGCGATGCCGGCTCTATCGTGGCGAAGGCCGGCTCGGCGCTGACATACGCTGACCTCACCAAGCTGTACGGCGCATTCACCGACTTTGACATGACCATGCTGCTGGCTTCGCCGGCGGTGGCTGCGTCCATCATGGCCATGGATCAGATGAAGGACATGGCTGCCGGTCAGCCCAGCACCATCCTGCTGCCCTTCGGTGCGCAGCTGCGCAAGTGCGCCGGCATGTCTGCCGACTATGTCATCGGGCTGAACCACCAGTTTGCGCTGGAAATGGTCACCTGCGGTGATCTGCTGCTGGAGACCGACCGTCTGATCGATACGCAGGCAAACTGCATCGCCGTATCGCTGCGTGCCGGCTTCCGTGTGCTGACCAAGACCGCCGTTCACGAGCTGTCCCTGTAAGTAACATTCAGTCATAAAAAGGAGGTGCAGCGCATGCATCGCAATCCCTGCGGGTTCTGCCGGAGCCCGACCCGGCAATTTCCATTGCACATCCGCACAACAGAGAGGAGAGGTATCATGAACACAAAAGAAAACACAACGCAGCTGCTAGCGCAGCTCAACCAGTTCACCCGCCGTGTCCATCAGGAGGACGAGGTCTTTCTGTTTGACGTGCACCTTTGCGACAACGAGATCGACCGGGACGGCGAGCGCTTTTCTCTGGAGGCGCTGGAGGAACTGAAAACACTTTTTGTGGGGCGAACCGGTATTTTCGACCACAATCCCAAGGGTGAGAACCAGACCGCCCGCATCTTTGCCACGGAACTGGTGCAGGAGCCGGAACGGCGCACGGCTGCCGGAGAACCGTACACCTATCTGAAGGGCAACGCCTACATGGTGCGCACCGACGCCAATCGGGATCTCATTCGGGAGATCGACGGCGGCATCAAGAAAGAGGTCAGCATCTCCTGCACGGCTGCCTCCTGCACCTGCTCCGTCTGCGGTGCGGACTGCCGGAAAAGCCCCTGTGTCCATCAGGCGGGGCTGACCTACGGCGGTATACTGTGCCACCACGTGCTGTCCAACATCACGGACGCATACGAGTGGAGCTTTGTGGCAGTTCCGGCACAGCGGGAGGCCGGCGTGACCAAGCAGTTCGGCACGGACGGGACAAAGGGCAGATGTCAGGCGCTGGAAAAGCAGCTGCGTGCCAAGGATGCCCTGCTGGCACAGGCGGAATCCATGGTGCGGGAGGACATTGTACGGCTGCGCTTCCTCACGGAGGGCGCAGCGGAACAGGATGCCGTTTCGGCAGCTGCGGCACGCATGACACTGCCGGAGCTGCTGGAATTTCGGGAGACGCTGCGCACCAAGCAGGCAAAACAGTGCCGCGGGCAGCTGCCGGACGGACAGCGTTTCGCCGCAGAAAACGCCGCATTTCAGGTAAAGGCAGGAGGGGTGTCCGGTGAATGAGTCGCAGATCGCCCTGTTATTCGGGCTGTTCGCCGGTTCGGACGTGGACACCGGCAAGTATCAGTCCCTGCTGGAACTGGCGGTGACAGAGGTACGGCAGGCGCTTCGGGAAGATGCCGACGAGAGCGATGCCCGTCTGAATTATCTGGCAGCAGCGGTGGCGCTGGTGCACTACACAGAGCTGACCGCTCCACGGGACCGCACGGCGTGCACCTTTGCTGGCACCATTGCCCAGAACACCGACGCTGCCCAAAAGCTGGCGTTCGCCCAGACCTTTGCCGCAGGATGCCGTACCATGTGCCGTGACCTGCTGCTGGACGACACTTTTCAATTTTTCACCGTATGAGGAGGGAACACCATGGAAGAGATTCTCACGCAGCTTCGGGCTGCACTGATGGCACACACCGCCCTGCCGGTCTATTTCTCCTACGACCCCAGCCCTTTTGACCAGCGGAAAACGCAGTTTCTGGTGCTGGGGGTGGAGTCTATGGAGATGCAGCCGTCCTTTTTGACGGACACGCACCTCTGCCGGGGTTTCTCCATGCGGTTTCGGGTGAGCCTTTGCATGCCGGCGGAGACAGACATGGCTGCCGTCTACACCGCATTCCACAGCGAGGTACTGGAGGGCATGCTCATTGCCGGTGCGGAAATGCAGGAGATCCGAAGCGGGACTCCGGCGGAGATCCGCCAGCTTCGGCGCATGGTGCTCCACGGCACGTTCTCCCTGTCCGGCGTTCTCAAGACCACACGAGAGGAGGCATCTGCCCAATGAGTACCACGTATACCACGGTAAAACAGCGTGCCTTTCCCGTTCGGCTGGACACGCTGACGCTCTATGCCAGCAGCTGGAGGCTCCACGGCGAGCGAGTGCTCTCGGAACAGAACGGACTCATCAATGTCTCCTATGTCACAAGCTCCGCCAATCGCAGCAAGCGCATTACGCTGGAGGGGCACTTCTGTTTCACAGACAATCCGGCATCCATCATTCAGACGCTGGACCGTTCCATCCGGGACAACACACGATACGTCTTTGAGCTGCGGGGCATGCGGTTTGCGGCAGCGTGCCTCCTGGAGTACACCGTTTCGGAGACAGCGGAAACCGGCATCCTGCCCTGTCAGCTGGTGCTGTACACCGCCAACGGCATTTACGTGCCGGATACGGCAGCGGCAGCTTCGGAGGTGACGGCGGAATGAGTGATTTTGCCCTGAAGCTGGACACCCCCAATGTCATCCACGTATATCAGAACCGCATCGCCTCCTTTTCTCTGAAACAGGAGATCTACACGCCCTACACCCAGCTCTCTATCGTGGGGTATGCCTCCATCTCGCTGGACACGCTGAAAGACGTGTTCCGTGTCCGGATGGAGCTAAACGGGCAGGAGGTGCACTGCGGTACGGTGGAACAGCTGCGCATGACCCGTGAAAACGGCGCTGTCCGCTTCCACGTGGTTTCCAAAGGCATGACTGCCATGCTGCTGCAAAACCAGCTGGCACCCAAGCTGTACACCGGCATGTCCCTCGACCGGCTGATGACGGAGTTCCACACACTGCCCAGCCAGATCACGTGGGAGCGCAGCACCGACACCAGCAACTACCTCTTTGTCAAAGAGGGGTGCAGCATGTGGGACGGCATCGCCAACCTCACCTACAAGCTGCACCAGCGGTATCCCTTTATTCGGGGCGCCAACGAGGTGCGCATGAATCTGCCCACGCAGTATACCTCCTTCCACTTTTCAGAGAGCACGGTGGTGGGCGTGGGCATCGGGCTGGATCACTCCCGCATGATTCAGGACTTCTACATGGCAGACACCGACGGCAGCTACGACAATTTCCATGAGACCGATTCCAAGGCGCAGAGTCTGGGCATTGTCCGCTCCCGCTATCTCCCCCTCGACCGGCAGTATCTCTACGACCCCCAGCAGGCGCTGACGTTTCGGCGGAAGTTTGCAGCACGGGGACGGCAGTACTTTTTTGTCAACGCCAACGGCATTCTGTCCGCCAGTTTGGGGGACAGGATCAGCTATGAAAACGACATCAGCAACGCCATTGTCACCGGCGTGCAGATCACCGGCGGGAAAAACGGCATCCGCACCCATCTGGAAGCCTACGAGGACGAATTTTATCCGTAAGAGTCTGTTCCCGCCAAAACAGCATATCTCAGAACCTGTCTTCAAAACAAAAAGGTCGCCCGGTTTTCGCCGGACGGCCTTTTTGCAAAAATAATAAGGAGAATGTATGAAAAATGAAACTGTCGAAATTGGATTCAGAGCGATGCCGCTCTGACGGACACGAGTCTGCCTTTAGCCATTGCTGTTTTCGCCATTGCTGTTTTCGCTATTGCTGTTGCTGCTCTTCTGCTTGGTCTGGTTCTGTGTGCCCTTGACTTCTTCCAGCACCACGTCAACCTTCATTTCCTGTCCGTTGCGGACAACCTTCAGGGTGACGGTATCGCCGGCGTTATATTCATTCTTGATGTTGTTGAGTTCTTCCGTGGTAGAGATGTCCTGATCCTGAATGCCTGTGATGACATCGGCAGCCTGAAGGCCAGCCTTTTCGGCTGCACCGCCCTCGGTGACGCTGATGATATAAGCGCCGACAGGGATGTTATACGCCTCGGACACTGCCTGAGAGACATCCTGACAGGTGATGCCCAGCTGCGGACGGCCGGTGACATAGCCATAGTTGATGAGGTCATCCACGATCTGCTTTGCCTCTGTCATGGGGATGGCAAAGCCCAGACCCTCGACGCTTGCACCGCTGGAGGAGTAGGTGGAGGACATTTTTGCGGAGTTGATGCCGATGACCTGACCGGAGCTGTTGATCAGCGGGCCGCCGGAGTTGCCGTTATTGATAGCGGCATCCGTCTGGATCAGTGTCATAGCGTTATCGTTGATGGTGACCTTCCGGTTCAGTGCGGAGATGATACCGCAGGTAACGGTGTTCTGGAATTCCAGACCCAGCGGGTTACCAATGGCAACCACGGCTTCGCCGACCTCGCACTTATCGCTGTCGCCAAATTCTGCGGCAGTCAGACCTTTTGCATCGATTTTCAGCACGGCGATATCTGCCTCTTTATCATAGGCGACGATCTTTGCATCGTAAGTTGTCTTTTCGTCGGACATCTGAATCTGTACGGCAGTTGCCTCGCCGTAGCCGTTCTCATCGTCGTAGATGACGTGGGCATTGGTGACAATGTAGCCATCCTCCGACATGATGATACCGGTGCCGACACCGACTGCCTGCTGGGTGCCGTTCTGTCCGTTGTTTCCGCCGAATCCGAAGAAGCCGCCGTAGTAGTTATAGGCGCTGTTATTGGCGGTGCTGGTGAATGTGGACTGCACGCCCACAACCGACGGGGTGACTTTCTTGACAATGTCCGCAATGGACATAGAGCCCTCCTTGGAGGCAAGCTGGATCCAGCTCTCCGCATTGCTGCTCTGGACGGAACCGGTGCTGCTGTCATCGGAAGCGGAACTGTCGCTCTTTTCGGCGGTGTCCTCGCTGCTGTCGCTGACAACAGCGCTGCTGGTCTCCATCGAGGAACGAATGCCCTCATAGATGCCGATGGATGCGCCGGACACCAGAACCATTGCCAGAACACAGGCAACGGCTTTCAGACCGGTGTGCTTTTTCTTGGGCTTCTGATGATTTCCGCTGTTGGGATCGGAATAGTAGTTGACGTAGCTGTAGCCGTTCTGGCTGGTGGGCGGAACCTGCGAACCGCTGCCGGAAGAGGCGGTCTGCGGCTGGCTGTATGCGCCGCTGTTTACCGGTTCATCCTGATGGGGTGCGGTGTTCCGATAGTAGCCGTTCTGGTAGGCGTATGGATCGCATGCGCCGGCGGACTGGCCAGCGGCGGGATTGGCGGTTTCCGGTGTCGGTGCGGTGCCGGCTGCCGGCGTTTCAGTTCCCTGTGTATTCTCGAATTTCTTTTCGTCCTCAAACATAATGACGCTTCCTTTCTATCATCAGGAACGGCATTTGCCGTACCGGAATGGCTCCGGTGACTGGTTGCTGTTCTCTTTGTTTCTGTGATTCTAATTATACGGTTTTATGTGATAATCTTATGATAAGAGATAGAAAAGAAGATAAAATGGCTTCCACAAAGGCTTCACACGGGGTTTTTTCATCAAAAACGGGCAGAGAGCTGCAAAAGTGCAGGCTCTGCCCGTTTTCTTGGATGGTAGAATTGAGGGGAGGAGGGAAAATAGCTGAAGACTCTGATTGACATGAAAACATTATCAAAAGATTTCACGAAAGAACCTCTCCACCGCCTATCGGCGGTCCCCCTCCCCTTTCAGGGGAGGCTAAAGGCACACAGCGCAGCCGTATTCCTATCAAAGGCTTACCGTTCTCAGTTTCTTCCGTTCTTCACGAGGAATGCTTCCAGATCTACGTCCTGTCCGGCTGCGCACATGGAGTAGTACTGAAGCCACAGGAACGCATCGTCCATGGAGAGCTTTCCGTCGTTATCGGCATCGGCTGCACGGCGCTGTGCCGGCTGGAGGATGTGCTTTCCGCCGGCTGCGGAATAGGCGTACTGCTGGAGGGTGAGAAACGCATCATCCAGTGTCACGGCAGCATCCGCATTCACATCGCCCAGTGCGTACACGGTCTGGGCATTGCCGGCTGCGGTCCGGATAACGCTGTCCAGCGAGGCACGCAGGGTGGGGAGGGTGGCATTTTCGCCGGTGGCTGCGTAGGCATCCGCAAGAACGCTGCCATTGCCCACGGTGAGTCCGGCAGCGTCCAGTGCCGAAGCTGCTGCCACCAGTTTTCCGATCTCGGTGAAACGCATGTCCAGACTGGCGATATTGGTCAGGTAGAAGCCCAGCGCCTCCTCGCCGTCAGCGCCCACAAAGGCATCGTGGAAATCTGACACACTGACGTGGGGCAGGGACTTGATCTTCTGGTTCACACCCTCGGCAATGACGGCATTGTTGGTGGTCTTGCCGCCGTTCAGGTAGACCTCCATGTACTCATACAGCTGGTGGAACGCCCAGCGGCGGTTTTCTGACGCATTGATCTTGGTGAACTCCACCGCCAGCGGATTGGAAACCGTCTGGATGATGATATCCGCACTGGTGTTCTTCTGGTAGATCGCCTGCACCAGCGCCTCGATGCTCTGGTTGGCGCTCTCCACGATAGCGGGCATGGAAGCAGCCAGCCGGTCGTTCAGCAGGAGGGCGGAAGAGGTGGACAGGGCGTTGACCATGTCATCCAGACTGGTGTACCGGGAGGCATCCAGCAGGTCGGCGTTCTCGTAGAGAATGGGGGCAGCGAGGTCATTCACGCCCACAGAGAGCAGAATCACATCTGCCTGCACCAGATCTGCCTGAAGCGCAGCGTCGCTCTCCACCTCTGTCAGCAGGTCGGACGCCTTTTTGCCGGTCTGGGTGTAGTCCGACAGGGTAGCACCCAGATAGTCCGCCACGTAGGAGGCAGCGGAGGTGTCGGCTGCCGAGGCGAGTCCCTCGTCGCCCAGCGCCAGCACATGTACCTGTGTCGGTTCGATGGCAAACGCTGTCAGCGGCAGAACCTGCGCCGAGACGGCAGCAGCGCAGCCGAGGGCGGTCATGGTTTTCCACAGTTTTTTCATAGTTGGTTGAATTCCTTTCTCTCTAATTTTTTTCAAAGGCAATACCGCACAAAGATTGTGCGACAGATGCGTCGTCAAATTTTTCGTCAGATGAAACAAAAAGCGGAGTGAATACTTGC
>NZ_JAJFCK010000060.1 GCF_020709055.1 Ruminococcus callidus
TTCACAATTAGCGATTTTTATCCCCCCACCGGCAGCATTTCAGACACAATCAATACCGATAGACGGGATTTCGGTCTTCCGTCCACGTCTTGCGGTCATGGCAGGGCTTGCATAACGCCTGCCAGTTGCTTTCATCCCACATCAGGTGCGGATCACCACGGTGAGGAATGATATGGTCGACCACAGTCGCTGCCGTGAACCGTCCCTGTGCTTTGCAACGTACACACAAAGGATGCCGGCGGAGGTACGCCTTGCTGAGCCTCTGCCACCTGCTGCCGTAGCCACGCTTGGCGGCAGACGGTCGGTCTGGGTGCAAGGGCTGATGCTCTGCACAATACAAACCGTCTGTCAGATTGGGACAGCCGGGGTGCTTGCAGGGCTTCTTACATTTCTTCGGCATAAGGTTCACCTCCGGATACAAAAAGCCGCCTCGGATGATTCCATGGCGGCTCTCGTTTTATTCTTTGCTATGATACAGTATAGCATACCATAAAGCTCTTATCAAGTCTTATGAACTCTGATGAACTCTTAACTTTTCAAGTGCTTTATTGTGGAGGTAGTAAATATGCTGTACGCTATAGTCTAATTCACTTGCCACCACTTTCCATGGCTTAAACTCTAGATACCGTTTTGTAAGAAGATCACGGGCATCTGCATCTGCGACCTTCTGAATCTGTTTCCACATTTCATGCATCAAATGTTGAAGTTCCATTTTGGTTTCTTCGATTTCCTCTTCCAATGACAAAATTTTTTCTACAGCAATTTCCATCTTGTGTGGTTCTGGAGAAACTGTTTTAGGGGAATCTCCACCTTTTCCACCCATACCCTCAGCAGATTGTCGTATGCAATCGATCTCATGCTCTTTCCGAAAGATTCGGTGTCGGAGGCGTTCTGCCTCTTCCATGTATGCTTTTAGATTCATTCATTTTCCTCCCTCACAATTTCAGCACGCACAGCAGTCATCAAAGCGGTCTGGGTTTGTTCTTTCTGGGTCAGGGCTTTCAGGATACGTTCGTCAATCGTACATTTGGTGATGAGATGTTGAATGACAACCGTTTCGGATTGCTGCCCCTGCCGCCACAGTCTGGCGTTGGTCTGCTGGTAGAGTTCTAAACTCCATGTCAGTCCAAACCAAATCAGGTGAGAACCGCCTGCCTGTAAGTTCAAGCCATGCCCAGCAGCGGCTGGGTGCAGCAGACCAACTTGCAGCTTTCCGGCATTCCAGTTCTGGATACTGTCGGAGGACTGGATTTCCTGATAGGAAACCTTCAGCTTTCGCAATCGCTCTTGAATCCGCTTCAAATCATGCTTGAACCAATACGCCACCAGAATGGGTTTGCCGTTGGCCGCCTCTATCAAGTCCTCCAGTGCATCCAGCTTTCGGCTGTGAATAGGAATCACCGCTTCGGTATCGTCATACACTGCACCATTCGCCAGCTGGGAAAGTTTGTTGGACAGACTTGCAGCGTTGGCGGCGGTGATCTCAGTGTCCTGCATCTCCAGAATCAATTCGGACTTGAACCGCTTGTAGGTTTCTTGCTCCGTGTCGGACAGCTGCACGGGATATTCGTTGGAAATTAATTCCGGCATGTGCAGGTGGTCGAGGGCTTTCATCGAAACAGTAATGTCCGATATTTTTTCGTAGATCCGTTCTTCGGCATCGGGCAGGGGTTTGTAGGAATACACGATATATCCGTTCTGCTTGTCTGGCTTGAAGTAGGCATTCCGATACTGCCCGATGAATCTGCCGAGCCGCTGCCCCATATCCAGCAGACGAAATTCCGCCCATAAATCCATCAAGCCGTTGCTGGCAGGCGTTCCTGTCAGCCCTACGATGCGTTTCACATTCGGTCGAACTTTCATCAGGGCCTTGAAGCGTTTGCTCTGGTGGCTCTTGAAGCTCGACAGTTCGTCAATCACCACCATGTCGTAATCAAACTTCGTGTTGTTGACGAGCCAGTCCACATTTTCCCGGTTGATGATGTAGAGGTCTGCAGGAGCGTTCAAGGCGGCAAGGCGTTCTTCCTCTGTGCCGACCGCTACGCTGTATCGCAAATCCTTGAGGTGCTCCCACTTTTCAATCTCCGCCGCCCACGTATCCCGTGCAACTCGCAACGGTGCAATAATCAAAACTTTTCTGACCGCAAACAGGTCAAACATCAAATTGTGGATTGCAGTCAGGGTTGTAATCGTCTTACCAAGTCCCATATCCAGAAAGAGTGCTGCGATTGGATGTTCCTCAATGAATTGAACAGCATATTTCTGATAATCATGCAGTTCCATCGCTTTTCACCTCCAAGATGATTTTTTCGATGTCCTCACAAGCATCCAAGACGTAAACCAGAAAACCCAATCGCCTCAGAAGTTTATGCCGGGAAAGTTGAAGCGGTCTGGGTTTCTCTCCGGGTGCTTTCACTTCCACAAATGCAATTCTACCGCCGGGCATCAATACGATGCGGTCTGGAACGCCTGCCGTTCCGGGAGACGTGAATTTCCAACACACACCGCCATTTTGCTTTACTGCCTTTGTGAGTTTTTCTTCAATTATTTTTTCTCGCATGGATTCTCCCTGTTTTTCGAGAAAATGGAGGTCATAGGAAGTCAAATACAAACCTTATATATAGAGAAAAATTTTACTTTTTTTCTCGCCTGCGTAAAGTCTGTATATGAGTTCCTATGACTTCCACTTTCCCTATATTTCGGTGTTTTTTGACCTTAAAAGTGGAAGTCGATTTTATAAAGTGGAAGTCAAAAACATACTTTTAGTCAAGAAAATCGAATTTGATGCAAAGTCCCATAATCACATTACACTGTGTTGTTCTCTTACGTTTGTACCCAGCCTGTTCCAAAGCAGAATAGAAATCTGATGTGCTGCGAACAAACTCACCATTTTCAAGACAGTATTCACGATAGTGCCGATATAGTTCTCCGGACTTTTCCTGATAGCTTTTATCCACTTCACAACACTCATTGATGAAATTGCCAAGCCAGTCATTGCCTTCCCGATAGGCTCCAATTGCATCAAGAACACACTGCGGTCTGTTGATCTGATAGTTTGCCGCAATGACCTTTCTTGCACCTTCAATCAGCCAGGAAAGCACCGCACCGCCAGCGTGATCGACCAAGTGCTGTGTGTAGTTTTTGATGTCCTTAGAGCCTTGAATTTTTGCGTGAAACGGAATGACAATCAATCTTCTCCACGTTCCATCATCCGATGCACCAACCTTTGGAAGATGATTGGTATACAGCACCAAAGTGTGAGAGGGTTCAAAGTGGAACGGTGCTTTGAATTTCTTTTCGGCAAAGATCGGGTCGGTGGAACAAAGCTGCTTGACGACACTGGTATTCAGCCGCATCCCTTCCTGCAATTCTGCCGCAATAATCATTCTTTTGCCCTTAAGTTCCGCCATTTCCGGCTTGACATTACGCTTGCAATTGACGGTCAGTGCATCTGCTGAAATGTTGCCACTGTAACTGCCGAGAACCTTGTAAATGACATTCCAGAACGTACTCTTGCCGTTACGTCCGTCACCGTAGGCAATAATCATCGCCTCCAAATACACCTTGCCCACAATGCAAAGTCCGCAAATCATCTGCACATAGTCAATCAGGCTCTGGTCGCCGCAGAAGAACAGCTGTAAGGCAGCCTCCCACAAATCCTTACCGGTATCACTTGGAACGACCGCCGTCACTTTCGTTAAGAGGTCAGCAGGATCTGTAGGCTTCCAGCCATTCAATCCTTCGGGCAGATAGTAAGTGCCTCCGGGGGTATTTAAAAGCATCGGATTGCTGTCAAGGGCTTCGGGATTGTGGAGAACCAGAGGCTTTGCAGCATCCAGTGCATTGGTCATACTGCGAACATGGCGATATTTCATGACAAACGCCTTGAAAGTAGCATAGTACTGATACTCCCTGTATGCGGCGGTCTGTTCCTCGTCCAGACTATCCCGAAACTTTTTGCCGCCGTTGATTGCTGCATTTCTTGCAACACCAAGGCTTTCCAGTTTTAGAAGTGACGCTTCCACCTGCTTTTCCGCCTCTGCCAACTGTACGTCTGTATGTTCGATCATGGCAAGGGTGACAGCGTGTTCTGACTCCTCCCAATAGGTTCCGTTGTAGCGAAGATAATCGGTCGCAATAGTAAACGCCACCTCATCTGAAAAGCCTTCTACAAATGTGCGAGCCTCTCCAACGTCCGAAAAATCATCGGGAATCAGGGACTGTTTGCCGTATGCTTCAGGAGAAATATATCCTTCCTGCGAGGTTACTTTTTTTCCGAATTTGCAGGCACTGTGCCAGATTGCTTCCAGTTCTTCATCCGGAAGCGGTGGTTCGCATTCGGCTGCTTTTTCCAGGAACTTCTGATAACTTTCCTCAGTCACACCAAAACGCTTGACCAGTTTTCCAGCCATGCGAGACATTGTGCTGTTTCGCTGTCCCTGCGGAATGTTACGATTTGACTTCATCAGTGTAAGCCAATCCTCAATGGAAAGACTGCCTTCATGCCATACAACATCACTCGGACAGCCAAAAAGAAAACGTGAGGCATCCAGTGCATTGCCGTCGAAGAACGGCAGTTCCTTATGGATTTTCTGCTTTATCGCCTTATGAGAATTTGCATCGTTGCAGGGTGCTGTCGGAAAAAATACATGAAAACGTGGTCTTGCGGATTTATTCCCTTTCGCCAGCATATGATGACGGCTGTAGGTTACTGCAAATGCAACATCACTGAGGAAACTTGCCAGTTTTTCCTGTGTGATCCAGTCTTTCGGGTCATCTGAATGGTCGTTGTCACAATCCATGGGTACTACATCAGACAGCAGGAAATTAGCGTCACTGCGGGCAAAATTCTCATACTGAGCACAGACATGATCGTAGACAACGGCTTTTTTCAAATCCGCTTCTGAAGTAATGATCTTTTGGTTGGGATAAAGGATATTCTTTTCATTGCCGGTACAGTTTGCTGTATAGAGCGTAAATTTCATTCTATTTCCTCCAGTTCTTCTGTAAAATACCGAATGGTCATATGCCGCCGCTTCGCCCATTTGATCTCCTGCTGCATCCCCTCCGACCGCACAGAACCAAACACCCACAGCTGGGCACACTTTGACAGCAGTACCAAATTCATGAACATCGCTGTCTGACGATCTTCGCCCAGACTGTCATCCATGAACTGTGGAAACAGCAAATGGGGAGCGATAGGGACATAGTGGGTATCTACCGCAAAGCGGCTGTATCGTCTGGCGTTTTCGATATTGTCGTTGATGCAGCCGTAGGAATAGGGAGAACAAATGTATACCAGCGGTCGATAAGCGGCAGCCTTTTTCGCCCTGCGTTCCTCTCGTTCAATACGGCTCAGTGCCTCATAAGCAGTGAGGTCGATGTATCCCTCAGCGTTATACAGATTCATGCAGTGCTCCTTTCAGCCGTTTCTGTGTGCAGGCATCGCAGTAAACAGCACTGCTGAAAATATCAAAGTTTTCTGCTGTCCAGAAGATACTCAGATCAACCGGCACTTCTGCACTGCACTGCGGGCAGCGGCAGTATACGTTTTCATTGTTGATCTCCACGGAGATACTGGTGGTGTCATTCAGATTTTCTTTGATGTAAAACATATGGAATCCTCCTCAGTCCTTTTTGTAAAAGCTGCATTCATATCCGTCTGCCCGAAGCAGCAGTCCCTTTGCCCAGTC
The DNA here is from genome assembly GCF_020709055.1 of Ruminococcus callidus. GTDB lineage: Bacteria > Bacillota > Clostridia > Oscillospirales > Ruminococcaceae > Ruminococcus_C. Next base: position 5,694 of record NZ_JAJFCK010000060.1, read on the forward strand.
TGGTGTTCTCGCCATCTGCTGACAGATCTCATCCAGCTTTGTATCTTTCGGGCATTCGATGATCATTTCATCGTGAATATGCCCGACAATGAAGTATTGTGATAGTGTCTGCATGGAATACATCAGCAGATCTCTTGCAATTCCTTGGACGCAGTTCTCTACAAATTTCGGCCCATAGCTTTCAAGCCTGTCCCATTTTTTCTGAGCATTAATGCCCATATATGTAACAGATTCACCGCCGAATTTATTCTTACCGATGTAGGGTTTAGCATAAGCAAGACGTCTTCCGCTTGGCAGCCTTATAAACAGAAACCCTGCCTCATAGGAAAATAGCAGTCCGTGTGTTTTCGTTGCTGTTTTTTCTTTGACTGCCTTTTTTACAGCTCTATCTACCGCCCACCAGAATTCTGTAATATGCGGTGAAGCCTCACGCCAGTCGGTTACGATCTGTTTCAGTTCCGTATCGGATAAGCCAAGAGAATCTGCTCCCATCGCTTTCATGGCTCCAACCGATCCGCCGAAACCACAAGCCAATTCGGATATCTTTCCTTTCTGCCTTAAATGACCGTTTTCACCATGCTTTACAACTGGCACACCGAACATCTTTGATGCTGATGCACAGTAAATGTCCTCACCGTTTGCAAAAGCCTTCATTCGCCATTCTTCACCTGCAAGCCATGCGATCACTCTTGCTTCAATGGCAGAGAAATCGGCAACAAGGAACTTATAACCGGGTTTTGGCACGAACGCCGTCCGAATCAGCTGTGAGAGCGTGTTCGGAACGTCTTCATACAGCAGTTCTACTGCTTCTAAATCACCAGACTTCACAAGCTCCCGTGCATCTTCCAAATCGGGAAGGTGATTCTGTGGCAGGTTTTGCAGCTGAATGATACGACCAGCCTCTCGACCTGTTCGATTTGCACCATAGAACTGAAACATTCCTCTTGCACGACCATCCGAGCAAACGGCGTTCTGCATGGCTTGATACTTTTTGACCGAGGATTTTGATGCCTGCTGTCGAAGTAGCAACACGACTTGCAAGTCCGGCGGAGCGGTTTTCAGCTGTTCCTGTACTTCTTTTTTTCCCAATGATTCTAACTCCAATCCGTGTTCCGCCAGCCACTGTTTCATCTGCTGAACAGAGTTCGGATTGTCCAAGTTGGTCAGATCTTTCAGTTGATGCAGCAGCTTATCCTTCGTGAGCGTGTCCATACGAATTGCTTGCTGCACCAGCTGCAAATCCAGTTGTATTCCTCGATCGTTGATGGACTGGTCAAGGACATACTCCTGCCAGACAAATTCCGGCACAGGAAACCGAGCAATTTTTTGTTCAATCGCTTGTTCCGTTTCCACATCCCGTTGGTTGTACGCCCGAAAGATGTTCCATTTCTCCGGAGCATCGGTCGGAGCATGAAACTGCGGAACACCGTTCACATGGTCATATGGTATGCAGAAATGGCGAATCAGGGCTTTACCCTCGGACATTTTTTGTTGCTGTAACTGTAGAACTGCTCCCACGCCGGCAAGGCTCAGCGGCAAGCCCAGATAGGCAGCTGCCACCATCGTGCATCGCCATGCGTTCGGGCTGAGGTAGTTGCCGCAGGCATCCTCCGGCGAGCCGTACGAAACGAAGCATTCCGGATAGTTTCGATGCAGCCAGACCGACAGGCAGATCCGTTCAAAGCTGGCGTTGAAGGCATGTTTCTGGATGCGGTCATCCGTCAGAGCGTTCATGATTTCTTCTGGCAGCTGTTCACCGCTGGCAAGGTCAACCACTTGCACCGGAGCATCGTCCACGGAATATGCAAAAAGCAGAATATCAAAATATGGGGAATCTGCATAACGATACACACCTGATTTGGCAATGTCGATGTCGCTTTTGGTTTCTAAATCAATCATCAATTTTTGCATATCTCAATTACCCACCCAAGCATAACGCCTAGCTGTCCGCCCAGCTATCTTAGTTCAGAAAATCCTCGTCTTCTACGGTTGTGAAGTCGTCCTCTGCACGGCTGTGACCGCCCAGCGGCTCGCCATCCCGAAGCTTCTGGATGTTCTGCAAGCCGCAGGCAATGCCACGAGAAGTCTTTGTAGCGAACGCATAGAATGTGATGCTGGCTCTGCCATAGACACCGCTGTAAATCTCGCTGTGATCTAAAATCTGCTGGCAGGCAGCGTCCACGATGCCCGGAGCAGTGATGGAATTGGCATTGACGAAATAGCTGTTGGCATACGCTTCATCGTCTGGTCGCTCCAAATCCCCATCCCGAAGCGGGGTCTTGAGAGAAGTCAGCGGTGGAACGGACTTGCTGTTGCCTTTCAACTTGCCCTGCCCCTCCTCGTAGGCAGCCTGAATGGCAGCACGAATCTTCTCGATGGTTTTCGTGTCCGACTTCGGAATGATGAAGGAAACGCTGTACTTCGGCTTACTGTTCTCATCCATCGCCTTTGCTTCCCAGAGGTTGGCGTAGCTAAATCTGCATACACCGGTTACTACTTTTGCAGGATTGATATACTTTGCCATAATAAAAACTCCTTTATTCTTTGAAATCTACCTGTGCAGTATTCCACGCAGGTCGTTTGTCTGATAGCGGAACAAGTGTTGGTTTGCCCTGTGGTTTCACAAGCAAATCTCCCAACAATTCTTCGAATTTTTTCTTGCCCAGCATTCTGGTCATTGCAGTAATGCCCAGTACCTTATGTTCATATGGGTCGAACCCAGCAGCTTGTACCGCCTCCGCTGCTGCAGTTTCACTGCAATATGTTCGTCTGGCTCTGCCTTCAACCAGCTTCCAATTCTTCCATGCTTTTCCCTGTAAGGACTGCTGCAAAGCGTATTCCTTGATGTCGGAAGCCCATGTAACCAGTTGGTCGGCAGTTTCCAGAATTGCTTCGATTTCGGTATCGGTCAGCTTGTCCGGCATCGCAAAATCATACTTTGCCAATTGCAGATTGTACTCCGCCCGTTTCCGGCAAGTTGCTTTCACTTTGCAGAAGCGGCAGTGCTCTCCGGCAGAGAATTCGCCCTCGCCTCTGGCGGCAAGTGCAGCTTTGGGTTTCAGTTCGGTTTCCGCCCAGTGCAGCAGCTCCGACAATGGCATGATGCATTCGCTAAGGTTCTGGATTCTTGGCTGAAAAATCACCATCCGGATTTCTGCAATGTCATAGAGGGCATCGAACAGTTCCAACGCTCCGAGAGCATACAGCATCATCTGTGAGTTGTGGTCAGCAGACACCGCCACGCCCTTGCCATACTTGAAGTCAATGACGGTTAAAACATTCTCTGCAACAATCACACAGTCGCCCGTGCCAAAGCCGTCTGGAACGTATCGGCTGAAATCCAAACGCTGTTCCACTAAGACCATTGGTTCTTGCAGGGTTGATAGCTGTTCGGCGATGTACTGGGCATAGCTGTCCGTGCAGTCTTCCATTTCGGTGTCATAGAAGTCTAAGTTCTCCGTTGGATTGGGAGTCAGATTTCCGAGCAGTCTTTGCACCTTATATTCTGCAAGCTCGTGGGCACACGTGCCTTCCCGGGCGTAGTCCGTCACGGTATCCGGCAGGGTGGCACAAAGCTGTGCGGAGGGCGGACACGCCAGCCAGCGAGCACTGGAAGAAGCAGAGAGCACGGCGTGTTTATTCGGCATGGGCTGCCTCCTGTGCATCTGCGAACAGTGCAGCGTACCGTCCCGGCGGAACTTCAGACAATCGACTGCCGCCATGCTTTTGCAGCAGTTTCAGCACCGTTTCCTTTTGTCCGCTGCGGGACAGATTTGCCAGAACGCTGCGGACTTCTTCCAGTGTGACCGGCTTTTCCACTGCTTTTTTGACCGTTTCTTCTTTTTGCGGATAAATCTGTGTAAACGTCTCCACTTCCGCTTTGGAAGCACTTTCTGCCCACTCGGATGCGACCTTTACGAAATCGCTGAGTGCTGCAAGGACATCTATGAGGGTTTTCATTTGTTTTCACTCCTTTGCATATTTTTGACGATAGGTCTGAGAACTAAATTCCGCTAATATTTGGCGAATCAATTCTGCTTGCCGAATATCTGCAAACAATAGCAATTGCTCCAAAGCAACAGATTGTTCTTCTGTAAGCATATTTTTATATGGATGATACCAATCTGCTACTCTAACACCGCCGCCATTCCCGGAACACGTCTCCAGAGGATAGTCCAATGCAAGTGCATGAATGTCGTTGCGAACAGTATTACAACATACACACAATTCCTGTGCAAGAAGTGGAACTGTTGTTTGTCTGCGAGCAACTAAAATCTTCATGATTTCGGCACGCCGTTCATTCACACTCACATGGACACCCCCTTTCCTAATCGTCGAACTTACTCTAGCATTCAAACTACCAGCCTTTTTGGTAGTTTGAAAAGAGTTCACAAAACATTTTCAATTTGTACAGGCATAAAAACACCGACAAGGTACAGAAAAAAATTCTGCACCTCATCGGATGTTCTCACTTTTTTACCAAGCTGGTCAGCCATGGAGCAATGGGTCTTGCAATCATTCTCGCATTCAGATATGCCATTTCCAGTGTCAGACAAGTGCTGCCCAGATAATATCCGTTTCGTTCTGCCAAGGTCATGGCAAGGTTCGGTTTTTCCATATCTGTTAAGCAGATCGGAAGCAGAAACTGCAATTGATTCTGGTATCCCTGCGGTACTACCAGCCCCGGCTCAATTACTGCTTTTCGTCTGCCCAGTTCCACTGCCGTTTCCAGCAACAATGGCAGATTCTTGAACCGAAGCAGCTTCTTTGGCAGCCGTTCCCGATTTTCCGGGTCGCTGAGAATGTGTTCTGCATTTACCCGAATTGGCCACTCCGGATTGAAGTTTACACCATTTTGCATCATCGGGAAATATGGCTTTTGGGGCAGTGGTTCTACATACCGCAGCTTGGAAGAAACAGCATCACAGAAGCCGGTGAAATACCATTTCAATGTGGT
>NZ_JAJFCK010000061.1 GCF_020709055.1 Ruminococcus callidus
AGGGCACGTGCCCTCTAAGTCGCTGTCCGCAGACAGCGAAATACTCTGCGCCCATACTTCTGGGCGCACGGAGCAGGTGGGTGAGAAAAGCGACAGCTTTTCGAGGGCGGAGCGAACAAGACCGCTCCGCCCTTGTGTGCCGTTTGTAACGCCTTGATTTTGGAAACGTTCCGGTGGAACGTTTTCAACGGTTCTTCTTGTTTTACATAATAGTAGAGATAGAGAAGATAAGGCTCCCCTGAAAGGGGTGACTAATTTTCTTTCTCTTTGTTGCGGAAATTGGCGGACACGGCACGCCGTGTCCCTACGAAATCCGCTGCAAAATTGCAAGAACAATCACGAAAAGCATCGTGCAGAAACGAAATAATCTCAGAACCGTTGTCTTGTCAGACTGATTTGACTGGCAAAGTGTTTTGTGTGGGGAAATATAAGTAGGGACACGGCGTGCCGTGTCCACTGGTTCACATCAAGGCATATCCCGTTGAAAATGTTCCACCGGAACATTTTCAAAATCAAGAAACAGCAAACGGCACACAGGGCGGAGCGGTCTTGTTCGCTCCGCCCTCGAAAAGCTGTCGCTTTTCTCACCCACCTTCCCCGTGCGCCAGAAGCATGGCGCAGGAAGTTTCGCTGTCTGCGGACAGCGACTCAGAGGGCTACTCGCCCTCTAAGAACACCTCGCCAACTGCGCTCAGTTGGATCAGCCTGACGAATTAAACCACCTCGTTTCTCTCTGTTTCTGCACGATGCTTTTGGTGTGATATCCCCACAAATTCCGTGCACACCCCGCCCCGCAAAAAAGGCGGCAATGTTTCACGTGAAACACTGCCGCTCTGAACATTATTTCTTCTCCCCGATGGGAATCCGCACCCGGTATTCGATGTAGTCCTCCCGCTGGATCTTCTGGGAGTCTGCGGCGATGCCTGCCGCCTGCATGGTCTCCACAGCACGGGTGATGGTATTGACGAAGATACGCACGTTCTGGAACACCTTGCTGCGCTTCCGATAGCTCTCCCGCTTCCGGCGCTGCCCCAGCAGTTCCTCCACGGCGTGCTCCGTCTTTTCCACGTTGAGGTTATTGCGCACCACCTTTTCCAGCACCGCCAGACGCTCCTCCGGCGCAGCCAGACGCAGCAGGGCACGGGCATGGCGCTCGGTGAGGTTGTACTTCATGATGATCTCCCGTTCCTCCGCCGTGAGCCGGAGCAGCCGCAGCTTATTGGCGATGGTGCTCTGCGCCTTGCCCAGCTTTGCCGCCGCATCCTCCTGCGTCATGCCGTAATACGTAATGAGCTTTTCGATGGCGCTCGCCTCGTCGAAAAAGGACAGATCCTGCCGCTGGATATTCTCCACCAGCGCCATGACCGCCGAGTTGCGGGAACTGATCTCCAGAATGATACAGGGCACTGCCTGCATGCCGGCAAGCTTTGCCGCACGCAGCCGGCGCTCCCCCGCCACCAGTTCATAGCACCCCTCCCCACGCCGGACGGTGAGAGGCTGGAGAATGCCGTTCTGGGCGATGCTCTCCGCCAGCGACTGGATATCCGCCGGATCGAATCCGGTGCGCGGCTGGTGGGGGTTGGGAACGATCTCGCTCACATCCACCTCCACAATGCGGTTGATGGGCTTTTCCCGGGTAAACGTTAAAAATCCTGCCATAGTAACTTCCTTTCTCTGAAAAAGAATCTCTGACAATCCCGCACAAAGCCGTCAGGCGGAATTGCTTTCCGTACTTTCTATTGTAGCAGATTTCAGAAATGGCTTCCAGAGAAAAAAAGTGCGGTTTTTCGGAAAAAGCGCCGTTTTTTCGGCAGGTTTCGCCGGACTTCCGAAAAAGCGGACGGCATTCTGCGGCACTTTTTCGGACATTCGGTCAGCTTCTGCGATATTTTCAGCCCAGCGGCTTCTGCTGGATCTGTTTGCTCCGGCGGGGGTACTTCTCCGGTGTCGGGCGGCACTTCTCCACCTGCACCAGACGGCGTGCGCCCGCCTGTTCCAGCGTGTAGTCTGTCACCTGAACGGTTCCGCCGCCCAGTGTGACAATCGCCTGCTCCGCCGGTTCGACCGGTTCGGACGGGCCTTTCATGGCGGCGAACACGCCGCCCACCCGCACAAACGGCAGGCAGTATTCCGCCAGCACCGGCAGCGCTGCCACTGCACGTGCTGTGGCGAAGTCAAACTGTTCCCGCAGCTCCGGCTGTCTGGCAGCCTCCTCGGCTCTGGCGTGGATGCAGCGCACGTTCCCCAGCCCCAGCAGCTGTGCCGTCTGTTCCAGAAAGCGGACACGCTTTTGCAGGCTGTCCAGCAGGGTGAACTGCACGTCCGGACGCAGCACCGCCAGCACCATCGCCGGAAAGCCTGCGCCCGTTCCCACGTCGATGCAGGATGCACCTGTGGGCAGCTTCGCATGGCACAGCAGGGCTGCGCTGTCCAGAAAGTGTTTCGCCCAGACCTCCGCCGGCTCGGTGATCGCCGTGAGGTTCATCTTCTCATTGGTCTCCGCCAGCGTTTTCAGGTACGCCTGAAGCTGGCAGTACTGCTGTTCGTACAGGGGCATGCCTGCCGCCGCAAACAGCGCCTTAGCGCTCTCATATTCCATTATGCCTGCTCCTTTCCGCTGCTGTTCTCCCAGACCATGAGGACGGACACATCCGCCGGCGACACACCGGAGATCCGGCTCGCCTGTCCCAGATTCTGGGGACGGTGGGCGTTCAGTTTTTCCGCCGCCTCCAGCCGCAGTCCCCGAATGGCGGTATAGTCCAAGTCCTCCGGCAGCGCCAGATTTTCCAGCTTTCGCATGCGGGCGATCTGCGCCATCTGTTTTTCGATATAGCCGTCATACTTGATCTGGATTTCCACCTGCTCTCCGATGACCGCCGGCAGCGCCGGACGGGTGGGATCGTATGCTCTGAGTCCCTCGTAGCGCAGCTGGGGCCGGCGCACCAGATCCGCCACCTTACAGCCCGTGGAGAGGGGTGCAGTGCCCTGTGTCTCCAGATACCGGTTCAGCGCCGGCGAGGGGGCGAGGGTGGTCTTTTCCACCCGCTTTTTCTCCTGCGCCACCTGCCGGTACTTCTCCGTCATGGCGTCATAGCGCTCTTTGGAGATCAGCCCCAGCTCGTAGCCCATGGGCGTCAGCCGGAAGTCGGCGTTGTCCTGCCGGAGAATCAGCCGGTACTCGCTGCGGGAGGTCATCATACGGTAGGGGTCCTCGCAGCCCTTGGTCACCAGATCATCCACCAGCGTGCCGATGTAAGAGTCCGCACGGTCCATGACGAACGGCGTCTTGCCCTGCACCTTGCGTGCGGCGTTGATGCCTGCCACCAGTCCCTGCGCCGCAGCCTCCTCATAGCCGGAGCTGCCGTTGAACTGTCCGGCGCCGTACAGACCGGAGATCTTCTTACACTCCAGCGTGGCACGCAGCTCTGTGGGGTCGACGCAGTCGTACTCGATGGCGTAGGCAGGGCGCATAATCTCCACGTGCTCCAGTCCCCGAATGGTGCGCAGAAACGCCAGCTGGACATCCTCCGGCAGAGAGGAGGACATGCCCTGCAAATAGTACTCCTCCGTCTGCAGACCCATGGGCTCGACGAAGAGCTGGTGGCGGGGCTTGTCGGCGAAGCGCACGATCTTGGTTTCGATGGAGGGACAGTACCGTGGGCCGATGCCCTCGATCTGTCCGGAGAACAGGGGCGAGCGGTGGAGGTTCTCCCGAATGATGCGGTGCGTCTCGCTGTTGGTGTAGGTGATATAGCAGGACACCTGATTGCGCATCTTTGTGGCATCTGAGGCAAAGGAGAACGGCACGATCTCTGCATCGCCGTCCTGCCGCTCCATGACATCGAAGTCAATGCTGCGCCGGTGGACACGGCAGGGCGTTCCCGTCTTGAACCGGCGCATCCGCAGCCCCAGCGCCTGCAAGTCCCCTCCCAGCGCACGGCTGGGCAGGGCGGCATCCGGGCCGCTCTCATAGGACACCTGTCCCACGTGAATCCTGCCGTTGAGGTATGTTCCCGTGGCGATGACCACGGCGGAAACGGTATACTCCGCCCCCAGCGCCGTGACCACGCCGCAGACACGGCCGTCCTCCACGAGAACCTGCGCCACCTCTGCCTGCCTGATCTCCAGATTCTCCGTCTGTTCGCAGACGTGCTTCATGTAGTTGTGATACTGCACCCGATCCGCCTGCACCCGCAGGCTGTGGACTGCCGGCCCTTTGCCCTGATTGAGCATCCGGCTTTGCAGGAAGCAGGCATCGGCAGCCCGTCCCATTTCGCCGCCCAGCGCATCAATCTCCCGCACCAGATGCCCCTTGGCAGTTCCGCCGATGGACGGGTTGCAGGGCATGTTGGCGATCTGATCCAGCGAGATCGTAAAGAGCACCGTCCGGCAGCCCAGACGTGCCGAGGCAAGCGCTGCCTCTACGCCGGCGTGTCCTGCGCCCACGACGGCGACATCGTAATTTCCCATATGATACATCTTGAATCCTCTCCAAAAAAAGACGGGCCACTCATTTCAGCAGCCCGTCCCTGTTGTTTTTTGCACCGTCTGCGAAAACGCCGACAGGCTTATTTTATTTTCTCAGAACTCGATCTTGCCGTAGAGTCCGGCGTTCAGTTCATCCTCCGGCTTGGGCTTCTTATAGTCCCGCTCGAAGCTGGTCTTCATGGAGTCCATATCGCTGCGCTTGAAGTCCTCCGGCTTCCGCTCGGTGCGGTACGGGCGCTTTCCGCCACGGCCGTGCTGTCCGCCGCTTCTGCCACGTCCGCCGCTGCGCTTTCCGCCCACAGCAGCTACGACCACCTTCCGGTACGGGTCCTCTCCCACACTGTGGGAGGTGACGCCCTCGATCTCGGAGATGCGGCTGTGAATGATGCGGCGTTCGTAGGGGTTCATGGGCTCCAGTGTGGTGGAGCGTCCGCTGCGCAGCACGCTGCGTGCGATCTTGTCCGCCAGCTGTTCCAGCGTCTTGCGGCGCTTTTCCCGATAGCCGTTGCTGTCCAGCAGCAGGCGGCAGTACTCCTCGCCGTCCCGGTTCACCAGAATGGAGGCCAGATACTGGATGGAGTCCAGCGTTTCCCCGCGGCGGCCGATGATCGTACCGCTCTTGGTCTGGCTGCGCAGTTCCATGCGGATGCCGTTTTCGGTGCGCATGGTGGTGATGGCGATATCAATGCCCATAGCGTGGTAGATATCGGCGATATACTGCCGTGCACGCAGGAGGTTCTCAGACATCTCCTCGTCGGTGAGGATGGTTTCGATGGCAGCGGACTCCACGCCACGGGTGGCGGAGTCGTCCTGCGGGATCACGATCTCATCCACGGAGGTGATCGCCTCAGCCGCAGTGGCTTCTGCCGGTGCGGCTTCCTCTGTCTTTGCCTCCGGCTGTGCCGGAGCGGTTTCCGGCGCTGCTGCGGGGGCTGCGGGTTTCTCCGCCGGAACCGGTTCTGCCGGTGCGGCAGGTGCCGGCGCAGCAGCCGGTGTTTCCATCGGCTCGTAGGCGGCCTCTACCACGTATTCCTCTTTCTTTCCAAGCCCTAAAAAGCCCTTCTTCGGTTTCTCCAGGATACGGAACACAATATAATCCACGGATACCCCAAACTTTTCAGATGCCATTTGCTTTGCTTCTTCTAATGTTTTTGCAGTAAAGCTCTCTTTCATCACTGTGTTCATCCCTTTCTTTTTCGCCTGTTTTGCAAGTCCCGCACCCTGCCGGACTCACCAAGACGGGCTCTGAGAGCTCGTGTTCATAGGCGTCTATCTACGTCTTTTCGGCAAATTTTGTTGCATACTGCGTTAAAAATTCTTGCCATACGAAAGTATGCCTGCAAATTTTTGCCTTGTCTGCAAAAAAATTTGCTCGAAAATCCGCATATATTTCCTACGAACACAAGCTCTGAAAGTATGCTGCGCTTTCCGGCGTGCAGCCGGCGCAGCGCTTATGTTTCACTTCCCGAATCCGAATTGCCGGTGTCGTCATAGCTCTCGCCATACTTCTCCGCCATTCGCCTGCGGGCATCGTCCAGTACCTTCTTGTCGTACTTTGTGCGTTCCGCACGGGACATGTCCTTAGTCTCCTCTTCGTAGCGCTCGTGCATCTGCTGACCGACAGTTCCCTGCTGCTCCAGCATCCGCTGCATGAAGGTGCGCTTGCCTGCGGCGTACTTCTTCTGCATCTTCTTGTTCTCCTTCTCGCAGAGCTTTTCAATGCGCTCCGGCGTGAAGTAGAGGTTCAGTCCCACAGACTGCACCAGCGAGAAGAACGAAGAGCAGACCCAGTAGAAACCGACGCCGGCAGGAACGTTGAATGCGAACCATACCGAGAAGATCGGCATGATATAGAGCATGACGTTCATGCATCCCATCTTGGGAGCTGCGGGGTTGCGCTTCTTCTGGACGATCTGCATATAGACCGTGAGCACCAGCTGGAGCACGCCGGAGAGAACGGGGATCAGGAACAGGACAACTGCCGCATAGTTCCATGTCTCCGGCTTCCACGTCGGAATCGTTCCCAGGTTTACGCCGAACAGGCTGAACTTGTCATAGAACTCCGCCATCTTGTCGGAGAAGCTCGTTCCCGCCAGAACCGAGCCGAACGCATCGGGGTCGCTGTGATGTGCGGTGAGAACGATCAGCTCCTGACGGAGGCTGGTGCCCTGCTTGGCAAGCTCTGGATCGATGTTCTTTACCACGTTGTAGGCGCTGGAGATGAGGTCGCCGCCCATCTTCAGGATGTAGGACAGCGGCTTATAGACAACGTCCAAGATGCCGAACAGGATAAAGAACTGGAGGAACATGGGGAGGCAGGAAGCGCCGGGATTGACGTTCTCCTCCTGATACAGCTGCATCTGTGCCTCCTGCATCTTCTGGGGTTCGTCCTTGTACTTCTTCCGCAGCTTCTCCATCTTCGGATTCAGGCGCTGCATTTTTGCAGAGTTCATCTGCTGTTTATACGAGATGGGGAAGAGGATCAGCTTGGTAAAAATGGTGAACAGCAGGATCGCAAATGCGTAGTTGTCCACCCAGTCATAGATAAGGCGCATAATCCAGCCAAACGGCTTCCCGCACAGATCATATAAAAAATCCATTCGTTTTCATTAACCCTTTCTGTTGCGTAGTGTACGCCGGGGTTCTCGTCCTGCAAACAGGATGCGCGGCGGATCCAGATGCTCCGGCACCGGATCGATCCCGCCAGCGTTCCACGGGTTACAGCGCAGCAGCCGCCGCACGGCAAGGAACCCGCCCCGCAGTACGCCGTACCGCAGCAGGGCGGTTTTGGCGTAGGCGGAACAGGTGGGATAAAACCGGCACACAGCCGGTGTCAGCCGGGAAATTTTCTGATATCCTCCAATCAGCCATGCCAGAAGATACCTCACGATTTTCCCCCCTCCGGCGGTGCAAACATGCGCCGAATCCGCTGCAGGCCGTTTCCGGCCAGATAGTCACGAAGCTGCGTCGAGCGGATGCCGTCGATGGCGGGAAGTGCCACGATCACAAGGTCAATGCCTGTGGGCAGCAGATGTTCCGTCTCCCGATATGCCTGGCGGATGATACGGCGGGCACGGTTGCGCTTGACGGCGCAGCCGACCTTCTTGCCGACTGTAATGCCAAGGCGGTTGTACTTGCGCCGGTTCTTCCGCACATAGAGGATCATATAAGGGGACACGATCTTTCTTCCACGCCGGTAGAGCTGTAAAAAATCCCGATTCTGGTTGAGAATTACCGTTTTTTGCATGGCATGCACTCCAACTTTGCTGTGAGCCTTGAACAGCCGGAGGCAAAGCCCCGCTGCACAAAGCTCCCGAGATGATTTCAGCATCCGCCGGCATACCGGCAAATGCTCCGGACGGTGCAGCAGTTTCGCTGCCCCATCCATTCCGATGAGAGCCTGTCCGCAGATGGCGCCGCCGTACACGGCGAGGTAAGTGAAGGGTTCGTGTACGGCGGCATCCGGACGGCTTTTGGCAAAGCACACGAAAGGCAGCCCCGCACAAAGCACGCCCTGAGGGGCTTTACACGTAATCTGACGGCGCATCTTACGCACAAGCTTTGGGCGGTGCTGCCAAAAGAAAAGCGTATCCGAATCCCACGGCCCGATGCCGACCGTACAGACTCACGGTTACCTGCATGCCTGCCGGTAAACAGCTTGTCGAATCGGCATTTCGGGCGATGCGGAATTCAGATACGCATGTCGAAAAAACAAAAGACCACAAACGAGTGGCGTTGTGGTCCGACTTCGATCAGTGGCTCAGTCTTGCTCTGCCGCGTGCTCTTCTGCGAGCTAAAACCTTTCTACCGTTCGCAGTGGCCATTCTCTTACGGAAGCCATGCACCTTTTTCCGATGAATCTTCTTCGGCTGATATGTTCTTTTCACAGTCGTTACCTCCTCTCTTTTTTCCGGCGGAAAATCCTCCGCACAGGCTGCTGGATTCCTACGAGGCAGCCCGCACGAATCCATTTACAATATATTATACTGCATCCCCCCGCATTTGTCAAGGATTTTTTGCAAAAAAATTTTCCGCAGGCGTTTTCCACAGAAATTGCGGAAAACCGCCGGAATTGCGTGGCGTTTGCGCCGCCGGGCTTTCCACAGTTTCCACATCCGCCCCATCCGGGGATTCTCTGCGGAAATTTCAGAGAAAAATCATAGTTTTCCACAAGAGAGGGGTTGATTTTCAACAGCGTTTATGGTATACTATTATATTATGGACTGTTGAAAATCTGGGCGGCACCGCAGAAGGTCTGTGCGGTGTTGCCCTTGTATTTCCAGCGCACCCCAGCAAACACGGAGTCTGCCGGCATTCTGGCACTGTCATTTTCTCCGGCCGGCTTTTCAATACAAGGAGGATTCTACCACTATGAACTCATTTCAAGAAGTCTTTTCCAGCGTCAAGCAGTACTGCCGGGAACAGGGCATTCCGGACGTTGCCGTCAACCTCTGGATCAACGCCCTCACCCCTGTCCAGCTGGACGGCAGCACGGCGGTCTTTACCGTGCAGTCATCCTTCCAGCGTGCCGTTGTGCTGGGCAACTACGAGGCCCTGCTCAAAGAGGCATTCTTCAATATTCTGGGCTTTGACGTGACACTGGACATTCAGGTAAAAGACGAGCCTGCTTCGCCGGCACCGGACGAGGAGCGGCCTGCGCCGGATTTTGACGACATCGCACGCCGCCACGAAGAGCTGGAACACACCTTCGAGGGCGCAAACTATGAATACACCTTCGATACCTTCATCGTGGGCGGCTCCAACGAGTTCGCCTACGCTGCCTGCACCGCCGTGGCAAAAGAGCCGGGCGTGAACTACAACCCCCTGTTCATCTACGGCCCCTCCGGTCTGGGCAAGACCCACCTGATGCACGCCATCGCCAACGAGGTCTGCAAGAATCATCCGGAGTACAAGATCATCTACGTCACCAGCGAGGAATTCGGCAACGACTTCATCTCCAGCATCAACGACAAGAACACCGCACAGTTCCACGACAAGTACCGCAACGCCGACGTTCTGCTCATCGACGACATCCAGTTCTTCACCGGCAAAGAGCGGATGCAGGAGGAGTTCTTCCACACCTTCAACAAGCTGCACGCCGAGGGCAAGCAGATCGTCATCACCTCGGACAAGCCGCCCAGAGAGCTGAAAACACTGGAAGACCGGATCCGCAACCGCTTTGAGTGGGGACTCATCACCGACATCTCCACGCCGGACTTCGAGACCAGAATCGCCATCATCCGCCGCAAGGCAGAGCTTCTCGACCTGTACATTCCGGATGACGTGGCAGAGTTCATTGCCAACCGGCTCAAGACCAACATCCGTCAGCTGGAGGGCGCTGTCAAGAAGCTGAAAGCGCTGAAGCATCTGGCTGGCTCCGCACCGTCCATCTCCATGGCGCAGAGCGTCATCAAGGACATCCTCAGCGATGACCAGCCGGTTCCCATCACCGTGGAGAAGATCATTGCAGAGGTTGCCGATGTGTACGGCGTTTCGCCGGAGGATATCCGCAGCAGCAAGCGCTCCAGCCAGATCTCCACGGCACGCAAGGTTGCCATCTATGTCATGCGGGAGATCACCCAGATGCCCCTTCAGGCCATCGGTACGGAGTTCAACGGCAGAGATCACTCCACCATCGTGTACTCCATCAGCAACATTGAGACGGCAATGAAACACGATGAGCATCTGAAACAGCTGGTGGAGGATATTATCAAAAATATCCGGAGTAAGAGCAGACCGTAACAGAACACAAAACCCATCGTGCAGGGACAAAAACACACCGCATCCGTGTGCCCGAAAAGGCTGATCCAACTGAGCACAGTTGGCGAGGTGTTCTTAGAGGGCACGTGCCCTC
>NZ_JAJFCK010000062.1 GCF_020709055.1 Ruminococcus callidus
GGCGCAGAGTATTTCGCTGTCTGCGGACAGCGACTTAGAGGGCACGTGCCCTCTAAGAACACCTCGCCAGCTGCGCTCAGCTGGAGCAGCCTTATTGGGGACAGTTTTCTGAAATCTTTCTGTTTCTGCACGATGCGTTTGGTTCTGCTGTGTCACGGTTTATGAGGGCAGGTTATACCGAAAATGCGGTTTTCCCTCTTTACAACTGACATAAATCATGTTATAATAAGTAAGAACTATGATTCGAAAGAAATCGGCAGAAACGGCAGTTTGCCAACGAAAGGAAGAAATCAGCGTGGGTATGGTCTATGCAGTTGCCAACCAGAAGGGCGGCGTGGGAAAATCGACGACAGTCGTCAATCTGGGGGCATATCTCGGCTCTCGGGGAAAACAGGTGCTCTGCGTGGATATTGACCCGCAGGGCAATACCACCACCGGTCTGGGCATCAAGAAAAAACACCTGACGGCATCCTCCTATGAGGTGCTCGTGGGAAAAAACAGCATTCAGGAGGCGATCGTCCGCACGGCGTTCGAGAATGTCAGCATCCTGCCGGCACGCAATACCCTCGCCGGCGCAGAGCTGGAGCTTGCCTCCATGGAAAACCGGATGAACCGGCTGAAAATGCAGCTGCTCACCTGTAAGCTGGACTATGACTACATCCTCATCGACTGCCCGCCGGCGCTGGGGCTTCTGACGGTGAACGGACTGGTTGCCGCAGACCGGATGATCATTCCCATGCTGGCGGAGTTCTACGCCCTGGAGGGCTTGTCCCAGCTCACCAATACCATCAAGATCGTGCGCAGCAACTTCAATCCGGCGCTGGATATCGCCGGCATTCTGTTCGTGATGTTCGATGCCCGCCTGAACGTGTCCCGCCAGGTGGAGGAGGAAGTGGAGAAGTTTTTCCCCGGCAAGGTCTTTCAAACCAAGATTCCCCGAAACGTCCGCCTCTCCGAAGCCCCCAGCCACGGCAAGCCGGTCATGTACTACGACCACCTCTCCAAGGGCGCTGAGGCGTATGCGCTGCTGGGCATGGAGCTTCTGGGCGAGAAACCGCCGGAGAAAAAACGCCGTCTGATGATATTCGGCAAAAAAAGGGAGCGTGAAAGCGAATGACAATAGGCGGATTGGGCAGCGGTCTGGATTTTCTCTACGATGAGAATGCCGCCGATGTGCAGGTGAAAAAGACACTGCGGCTCTCGGAACTGGAGCCGAACCGAGATCAGCCCAGAAAGATTTTCAGCGAAGAGGCAATTGCGGCGCTGGCGGATTCCATTCAGCGCTACGGCATGCTCCAGCCCATTCTGGTGCGCCCCTACGGGCTGAACTACCAGATCGTCGCCGGCGAACGCCGCTGGCGTGCGGCACGGATGCTGGGGCTGGACGAAGTCCCCGTCATCATCCGGGAAATTTCCGACGAGGAGACCATGGAAATTGCCCTCATCGAGAACCTCCAGCGGGAGAACCTGAATCCGCTGGAAGAGGCGGAGGGCTACGAACAGCTCATGGAGCGGTTTGAGATGACACAGGAGGACGTCGCCAAGTGCGTGGGCAAATCCCGCAGCGCCGTGGCAAACTCCCTGCGCCTGCTGAAGCTGCCCAGGGAGATTCGGGAGCTGGTGCAGGGCGCAGCCCTGAGCGCCGGCCACGCCAGAGCACTCCTCGCCATTCGGGATCCCGCACTTCAGATGGACACGGCAAAGCGTGCCGCAGACGGCAAGCTCACCGTGCGGGACATCGAGAAGATCGCCGCAGCAGAGGTACAGGCAGCGCAGCCGGAAAAGCCGGCGGATGCTATGCCGGACAGCTATTTCACGGAGATGCAGATCAGTCTGGAGAGCCGTCTGGCACGGCGGGTTTCCGTGACCTATGGGAAGAATAAAGGCTCGCTGGTGCTGGAGTTCTACGATAAGGACGACCTCGCCGCACTGGCGCAGAAGCTGACAAGAGAGTGAGCGGATGTTTCACGTGAAACATTGTTAAGGTTTGCCGGTGTAGAGAAATAGCCTCCCCTGAAAGGGTTTACGCATCGTGCAGAAACAATAGGATTTTCAGAAACTGACCCCGAAAAGGCTGATCCAACTGAGCACAGTTGGCGAGGTGTTTCGTGTCCGTCGATTTCAGCAACGGAATTTTCCTTGATACAAAACCCTCAGACACAGCATAACCTGTTCCGGCTTTATGCCTCCCCTGAAAGGGGAGGTGTCACGAAGTGACGGAGGGGTTCTAATACTTCGATTTTGCAGTAAGACCCCTCCGAGCGGCTTCGCCGCCCACCTCCCCTTTCAGGGGAGGCATGTCTTCTCAAACGCTTTGTGGCATAACTCGGCGGACACGGCACGCCGTGTCCCTACAAAGTGCGCAAAACACCCCGCTCAGCTGGAGCAGCCTTTCATGGGAAGCATTTCAATCACGCAATTCTGTGGGTAAAACCACTGCAATAAAGGAAGGAAAGAATCATGATCGACATCAAATGGATCCGGAATGATCCGGAAAAAGTCAAGGAGAACATCCGAAAGAAGTTCCAGGACGAAAAGCTGCCGCTGGTAGACGAAGTGGTAGAGTTGGACCGGAAGTTCCGTGAGGCAAAGGTGCAGGGCGACGAGCTGCGCAGCCAGCGGAAGTCCGTCAGCAAGAAGATCGGCGCCCTCATGGGTCAGGGCAAAAAGGAAGAGGCTGAGGCAGTCAAGGCTGAGGTCAGCGCCATCGGCGAAAAGCTGGAGGCTCTGGAAAAGCAGGAGGCCGAGCTGTCCGCAAGAATCCGTGAGATCATGCTGGTCATCCCGAACTTCATCGACGATTCCGTGCCCATCGGCAAGGACGATTCCGAAAACGTGGAGGTCGAGCGCTTCGGCGATCCGTTCGTGCCGGAATTTGAGGTGCCCTATCACGTGGACATCATGGAGAAGCTCCACGGCATCGACATCGACGCTGCCCGTGACACCAGCGGCAACGGCTTTTACTATCTGTGCGGCGATATCGCACGCCTGCACTCCTCCATTCTGGCATATGCCCGTGACTTCATGATCAACAAGGGCTTTACGTACTACATTCCGCCGTTCATGATCCGCAGCAAGGTCGTTACCGGCGTCATGTCCTTTGCGGAGATGGAGGGCATGATGTACAAGATCGAGGGCGAGGATCTGTACCTCATCGGCACCAGCGAACACTCTATGATCGGCAAGTTCATCGATACCATTCTGCCGGAGGAGGAGCTCCCCAAGACCCTCACCAGCTATTCCCCGTGCTTCCGGAAGGAAGTGGGCGCACACGGCATTGAGGAGCGTGGCGTGTACCGCATCCACCAGTTTGAGAAGCAGGAGATGATCGTGGTCTGCAAGCCGGAGGAGAGCATGGACTGGTTCCACAAGATGTACGGCTACACCGTCGAATTTTTCCGCAGTCTGGATATTCCGGTGCGCACACTGGAGTGCTGCTCTGGCGATCTGGCTGACCTGAAGGTGAAGAGTCTGGACGTTGAGGCATGGTCGCCCCGCCAGAAGAAGTACTTCGAAGTCGGCAGCTGCTCCAATCTGGGCGACGCACAGGCAAGACGTCTGAGCATCCGCATCAAGGGCAAGGACGGCAGCAAGTACTTTGCGCACACCCTGAATAATACCGTGGTCGCACCGCCCCGTATGCTCATCGCATTCCTGGAGAATAACCTGAACGAGGACGGCTCTGTCCGGATTCCGGAACCGCTCCAGCGGTATATGTTCACCGATTGCATCCGTCCGTAAGGCACGCATCAGAAATAACGGCAAAAATTGTGGGCAGTCCCGAAAGGGGCTGCCCATTTTGCGTGGGGGAAATTATTGTTTTGTAGGGACACGGCGTGCCGTGTCCCTACAAAGTACACCGAACACCTCGCCATCTGCGCTCAGTTGGATCAGCCTGACGGGTTCCACGATTTCGGTTCTTTTTGTTTCTGCACGATGCTTTTTCAACGGCGGGTACAGCACAGCTTTCCCCGCTGCACACCCTTTTCCACAGAAAATACAACACGCTTTCCACATGCCTTTCCACAAATGTTGAAAACCCAGCCTGTCGAAACTCCAAAAAAGCCGCCGAAATCCCGTGAATTCCAGCGGTTCTCATGATGCTTTCCCCAAGGCACTGTGGAAAGAATTGTGGAAAGTGGGGAAAGCTTTTCCACAGGCGCTTACAGTGTCAGAACAAAGCAGATCCAGCTGCCGTACTCCGATTCCACCTGAATCTTGATGCGGTGGGCATCGGCGATGCTCTTGGTAATGGACAGCCCCAGACCGTATCCGCCGGCGCTGGTTCTGGCACGGGAGGAGTCGCTGCGGTAGAAGCGCTCGAAGATCTTCTCCCGCTCGCTCTCCTCCACGCCCTTGCCGGTGTTGAAGAATTTCAGGATCTTTTTGTCCCGCACCTGCGACCTGTGCCCAGAAGCATGGGCACGGGGAGTTTCGCTGTCCGCGGACACGGCACAACCTGTCCCGACAATTCCGCATCTTGTAACTATTTCCCCACACAGAATCTCGCAAACACGTCATTCACCACCGCCTCGGACACCCGCTCACCGGTGAGGGTCAGCAGTGCGTCTGCTGCCTCCTCCAGCAGCACCGTCACGGCATCCAGCATCTCTCCGGCTTCCAGCGCCTCCTGTGCCTGCAAAATTTGCGCTCTGGCGTGTTCCAGACACTGCTTCTGCCGTTCGTTGGACACCACGCCCATTTCCGGTGTGACCTGCTCCCGGTAGAACATCTCCTCCACCGCCTGACGCAGCTCCTCCAGTCCGTTTCCGTCTTTAGCAGCCATGGAGATGACACGGGAGAACTGCGCCTGCAATGCCGCCGGTTCCAGTAGCGCCGGCTGGTCGGACTTGTTCAGAATGGCGATCACCGGCTTTTCCGGCAGCTGTTCCAGCATCCGCCGGTCGTCGTCGTCCAGCGGTCGGGTGGCGTCGAATACCGCCAGAATCAGGTCGGCATCCCGCAGCCGTTCGCCGGCACGCCGGACACCGATCTGCTCGATGATGTCCTCGGTTTCCCGCAGCCCCGCCGTGTCGGACAGGCGCAGGGTCACGTCCCCCAGACGAATCTGTTCCTCCACCACGTCCCGTGTCGTTCCGGCGATCTCCGTGACGATGCTCCGCTGGCTGCCCGACAGCAGATTGAAGAGGGTGGACTTCCCCACGTTGGGCTTGCCCACGATGACTGCCGAAACGCCCGCACGGAGAATGCGCCCGTAGTCGTAGGTGGCGAGGGTCTGTTCCAGCGGCTGGAGAATCGCCGTCAGGGACTGCTGCAGCCCCTCCGGTGTCACTGCCGGAATCTCGTCCTCCGGATAGTCCGCCCACGCTGCCAGATCGCCCAGACAGTGCACCAGCTGGTCAGTGATCTGCCGGACACGCCGGTAAAGTGCGCCCTCCTGCTGGGCACGGGCAAACCGCAGCTCCCGGTTTCCGGCAGCACCGATGACGTCCATCACCGCCTCCGCCTGTGTCAGAGTCATCTTTCCGGAGAGAAACGCACGCTTGGTGAATTCGCCCGGCTGGGCAGCCGATGCGCCGGCGTGGAGGACTGCCTGAAGAATCCGGCGTGTGACGTAAATGCCGCCGTGGCAGGAAAATTCCACGGTGTCCTCGCCGGTGTAGCTGTGGGGGGCACGGAATACGGTGGCGATGCCGTCGTCCAGCGGGGTGCCGTCCGTGTCGAGGAAGCTGCCGTAGGTGCAGGTGTAGCCCGGCATGGCAGACAGCGTTTTTCCGGAGACGCTGTGGAAGCACGCCTGCGCAAGGGCAACGGCGTCGCTGCCGGAGATGCGGATGACGGAGATTCCGCCGGCGGCGTGGGGTGTGGCAATGGCTGCAATGGTATCTGTGGTAGACATAAGACTGTCTCCTTTCCTGTTTCGTTGAACTCTCCGTCTAGTCTATCACATTTTCCCCGAAAAAGCAAGATTCCGCCTTTTGTTATCTGCTTCTGCGATTTTGTAGGGACACGGCGTGCCGTGTCCGTCAATTTCGCACGACAAAAAGATGAAGAATATAGGCCTCCCCTGAAAGGGGTGACTCCCCACGGGGTGGGGAGATGCCCGAAGGGCAGAGGGGACCGCTCAGTACGAGGGGGACCGCCGTTAGGCGGTGGAGAGGTTCTTTCGTGAAATCTTTTTATGACGTTTTTGGCATAAGTGGAGACCCCTCAGTCAGTGCTGTCGCACTGCCAGCTCTTACTGAGCGATCCCCTTTGTCACTTCGTGACATTTCCCCATTCTATGGGGAATCACCCCTTTCAGGGGAGCCATATTTTTCTCTATCTTTTTGTTTTAGCCGATACTTTTTGTTATCTGCTTTTTCGATTTTGTAGGGACAGGTTGTGCCGTGTCCGTCGATTTCACACGACAAATAAGCCTCCCCTGAAAGGGGAGGTGGGCGGCGAAGCCGCTCGGAGGGGTCTTGGTGAAATCTTTTTATGACGTTTCAATATGAGAGGAGACCCCTCTGTCACTTCGTGACATCTCCCCTTTCAGGGGAGACAGATTCGTCTTTGTCCTGCGCTTTATCCATTCATATACTTCAAATCAGCGTGTGCTTGGAAATCACAGAAGGTTTCCGCATTCTGTGCATTCAAAAATCATTTTGAAAAAACCCTTGCAAGATATCGTAAAATATAGTATAATAAAGATACGATTTTTTCTGGGTATGCGCCGAGTTTTTGTGCAATTGTGCAGGCGGCCGGCGCATGCCCCTTCGGGAAAGTGAGGAACTTATGACATTTTTAGATGATCTCGGAAAAAAACTGACGGATGCCACCCATACAGCGGCTGATATGGCAAAGACCTCTGCCGACAATTACCGGCTGAACAGCTGGATTCGGGAGGAGGAACAGAAGATCACGACAGCGTATACCAACATCGGCAAGAAGTATCTGGAGCGCTACGGCGCAGATATGGATCCGGATTTTGCGGAGTATCTGCAGCAGATCTCGGCAAGCCGCCTGAAGATCGAGGAGTACAAGGGACAGCTGCGGAAGAACAAGGGCGTGACCATCTGTTCCGGCTGCGGTGCGGAAATTCCGGTCAGCACCAAGTTCTGCATCCGCTGCGGCACACCCAATCCGGAGGCGGAGAACTGCCAGAAGGAAGCGCCCAAGCCTCAGCCTAACCGCTGCCCCAGATGCGGCAGTCCCATTGCCCCCGGCGCAGGCTACTGCTGCAACTGCGGCGAAAAGCTCTCGGATGCCGGTGTGTGAGAAAGTGAGGGAACATCATGGCTTTTTGGAGTGACCTTGGAAAGAAGATCTCCGATACCACCCAGAGCGTTGTGGAGAAGACCAAGATTTCGACGGACACCATGCGGCTGAACGGACTCATCAGCGACGAGGAGCGCAACGTCCAGCGCATTTATGCGGAGATCGGCAGGAAGTACATGGAGCTGCACGGCGCAGACGGCGATCCGGATTTTGCCGGTCTGATGCAGGAGTATCAGACCAGCAAGGCAAAGATGGAGGAGTACCGCAGCCAGATCCGCAGGAACAAGCACCTCCTCATCTGCGCCGGCTGCGGTGCGGAGATTCCGGAAACAGTGCTGTACTGCACCAGGTGCGGGGCAGAGAATCCGGTGGGCAAGCGCCTTGCCGAGGAACAGCGCCAGCGGGAGGAGGCAGAGCGTGCGGCGAGAGAAGCCGATTTACAGGCGGCTGCTGTCCCGCCGACCGAACCCCAGCCGGAGTTCTGTGCCAGATGCGGTCAGCCACGGACGGCGGGCGCAATGTTCTGCACGTTCTGCGGTGCCCAGTTCGTACCGCCGGTGACAGCTGCGCCGGCACCGGTAGCACCGGAAGCACCTGCACCGGAGTCACCAGCTCCGGAAGCTGCGCCGGCACCGGCAGCGCCGGAAGCACCTGCGCCGGAGTCACCAGCTCCGGAAGCTGCGCCGGCACCGGAAGCACCGGAAGCATCCGCACCGGAGTCACCAGCTCCGGAAGCTGCGCCGGCACCGGCAGCACCGGAAGCATCCGTACCGGAGTCACCAGCTCCGGAAGCTGCGCCGGCACCGGCAGCACCGGAAGCACCTGCACCGGCAGCGCCGGAGCTTGAGCTTCCGCCGGCAGAGGAGAAACCTGCTGCGCCTGCGGCATCTTCAGAAGTCTGCCCGAAGTGCGGTGCAGCCCGAATTGCCGGCAACCGGTTCTGCGTCCAGTGTGGCGCAAAGTATCCGGAGACGGCGCATATCTGCCCGAAATGCGGCAAAGAAGTTCCCGG
The DNA here is from genome assembly GCF_020709055.1 of Ruminococcus callidus. Lineage (GTDB taxonomy): Bacteria > Bacillota > Clostridia > Oscillospirales > Ruminococcaceae > Ruminococcus_C. The sequence continues at coordinate 8,234 of NZ_JAJFCK010000062.1, forward strand.
CAAGTTCCGGTTCTGCATCCACTGCGGAACGGAACTTCCGAAGGAATAAGAACCTGTCTTCACAAGCGTATCCACGTGTCTTTTCGGCAAATTTTGTTGCATCCTGCGTGAAAAATACTTGCCGGGCGACAGCCCGCCTGCGTATTTTTGCCTTGTCTGCAACAAAATTATGCTCGAAAATCCACATATATTTCTTGTGAAGACAGGTTCTAAGAACCCGAGGCAGTGTCCCGGATGCTGCCCTGACAGGTCTGAAACTTAAAAAAAAGGAGAATGAAATGATGCATTGTAAAGAATGTGGTGCTGTCATTGGGGAAGACGAGAAATTCTGCCCCAATTGCGGTGCTTCCACAGGCACGCCCTTTTTGGAGGATATGCCGGATCCCATTGAGGTGGTAGAGCCGGCAGCCGCCGAAACACCGGATGCTGTAACCGCATCCGCAGCAGAGCAGCCCGCAGCGGCAGCACCGGAGGCATCGCAGGCAGCTGCGGAGAGCGCACCGGAAACTGCACCCCAGAGCAACCCCTACGCCAGCCAGCAGGCTGCACCCCAGGGCAACCCCTACGCCAGCCAGCAGACTGCGCCCCAGAGCAGCCCTTACGCCAGCCAGCAGACTGCGCCCCAGAGCAGCCCTTACGCCAGCCAGCAGACTGCACCTCAGGCAAACCCCTACGGCAATCCGCAGGGAGCACCTGCCGGCAATATTCCGCCGCAGGCAGGCGCTGTGCCCAATTACGACCCGACCATGACCGCCATTCCGCCGATGGTAGGACAGCCGCCCAAGAAAAAGAAAAAGGGCTGCCTGATCGCCCTGCTGATCGCCATTCCGGTGGTCATCCTGGCGGCAATCATCATCGTTGTGGTCTGCGTTGCCACCTCTGCCGGCAACCGCACCAAGAACATGGTGGAGGACTACTGGCAGGCATATGTCAGCGGTGACGCCGATGCCATTGCAGAGATGGTACCGGATGAGTACTGGGACTACATTCAGGACACCTACGACTTCTCTAAGGACGAGGCAATCGCCGGTCTGGACGAATATCTGGATGAGCTGTCCGACCGTCTGGGCGGCAACCTCACCTACAGCTGGGATCAGACCAACGCAGCTGCCGGCGTGGGCAGCGACAGCGAGATGCTGAAGGATGCCAACGACTTCCTGTCTGACTTCGACCTGAAGGCAGATGCCGGCGTTGGCGTGGAGATGGATGCCACCGTTTCCGGCGACAGCGATTCGGAGGACTACTCCTTCTCCATGTGGTCGGTGAAGATCGACGGCAAGTGGTATAACACCGAGGCGATCTCCGACTTCGACATGGCGTGCAGCGACGGCTATGCCGCAACTGCCAAGTACACCGCAGAATACGGCGACATGATGGACACCTACTGGACGGCATTCCTCAACGCAGACGGCGAGACGCTGGGCACATACGTGCCGGATGCCATGTGGGATTTCCTCAAGGAGCAGTACGGCTGCGACAAGAATGCCGCAGTGGACTATCTGAGCCAGTATCTGGACGAGAGCCTTGCCTCTGCATACGACACCGACGATGCCATTATTGTGGATCAGAAGATCACACAGGTGGATGACTACGAGGCAGAGGACATGGCGGACATGAACGACGGTCTGGACGAATACGGTCTGTCAGGCGACGACATGAAGGATGTTTACTCTGATCTGGAGATCACCTACGGCGACGAGAGCGACAGCCAGAGCTCCTCTGTCATCCTGACACAGATCGACGGCAAGTGGTATATCTACGATTGTATGTACTATCTGACCGAGGCCTGCTACTACTACGGCGACGGCAGCAGCGACGGCATCTAAGCGTAAATTGCGTTTTGCAGGAACACTGCTTTTCGAGGGAAAACAGAACGCATCGGATTCGGTGGCTTCGTCAGGCTGCTCCAGCTGAGCGCAGCTGGCGAGGTGTTCTTAGAGGGCACGTGCCCTCTAAGTCGCTGTCCGCAGACAGCGAAATTCCCTGCGCCAT
>NZ_JAJFCK010000063.1 GCF_020709055.1 Ruminococcus callidus
AGGGCACGTGCCCTCTAAGTCGCTGTCCGCAGACAGCGAAATTCCCTGCGCCATGCTTTTGGCGCACGGAGAAGGTGGGTGAGAAAAGCGACAGCTTTTCGAGGGCGGAGCGAACAAGACCGCTCCGCCCTGTGTCCCGTCTGCTGTGCTCTGATTTTGGAAACATTCCGGTGGAATGTTTCCAACGGGTTTTTTTATAACAAAAAGATAGAGGAATAAGGCTCCCCTGAAAGGGGTGATTCCCCATGGAATGGGGAAATGTCACGAAGTGACAAAAGGGACCGCTCGGTAAGAGTTGGCAGTGCGAAGCACTGACTGAGGGGTCTTTACACATTACGCAAAAGATTTCACTAGAGCACCCCTCCGAGCGGCTTCGCCGCCCACCTCCCCTTTCAGGGGAGGCCGATTTTCTTGTTCTTTCCCTTTATATAAAACCTGCGGACACGGCACAACCTGTCCCTACAATCAGCACAAGGACACATCACATCCCGCCAACCCAATGTTTCACGTGAAACAATTTCGCCCGGATACAGCAACAGCGGCAGTCGCCCGCCGCTGTCCGGAACGGGAGCTTCTCCCCATCGTTCCGATTATTCTGTGCTGTTCTCCGGCTTCGGCGGGATCGCCTCCGGCTGTACGCTCTGTGCTTCTGCCGGTGCTGCGGACTCTACCAGCGCTGCATTTGCGTCTGCTTCCGGTGTTTCGTCCTGCGCAGCCTCGGTGCGGGTGAACGCAACCACCCTTTGTCCCTCATTGACACGCATGACACGCACGCCCTTGGCAACACGTCCCATCAGGCGAATCTGGTCGCAGGGGGTGCGGATGATAACGCCGTCGCTGGAAATGAACATCAGGTCGTCGCTCTCGTCCACCACCTTGATGCCGCAGACGTCGCCGTGCTCTGCGTCCACCTTATAGTTGGTCAGACCCAGACCGCCACGGGACTGCATCCGGTACTCGTCCAGCGCCGTCCGTCTGCCGTAGCCGTTTTCTGTCACGGTCAGCAGGGAAGCACCCTTCCGCTCTCTCGCCATGGAAACCACGCTGTCGTCCCCACGGAGGGTGATTGCCTTGACACCGTGTGCCGAACGGGACATGGGACGCACGTCCGTTTCGTCAATGCGGATCGCCATGCCCTTTCGGGTGGCGGCAAACAGCCGGTTGGAGCCGTTGGTCAGGCGCACCGCTGCGATCTCATCGCCCTCGTCCAGACCAATGGCAATGAGTCCGTTCTTACGGACATTCTTATAGGCGGAGAGTGCCGTGCGCTTGATCTTGCCGGCACGGGTGATCATCACTACATATTTGCCCTCGTCGAAGTCCGGCGTGGTGAGAACGGCAGCGATCTTCTCGCCGGCGCTCAGAGGCAGGAGGTTGATAATATTCGTTCCTCTGGCGTTCTTGGAGCCCTCCGGCAGCTCATAGCACTTCAGCTTATACATCACGCCCAGATTACTGATAAACAGGATGTTGGCGTGGGAGGAACTAATCATCAGCTCGCTGACGAAGTCCTCCTCCCGCTGCTTCATGCCGGTGACACCACGTCCGCCACGGCGCTGGCTCTTATAGGCATCCACGGAGATGCGCTTGATATAGCCGCTGTCGGTGTAGGTGACCACGCAGTCCTCCACGGGGATCAGATCCTCGATGTCCACTTCGCCCTCCACCGTTTCGATCTGTGTCCGGCGGGCATCGCCGAACTTCCGGCGAATCTCCTGCAAGTCGTCCTCGATGATCTGGTACACCCGGCTGCGGTCGCCCAGAATGTCGATGAGGTCGGAGATCTTCTGCACCAGTCCGTACAGCTCGTCGGTGACCTTCTGGCGCTCCATGCCGGTGAGTGCGCCCAGACGCATCTGCACAATGGCATCCGCCTGCTCATCGGTCAGCCCCACCTTGTGTTCCAGATGGTAGGTGTCCACATCGTACTGGCTGCGATCCAGCACGGCGGACATATCCACATCGGCAAAGCGTGCTTTCAGGCGCTCCTTGCCCTCCGGAATGGTCTTGCTGCTCCGCAGGATGGCGATGACCTCGTCAATGTGGTCGATGGCGACCACGAAGCCCTGGAGAATGTGGGCACGCTTCTTTGCCTTTTCCAGATCGAATCTGGTGCGGTTGGTGATGACCTCCACCTGAAATTGCAGGTACTGTTCCAGCATCTGTTTCAGGCTCAGGGTCTTCGGCTCGCCGTTCACCAGCGCCAGCATATTGACGCTGACGGTGTCCTGAAGCTGGGTGTAGGAGAACAGCTTATTCAGGACGATCTGCTCGTTGGCATCCTTTTTCAGTTCCACCACGATGCGCATCCCCTCACGGCTGGACTCATCCTGAATGTGATAGATGCCCTCGATGCGCTTGTCCTTGGAAAGGCTGGCGATATTTTCAATCAGGCGTGCCTTGTTCACCATATAGGGGATCTCGGTGATGATGATCGACTGGCGGCCCCGCACCTTTTCGAAGTGAGTCTGTCCCCGCAGGGTGATCTTGCCTCGTCCGGTGGCGTATGCCGCACGGATGCCGCTTCTGCCCATGATGATACCGCCGGTGGGGAAGTCCGGCCCCTGAATGCACGCCATCAGTTCGTCCATGGTGCAGTCCGGATTCTGGATCAGCACGTGAATGCCGTCGATGACCTCGCCCAGATTGTGGGGCGGAATGTTGGTCGCCATGCCGACAGCAATACCGATGGAGCCGTTGACCAGAATGTTGGGGAAACGGGAGGGGAGCACCTCCGGTTCTTTCAGACGGTCGTCATAGTTGGGGATGAACGGCACGGTTTCCTTGTGAATGTCCGTCAGCATCTCCAGCGCAATCTTGGACATTCTCGCCTCAGTGTATCGGTAAGCAGCAGGCGGGTCGCCGTCCACCGAACCGAAGTTACCCTGACCGTCCACCAGCATATACCGCATGGAGAAGTTCTGTGCCAGACGCACCAGCGCATCGTAAACAGAAGCATCGCCGTGGGGGTGATAGCTACCCAGCACCGCACCGACGGTGTCGGCGCACTTGTGGTATGCCTTATCGGGGGTCAGTCCCTTTTCGAACATGGTGTAGAGAATGCGGCGGTGCACCGGCTTCAGACCGTCCCGCACATCCGGCAGGGCACGGGCGACGATGACCGACATCGCATATTGCAGGAACGAATCCTGCATCTCTCTGCCAATTTCGATGGGGGTAATTTTTTGTTTTCCGTTGGTAAAGAAATTTTCTTTTTCCATTGAAGTATTATTATCCATCATTCTATATTTCCTATCACGGCGGAGCTTCCGCCTGTTTCCCTTTTGGGGGTGTTGTGTCGTATGGTTCAGTGTTTCACGTGAAACATGAGGGGTAACAGCGGACACGGCACGCCGTGTCCCTACAGCAGGCACAAAAGCCATCGTGCAGAAACAAAACGAACCGCATTCGTGTGATCCGGTCAGGCTGCTCCAGCTGAGCACAGCTGGCGAGGTGTTCTCAGAGGGCGAGAAGCCCTCTGAGTCGCCGTCCGCAGACGGCGAAACTCCCTGCGCCGTGCTTCTGGCGCACGGGGAAGGTGGGTGAGAAAAGCGGCAGCTTTTCGAGGGCGGAGCGAACAAGACCGCTCCGCCCTGTGTCCCGCTTGCAGCACTGCGGTCTTGGAAACGTTCCGGCGGAACGTTTCCAGCGGGATTTCACTTTGCCGAACTCGGCAAGCGCCACTGTTTCACGTGAAACAATCATGCTTCCGGTTCCGGTTCCTCCGGCAGCTGGGGCGCAGGGGTTTCCGGCGCCGTTTTCGGCAGGATGTAGAACATCTTCCTGCCATCGCACACCAGATAGAACCGGTCGAACGCCTGCACATAGGCGCTTGCCAGCATGATGCGGGATTCGGGGATGCGCTCGCTCTCCTCCTCACTCTGCCGGATGCGGATGCGCAGCACATTTCCGTCGCAGCAGGCGGTGTATTCCGTGCCCTCCAGTTCCCGCACTGCCTCCAGCACCATCCGGCGCTGCTTTCTGGGGTTGTACCACAGCATAAAAATGGCTGCCAGACACAGCACCAGCAGGAAGTAGGCGAGGCGGTTGGAGGGGTCATTGACGGCGGAAATGACAAAGCTCACAAAGAGCACGGCAAAGAGCGCCATCATCACATAGCTGCGCCGGAGGACGTACTTTTTCTGAAAGGCGGTGAACCCGTCCCGATAAAATTCCCGTGGAATGGTGTAGGGCGCAGACCACGGAAAGGCGGGGAGCGTCTGAGTATCTGCCATTGTCCGCCCTCCTTATACGTCCAGATTCTGCACGTAGCGTGCATTTTTTTCGATGAACTCCTTGCGGGGCGCTACCTTGTCGCCCATGAGGATGGTGAAGATCTCGTCTGCCTTTTCGGCATCTTCCATGTCCACACGGATCATGGAGCGTGTCTCCGGATTCATGGTGGTCTCCCACAGCTGTTCGGAGCTCATCTCACCCAGACCTTTGTACCGCTGTACGCCCACCTTGGCGGTGCTGCCGTCGGCGTCGGCGAACTCGGCGATATACCTGTCACGCTCTGCCTCATCGAAAGCGTACTTGTACTTCTTGCCCTTAGACACCTTGAACAGAGGCGGCTGCGCCAGAAAGACGTTGCCGTTGGTGATGAGGGGACGCATGAAGCGGAAGAAGAACGTCAGCAGCAGGGTGCGGATGTGGGAACCGTCCACATCGGCATCCGCCATAATGATGACCTTGCCGTACCGCAGCTTGGAAATGTCGAAGTCCTCGCCGATGGAGGTGCCCAGTGCGGTGACCACCGGCATCAGCTTTTCGTTGCCGTATACCCGGTCGATGCGTGCCTTTTCCACGTTCAGCATCTTGCCCCACAGGGGGAGGATCGCCTGATACCGCCGGTCACGTCCCTCCTTGGCAGAACCGCCTGCCGAGTCGCCCTCGACGATATACAGTTCCGTGCCCTCGGTGGTCTTTTCGGAGCAGTCCGCCAGCTTGCCGGGGAGCGAAGCGCTCTCCATGGCGGATTTGCGCCGTGCGGTCTCCTTTGCCTTGCGGGCAGCCTCACGTGCCACCTGTGCGGAAATGCTCTTGTCGAAGATGGCACGTGCCACGGTGGGATTCTCCTCGAAGTAGGCCATGAGCTTGTCAAAGACCATCTTCTCCACGAACGGCTTCACGGACGGGTTGCCCAGTCTGCCCTTGGTCTGTCCCTCGAACTCGCACTCGGTGAGCTTGACGGAGACGATCGCCGTCAGACCCTCCCGCACATCGTCGCCCAGCAGGCGGGTGCCATCCTTGAGCAGCCCGAACTTCTTGCCGTACTCGTTGATGACCTTGGTGAGGGCGTTCTTGAAGCCGATCTCGTGGGTACCGCCGTCCGCCGTGTGGATGTTGTTGGCGAAGGAGAGGATGAGGTCATTATAGCTGTCGTTGTATTGCAGGGCAATTTCGGCGAAGGAATCGCCGTCCATGCCGGACACATAGATGACATCCTCCGACAGGGATTCCAGCCCGCGCTTTTTCTGGAGATACTCCACGAACTGGCGGATACCGCCCTCGTAGTGCAGGATCTCGGTGTGCGGCTCTGCCTCGTTTCGCTTGTCGGAAAAGACGATGCGGATGCCGGCATTCAGGAACGCCTGCTCCCGCAGACGCTTGAGGAGTACCTCGAAGTCGTATTCTGTGGTCTCGGTGAAGATCTCCGGATCTGCCTTGAATTCCACGGCAGTACCGGTTTCAGTCGTGTCGCCGATGACCGCAATGGGCTTGTCGTAATTGCCGCGGTGGAACTCCTGAAAATACACGTGGGAGCCGTCCTTCACGGTGAGCTTCAGCCACTCCGAGAGGGCGTTGACCACCGATGCGCCCACGCCGTGCAGACCGCCGGACACCTTGTATCCGCTGCCGCCGAACTTACCGCCGGCGTGCAGGATGGTGTACACTACGGTTGCTGCGGAGATGCCCTCCTTGGGGTGGATGCCCACGGGAATGCCACGGCCGTTGTCGGTAACCCGCACCACGTTTTCCGGCAGGATGTCCACGGTGATCTCCGTGCAGTAGCCGGCAAGTGCCTCATCAATAGCGTTATCGACGATCTCATAGACCAGATGGTGCAGTCCCTTGGGACCTGTAGAACCGATGTACATGCCCGGACGCTTCCGGACTGCCTCCAGCCCCTCCAGCACCTGAATCTGACTCTCGTCATAGCTCTGTGCGCTTTGTTTCATTTCTTCTGTCATATGTTCTATCCCTCCTGTCAGCGGTCATGTATTCCGCTGACGCTTCCCGAAACGGGTGTATGCGTATTTCAGAGCTCGTGTTCATAGGCGTCTATTTCCGTCTTTTCGGCAAATTTTGTTGCATACTGCGTGAAAAATTCTTGCCATACGAAAGTATGCCTGCAAATTTTTGCCTTGTCTGCAAAAAAATTTGCTCGAAAATCCGCATATATTTCCTATGAACACAAGCTCTCAAACGGCTCAATGATTGCGAGAGCCGCTTTTTTGAAAATCGAGTTCTGTTTTTCGGCACCCTCCGACTTTTTCACACCTCTGCACAGACTTTCCACAGAGTTTTCAACAGTCTGTGGAAAACTAAAATTCACGCAGATGCGCAGTTATTTTTCCGCCATGTCCGCCAGCCTGCCGTCTTTCAACAAAAACCGCCTTCCGCCCTCCGGGGAAAGTACGGATTCCGGATGGCAGGTGGTGACGAAAACCTGCATCTCCTGCACGATGGTGGACACGACCGCCTGCCGTCTGGCATCCAGTTCGCCCATGACATCGTCCAGCAGCACAATGGGGGATTCCCGCCGCCGCTGGCTGTAGATCTGCGCCTGCGCCAGCTTCAGGGCGAGGGCAAGACTCTTTTTCTGTCCCTGCGACCCGAATTCCCTTGCCGGTCTGCCGTCAATGCACAGCAGCAGGTCATCCCGGTGCACGCCGGCACCGGTGTGCCCCAGAAACAGATCAGACTGCCGGCACTGCCGCATCTTCTCCAGATACTGCGCCGCCAGCTCCGGCGAGGACTTTTCCGGCAGGTGTTCCTGGGCATCCCGTCCGTAAATGCTGGAGGCATAGTGGAGGGAAATGCGCTCTCTGCCGCCGGCGATCTCCCCGTACAGGGGAACGCAGACCTCCGACAGCCGGCGCACATAGGCGGCACGGCGGACGGCAATTTCCGCCCCCAGCCGGCACAGCTGGCTGTCCCAGACATCCAGCATGGCGTACGCCTGCTCCGGCGGAAGCTTCTGCTTCAGAACGGCGTTGCGCTGCTGCAAAACCAGCTGATACCGGCGCACCAGCGCCAGCACCGGTGCGGAGAGCTGGGCGCTGCACAGATCCAGAAACGACCGCCGCCGTTCCGGCCCGCCGCCCACCAGCGACAGGTCCTCCGGCGTAAACACCACGCAGTGGAACACGGAGAACAGACTGCCGCTGCCCCGCTGGGGCACATCGTTGCACCAGAATTTTTTCTCCGGCGCACCGCTGCCCTTTGCCATGGCAAGGCGGACAGACTGCTGCCGTCTAGCATCCTGAAACTTTGCCTCCACCCGCAGCGTATCGCCGGAAAAGGGGAGATAATCCCGCTCGTGAGTGCCGCGGAAGCTGCGGCAGCCGGTGAGCGCCCAGATGGCTTCCAGCAGGTTGGTCTTGCCCTGTGCGTTCTCGCCCAGGATCAGATTATAAGAGGCATCCGGCTCCAGTGCGATCTCACAGAGATTTTTGAAGCCGTCCGCCTCCAGACGGGTGATCCTCATGCCTGACCCGTCACGTGTACCAGAAAGCGATCCACTTCCACGGTATCGCCGGGGCGGATCTTCTTGCCACGCATGGTGCAGACCTCGCCGTTTACCCGGACAGCGCCCTGCTGCACCAGTTCCTTGGCGAATCCGCCGGTATCACAGAGGCCGGCGAACTTCAGCAGAGAGTCCAGTTTGATATACTCGGTCTGAATGGTGACTTCCATTGTCTCTTGTTTCATGGGATATCCCTCCTATCACTGGCGCAGCTGAATGGGCATCAGCAGGAAAATAAAGCTCTCGCCCTGCGGCGGCACCAGCTTTGCCACACGGTTTCCGCCGGTGAGCTGAATGCGGATCTGGTCGCAGTCGGCAGCACGCACGGCCTCCAGCAGGAAGCGGTTGTCAAAGCCGATGGTGACATCCGGCCCGCTGATCTGCGCCGGGATCCGGTCGTTGATCTCGCCGATGCCCGTCTTGCACCACACTTCCAGAAAGCCGCCGGAGAACTTGCAGCGCACCGGCGCATTATATTTGCCGCTGATGAGCAGAGAGCAGCGCTCCAGACAGCGGGTGAGTTCGCTGGTATCCATGGTGATCTCGGTTTCGAACGCCGTGGGGATGCTGCTGCGGTAGTTGTGGAATTCGCCCTCCAGCAGGCGGGAAAAGACGGTGTAGCCGTTGAATTCAAAGACCACATAGCGGCGGTCGGCGGAGATGGTGCAAAGCTCGTCCGCCTCATCCCGCAGCATATTGGCAACCTCCAGCAGGGTGCGCTTGGGCACGACAAAGCGGTATGCCTCGGCGCTGGAGATGGGCTCCTGCCGGACTGCCAGCCGATAGCCGTCGATGGCTGCCACACAGAGCGAATCGCTGGTGACCTCGAAAAGTTCGCCGGTGAGCACCGGCTTTGCCTCGCTGACGGATGCGGCGTAGCTGGTCTGGCGGATCATGGAGCTGAGCACCGGCTGTTCGATCTGCATGCCGGCGTTGAGATCCAGACTGGGGAGGGTGGGGTATTCCTCCGCCGACATGGCGGAGATCTGGAACTGCGTCTCCTCGGAGAAAAGGCGCACCAGATAGTTGTCATCCACTTCCATGGTCACGGTATCGCCGGAAAACCGGCGGACTGCCTCGCTGAGCAGACGGGGGAGAATGACAAATTCGCCCACATCATCGGATTCCACATCAATGCTGCGCTGGATGCCGAATTCCAGATCATAGCCGGTCAGCTCCAGATTGTCGTGATCCAGCCGGAGTTTCAACCGTTCCAGTGCGGGAATTGTGGATTTCTGCGACACACCTTTTGCCACGTGGGTGATGGCGGTGTAAAATGATTGGCGGTTACAAGTGAATTTTAACATGGTCGATCCATCCTTTTGTCAGACAAATTTGCGCTCTGAGAACGCTTTCCACAGCAAGTGTCCTGTGGAAACGGGGTTTTTATTAGAAATGCAGCGAAGCTGCAGAAAATAGAAATCAATAGAATGAAAAAGTTAGTAGCAGTTATAGAGGGACAGGAAAAGTGGAAAGCCGTATTTTTGCCGGAATCTGTGGAGATTTTTCTTCCACGAACCCTTTGTGGAGAAATCGTGGAGAAGTGGAGAGATTTTTTGCGGGTGGAATGGTGGAAAGATTGTGGAGTGGAAACGAAAAACTTGTGGAGAAATCCGTGGAAAATCCGGCAGATGCCGGCAGCGGTTTCCACAGCCTGTGGAAACGCCTTTGCACAGCCCTCCACAGGAGATTCCACAGCGGCAGAAGACGCATCCGGGAAATCTCTTGCGGCGGCGAAATTTTTTCTCCACATTGGTTTTCCACAGCTTGTGGAAAACGGTGTGGAAAACCGGAAATTTTCTGTGGAGAGGCGGTGGAAAGCCAGGATTTTCAAAGAAATCCCACGTTTCCACAGGAAACGCCAGACAGAAAAAAGCGGGAGAGAAAAAGAAAGCGTTGCGGAATCGTTTTCCCATCAGGCTGCTCCAGCTGAGCTCGACTGGAGCAGCTTTTTCGGGCACACGGATGCGGTGCGTTTTGTCCCTGCTTTTATGATTTCGCAGCACCCTCTGTAGGGACACGGCGTGCCGTGTCCGCAGATTCAATGTTATAAAATGAGAGGGCTTTAGGCTCCCCTGAAAGGGGAGCTGGCAGTGCGTAGCACTGACTGAGGGGTCATTCGTGAAATTTGAAACAGAAACAAAAGATTTCACAAGAACCCCTCCGAGCGGCTTTGCCGCCCACCTCCCCTTTCAGGGGAGGCATGAATTAGGGACAGATTGTGCCGTGTCCGGTGTTTTTGTAGCAAGGAAAATTCCGTTGGAAACGTTCCACCGGAACGTTTCCAAGGTCGCAGTGCTGCAAGCGGGACACAGGGCGGAGCGGTCTTGTTCGCTCCGCCCTCGAAAAGCT
>NZ_JAJFCK010000064.1 GCF_020709055.1 Ruminococcus callidus
CATACTGTTCATGACGTCACGCATATGGTCAAGAGAGGTGTGACAATACAAATCCATGGTAATCTGTACCTGACTATGGCCCAGAATATCGCTAAGCGTTTTCACATTTACCCCACGTTCAATGGCACGGGTGGCAAATGTATGACGCAGAGCATGGAAGTTCACATGATCGATTCCGGCAACTTGGAGCAGGTAGTTCAGCACATCACGCATATGACTCGGCTCTACACATCCGCCCATAGGTGATGCAAAGAGGTAGCCATTATCCATATAACAGCCACAGCACATGGCTTTCTCTTGATCTTGAATCTGCACCTTGTACTCCATAAGCTTTGCAAATACATTGTTGGGAATGGGAATCTCTCGGAAACCGCTTTGCGTTTTCACAGATGCCTCTATGATGTGGGTACAGTGTCCATAGGAAAGGTTGTCGTCCCGTTCTGCCTGGCTCTTTTTGATTCGCTGCAAGGTACGGCTGATTTTCACTGTCTGTTTCTGAAAGTTGATGTCCGACCATTTGAGGGCACAGAGTTCTCCGATGCGAAGTCCGGTGGCAAGGTCAAAGAGGATTGCCACGCCCAGACGGTGCATTCCAATGACCGACAGCAGCCGGCGTTCTTCTTCCAGAGACAGCACACGCATTTCATTTTGCTCTCTGCGTGGCAGTGTCGTGCCGTCTGTTGGATTGACTGCGATCATACCATTGATGCGAGCCTGCTCCATTGCCTTGTGGAACATATTGTGCATATTTCGCAAGGTCTTCGGGGATAAGCCGCCGCCTCTCTTGCTGCCCGACTGGAACTTCTGATTGTAGAATTCCTGTACCATTGGCGTGGTGATCCGTTGAATGGGATAGCCGCCCAGACTGGGATTGATATGGTTGTAAATGTAGCCCTCGTAGCTGATATATGTGGAAGGCTTGATGGCGTTCTTTGCATAGGTTTGCAGCCATTGTGTCATCCAGTCATCGAGCCGGTACTGGGAGGGTGCAACGTAAGTGCCGGATTGTTTCTTTACCAGAATATCTCGTATTTTGTCTGCCACTTCTTTTCGGGTTTTGCCATAGACAGAACGTTGGATCTGTCTTCCGGCATCGTTGTAGCCATCTGTGTAACGACCTTCCCAAGTCCCGTTGGCACGTTTGCGAATGGAACCTTCGTTATTTGCATTTTTTCTGCTCATGAAACACACCCCTTTACAGTACTTTTCCAGTCGTCTGATTGATCCACTGAAGAAACTGTTCACGCTGTATCTTGTAGCATCGTTTGATCTGAATGGATGGGAAATCTTTCGATCGCATCAACTCATATGCCATGCTGGGGGAGATGTTCAGATAGCCTGCAACGTCATTCGTCGATAACACTAGAGGCAGTTCTTCGTTGTTTTTGTAAACCGGTAAATCTTCTTTTTTCATGGAAAATACCACCTTTCTTTTTTTATGGAGATGTTAGGTCGATTGTATTTTTTTAATTTTACATTCGGAAAAAAGAAACCATTTTCCATGTGGGAAAGCGGTTTCTTTTTGTCAGCGGTGTGTGATTTGTCCTATTCGCAGCAAAACTCCTCTTCGCACCGAACTGCACAAAGCGTCTCCAAAAGCAAGTTGCTGTCACACAGCATTTCCTCGATCTCATCGGCAGAGTAGCCGTAGTCCAACAGCAAGAGAACGTCATCCTCTGTCACGCCGTAGCAACTGCACATCTCCAGCAACAATTCCTCCTGCTGCGAGTAATACTCTTCTTCCAACTCGTCGTACCAATCAGTCCACTTGCCGAACCGGAAACTTTCCTGTACCTCAAAGGTAGAGCCGCTTAAAAACCCATAGCGGTCAATCTTCAAGATTGTGCTTTCATCTACATTCAACACTTCAAACGGATACTTGTGGAAACCAGTCTTCTGCAATGCCTTTTTCAAAATGCTTTCGGTTGAGGCATAAACGTAAAGACCTAGCTCTGTGAAGTGGAGCAGGCACATGGGATTGCTGCCTTTGACGATATAGAGCGTGTTGTTCTCGTCCAGAGCCGTAAAGCAAAAACTGCCCTGTACAGATTCTGCCATGCTCTTGAGCGAATCGAAGTCCAACTTGCCCTGCTGTTCAATCAGCTGTACTGCAACATAGCTGTCTGTTTCAATTTGCGTATTCGGCAGGTGCCTTTCTGTTCTGAGTTCCTTGTCATTGTACAGCACACCGTTATGGGCAAAAGCAAAGTTGACATCGGCATGGCCATAGAACGGATGATTGTTGTAATTGAACTTTTCGTTTCCCTGGGTAGTCATTCTGGTGTGTCCCATAACGGCTCTTGTGCCGTTGGGTGCGTTAAAGCGAATCTTGTGGGCAGGCTTTGGTCTTTTGTAGATGGTAACCTTGCCGCTCTTCACATAGGCAATGCCAGACGCATCTGTTCCTCGTTCCTCAGCAGCATTTGCCAGAGCCTGTGTCAGCTTTTTCAACAGCCTGTCCGACACAATGCCCTTATAGTCCAGCCAACCAAATAATGCACACATCTTACATTTCCTCCTCTGCACAAACTTCTTCATTTACATATAGCTGTCGCTCTTTCAGATACTGAATCAATTCTGGCTCTGTGATGTCGGCCACAAAGTCCGACCATGACAACTTTGCAATGCTGTCATCGGTGTTATACATGGCAGCATCACAGATTCGATTGACCAGCTGAATGGTTGCAATGAACGTGTTGTACTTCAAAGTGCCTCTGAAAAGTCTGAACTCCACAGTGTGATAGTTGCAAAGGTTTACTGCGGCATACCGACCGTTGCCGCCCTTTTTTGCCTTGTCCATGATTGCTTTCGGGGTATGTTCATAGCCGTATCTTGCCGCCCAGCGGTTCATGGTGTATTCCGAACGGCGGCTGAACTTCAAAAGCTCGTTCCAATGATGTTCCACAAAATACAGGATTCTGGAGATCACCTCGTCTTGCCCCTCTTGGCTATCGGAAAAAGCATTGCGGTTCACATGAAGATGCAAGCCGCAGGTTGAAGTCTGATGCGAGCGGTAGCCTTGATGGATTGCACGGTGCATAATATCTTCCCACGGGAACTCGTTAATGTGATAGTCCATGGTGCAAGGGTGGGAAACCAGTTCCATGCCATCATCCAGCGAGCCGTCTGTTTTGATGTAGAGCAGGTCTGCATGGGCGTTTGCAATGTCCAGCAGTTCTTCCGCAAAGTCATCATCTCTGCCTGCTCCGTCAATTTCCAGTTCGATGCCAAAGTAACGATTGCCCTCACCGTAGAAAATGGGGTTTGGCTTGTAGCCGTATTCGTGAATCAAATTGCTTTTCTCTCGTTCGTCCTCGTAACAGTCACGACAGTATGTTTCACCGTCCAGATAGTAGGCATCGTCCTCATGTAGTAACGCATCACAACAACTGCATCTGGTATAGCTGTGATGATAGCAATGACTGCACAGCGTGATGTCGTTATCACCATAGACATCCTCGTCCCAGATGCGTTCCCCACAGCATTCGCAGGTGGTAGTGTGGTTTTCCAGGCAGTCAGAGCAGATGATCTGTCCGTTCCACTCGGTGTAGTCATCGTCATCAATGACACAGCCGCAGCACTCACAATACAAGGTTTCTTCCTGTTCGTTCTGTTCTTTTTTTACTTCTTCACTCATTTGAAATCCCTCCATAAAATGAAAATAGCCCTACCGATTTTCTTCGGTAGGGCTTTGTGTTTTGGGCTAATATTCTTCTGCTAAGAGCATGGTCGAGTGGTCGATGTCATCAATAACATAGACCTTTGCAGTAATGGGTTTCTCTGTAGAAATTTGATATTCCTTGCTGTACTCCGGCTGTTCGGAAAAGTGGTGGATGTGCTGTTTTCCATTGAATACATCAAGCTTGAACACCTGGAAATAGTCCCGTTCTTCTGGTAGCTGGTCAATGCAGTGCCATAGGAATAGCTGTAACTCCATCGGTAGTTCTGCCTGTACACCTCTGGTCAAAAATCGCTTGTTCTGGAACATCTTTTTCCCTCCTTTCACTGGTTTGCTATGTCCCTATGCTCCGCCCGAAGGCGGTTTTTCTATGCGGTCGACATGATCGTATCATCAGTACCTGGCACAGATTCACTGTAATGATATACAATCGAAAGATCAAACCACAACAAAACGGCTCCCCTCATTTCTGAGAGAAGCCGTTGCCTAAAAAATATGACACTGCCTTATTTATCTGCAAAGGGAGAATCGGGGAGCAGGCAGGTCTTTCCGATGATCGTTGCCTCCTCTTGTGTACCGGTTTCAAAGTTTTTCATCAGACCGTGAATGAAACATTCGCCCTTTCCCAGTTTGTCAATTTTCCAGAGATCCTTTTTGTTCAGACCTAGTGCCTCTGCCACGGCTCTTCTGGAATTGCTGTCAGGCTTAAAGTACACATTGATGCCCGCTTGTCTCAGCGTGTGGCTCTCACGGCCGCTGCCAATGAACTGCGTGCTGATGTTCAAACCAAGATTGTACTTTCGACCTTCCCGCATGATCTGACTGATGATACTTCCTTTCTCAAGATTCTCATTTTGGATTTCATCGATGAAAATGCTGAACTGAGGCAGATCTTCTTGTGTCAGTTTTCGATGTTTCTGTGCCTGGAGAAGGGAAGCAAGCAGCATATTGGTAAGCGGTCTCTGCGTATTCATGCTAGGCTCGTCCACTTTGATAACCACGATGTTTTTGCATGATTCCAGGAATGTGTACCAGTCTGTCATACTTGTATTGTGACCATATTCGATAATTTCCTCAAAGACATCATTCAGCTTGCTGTAGACACTGTCTTTTGTGCTGTCACTCACTTCTGGAAAACCGATGTCCAGGACGCAAAGAAGGGATTCATAATCAAAGTCCTGTTCTGCCACACACTCCTTCAGTGCCTTTTTCAGAAAGTTTATCTGGATTTGCGATGCGTTCGGCATCGCCTGACTGATGATTTCCCCAAAACAGTTTGTTTGCTTGGTGGCAGAATAATCTGGGTATGGGTACATCAGATGTACCGGTAAACCAGATTCAGAAATGTCATGGAAGGAGATGTACTGCTGGATAAATTCCTTTGACAGGCTCTTTTCCAACTCCTCCTTGGAGAAGGAGTCGCTGCTGTCAAAAACGATCACACGCTTTCTCTTCTGTGCTAGTCTTGCCATGAGCTGTGTCATGAAAACGGTTTTGCCCATTCCCGAAATGCCGGTGATGCAGTGATGCAGGTTTTCTCCTGCTCTCAGTACTTGTCCGGCATATTGTCCAAAGACGTTCTGAACAAGCGGCAGAAAATCAGGTTCCTCTGCTTTGTCCGTGAAATACTTTTTGCTGCTGAGGCTGTCAATACGTTTGCGTGTCTCAGAAGTCACCATATCGCTGTATTTAATTGCAACAAGGTTGATATGGTTTGCCATGCCGTCTGAATCGTAGACGGTCGTAGGCTTTTTGTGTCCGTTTGTAGCAACCAGGCATTCGTGTTTTGCAAGCGGATTGAGAATGCCGTTTACAGTCTGGGCCTCTGTGATTTCGGGAAGAAAATAGTCCTTTAAGATGCGTTCTTCCATCAGCATAAGTTCACCATCAATGATAACAGTAGTGCAGCACAAAGGAATGTTCAAAAAATAAAGTTTATCAGCTAACGACATCTGTTATTTTGAAATACGTCTTAGAAGAGCATTAAATTGATTTTCGGTAAGACCAAATGAAACTCCGGCATTAATATTTTTCTTTGGAGCAAATACAAATAACTCTCTATTATTCGATGTACTACTAACGATAAGATTTCTCAATTCATCGATCTTTCTTTCAATAGAATCGAGTCTCTCGTTAACAGAAGACATATCTACTGGATTATTATAAGATTGATTCTCATAATGACTATTATTACCGCTACATTCATTATAACGTTTATCATAAATCGCATCTAACTCGGCAGCTTTTCTAGCCTCCCATTCCATATTGTTTACCATAGCGTTGTGCATGTCAATCGTATTCATAATAATTGTCTCCTTTGTATCAATATGAGATTGTTTTGTCAGATCTTGCGGATCTGTTCGCTTCATGAAGTCTGTCATCAGTATAGCATCTAAGAATCTATAGATCAATAGTTTATAAAAAATAGTGAAAAAGGAATTTATATAAGAATGTAATATGTGCATTATTGAATAAAACAAGAAAACACATAGGAAATAGTGATTGACGTGTATCTGAAAAGGAAGTATAATAGAAGCATATATCTGGGAGGTGGCACAATGGAAAAATGGATGTGTGCAAAGGATGTGACAGAACTTGCTGTGACAGTGCTGATGTATGGAAGAAAGACAAAGGTCGCAGTAAAGACGGAAAATGGTGGGTTTGAAGTCCAGACAAAGTCGATCATTACGCAGTATCTGAATCCCAACAATAACCGAAAGAAAATGACAAAAAGAATTGCCGATGCCGTCTGCAATAATTTCGAGTACTATATGAAAGAAACATCGGACAAAGAAAGCTTTGCATGGATGTGTGGAAAAGCTTTGCTTTTCATATATTCTGTCAGCGGAGTTGATTTGACTTATATTCTTCGAAATCAATACAGCGATTCTGCAAAGAAAGAAATTTCTGCTTTTCTCTTAAAAGTGGTACAGTCTGTTTTTGAGCGGTTTGTACAACAAGATCGCATTCGGTATACCGAACTGGAAGAACTTGTCTATACCACAATTTTTGACAAGACTGCATTCGATGAAGCAGCTGAAGAAACGGCAAATGCGGTGGGGATTCCGATCACCACCTATGCACAATATCTGCCGGTGGTTGATGCCTCCGATTCTGCTGATGGAGAAATATCTAACGTTTTTCTGGCGTATCTTACAGAATTGATTCAAGCTGACAGTCAGGAAGAATGGATACAAACCCACGGCAGTTCAGAGGATGATATCTTTGCAGGAAATCTCTCTGGAGTACACTGGAAAGAGAGATATATTCAGCAGAAATTTGGAATAGTTCTTCTGTTTCAACCAGATGCCTGGGTGAAAAAAGAGGGCAATTATCTGTTTGAAAAGATTCAGCTGCAATTATACCGAAGAGCAGTCTACGAATTACTGGATCGATATGATACCATGGAAAACAGGGTTTTGAAACACAGTAATTACTTTCAAAATGTGATGCGTGAGCTTGAAAATTATACGAACTTCATGGGTCTTCAGTTGAAAATGGACAAGGAACTGATCTTATTTGGACGGTTTCGCATTTATCAAAAGGAAATAGATACGCCAAGAAAGCTGATCGCCGAAATGATAGACTTTATTTTTTATGGTGTTTCTGCAAAGGTTGGGAGAGCGGAGATCGTACTAAGAGGTGGAAAAGAGCATGAGATTCTAACTGAGGTTTCAAGGGATTATATCAGTAAGTATGTAAGCGGAGAACAGAAGAAGTTTACTGTTGCCGTAAAGACTGCCCTGTATTACAGAATCAAATACAGTTTCGAGAACAGAGAACATTTTGCATCCTTACTGTGGCAGTTTCTGTACTACGCATTCAGTCAGGATTTCTACATGATCGAATCCAATGAGGACTGGCTTCGACTGGTGAAAGAACTGCTGGAAGGGGTGGAGTCTGGAAAATCAATGGCATATATCAGAGAGGATATGCAGATGCTTTTTGATCAATGGCAGCTGGAAAGAATACGCCGTGGTCAGCAAGTAAAGTTTCCGCCGCTTACACTCAAGAACTTTCGACATGCTGATGCTCTGGGATTGAGAGGTTACACAGCGATACAAAGTAAGGTTTTGAATATGGATAGCGGACTGGATACGATACAGATTCGGAATGAGATGACTGCGAAGTATATTGCGTTGAAAATCGATCGGCTGATGGAAAAGCTTTGCAGAACGGTGGAACTTGCAGAGAAGTTGTTCCACATCAGAACGAAAAAGGAGGTCAAGGAATACAGACTGCGATCTGGTGAAATGCAGGTGAATTGGAAAGTAGAGTTTCTGTCTGATTTGTGCGATGAGAATGCTGACAGGATCGCAATTTCAGAGGATGAGTTGAAGGAACTGTTTTCTTATATGGCCACGTTGGTGATTGGCAGCAGGATTCATTCAAAAAATTGTAACAAAAGAAAAGAAGCGTTTGAAGCTTACGCCCAGAGGATTTTCTGCCTGAGATCTGTGCGGTATGAGGAAGTATATGGCTCATGCAGAACAAGAGGGGACAAAAGAAACAAGGCGTTGTTCGACCAACAGAATGCAGAGCTGTGGGAGAGCAAAGGAATGAAGAATCTGCGTCATTGGGTGAAGCATACACTGGAATATCTGGTCTATTCAGAATGGACGGATGAAAACTGGAATCACGCATAATTTTTTGCTTTTCTCGATTTTTTACGAATTTCAAATCAATGACATCTGAAAAAATCGAAAATCCAGAGCTTTTTGAGAAAAAGCAAAAATGGATTTCTTCAAATTCGTAAAATTTTCAGAAAATAAAAAAATTTCTCTGGAACGGTGCTTATGAGAAACAGGTAAAAACGAGGCATATAACGAAAGAAAGTATTACTTTTTTCTACAAACGACCAAACATAAAAGTAAAGCTGAATCAAAATAAATCAGCTGTTATGCAGTCGTATCGATGCAAATATAGCCAAATCAGATGCAGGGAGACAGAGGTATTACCATTACCTCTGTCTTGCAGAATTTACTAAATAACAAACAGTAATCATCAATCAATAGTATTCAGTCTAGTAATCAATCATAGTAGAGATATAGTAGTATACATATATATTGTTATGATATAAATACTGAGGACACAGCTTATGAGTCTGTAAAGACCTCCAGCTGATTCAGGATTATCTGCTGGGAAAAATCACAGCATTCTCAAAAAGCAGTGCGGGTTCTGATGAAACGAATCCAACTGCATATAGAGAATCGCTGTTCATCGGCTTGACCCGTTCAGATTTGTTTGGCTATGTGGGTG
>NZ_JAJFCK010000065.1 GCF_020709055.1 Ruminococcus callidus
ACATTTTCTCTGATCTTCGGGGAGCGTATGCACGATCTCTTTCGTTTCAAGATCACCACGCAGTTCATTTCTTCCCCGATGCTTTCCGGTTTTCTTCGATTTTTTTGTGATGGAATCTTCATGAGCGTGATCGAAACAGCCAAGTGAAACGGACTGAATGTGTTTGGTTATCTCTCCTATCTGATGCTTGTTCTCCCTTCATGGGGCAAAACACCTTCAGAAGAACAGCTTGACAGCATCATGCCGTGGAGTGCTACTCTGCCTGAAACCTGCCACAGAACATATCATCAGATCGTTGAAAACATGGCTGAGGTTAAGTGACAGCTTCTCATCCACAGTACTTCATAGTAACTGACAGTATTTCACCGCACAGTAATTCACAGTAACTCACTGCAATTCATTGTGATGAACCGAATACGGGATTTGGGCCGAGGTTGATCTCGGCTCATTTTTTGCCCGCTGGTCTGGTTGGCGGTTACGGTAGGTACATTATAAATCAGGTTTGGGATAATAGCAAGGGTGTGTAGGAGAGTTATAAATTTATTATCAAAGCAATACATAAGATAAACGATATATAGGGTTTCACTTGCAAATTTTATCAATGTGATGTATAATATAGATATACAACCAACGAATTTTAGGAGAATTGCTTATGACCGATATGCAGCCGAAGAAAATGATCATACTCGATATCTTACATATTTTAAAAAAGCACTCTGATAAAGAGCATAGGTTATCCCAGCATGATATACAGAAATTATTAGTATCGGAATATGGAATGAAAGTTGACCGCAAGACTATCAGCCGTAATATTATCACACTTGTTCAGTGTAACTATCCGATCGAATATGGCAACATCGGCGATGAAACAATCCTGACAAATATCTATTGTGATCACAAATTCCTGAACGGCGAACTTCGTCTGCTGATAGATAATATCTTGTTGATGGACGGTCTGTCGAAAAAAGATCGTATCAGTTTGATCTGTCGTATCGAAGGACTGTCGAGCAAGTATTTCCATTCTGAAATCTCCAAGATTGATATGGATATATACGGTACGATTGAAAACAAACAAATCATACTGACACTTGAAGAGATCGGCAGTGCCATTGCTGAGGGAACACAGGTCACATTTTATTACTCCGATTGTGGTATTGACGGGGAACCGAAAATCAGGCGTGACAGTAATGGAAAAGAGAAACAGTATACTGTTAATCCCTATCAGATCATATCCAAAAATGGACATTCCTATTTAATCTGCAACCTGCCGGAA
The DNA here is from genome assembly GCF_020709055.1 of Ruminococcus callidus. Lineage (GTDB taxonomy): Bacteria > Bacillota > Clostridia > Oscillospirales > Ruminococcaceae > Ruminococcus_C. The sequence goes on from NZ_JAJFCK010000065.1 coordinate 1,274, forward strand.
TACCATGATCTGACGCATTTTCGTATTGATCGTATCAGGGACTGCCGTAAAACAGATATGCCTTCCAGATCGCTTCGTATGCTGAAAGGCTTTGAAACAGGCATTAGACTCTCGGAGTATATTAAGTCTCACCCAAATCTCTGGAGCGGTACTCCCACACATATTACGTTCCAGTGTAAGCAATATATGATGAACGATGTCGCAGACAGCTTTGGTACTGACATACATATTGAAGAACTTCCTGACGATATGATGAAAGTTCACGTTTATGCAAGCGAATCCTCCATGCTTCACTGGGCGGTGCAGTTTGCTGATGCTGTTGAGGTCTTATCGCCTGCAAGTTTACGCAAACAGATCGCTGAAACACTGCGAAACGCTCTTGAAAAATACGAAACATAACTATCCCTTTTTTGGTACATCGACCGTGATATAATAGAATTACAAACGAAAGGGAACGTTCAGCCGATACCGTCTGTTGGTTGTGTTGCACATTTACGACATCATTCTTTTGTGCAAAAGGGAGAATTTTCGGATTTTCGCCCGAATCTTCGGAATTGAGATTTTTGTGTGCTATAATGGCAACATAAAGAGAAAGAGTGAGGAGGTATGCTTATGTATCAGTACACTTGCAATTCAAAGTATTGTGCTACCTGTTCCTGCTGGTCAGGTGAGCGGAAGATCTGCGATCATTTTGGCTCAAGGCTTGAGGTCAGCAGCCCAATGGCTACAGGCAAGTGCATGAATCAGAAGTCAGGCGCTTGGAGACAAACCAGACAAGCAAACGGCGGATGCTCTGCACATGAGAAGTGGGGAGCGTTGAGGTAACAGGAGGAGTGACACATGGAATTCAGATGCAAATTATCAGAGTGAGGCAATTAAAGGACCACTGAGAACGTATGAGGTGCATCCAACAGAGGAATCGCTCGGTTGGGGACGCAGTATGGTTTGCGAATATGATTATACTGTCCGAGTACCGAAGCTGAAAATCTATTTCCGAGATGCAGTAGAGTTTGAGTTCACAGCAGTATTTTGGACCATGTGTTGTGGTATATCAAAGACGAAGGGCTTTCCATTGAGAATGCTGAGGAACTGGAATGCGTGATTGATATGCCGTATGATTTGGATTTGAAGGAGGGTATGCCAAATGAATGAGTCAATTTTCAGCAGATTATTCCGCTATAAACAGACGGAGAAAATGTCACCGAAAGAAAACTATTTGACGGAAATGCTTGCTTGGATGATTGACAGCTTGTCGCAATTCGGACAGGATTATGTCCTGTTTCTGAATTCCAAATGCAAAGAAAAACTAAACTTTGATGCAAACTGTCCGTTTACAGTCTCAGCAAGAACACAGGTTGCAGTAAAAGATGGTTTTATAGACATGGTGATTATAACAGACCAAAATCTTGGTTTTATTTGTGAACACAAAGTCGACAGCGAGTTGAGCAATAATCAAATTAAAAAATACTATGATTGTCGTGCAGAAATTGACAGTAATCTTGAATTTCAGACGGTTCTATTGACAAAGAGTAAAGATCAGCACGAGCAGAATCCAGACATTCAGATTATCTGGCATGACGTATATGAATTCTTCTCTGATCCAATCAGAAAAGAATCATATAATGCAGACGAAAAGATAATAATCGAACAATTCCTGATGTATCTTACGGAGGTTGGTATGGGCAAAAAGAATAGTATTTCAGTCAAGGGCGTTGAGTATTATAGTGAAGCACAGAAGCTGGAGCAGTCATTAAAAGCCCTTTTTAACGATTTATGTACGGACGGTGATTGGGAAAGTAACTGCAAGGGAATAAATCAGTTCCTCACGGATTATAACCCCAAGCATGTTGAGAAGCTAGGTGAAGGTCGAATTGGAATTGAATTTGCCTCATGGCAGCCTGGGCTTTTCGCTGGTGTCAAGCTAGATAACGCTGATCATAGCCTAGATTCTTTTGATAATACGCCGCAGCTTGTTGTCATATTAGATTGTATGAAGGGGGAGCGCAGCAAACATCAGGAGAAATCTTGGTTTCAATTGATTAAGCAGAATGCAAAAAGCAGTTCAGAAAGCGGATTTCAAATTCAAATAGGAGCAAAAAATAATCCATATCGGCTGTTAGTATTATATAAGCCGCTGACAAAAGTACTCTCGCAAGGCGAAGAAAAGTATGAAACACAAAAGGAAAACATTAAAAAAGAGATTATCAAAGGAATCAATTGGATATTGAACTATTACAAGTTGTCATGTGAGGATACTTGAAAGGAGCACGAATAATGTCAGATAATAAGAAAGGCAGCAGATTCACATTCGACAGCTTTGAGGTTACCAAGACAAACAGCAAAGCCTTTGAGAAAGCAAAACAGTTTGCCGAAAATGCGGATTCAAAGTCGTTGGCAATATTCGGCGGTACAGCAACCGGCAAGACGCATCTGCTCTATGCTGTCAAAAATGCAATTGAGCAGAATTCGCCTGAGCTTCATGTTATCCTCACAACTACAGCGGATATGGTATCCTCTCTTACAAATATCATCAGTAACAGCGGTTCTGCAGAGCAGTTCCGTGAGCAGTATATGCAGGCGGATGTCCTTCTTGTGGACGATATACAGGAACTTGCAGGAAAAGAGAAAACGCAGGACGAGCTTATACTTCTTTTCAATATGTTTTACGAATCCGGCAGACGTTTCATGATGACTTCTTCTCAGAAAGAATCTCACTTTGGCATTAAAGATCGTCTTTTAATACGCAGCTTCTGGGGCGAATTCGCTGTAATTTCTAAGCCATATATCAATGCTCAGTTGCCTGCTGACGAAGAACGTGCTGTAATTCGTAATAGACTTTTGGAAGATGGCGAGCATCTTGTTGATGATTTTGATCTCAATGATTTCAAAGCATATTTTATAAATATCTGGAAGTATTTCAGTAACTATATCGGATTTTTTGATGTTGACCGCGAGGATATCAAGTTGATAAATAATCTGAATGATATTCTGAATGTATTATTGTATGAAACTCCATTGGAGGAGTGCGAGTGTCAGACTTGCATTCTGTTCACGAAAGCGATGCTCTATACTATTTCATCATATGATATTCAAGTGTACAAAGACGGCTTTTATGGCAACGGCGTTCTTTACATCCCGTTGCCTCATCATGCAGGGACAAGTGATTGTATTGAAATAACGATCGACGAGTTCGATGAGGAGTTCTTACGGTTTTGCGAGCAATATCAAGAATATGAATGCTTCTAAACCATATTTCAAGTATTATTAGAAGTGTTGACGTTCTGATTAAGATTGGAGGCAGTGATGAGGGTATCTGTGTATTCAAGAGAAGCGATCGAGCATATCATAGCAGAAGGCTCATTCCCTAATAATACTGCTGTTATCAGCTTTTGTGATCCGGAACTAAAGCATATTGACAAAAACTATTCCCGTGTCGATTACAGCGCAGCTTGCGATGATGTGTTCTATTGCGAAGTGGATGATCTCGACCTCGATTATCTGCCGGAAAAGGGATATACCTATGAAAGCTTCTTCCCCGAAGCGCCGGATCTTGCAGAGTATATCAACAAAGCATTCCGTGACGGCAAGAATATCATCTGTCAGTGTGAATACGGTCAAAGCAGAAGTGCAGGGTGTGCAGCGGCAATACTGGAGCATTTTTACCGCAGGGGTATTGAAATATTTGCAGATTACAAGTATTATCCGAATCAGGTGGTATATCACAAAGTATTTGATGCTCTGGAGTCGGCAGCATTTCAGCCTACAGAGTATCTTCAGCGTGTTTACGATTATTCCGGCACCAAGTTTCCGTTTGACAGAAATGCAGTAGAAGAAAGCCTGAACAGACTGCCGCAGACGAAAAGAGACATTCTGTATATGTATCTGTGGGAGAGAAAGTCGATGGCTTCAATTGCCAGACTGGTTGGATTCGAGAATTTAAGAATCGAACAGATTTTATCAGTGTGCCATAGAAGTCTTGCGCATTATATTGCAGGCAGCATGAGAAGAGAGCTTGCGGACAAAAAGTTGGACGTAACAGATTTTATCGGTATGCCATAGAAAGCTTGCACATTATATTGCAGGCAGTATAAGAAGATGATTCATCAAAAGTGCTCGCATTTGATGTAATCATTAAAATAGCTGACAGGCTGCACAATCAACATTAACACTTATGGCAATACCGCACAAAGAGCGTCTGGCGACTTTGCACGCCATCTGCTTGCAAATTTCCCGTCATATTTCACAAAAATGCTCGTGAATACATCAAGTATTCACTCCGCTTTTTGTTTCATCTGACGAAAAATTTGCCGACGCATCTGTCGCACAATCTTTGTGCGGTATTGCCTTATATTAAACGGAGATTTGTTATAAGGTATTAAACGATTCTGACTGATTTCTTCGCTTGCGTATTTGTTAGCTTGTCATGTCAGAAGATGCACATTTATAGTAATCATTTTATTTTGGAGGTTATTTTTATGGCAGTAAGACCGGTTTATATCCCTAAAAATTCAGCACCTTTTTATGATATTGTGAACATTGAGTTCAAGTGGAACGGCGGTTTTGCAGTTTCGCAGAAACAGAAAAATATAAAAGCAATCCATGACGGTTTCAAATTGATTTATCCGGAAGCAAATCCGCTTGAAATTTCAAGCAAATCACTTATTCAAATAGGTGTTGAACTCAGTGCATTCAATCTTATGAAATATGTACCCGAACTTAAAAAGAGCTTTCCTATAGAAAACGTATATCAGGCAGGAAAAGTATTTGAAAACGGCTGTCAATATACTGATTTGATGCTTGTATCTCCGAAAGATGCAAAACGTGATGAACGTCTTAAAAATAGCGGTAAACTGACTATGTTTAGATTCAGCGGACAAAATTTTCCGCTTATTCCTGAATCACTTTTCTATAATTATATTTATATCAATGCGATTATCGAAAATGAGAAGCTTGCAAAGAAAATACTTGATTTTAACGGATTTACGGATATTGAGTTCAATCCTCAAAAAAGTATAAGCACGCAGGCTAAATCTGCTGCTATATACGTAGCTTTGGCAGAACTTGGAATGACTGGAAAAATAAAGGATTATAAAGACTTTTATTCACTATTTATAAAATAGCAGAGGTGCTTTATGAAAGTTACAGTTTATTCAAGAGCAGAAATTGAAAAAGTCATGGCTGATGGCAATTTTCCGCAAAATACCGCCGTCATTAGTTTTTACGACCCTGCAATAAAGCGTATTGACGAGGGCTATACCCATGTGGATTACAGCGACATATGCGACACTGTATTCTACAGTGAGCTTGAAGATCTCAATCTTGAAGTTCTCAAACGTAAGGGATATACATACGATACTTATTTTCCCGAGGCAGACGATATGGCTGCGTTTATTGTAAGGGCTTATGCAGACGGCAAGAATATTATTTGTCAGTGCGAATATGGTCAGAGCAGGAGCGCAGGCTGTGCGGCGGCAATAAAAGAGTATTTTTATAAAGATGGTATCTCTATGTTTGCAGATTATAACTATTATCCGAATCAGGTTGTATTCCATAAAGTTTATGATGCACTTGTAAAAATGAATTCTGCATATTGCAACACATATCATTCAAGTAAAACAACCGGTGTTGAAACTTTGTTGCTCAAGCAATCTTTAGAAAAAGATGATTGCTATCATTCATTAGAAGAAGCGTATTTTAAGCTTCGTCATGGCATTGCTAAAGTTAATGTTTCTTTACATATTGATGATGCGAAAAGAATTTGTCATGGTCCTCATATGGGAGAACATAATATATATGTAAAAACAACTTTCAAATATTCCAATAAAGATATTTTACTTACTGTTTTTATTCCAAAAATAACAACATATATTAAGCCGAACAATCGTGATTATTATTTAGGAACGAAACAAAAATCTTTAGTTTTTACGGGGCGACGCTCGATTTCGTTTGATATTATGGGAATTATAGAATTGGATTGTAAAGAACCAGTTATAAATAAGGCGATCATTACGAATATCAAAGTAGTATTAGGAAATAAACATAACAGTAAGTAACAATTATTTGAATTCAAGAAACCTAAAAAAGTTTGGATTTTTTTTAGGTAGAACTTCTCTATTTGCATGGCTTAGATATCATAACTATGTGTCTAGTAAACCTGATTCCTGGAATAAGCCAACTTACAAGTATTTAAAACTTAAATATTTTGAACTTAAACGAACACCTTCAAATCCAAATGTTCTCAAACTTTATATTACTCTTTCTGAAAATTATACTGCAACACTCAGATGGTAGCAGTAATGAAAGGACACAGATTTATGAAAATAGTGAGTGTGATTATATCGGCAATTGCATTTCTCTTTTCTCTTTCAGGTTGTTCGGGATATCCGCACAGCAGTTGGCTGGAAGATGATAGCCTTGACAAGCTCGCTGAAAAAAGATGTGAAGATATTGTTGCTGCACTTGAGAATAAGGATAGTAGTGCGATTAAAGCAATGTTTTCTCAAAAAGCAATAGAAGAAGCAGAAGATTTAGATGATGAAATAGAATATATTATAGAACATTATGAAGGAAGCTTGAAATCATTTAAAGGAACGACTTCCACCGAAGAAAATATTAACGGAAAGAGCAAAAAAACTACTGTGAAAGCCGACTACACCGTCATCACTGACAAACAAACATATGTCCTATTTTTTGTAGAAGTATCGAATACAGATGATGAGACGGAAAATGGAATATATAGACTCTGGCTATCTAAAGAGTCTGAGAAGGATGCTTATTATGGGCATTTTGATGCGGGTATCTATATTCCTGAGGAGTAATTCCTTTCATTTCAAACAAATCAGACAAGGATAGGATCGGCAGCGATTTCCTCAATTGTACGAAAAAACTCTTCCCTCATTTTAGAAATGAATTCTCTTGGATCTTTTTCAACAACAAAGAGAATAAGGATCAGTGTAACCGCATCGCAGCAAGATTCATCAGATTCCAATTTTACGTAGCCTCTGCGTGACGTATCCAGCAGATTCGCCACTTTCTCTTGTGAAAACTTGTTTTGTTCTCTGATTTGCAGCAGATAAGCTCGAATGTAGTTCTTTACGAATAATTCAATTTCGTTTTGATTCATGATAATTCGACCTCTTTCGATTTTTTCTGCTATTATATCATGCCGTTATTCTGTAGACAATGAACCGCAGCTCACAAACCGAACTGCGGTTCACTTTTTCTTTGTAGAAATCTTTTTTTCAGTAACCGCCAACCAGACCAGCGGGCAAAAAAATAAGCCGAGATCAACCTCGGCTCAAATCCTGTATTCGGTTCATCACAATGAATTGCAGTGAGTTACTGTGAATTACTGTGCGGTGAAATACTG
>NZ_JAJFCK010000066.1 GCF_020709055.1 Ruminococcus callidus
TATGCAACAAAATTTGCCGAAAAGACACGTGTATACGCTTGTGAAGACAGGTTCTTATTATTTATTGCGCAGTGTTTTGCAGAACCAGCTGCTTGAGCAGCACCAAGTCCATGCCGTTGACCGTCTGGTCGGCGGACAAGTCAGCAAGCGCCGTCTGCTGCTCTGTCAGTAATTTCTGGTTCAGCAGATACTGCTGCAAGAGTACCAGATCGGTCAGACTGCATATGCCATCCTGATCGATGTCCCCCGAAACAATTTCCGGCTCCGGCTTTGTGCCAGTGGGAAGCAGCAGCTTTTTCAGGAGAACTGTCTGGTCGGAGGCAGTGTAGAGGCAGTACAGCGTATTTTTCTGCGCTTCCAGAAGCGGATGATTGACCATCTCCCGTGCGATGTTATTTCCGGTCTGTTCCCACGTTCCGGTTTCCAGATTCAGTCCATAGAGCGGAAATTCCTCCGGATTCTGTGCATTCATTGCCACATAGAATTTTCCCTCTGCAACAACCGGAATCATTTGGAACGCACGGTCTTTCATGCCCTCCGGCAGCGCATAAGTCGTGACGGCACCATTCTCCCAGCGGGACACACCGTTTTTTCCGTCTGTCGGCAGAATCCAAACAGCATCGCCGTCTGCCAGCGTGGAAACACTGCCGCACGACTGATCGGAAAGTGCCATGCTCTCCCACGACTCTCCCTGGAAAACGGCGAGCTTCGGAACACTGTTGTCGTTGAGGTCACGGTATCCCACAAATACCTTGCCGGCTGCCACTTCAATCTCCATGTTGCAGGCATTCTGCGCAATGGCAGAGCCGAGGACAGAAACGGTTTCTGTGGCGGGGTCGTAGCTTGCGCCGTAGAGCACATAGGGATAGGAGCCTGTGGTATACGTGAAATACAGTTTTTTGCCATCCGAGGTCATATCCATGTACTGCGCCAGTTCACTTCCGGCATAGCACTCCGTCCAAGCGCCGGAAGCGGAATCCCACCGGCTCAGATGCAGCAGATACTGGTCATCCTGATAGAGCACATAGGGAGTCCCTCCGGCAAACGCGAGCTTGGGATTGTTGATATTCTTGGAAAGCGGTGTGCTCACAGCAGTCAGCGCATCGTTCTCCAGCTTGTACAAAGAGGCTGCGCCGGAAGACGCAGAGAAAAGATAAAGTTCTCCGTCTGTTCCCTTGGTGAAATCATAGTTGTACTGCCCGGCGGGCAGTGTTACATTGCTGACTGCCTGCCAAAGCTGTTTCTCAGATACGTCCGCAAACTCGGCGGAAAACGTCAGCGTACCGTTCTCCTGAATCTGAATGTCACTCAGTGCAATGCCGCTGTTTGTGCCGTCGGAATAGACCAGCGCACCATCTGCCACACCCTTTTGCAAATCCGTTGTCCCGATATAATCGGGCGCATTTTCTCCGCCGTAGCAGGAACGTGTCAAGTCGCCCTCACCGGCATTCAGTGTGGTTTCATTCGGACGGAACACATAAATTTCGTCGGTGTCGCTTTTATAGTTCCCGTGTGCTGCGGTATTGACACGATATACCACCATGCCGTCTCCGTAGATCTTCTGATCCAGTTCATCGGAATAGAGTGTGCCACTCCGGCGATATTCCACGGCAAAAAATTCGGTGTCGGAAAGCGGCGTTTTCAACAGGTACAGCCGGCTGCCCTCTGATGCCGATGCCGGCTGCAACGTGTAAGTGCCGTTTGTTGTAATGGTTTCCGCATCCAGCCAGCCGGAGATGGCGTACCGCTGATATGCCAGCGGATATTGCAGGAAATAAGTGGCATAGGACATAATATCCCACTGTCCCACCGGGTCGCCGGAGACATCGCTTCTGTGGTAGAGATCCGGATAGCCCATACTGTGCAGGAACTCGTGGCAGAGTGTGCCAATGCCGTTGAAGAGGGTGGAGTGTACCATACCGTAGCCGTTTTGCAAATTGACATAACCAACGGTTGAACCGTTGATGTTCAATCCGCCCACAAAGAACGCTTTTGCCCACAACGGGTCTTTCACCGTGTTCGCCTGTCCATCTACCACAAGAACCACATTGTCCACAAAACCGTCGAAATTGCCGTCCAGCGGAATATCTTCCGGAACAGGGATATTTTGCAGCATCTCTACGGCATACTGATTATAATCGGTGTACTCCTCCCGGCTCTGCTGGAGAACATAAGGCTGAATCACGCCGTCCTTGAGCTGCGGGAAATAGGAGGTCACTTTCATTTTGCCGTTGGAAATGGTGTCAATGTACTTGGACAGAGAACGATAGGTGCTGTCGTCGTTGCACATGTTGATCATTTCCTGCGTGTAGGTCTCCATGAAATTTTTCTCTGAGAGCGGGTCGAACTGGGCAAACAGCACCAAGTTGTGCACTTGCTGTACGCTGCCGTTCGTCTGTGCAAATGCAGAGAGCCCCGGAATTGCGGTAACGGTCAGAACCAGGCTGAGCAGCACCGCAAGACAAATTCTGCGGAAGTGATGTGATTTCATTTCAAAATTCTCCTTTTTCATCAAATTGGGCAATTGCTTATACAAGTATACCAAAGAATCTGTGAATCTGTCAAGTGTATTTGTGGAACAATCCTGTATTTCTGGAAATCCTGACAGCTGCCGAAACAGACACATGTAAAAATTTTCTTGGGAGAATTGACAAAACCACAGAGTTCCAGTATAATAATCATGTACAATATGATTGCACTTTGCAAAAGGAGAATGACAAATGGAACAAACCACAAAAAACAGAGCGACATTTCAATCACGACTCGGATTTATTCTGGTTTCCGCCGGCTGTGCCATCGGACTGGGAAACGTCTGGAAATTTCCGTACGTCTGCGGACAAAATGGCGGAGGAGCTTTTCTGCTCCTCTACCTCTTCTGTCTGGTTTTGCTGGGACTGCCCATTCTGATGTGCGAATTTGCCATCGGCCGCGGCAGCAACCGCAGCATTGCGCAGGCGCTGAACCAGCTGGAACAGCCCGGCAGCCGGTACCACCTCACCAAGTACATGGGCATCGCCGGAAACTATCTGCTCATGATGTTCTACACCATGGTGACCGGATGGATGCTGTTTTACGCTTTCCGCTATATCTCCGGCTCCATTGATGCTTCCAGCACCGATGCAACCGCAAATGCATTCCAGCAGATGCTGGATTCGCCGGGGTACATGACCCTGTTCGCTGCGCTGGTCATTGTGCTTTGCATTGGTGTCTGTGCGCTGGGCCTTCAGAACGGCATTGAAAAAGTAACCAAGGTCATGATGCTTCTGCTCATGGGATTGATGGTAGTTCTGGCGATCAATTCTCTGCGCCTGGAAGGTGCTGTGGAGGGTCTGAAATTCTATCTGGTGCCGGACTTCGGAAAGCTCTTTGAAAACGGCTTTACCTCTGTTCTGTTCGCTGCCATGACACAGGCGTTCTTTACCCTGAGCATCGGCATCGGCGCCATGGAGATCTTTGGCAGCTACCTGAAAAAGGATCGCCGGATTCTGGGCGAATCTATCAATGTCATTATTCTGGACACCGTCGTTGCCGTTGTCGCCGGTCTGATTATCATTCCGGCATGCTTTGCCTACGGTATCCAGCCGGATTCCGGTCCGTCGCTGCTGTTCATCACCCTCCCCAACGTCTTTCACCATATGGCGGGAAGCCGTATCTGGGGCAGCTGCTTCTTCCTCTTTATGTCTTTCGCTGCACTCTCTACAGTAATCGCTGTCTTTGAAAACATCATCACCATGACCGTGGAGCTGGGAAACTGGAGTCGGAAAAAGTCCCTGCTGGTCAATCTGGTGCTGATTTTCGTGCTGTCTGTTCCGGCGATTCTTGGATTCAACGTGCTCTCCGGTATCCACCCTATGGGCGGTACAAGCACCATCATGGATGCCGAAGACTTCCTGGTGTCCTCCAACATTCTGCCGCTCGGATCGCTGACCTATGTGCTCTTCTGCGTTCGCAAAAACGGCTGGGGATGGGATGCATTCCTGAACGAGGTAAACACCGGTTCCGGTTCGAAGCTGCCGGCGTGGATTCGTGGCTATATGACCTATGCTCTGCCGGCGCTGGTATGCCTGATCTACCTCAAGGGCTACTATGATACATTCTCGCAGAAGAGCCTGCCGGTATTCTGCGCCTGGATGCTGTTCGCCGCAGCACTGCTGGCGCTGATCTTCTGGGCATCCTTCTCCCGCAAAAAATCTCCCTCGAAACTGGCAAAATAAAGGTCGTGTAAGGTATGGAAATTTCGCAGACGCTGCAAACGCTGGACGAACTGCTGCACCGGTGCAAACTAGCCGAGGCAGAACAATTTCTCCGAGACGCTGTCGCACAGGCGCAGGCATCCGGCGATACGGACACAGAAAAGACGCTGCGCAATGAGCAGATGGGATTCTATCGGGACTGCGGCCGTTTTCCGGAGATGCTGGAAACGGCTGCGAGCGCACGGGCGCTCTTTGAAAATGCCAGCGAGACAGAAACAATTCCCTATGCGACAACGCTGCTGAACTGTGCCAACGCCTACCGTGCCGCCGGACAGTATGATGCGGCATTTTCCGCCTATGATACGGTGCAGCATCTCTATGAAAAGCTACTGCCGCCGGATGACGACCGTGTCGCCGGATTTTGGAACAATCTGGCACTGCTCTATCAGGAGACGGAGCAGTGGAATGAGTCGTGCCGTTGTCTGGAAACGGCACTGACGCTGGTGCGAAGCAAACCAAATAATGAGGTGCGGGTGGCAATTTCCAGCACCAACCTTGCCGTATCTCTGCTCCAGCTTTTCCAGACTGAGCGGGCGCTGGAACTGCTCCGTGAAGCAGACCGAATCCTCGCTGGATGTGCTCCCTCCGACTTTCATTATAGCGCCACGCTCGCCGGATTTGGCGATGCCTACTGGCAGAAAAAGGAATACCAGAGGGCAGCGGATTCTTACGAACAGGCACTCTCGGAAATTGAACTGCACATGGGACAGAACAACTTCTATGAGATCGTGCTGGACAAGCTCCGCCGAACCTACACAGCAATGGGGAAATCACGTCCGAAACTCTCCGGACTGGAACTGTGCCGGCGCTATTATCTGGCGTTTGGCGCACCAATGCTGGAACGGGAGTTTCCGGAACTTCTTCCCAAGCTGGCAATCGGGCTTGCCGGAGAAGGCTCAGAGTGTCTGGGATATGATGATGCCAATTCCAGAGATCACGACTTCGGCGCCGGCTTCTGTATCTGGGTGCCGGACGACATACCGGCGGAATCGGTACAGAAGCTGCGGAATGCCTACGCCACGCTCCCCCGCAGTTACTACGGCGTGACAAGACAGGAGACGCCGGAGGCAGATGGTCGGGTTGGCGTCTGCCGGATACGTGCCTTTTTCCAGCGCCTTTTGGGAACGGATGGCGTGCCGGAAACGGAATCCCAGTGGCTGTCGATCCCGGATGGCATGCTGGCTGCCGCTTGCAGCGGTGCGGTCTTTCGGGATGATGCCGGAACATTTACTGCATACCGCCGCAGGCTTGCGCTGGGATATCCGGAGGAGGTTCGGCTGCGTTTACTGGCACAGGCTGCCGGACGCATGGCGCAGTGCGGACAGTACAACTATTCCCGCATGCGCAGCCGTGGCGATCTTGCCACAGCACAGCTTTACTTGGCGGAGTTCTGCCGGAACGCCATGCTTGCGTGGCATCTGCTCCGCCGGAAATATGCACCCTATGAAAAGTGGCTGCTGCGGAGCACGGCGGAGTTAGAAGGCGGTGCGTGGCTGGCAGAGGAGATTCGCCAGCTGCTTCTGCCGTCGGCGGAAACTTCCGGCAGTGCGCACATCACCGCCATATGCAGCCGCATGGGAAAGGAGATTGCTGCAATGACTTCAAAAAAACCCTCGGAATATCTGGGCGACATGGCAAGAGAACTTGCCGCAGAGGCTCAGGCATTGGAAACACACCGTGCCACCGTGGAACGTCTGGCACGGCTTGAATTTGAGACATTTGACACCGTTCAAAACATCGGCGGACGTGCTGCCTGCCAAGACGACTGGGAGACGTTTTCCATTATGCGCCGCAGCCAATATCTGCCGTGGCCGGAAGAACTGCTGGAGGAATGGCTCGCTGCATTCGAAACGGCAAAGGCATCCGGCAGAAACCTCATCATGGAAAAGTACGCCCGTATGATGGAACACACAGACCCGGAGAAATATGCCGCTTTCGCAGATCAGCTGCCGCCGCTGACACCGGAGTTTGTCCAGCTACGGGAGGCGATTATCGCCATTCAGATTCCGTGGATGGAGGAATTTGCGGCGAAATACTCCTATCTCGCCAAACAGGCCAGAACCATTCACACCGCAGAAGATTCCAAAGCGCAGACCTCCTACGAAACCTACCTCCGTGGAGAATTGTCCGTCTATCCCTTTGACGTACTGTACGGCTACGGCAGATGGGTGGTCTCCCTGCATCAGGCGGGTGAAAATCTGGCGTGCCTGACCATGGCGGAAACCGTGCGGGAGTACGGATACGATTCGCTGGAATCCGCAGAACAGGCGTACCGGAAAAGCAGCCAGCTGTTTTCATAAGCTTCATATAGAATCATTTTCACACTGCCGTTTCATCTGTCATGGAACGGCAGTTTTTTTGCATGCAACTATTTTTCTTGACATTTCGGCGGGGATATGGTATAATGGCTTTCATTATAAGTCCGAAATCGGACAATGGAGGTTTACAATGACTGTTTCGGAATTACAGTTACAGTTTATCCGTCTGTACAAAGAGATGGATGCCACATATTACCAGCTGGCAGCTGCACAGGAATTATCTCCAAGTGAGATGGACATTTATTACACCCTCTGTGTGCTGGGAGATGGCTGCCTGCAGCGGGATATCTGCAACTTGGCGCTGACCAGCAAGCAGACCATTAACTCTGCTCTGAAAAAATGGAGAAACAGGGCTTTCTTTGGCTGGAATCGGGAAAAGGCAGAGAGAAACACATCTATCTCACTCCGGCAGGCAAGAAGATACAGGAGCACCGTGTTCGTCCAATCTATCTGGCAGAACAGGCGGTGCTGGCAGAGATGGGCGATCCGGAACAGACACAATTGATCGCCCTCCTGGAAAAATACATCCGGCTGCTGCAGCAGCGCACCGCCAACCTGCAAAAGGAGGAATTGCAATGACAAAATCCCGCATTCAGATTTCCGACCATTTCACCATTCCAAGATTGCTTCGTTTTGTCTTTCCTTCCATCATTATGATGATCTTTACTTCGATTTACGGCGTGGTGGATGGATTTTTCGTCTCCAATTATGTAGGAAAAACGCCGTTCGCAGCAGTCAATCTGATTATGCCGCTGCTCATGGCAATCGGCTCTATTGGGTTCATGCTGGGAACCGGCGGCAGTGCGCTGGTCGCAAAGACCTGCGGAGAGGGCGATAGCGAACGTGCCAACCGATACTTTTCCATGACAATCTATACAGCGCTTCTCCTTGGCACAATTCTGGCAGCCATTAGCTTCTGTCTGATTCGTCCCATTGCACGACTGATGGGAGCAGACGGCGCCATGCTGGAATACTGCGTTCTGTATGCGAGAATCCTCGTCTGTACGCTGCCGCTGTTCATGCTGCAAAACATGTTCCAGAGCTTTTTTATCACGGCGGAAAAACCAAAGCTTGGGTTATACGTCATCCTCGCTGCCGGCATCTCTAACATTGTGCTGGATTTTCTGTTCATCGCTGTCTTTCGCTGGGGGCTTGCCGGTGCAGCGATTGCCACTTCCATTGGCGAACTGATCGGCGGACTGGTGCCCATTCTCTACTTTTCCCGCCCTAACACCAGCCGGCTGAAGCTGGTCAGGACAAAGCTGGAGTGGCGTCCCATTTGGCGCAGTTGCTCCAATGGTTCTTCGGAGATGATGACCAATCTCTCCATGTCCCTCGTCAACACGCTGTACAACCTCCAGCTCATGCGGTTTGCCGGTGAGGACGGTGTCGCTGCCTATGGAGTTATCATGTATGTGAACTTCATTTTTGTGGCGATCTACATGGGATATTCCATCGGCAGTGCGCCCATTGTCGGCTATCACTATGGCGCAAAGCATCAGGAGGAACTGCGCGGACTGCTTCGCCGCAGCCTGTGGATTCTGGGCATTGGTGCGGTTCTGCTGACAGTTGCCGGCGAACTGTTCTCCTCTCCCCTGTCGAAAATCTTCGTCAGCTACGATGATGCTCTTTTCGCCATGACACGCCATGGCTTCCGGCTGTACAGCCTGTCCTATTTGCTTTGCGGATTCAACATCTTCGGCTCTGCCTTTTTCACAGCGCTAAACAACGGCATGGTTTCCGCTGTGATCTCCTTTTCACGGACGCTGGTCTTTCAGATCGTCTGTGTGCTGGTTCTGCCGATATTCCTGGAGTTGAACGGCATCTGGATCTCGATTCTCGTGGCGGAATTTCTGGGGATTCTGGTGACTGCATCGCTGTTGATCGCCAACCGCAAGAAATACAGCTACTTCTAATAAGCGAAAGTGCATTCCTCCCAGTACAGGGAAGAATGCACTTTTTTTGAAATATGGAAATGAAGAACAGGCGCTTAGAGCTTGTGTTCATAGGAAATATATGCGGATTTTCGAGCAAATTTTTTTGCAGACAAGGCAA
>NZ_JAJFCK010000067.1 GCF_020709055.1 Ruminococcus callidus
TTTTTATGAAAAAGGCACTTGCATTTTTGACGGCATCTATCATGGCGCTGGGCTCTCTGCCGTTCCTCTCCGCTGGTGCGGAAAGTTTTGCACCGGGCGATGTGGATATGGACGGCGTAATCACGGGGCATGACGCTGCACTGGTTTCCCGCCACCTGATTCACGGTGACAACAACCTCTCGGAAGAACAGCTGAAGCTGGCAGACTACAATGGGGATGGCGTAGTCGATGAAGAAGACGCAAAGGCGATCGCTGAAAACGCAGTATACCCTCTGAGTGATGTCGATTTGGACGGCTATTGCACCATGGATGACAGCTATGAGATCATTAACTACTATTCGCACAGAGCTGCCGGCAGTCTCGATCGCATCGACGCATATTCTCAGGTGCAGTTGAACCTGATGGATACGGACGGCTTACAGGATGCAGTATCGCTGGATGATTTCATGGGAAGCACGCATGTAACTGCTTATTATGCCGCACGCGCTTACTTCTCCTTCTGGGACAAATACGGTGTCGGCGTTTATGCGACCAACGGCGACCAGAATTGCTACTACGTTCCGCATAACATCCGGATCCAGTGGGGCGATGACGTTTCTCTCTTTACAGAAGTATAATTTCTCCGTTTCAACTCCTTTCAAAATAAATCCAGTATCACCAGTGCGCACATTCGTCCTCGGACGGGTGGGCGCACTTTTCCGTTTTCCTATTTACTTTTCCCCCAAACCATGCTATACTTATAAGTGCAATTCCTTCTGTGAGGTGAATCGATGTTTACCCAAATCAAAAGTCTGGGGCTGTTCGGGCTGAACGCCTTTCCCGTTGACGTGGAAGTCAGCATCAGCCGCGGCAATCCCCAGTTCGAAATCGTGGGGCTGCCCGATGCGTCCGTGCGGGAGAGCCGAGAGCGCATTCGGGCTGCACTGACCGCCATGTCCGTGCTTCTGCCGCCCCGCCGCATCACCGTCAATCTCGCACCTGCCGACGTGAAAAAGATCGGCACCATGCACGATCTCGCCATTCTGCTGGGCATTCTGGTCTGCATGCAGATGCTCTCTCCCCAGCCCGCCGGACGGGTATTCCTCGGCGAGGTCTCCCTCTCCGGACAGGTGCGCAGTGTCAACGGCGTACTGCCCATGGCGCTGCTGGCGGCGCAGACCGGAGCGCAGGAGCTGTACGTGCCGGCGGAAAATGCGGCGGAAGCTGCTGCCGCCGGAATTCCGGTGTACGCCGTCCGCAATGTGGAAGAGCTGATCGCCCATCTGGAACAGGAGACACCTCTCCCCCTGCAGCCGGAAACCGACACATCTCCGGTTTCTGCCGACCAGCAGCTGGATTTTGCCGACGTGAAAGGGCAGCAGAACGCACGCTATGCGCTGGAGATCGCCGCAGCCGGCGGACACAACGCCCTAATGATCGGCAGCCCCGGCAGCGGAAAGAGCATGCTCGCCAAGCGCATCCCCTCGATTTTGCCGGAGATGACACGGGCGGAATCCATGGAGACCACACAGATCTACTCCATCGCCGGACTGCTTGACCCCAAGCAGCCCATCATCCGCACACGGCCGTTCCGCTCTCCGCACCACACCATTTCCAGCGTGGGACTGGTGGGCGGCGGCAGCGTTCCGCACCCCGGCGAGATCTCTCTGGCGCATAACGGGCTGCTGTTTCTGGATGAATTGGCAGAATTTGACCATCGGACACTGGAAATTATGCGCCAGCCGCTGGAAGATCACCGTGTGACCATTACCCGTGCAGCCGGCACCATCACCTACCCCTGTTCTTTCATGCTGGTGGGCGCCATGAACCCCTGTCCCTGCGGCTATTTCGGCCATCCGCACCGCAAGTGCACGTGCAGCGACCGGCAGGTGCGCCAGTATCTCAACCGCATCTCCGGCCCGCTGCTGGATCGGTTCGACCTGCACATTGAGGTGGAGCCAGTCTCTTTCGACGATCTCTCGGCAAAGACAAAATCGGAGTCCTCGGCAGAGATTCGAAAGCGGGTACAGGCGGCACGGGAGCGCCAGACCCGGCGCTTCGCCGGCACCAATATCTTCTGCAATGCGGCGATTCCCGCCGGAAAGCTACAGGACTACTGCATGCTGGACAGCGATGCCCTGACTCTGCTCCACGCCGTTTTCGACAAGCTGGGGCTGAGCGCACGTGCCTATGACCGGATTCTCAAGGTTGCCCGCACCATCGCCGATCTGGATCAGTGCGACGTCATCGGAAAGAAGCACATCGCCTCTGCCGCACAGTTCCGCAGTCTGGACCGAAAATACTGGGCACAATGAAAGGATATACCATGATTCGAAAATACACGCCCTCCCGCCGGGAAAAACCGGAGAGCTGGCTGCACCAGTACTGGCGGCGGCTGGACAAATCCCTGATCTTTGCCGCCATTCTCTGCTCCGGATGCAGCATTCTCCTGCTCTTCTCCATCTGGCAAAACGGCATCTCCGATGCTGTGGGCGCCAGCTACTACCGCACACAGCTCTTCTCCTGTCTGCTGGGAATCGTCTGTGTTGGTGCGCTCTCCCTTATCGACTACCACAAAATCGCCAAACTCTGGTTCATCTATGCGCCCATTGCGCTGGTGCTGACCTGTCTTTGCTTTACGGCGCTGGGACAGCGGCGTGAGGGCGCAGACGACCAGGCGTGGCTGAAAATCGGCTCGTTCCAGTTCCAGCCCTCCGAGGTGCTGAAGCTCGCCTTCATCCTTACCTTTGCCACCCATCTGTCAAAAGATGAGGAGAACATGAACAAGCCCCTGCACATGCTGCTGCTCATTGTCCACGGCATGATTCCCACGGGACTGATCGCCCTGCAGGGGGACTACGGTACTGCCATTGTCTTTGCCATCATCTTTCTTGGCATGCTCTTCACGGCACACATCTCATGGAAGTATGTGCTGGCGCTTCTCATCACCATTCCGGCGGCGCTCTTCGCTGCCTGGAACTTCATCCTCGGGGACACCCACAAACAGCGAATTCTCGTCCTGCTCCACCCCGGAACGGATCCGGAAAATCTGGAGTACCAGCAGGATCGTGGTCTGGAGGCGCTGTCCAACGGCAAGATTTTCGGCGTCGGGCTGTTCTCCGGCGAGGACGCCTATGTTTCCGTGCCGGAAATCCACAACGACTTTATGTTCGCACAGGTGGGACAGGCGCTGGGATTTGTCGGTGCTATTGCCGTGGTGCTGGTGCTGGCGTTTCTGTGCCTGAAAGTGCTCTACGACGGTTACCGTGCCAAGGACTCGCTGGGCTTGTTCCTGTGCGCCGGCGTTTTCGCCATGCTGTTCATCCACTGTGTCATGAACATCGGCATGGTGCTGAAGGTTGCGCCGGTCATCGGTGTTCCCCTCCCCTTTATCAGCGCCGGCGGTACAGCGACTGTGAGCATGTATGTGGCGCTGGGGCTTGTGGTAAGCATCTACAGCCAGAGCAAGCGAAAAAACCGGCACCGGTAATGCAGACATTCCACTGACATCATATTGACATCATACGTTGAAAGGTTCTCTTTCAGCGTATTTTTGCGTGACACGATATCTTTTGGTGACCGTTTTGGAAATGACAGAACATCAAATCCCATCCTATAAAGAGGTAAGTCATATGAAACCGTCCAAACCCCAAGACCGCCCATCCGCTGCTTTCCACACCATGCGGGGAGAACTGGCGCTGCTCGTCGCCGTCTGCATCAACAGCTTCGGCGTGGTGCTCATGCTCTACTCCGGTGCCGGCATCTCCGCCATCTCCAGCGTGCCCTTTGCCTTTTCCGAGGTGTTTCCCAAAATCTCTCTCGGCACGTGGACCTATCTGTTTCAGGGGCTGCTGGTGCTCAGTCTGATGGTTATGCGAAAAAAATTCGTGCCGTCGTACCTGTTCAGCTTTGTGGTGGGCTTCGTCTTTGGCGAACTGCTGGATGTCCACGAACTGTGGATCTCCGTTCTCCCCACGGCGCTGCCTTTCCGCTTCCTGTACTTCATCATCAGCTACGTGCTCATCTGCGTCGGCATCGCCATCTCCAACCGCTGCAAGCTCCCCATTATCCCCACCGACCTGTTCCCACGGGAGCTTGCCGACATCACAAAAGCGGGCTATCCCAAGATCAAGATCGGCTTCGACGTCGCCTGTCTTGCTGTCACGGCTGCATTGACCTTCTTCTGTCTGGGACATCTGGAGGGGCTGGGCATTGGCACCATTCTGGCAGCCTTCACCATGGGCAAAGGCGTAGGCATCGTGGGCACACTGCTGGACAGGCACTTCCGCTTTGTGTCCGTACTTTCCAAACGGGAGGAGGATGCATCATGCTGACACTTTTGGTGACCTACACCGCAAAAGCCGGACAGCGGGATGCGTTTTTACAGGCAGTGCTGCAAAGCGGTCTGCCGGAGCGCATCCGGCAGGAGAACGGCTGCCTGCGGTACGACTATTTTCTCTCGACAGAGCGTCCGGACGAAATCCTGCTGGCAGAACAGTGGGCATCGCCGGAACAGCAGGAGATCCACCTCCGGCAGCCCCACATGGCACGCTTACAGCAGCTGAAAACCACATATATTGCGGAAACGGCTGTCCAGCGGCTGTGAGTCCCTGCTTTTTTCGTGGATTCATAAAATGTACTTGCTTTTTTCGAAAAAAAATGGCATAATAAGAGAAAGCGTGCACCCTGCACAGAAAGGATACGAAATCTATGAAAAATCAACTGGTTCTGGTATTGGACTTCGGCGGTCAGTACAATCAGCTTATCGCACGGCGTGTGCGGGAATGCGGTGTCTACTGCGAAGTCATCCGCTATACCACACCCCTGAAAGAAATCGCCGCACGGAAACCGGCGGGCATCATCTTCACCGGCGGTCCGAACAGCGTCTATGACGAAAAATCCCCCCACATTTCCAAGGAAATCTTTGAGATGGGCATCCCGATCCTCGGCATCTGCTACGGCTGTCAGCTGATGGCATACACCCTCGGCGGAACGGTCACCACCTGCACCACATCGGAGTACGGCAAGACCGAGACCATCTACGACAAATCCAGCGCACTGTTCCAGAACGAGGAGCTGCCGGCGCAGGCAATCTCCTGGATGAGCCACACCGACTACATCTCGCAGGCACCGGAGGGCTTCACCGTTACAGCGCACACCGAGAACTGCCCCGTTGCTGCCATGGAGTGTCCGGAGCGCAAGCTGTACGCCGTACAGTTCCATCCGGAAGTCAACCACACCCAGTACGGTCTGACCATGCTGGACGGCTTTCTGAAAAAGGTCTGCGGCTGCACCGGCGACTGGACTATGGGAAATTATGCCAAGACTGCCATTGCAGACATCCGGAAAAAGGTCGGCGACGGCAGAGTCCTGCTGGCACTCTCCGGCGGTGTGGACAGCTCTGTCTGTGCTGCGCTGCTCTCCCGTGCCGTGGGCAAGAAGCTGACCTGTATCTTCGTAGACCACGGATTCCTGCGGAAAAACGAGGGCGACGAGGTCGAGGCTGCATTTGCAGATAAGGACATCAACTTCATCCGTGTCAATGCCAAGGCTGCCTTTATGGAAAAGCTCAGCGGCGTTTCTGATCCGGAGACCAAGCGCAAGACCATTGGCGAGGAGTTCATCCGTGCCTTTGAGCGGGAGTCCAAGAAGCTGGGCACCGTAGACTTTCTGGCACAGGGCACCATCTATCCGGACGTCATCGAAAGCGGCACCGGCGATGCAGCTGTCATCAAGTCCCACCACAACGTGGGCGGTCTGCCGGACTATGTGGACTTCAAGGAAATCATCGAACCCCTGCGCCTGCTGTTCAAGGACGAGGTGCGTCAGCTGGGTATCGAACTGGGACTGCCGGAAAATCTGGTATGGCGTCAGCCGTTCCCGGGACCGGGTCTGGCAATCCGCATCATCGGCGAGATCACAGACGAAAAACTGTCCATCCTGCAGGATGCAGACTGGATCTTCCGGGAGGAGATCGCCAAGGCCGGACTGGACCGGAGCATCCACCAGTACTTCGCCGTTCTGACCAACATGCGTTCCGTTGGCGTTATGGGCGACGGCAGAACCTACGACTATACGCTGGCACTGCGTGGCGTTACCACCACCGACTTCATGACCGCCGACTTCGCACGGATTCCGTACGAGGTGCTGGAAGTCATCTCGGCACGTATCGTCAACGAAGTAAAGAACATCAATCGCGTGGTGTATGATATCACCACAAAGCCGCCGGCTACGATCGAGTGGGAATAAGCTTCCGGAATACAAATACAAACAAGAGAAGGTCGAACTGCAGAAACGGTTCGGCCTTTTTTGCGGTAGTTTGACATCGTGGAAACGCAAAAAGATTCGGGAACAGTTGCCCCGTCAGGCTGCTCCAGCTGAGCGCAGCTGGCGAGGTGTTCTTAGAGGGCGAGTAGCCCTCTGAGTCGCTGTCCGCAGACAGCGAAACTCCCTGCGCCATGCTTCTGGCGCACGGGGAAGGTGGGTGAGAAAAGCGACAGCTTTTCGAGGGCGGAGCGAACAAGACCGCTCCGCCCTGTGTCCCGTTTGCTGTGCTGTGATTTTGAAAACGTTCCAGTGGAACGTTTTCAACGGAATATCAAACAAAAATATGCAAAAAATTGCACGAAAATCCTCTCCGAGCTGCTCCGGCACACTCCCTCCCATTTTCTGCAACCCCCGTTGACTTTTCCCCTTATTTCGTCTATAATATAAAGAGTACTGACACGACACAAAAGGGAGGAATTTTCATTGGGCGATAAACTCTGGGATTTACTAACCGGCGGATTCTATCTCAAGCGATATGTGCTGAAACTGCTGCCGTCGCTGGGCGTTGCCATTTTCTACGCCGCACAGCTTACCGGCGAGGGGCTGGGGGCAGCCGTCTCCGGTTTCTGCGCCATGTTCTGTCTGATCTACACGTTCATTTCGCTCTACGGCATTGCACTCAGCGCCTCGGAGATCGTCTACGGCTACAACCGCTATATTCTCGCCGTGGCCGGGCTTTTCGTGGGATGCTTTGCGGTAGGCGCACTGGGTGCTATCATCTCCATGATACTCCCCATTCACAGCACGGGAGATTCGGCAGCTGCGCTTGACGCTGCGGTTTTCCCCATTGCTATCTTCCTGATTCTGCGGGACATTCTCCGCTTCATCTGGTTCGCCGCAAGGTCAAAGATTCGACCGTAGTTCAAATTGTGATTTCCGTACCATATCAAAACTCGTCCTTGCAAACCCCGCCCATTTATGCTATAATAAAAGCGAAACAACCAACCCATGCCTCCGGCGTTTCCGGCAGCGCCGAATCGCTCCGGAGCACAACATAGAAAGGAAGTCCATATGGGATTCTTAACCAACAAGACCGCCATCATCACCGGTGCCGGCAGAGCTGTCCTCAGTGACGGCAGATGCGGTTCTATCGGCTACGGCATTGCCACCGCCTACGCCAAAGAGGGTGCAAACCTTGTCATCACCGGACGTAATGTCCAGAAGCTCACCGATGCCAAGGAGGAACTGGAACGCCTGTACGGCATTCAGGTCCTGCCGGTGCAGGCAGATGTCAACGCCGGCGCAGACAATGCCGCTGTGGTGGAACATGTCGTCAAGGAAGCAGTGGACGCTTTCGGCGATATCCACGTGCTGATCAACAACGCACAGGCATCCGCCTCCGGCGTGACACTGGCAGACCACACCACAGAACAGTTTGATCTGGCGATCTACTCTGGTCTGTATGCCACCTTCCACTACATGAAGGCGTGCTATCCCTATCTGAAAAAGACACAGGGTTCTGTCATCAACTTTGCCTCCGGTGCCGGTCTGTTCGGCAACTTCGGTCAGTGCGCTTACGCCGCTGCCAAGGAGGGCATTCGCGGTCTGACCCGTGTGGCTGCAACGGAATGGGGCAGAGATAACATCAATGTCAACATCGTTTGTCCGCTGGCGTGGACTTCTCAGCTGGAGAACTTCAAGAACGCCTATCCGGACGCTTTTGAAAAGAACGTCAAGATGCCGCCGGTTGGTCATCTGGGCGATGCGGAACTGGAGATCGGCAGAGTTTGCGTACAGCTGGCTTCTCCGGACTTCAAGTTCATGACGGGTGAAACCATTACGCTGGAGGGCGGTCTGGGACAGCGCCCGTAACCCGCAGGCAAAAAATATTTTTTCATGAAAACAGGGACACCAAACATTTCGTCTGGTGTCCCTGTTCTTAGAGCTTGTATTCATAGGAAATATATGCGGATTTTCGAGCAAATTTTTTTGCA
>NZ_JAJFCK010000068.1 GCF_020709055.1 Ruminococcus callidus
TGCAACAAAATTTGCCGAAAAGACGTAGATAGACGCCTATGAACACGAGCTCTCAATGCCAAGATGATGATTATACGCTAAAAAGCGGAGGCAGTCGTATTCCAGCTGCCCCCGCTTTTCTTTATAGAGAGGTTTCGTTATTTTGAGGATTTCTTTCTGTGTTTTTGTTCGCTGCCATGGCAGTTGCAGGCGTTCGGACAGCCGCCGCAAGTACCGCCACAGGAATGCTTTCCCTTTTTGCGGTCACTCCGCATGGATAGAACAATCGCAGCAATGATTGCCGCAACAATGATTCCGACAATGACACTTCCCATAGAAATGCCTCCTTTTGAAACATCCGGTCAATTTTGTTTATGCCTTTACCTTCACGCCCAGCTTGTTGCTCTCCTTATACGGACGAACCAGCAGGTAGATCATGACGATGATCAGTGCAAATGATACGATCAGGCTGACGATGTTGACAACAGCATTTCCGGCAGTCATCAGCTGGCCGGTGAACAGGTTGCCCAGCTGGTTGACGATCAGAGAGATGACATAAGCGAAACCGCACTCGTAACCAATTGCGAACCAGAACCACTTGGTATTGTTCATCTCACGCTTGATCGCACCCATTGCTGCGAAGCACGGTGCGCACAGCAGGTTGAAGATCAGGAAGGACATACCAGCTACACCGGTGAATGCAGCTGCCAGATTTGCATAGGTGCCGTCGCCGCCGCCGTACAGGATACCCATAGTTGCAACGATGTTCTCCTTTGCAACCAGACCGGTTACAGCGGCAACCGTTGCCTGCCAGTTACCCCAGCCAAGCGGAGCGAAGATCCAGCAGATGCCCTTACCGATGTAAGCCAGAATGCTGTGGCTCATCTGGTCCTCACTCAGCATCTGGAATGCGCCGTCTACCCAGCCGAAGTAAGAAGTGAACCAGACGAAGATGGTGGACAGTGTGATGATGGTACCAGCCTTCTTAATGAAGGACCAGCCGCGTTCCCACATGGAGCGGAGTACATTGCCGACAGTCGGCATGTGGTATGCCGGCAGCTCCATAACGAACGGTGCCGGATCGCCGGCGAACATCTTGGTCTTTTTCAGAATGATACCGGAAACAACGATTGCTGCCATACCCAGGAAGTAAGCACCGGTTGCGATCCATGCCGAACCGCCGAAAATTGCACCGGCGATCATTGCAATAAACGGCTGCTTTGCGCCGCAGGGGATAAAGGTGGTTGTCATAACGGTCATACGGCGGTCACGTTCGTTTTCAATGGTTCTCGAAGCCATGATACCCGGAATGCCGCAGCCTGTGCCGACCAGAATCGGGATAAAGGACTTGCCGGACAGACCAAACTTCCGGAAGATACGGTCCATCACGAATGCGATACGAGCCATGTAACCGCAGGCCTCCAGGATTGCCAGCAGAATGAACAGTACCAGCATCTGCGGTACGAAGCCCAGAACTGCACCAACACCGGCAACGATACCGTCCAGAACCAGACCCTTCAGCCAGTCTACGCAGTTAACAGCGTCCAGTCCCTTTTCGATCAGTACCGGAATACCCGGAACCCATACGCCATAATCTGCCGGATCCGGTTCGCCCTTTGCGAATTCGTCTGCCGCAGTGGTCAGGTCGTCCATGGAAGCGGTTTCTGTGGTAACTTCCAGTGTTTCTTCATCTTCTACATCATAAGAGAAGTCTGCGTTGTAATCCTTTTCATAGTTCAGGATCATGTCCTTTGCCGCTTCGCCGTCAAAGGTGTCTGCTTCTGCGTCGATGTAGCTTTCCAGCTCAGCGGTATCCACGCCCTGATCGCCCAGATAAGCCACATAGCCGTCAATAATGGCATTGGTGTCGCCGTATTCGTCAGCGGCATCATTATAAGAGCTGGTGCCGATGCCAAGCAGATGCCAGCCGTCGCCGAACAGTCCGTCGTTTGCCCAGTCTGTTGCAGCAGAACCGACGGTAACCATGGAAATGTAGTAAACCAGGAACATGATGACTGCGAAGATCGGCAGACCAAGGAAACGGTTGGTGACGATCTTATCGATCTTGTCCGAAGTTGTCATGCCGGTTTTCTTCTTCTTCAGGCAATCCTTGATAATGGATGCGATGTACAGGTAACGCTCATTGGTGATGATGCTCTCTGCGTCGTCGTCCATCTCCTTTTCGGCAGCCTCAATGTCCTGTTCGATGTGCTTTTTGGTAGCTTCCGGTATGTTCAGCTGTTCCAGCACCTTGTCGTCCCGTTCAAAGATCTTGATTGCATACCATCTCTGCTGCGCTTCCGGACGGTCATGCAGGCAGGCTTCTTCAATATGTGCGATGGCATGTTCCACACAGCCGCAGAACTTGTGCTGGGGAACCATGGGAATCTTGCTCTCAGCAGCTTTCATTGCCTCCCTGGCAGCCTCATCAATGCCTGTGCCCTTCAGTGCGGAAATTTCCACGACCTTGCAGCCCAGTTCCTTTGCCAGCTGGTCAATGCGGATCTGGTCGCCGTTCTTGCGGACAATGTCCATCATGTTGATGGCGACAACTACCGGAATGCCAAGCTCCACCAGCTGTGTGGTGAGGTACAGGTTACGTTCCAGATTGGTGCCGTCGATGATGTTCAGGATGGCATCCGGACGTTCCTGGATCAGATAGTTTCTGGCAACAACCTCTTCCAGGGTGTACGGAGAAAGAGAGTAGATACCCGGCAAGTCCGTGATGATGACATCTTTATGTCCCTTCAGCTTACCTTCCTTTTTTTCTACCGTTACACCAGGCCAGTTTCCCACGAACTGGTTTGAACCTGTCAATGCATTGAACAGAGTGGTCTTACCAGCGTTTGGGTTACCGGCTAATGCAATTTTGATACCCATTTGATTCAATCCTTTCGTACATTTTATCTGTTAGCGATTACTAATTAGTGATTGCTAACTTATGACCAAAAAAATAATTTGCTGAAAAGCAGCGCAAATTTTCGAGCATCATTTTGCCGCAAACAAGATGCGTGCGATTCACGCAGCATGCAGCAAAATCTGCCCAAAAAACACGTGCCGATACTGACCGCTTCTTATTCTACTTCGATCAGCTCAGCATCTGCTTTCCGCAGGGACAGCTCGTAGCCTCTGACGGTAACTTCGATCGGGTCGCCCAGGGGAGCGACTTTACGGATATAGACTTCCACACCCTTTGTGATGCCCATGTCCATGATCCGGCGCTTGACAGCCCCCTCACCGGTCAGCTTCTTTACCCGGACGGTCTGTCCGATTTTGGCGTCTTTTAATGTAGCCATGTTGAATTCCTCCTCTTATATCATAATTTTTGCAGCCATTTCTTTGGTAATGGCAATACGGGTCTCTTTGACCTTGACGATAAGGTTTCCGCTGCCGGAATTCACTACCGTCAGTGCTCCGCCAACCACAAAACCCAAATCTTCCAGGTGCTTTTTGGTTTCCGCACTTCCGCCAACTTTTTTGATGGTAACTTCGTCACCAGGGCTTGCAAACATCAGCGGCATCATACCAATTCCCCTCCTTTTTCTGAATGCGCCTGCCGGTTCGTGCAAACGCACAAACGGGCAAAAATTTGTTAGAAAAAGCAAATCTATTGAAAAACGGAAAAGTTAGAATATTCTAACTCTCTTGTTAGTATACAACTTCTGACTGCATTTGTCAAGGGGAAAACGCTTTTTTTTGAATTTTGTGGGATTGCACAAACTAAAAATAAAAATGAGAAATCAGTTCGTAAATTTTTTCACAGGGAGACGGAAGTATCGCCGGCGGGCGTGCTTTCCGCAGCGCTCGTCCTAGTCATTGCGCAGTTCCTTGAAACACCGCAGTTCCAGAAGCAGGTGCTTTCTCTGCGTAATAACAGCCTGCACAAGCCGTATCACCCAGCACACCGGCAGCAGAAATGGATACCGTTTCAGCGCCGGGAACCGTGCCTGACACACTGCCCTCGGCGGAAACACTCGCTGCACCAGATAGTGCCATTTCGTACCGCCGGTCTCCCCGGCACAGTATGCCTGCATCTGCCGCTGAATGCCTTGCTGCACCGTTCCGTAAGCGCCGGAGATCAGGCAGGACTCCAGCTGTTTCCGCTCATCCGCAGACAGCGCCGGCAGTTCCACTGCAGAAAACACCCGAAGACTCAGCTGCCGCATCTGCTGTTCAAATTCTGACAGTCCAAGCTGACGCAATTCTGCTGTGAGATATGCCCAGTCCAGCACTTCACTTTTCTGCTGCAAATAGACATAGATGTCCAGCAGGGCACGCAGTCCGGTTCCGCAGCCGGTGGCGTGCTTGTAGGTGTGTGCGACCATATAGAGGTAGAAGTCCTCCGCCGTCATATGGCAGCCGAAGCGATGGTCTGCGTCTTTTCTCAGCAGGCGTTCCGGATTTGCATAATACGCCTCGATCCGTTTTTCCCGTCCGGCCGGATAGAGGCTGACATGCATCTCGAAGTGATACACCGGCGGTTTCTGGTACACATCGTGGTGCGATTTCCCGAAGCTGATTGCCTGATAGCCGTTTGCCGTCAGAAACGTTCGCACCTTATCCCGTGCGGTTTTGTCGTAGAGAATGTCGTTGTCCGCCATCTGGCGCATGCCGATTTCAGGGTACATTGATTCCAGCACGATGCCTTTCAGCGGCAGATACCAGATCCCGTTTTGTTCCAGAAATTCGCAGAGTTTTCGGCGCTCTGCTGCCAGCAGGATGCTCTTGCGGACGGCTTTTACGTACTCCTCCTCCCACTGGGGCGAGCGGATTCCCGCCGACCGCAGCGCTACCGCAACCATCGCCGTTAGACAGTGGAACTGGCACATGATATAGAGCTTTTCTGGATCGACCTGCGCCAGAAGTTCCTGCGACGGGACTTTGCCGTGGAGCGCACATGCTGCCAGTTCCCGCATCTGGTATGCTGTTTTCCTCATTGGGGTTTCCTTTCCAAGAAAAGCAGCAACATTTCTGTCGCTGCTCTCTGCTGTTTTATTCCTTTTTTGTCCTTTGTCGTTCAACCTACGAAAGTTATTTTACACCGTAAAAAATCCCTTTTTGAAAGGAGAGATAAATGGGCAATCCCGAAGTAAAGTTTAAAAAGCCACCGATTACGAGCCAAATGAGTTCGGATGAAGCGCCTGCATACAGCACGATTTGAAGGATTCCGATCACAGCCCCTGCCAGTCCGGCATAAACCGTCACGCCAAAGCTAAGGTTTTTTTGATATCTTGTGGCAATTTCCTTTTCATGGATTTTGTTCAAATAAATGAGATAAGCAACACCAAACACGACGGCAGCCACTGCAATGAGGGCAATGCCATCTAACACATGGTGAAATCCATTTCTGCAAAAATAAAGGATGCCTGCTATCAGGTGTATGAGTCAACCAATATCACTGAACAGCCCGAATACCAGAAACGGAACATCCGGCATCATAGCCGTATAGCGGACACCTTCTTTTCCCTCCTGCTGGAGCTGTTTGATATGGTCTTCTGTTGTTTTCCTTTTTTCATGCAAAGTTTCCTTTATCGTACTCATGAAAATCACCAGCTTCTCATTTGTTTTTTCCATTATACCACAATTCCCACCAAATTTCAATATGAGGAAAGAGGCCTTCTAAAGTTGAACTCTGTAGGATTTATTTTAGGTATTTCATAGCCAGCGTTACTTCTTCTAAAAAGTCATCTGGAATATAGATCTCCCCATTTTCGTCAAGCCACTCTCTTCTTATATACATCATTAAAGCATCCTTTAAATCTTTATCCTGAATATACTGCAATATTTTAGGAACATCAATCATAACTTTATTATCATCATCATACATTTTACAAGATAAAACATGATGTGCAAAAAATAGAAGCATCTCAGTATCTTGTGGCGTTTCAGAACCTGTCTTCACAAGAAATATATGTGGATTTTCGAGCATAATTTTGTTGCAGACAAGGCAAAAATACGCAGGCGGGCTGTCGCCCGGCAAGTATTTTTCACGCAGTATGCAACAAAATTTGCCGAAAAGACACGTGTATACGCTTGTGAAGACAGGTTCTCATATATGTACGACCAAATCGTTTCTTCAATTGTTTTAAGGTCTTCTGATGCTACAAAATCATCATCAAAACAATTAATGTCCGGTATGATCGACCATATCAAATTCTTGATAAAAATTCTTTTCTGAAATTTGTCATTATAGGATTTCAATTCATCTGTTCCCTTTTTGCCATCTGTAAACCATTCATTTCTATCATTTCGCAGCAACCACGCATCTCCCTGATCTCCTATTTCATAGATAAACAAATAATCATTATATAATTCAAATAGAATTCTAAACGCAGTCTCTTCTGTACAATAGTGCATGCTTTCTATTCTGTCATCATACAGAATATTGGTAATTGCGTCGAATGGGAACAGTGGCTCTCCATCAACCGCAAACATTTCCACTTTAGATTGGTGATCCCTGTACACCATAAATGTCCCCATTTTATTAACATCTGATATGATCCAAGCCTGCTTCGGCTATTCTCTGTTTCAATTCTGACATTACTTTTTCTTTCACCATGATGATATCCTCCTCCAAGAATAATCCGCCAATTCAACTGCACAAATCTGATGGGCAATTCCATTGACAAAGCAGCGGTTTCTTTTCGACAAAATTCGTGTTTTCTTGTTTGATATAATTATACCTATTCCGCCCGTCTTTATCAACACTTTTTGCATATTTTGGTGCAGCAAATCACATTTACTTTCGAAAAAGCGGAAAAGTAGCCGAAACATGAAAAAGCATCTCAATTGAGATGCTTTCTGCAATTTCTTGACAGACACTTTCTTTTCCCGCTGCTCATGCTTGAAGCCGATCGGTTCCGCAATCATATCCCTACGATTTTTCCAACTCCGCCGGACGCTCCAGCGTCTTTACCCGAAACAGGAAAAACCAGACGTGACAAATCCAGACCACTGCCAGAATCCCGCAGGGAATCCAGATTTGTTTTCGTGCCATCATAAAGAACCCGAATCCCATCAGGCTTGACAAGCGGCGGAAAGGAATTTTTGCTGAATACCAGTTCCTCTGTTGATTTTATCGATCTGCTGGAGCACAAGGTGGTGTTCGAACTGGAAAACATCCGGAGCAGCGCAGAAAAATCTCTCATCATGGGCTTCATCCTAATCAATCTTTCCGAAGCAATTCGTGAAAAATATCAGATGGACGGAAAATTTCAGCATATTACATTGGTAGAAGAAGCGCATCGATTGCTAAGCAAGTATCAGTCTGGTGACAGCCCTTCGAAAAAGCAGAGCGTTGAAATGTTCTCGGACATGCTTGCGGAAATTCGCAAATACGGGGAGTGTCTGATTATCGCCGACCAGATTCCGAACAAACTGACACCGGATGTTCTGAAGAACACCAACACCAAGATCATTCACCGTATCTTTGCAGCGGACGATAAGGAAGCCATCGGGAATACGATCATGCTGAAAGATGAACAAAAGGAGTTCTTGTCCAATCTCCCCGCTGGTCGTGCGGTTTATTTTACAACTGGTACAGATAAGGCAATCCAGATCAAGATCGATCGGGAAACGGACACTTCTGAACAGGCGCCGACAAATGCCGAAGTGCGAAACAGCGTTCTCGCATATTATCGGATCAATTACAAAAGAGGCTTGTACAAGGGGCTGGAGCTGTTTGATACGGAGCCGACAGAGGAACAGTTTGCCCGGATTCGGAAAATGGATTCCGAATTGCTCGGAAAATGGAGCTATGAATTGTCCGCCAGTCAGGGCGTAAATATCAGCGCAGAGAGCAGGCAGGAGATTCAGGAGGCAATCGAGTGTATCGGGGAGGATGTGTTTGTTCGCTATCTCCAGCTGCACGCAGCGCAGCCTCTGCTGAACTGTATTGTGTGAGAGCTCGTGTTCATAGGCGTCTATCTACGTCTTTTCGGCAAATTTTGTTGCATACTGCGTTAAAAATTCTTGCCATACGAA
>NZ_JAJFCK010000069.1 GCF_020709055.1 Ruminococcus callidus
TCGCTTTGCATAAATTTTCTTTTGAATCTTTGTCTAACTTTTTGGGGTCAGTTCAAAACCAGCCGAGGTGCTCTTTTTCATATCAGCATGGAAGATCCACGCAGTTTCTTAGAACTTGCCAGCCTTTGCAGCTTCCTCAACGGATACTGCCACAGCAACGGTTGCACCAACCATGGGGTTGTTGCCCATGCCGATCAGACCCATCATCTCTACGTGAGCCGGAACGGAGGAAGAACCTGCGAACTGTGCATCCGAGTGCATACGGCCCATGGTATCGGTCATACCATAGGAAGCCGGACCTGCAGCCATGTTATCCGGATGCAGGGTGCGGCCGGTGCCGCCGCCGGAAGCAACGGAGAAGTACTTCTTGCCCTTCTCGACGCATTCCTTCTTGTAAGTACCAGCAACCGGGTGCTGGAAACGAGTCGGGTTGGTGGAGTTACCGGTGATGGAAACGTCAACGCCTTCCTTCCACATGATGGCAACGCCTTCGGTAACATCGTTTGCACCGTAGCAGTTTACCTTGGCACGGGGGCTGTTTGCATCCTTGGAGTAGCACTTGCGGAATACTTCCTTAACCTCGCCGGTGTAGTAGTCCATTTCGGTCTCTACATAAGTAAAGCCGTTGACACGTGCGATGATCTGTGCAGCGTCCTTGCCCAGACCGTTCAGGATGACACGCAGCGGTTCCTTCCGAACCTTGTTTGCCTTTTCAGCGATACCGATTGCGCCCTCAGCAGCAGCGAAGGATTCGTGGCCAGCCAGGAAAGCGAAGCACTTGGTCTCTTCCTCCAGCAGCATCTTGCCCAGATTGCCGTGACCCAGACCAACCTTTCTCTGGTCTGCAACAGAACCCGGGATGCAGAAAGCCTGAAGACCCTCGCCGATGGCAGCAGCAGCGTCAGCAGCTCTGCGGCAGCCCTTCTTGATTGCGATGGCAGCACCAACGGTGTATGCCCACTTTGCGTTTTCGAAGCAGATCGGCTGAATGCCCTCTACCATCTTGTATACATCCAGACCGGCAGCCTTGGTAACTTCCGCAGCGCCCTCGATGGAATCGATGCCGTATTCCTTCAGAACAGCCAGAATCTTTGCTTCTCTTCTCTCATATGATTCAAATAATGCCATGGGTCGTTTCCTCCTGTTCCTTATTCTTTTCTCGGATCCACAAACTTCACTGCATCAGCAACACGGCCGTACTGACCCTGTGCCTTTTCGAATGCGGTGTTTGCGTCATCGCCAGCCTTGATGAAGTCCATCATCTTGCCAAAGTTTACGAACTTGTAGCCAATGATCTCATCATCTTCGTCCAGAGCGATCTTGGTAACGTAGCCATCGGTCATTTCCAGATAACGGGGACCCTTCTTCAGGGTGCTGTACATGGTACCAACCTGAGAGCGCAGACCCTTACCCAGATCTTCCAGACCAGCGCCGATCGGCAGACCCTCTTCAGAGAATGCGCTCTGGGTACGGCCGTATACGATCTGCAGGAACAGCTCACGCATTGCGGTGTTGATTGCGTCGCAAACCAGGTCAGTGTTCAGTGCTTCCAGAACGGTTCTGCCCGGCAGAACTTCTGCTGCCATTGCAGCAGAGTGGGTCATACCGGAACATCCGATGGTCTCCACCAAAGCTTCCTGGATCACGCCCTCCTTGACATTGAGGGTCAGCTTACATGCGCCCTGCTGCGGTGCACACCAGCCCACACCGTGTGTCAGACCGGAAATGTCCTTGATTTCCTTTGCCTTTACCCACTTTGCTTCCTCGGGGATCGGTGCAGCACCGTGCTGTACGCCCTGTTTTACGCAGCACATTTCGGTTACTTCGTTTGAATAAATCATGGTCAAACTCCTTTCATGATATGGCATTGTATGTGACTTCACCATACGGATTTTATTATACTACATTTTTCAGCAAGAATCAAGCACTTTTTCATAAATTCTGATTTTTTTCCGAAAAAGCCCCCGCCAAAGCGGAGTGCTCTGACGGGGGCTTTGGGTATTTTTTGCGAAAATTCCGGCAGATTTTTACTGGAGAACGTTTCCGGTGCCGCTGATGGTAAAGGTGATGGTGATGCTGTCCTTGGGCATGGTGCAGTCCAGCGGAGCCAGGCTGGTGTTACAGATATTGACCAGTTCCACGTACATGTTGCCCTGATTGTCTGCCATGACGCTGGGTTTTGCGATGGGATACTCGGTATCGTCGCACTTGACCACCACATCAGAGATGCGGGTGGTGTTGAAGTAGGGGAAGTCGGTGCTGAAGAACAGCATGTTCAGCCCGTCGCTGCCGGCGGGCGCTTTGTGCAGTCTGCTATGCTCTGCGGCTTCGGATTTGTATAATGCTACAAAAAATTAAGCAGATTGTATGTTTGTATTTACATTTTCGAAAAGATGTGGTACACTGATTCTATCTGGAATAATCAGGTTCGGGCGGCACTGCTGCAATGTGTGACAATGTTGCGCACCTGAATGCCAAGGGATTTTGAAAAAACAAATCAGCAAATCGGAGGTCATGATCATGAAACGACACACAGCCAAACGAGTTCTTGCCGGGGTGCTGGGCGGCGTGCTGATGGGCACGTCCGTCCCATTCACAACTGCCACCGCAGCAGATGCCGAGACCGGAGCAGTTATCTACAGCTCTGACTTTGAGGACACCGGCGAATCTCTGCCGTTCACCGGCAGAGGCGGCGTAGAATCCATCTCCATCACCAGCAGTCAGGCACACGGCGGCTCCTCTTCCATGATGGTATCCGACCGTGCCAAGGGCTGGCACGGCCCGCAGCTCCTGGTGGACGATATCTGCCAGCCCAACAAGGAGTACACCATCAGCGCTTTCGCCAAGACTGAATGGTACAACAGCGTAAAGCTGAGTCTGGAATACACCGACACTGCCGGCGAACGCCACTACAGCAATCTGGCAAGCGGCACATCCAACGGCGACTGGACAGAATTTTCCAACGTCAAGTTCAGCTTCACCAGTGAGGTTTCCAAGGTGTATGTCTACTTCGAGTGCAACGATGCCTCCACTCTGTACATCGACGATTTCACCCTTGCGGAAGCGCCCATTATCCCCATTGAGGAAGATATTGCCTCGCTGAAAGATGTGTACAGCGGCTATTTCAAAGTGGGGACTGCCGTTATGGCATCCAATCTCTCCTCGCCGTCCTTTATGGATTTGGTGCAGAAGCACTTCAGCGGCAGCATCACCTTCGGCAACGAGCTGAAGCCGGACTACGTGCTGGATCAGGCGGCATCTCAGGCAAAGGGCGGCAACACCAACCCGCAGGTCAACTTCTCGCAGGCAGACGCTCTGCTGAAATACTGCGCTGCGAATAAGATTCCGGTTCGTGGCCACACCCTCGTATGGCACAGCCAGACACCGGACTGGTTCTTTAAGGAGAATTTTTCCGACGACGGTGACTGGGTCGACAAGGACACCATGATCACTCGTATGGAAAATTACATCAAGAACGTCATGGAGGGACTGGCAACCCAGTATCCGGACGTGGAGTTCTACGCATGGGACGTTGTCAATGAGGCATGGCAGGACAACGGCACACCCCGTGCCGCAGGTTCCAGCAAGTCCGAAAACCCCGACAGCTCCGCATGGACACGGATCTTTGGCGACAACTCCTTCATTGAGTACGCTTTCCAGTTCGCCAGAAAGTACGCACCGGCAGGCTGCAAGCTCTACTACAACGACTTCAACGAATACATGCCGCAGAAGACCACTGCCATCTATGACATGGCAATGGAACTGAAAGAAAAGGGACTCATCGACGGTATCGGCATGCAGTCCCATCTGGACGTTGGATTCCCCAACGCTTCCACCTATGAAAATGCGCTGTCCAAGTTTGCTTCCACCGGTCTGGACATTCAGATCACCGAGCTGGACATCACCACCAGCGACACCTCCGAAGCCGGTCTGGAGAAGCAGGCGCAGATGTACAGCGATATCTTCGACCTCTGTGTGAAGTACAAGGACAACATCTCCGCTGTTGTTATCTGGGGCGTTACCGACGACCAGAGCTGGCGTGCAACCCGTGTGCCGCTGCTGTTCGACGAGAACTTCAAGGCAAAGCCGGCGTTCTACGCCATTGTGGATGACGTTGAACCGCTTGACCCCATCACCACCACAGTGACCACCACCAGCAGCGAGACCACGACCACAACCACCACAGAGCCGGACGGCAACTTTATCCCCGGCGATGTGAATTTCGATAAGGTGGTCAACGGCTTCGACCTGTCGGCAATGCGTCAGGAATGGGTTGGCGAGGCACAGTATGCACCGTATCTGGACATGAATCAGGACGGCAGCTTCAACGCCGCAGACGTTGTGGCACTGGCAAAGTTCCTGCTGGGCGAATAATCATCATCGAACCGGAACATCATACGCTCTGACCATAAACGGGACGGACGCACAATTTTCGTGCATCTGTCCCGTTTTTTGTTGTATGTTATATGAGTAGGGACAGGTTGTGCCGTGTCCGATTTATTCCCCAAAACATTTTCGGCGAAATACAAGCAAAAAGGGATACCGTGCAAGGTATCCCTTTTGTGTGATGATAAACTGCCGGACACGGCACAACCTGTCCCTACAAATCCCAGCGATACGTTTCTGCGCCTCATCCGAGGAAATAGCTGTACTTCCGGATGCGATCCCATTTCCCATCCCGATAGCGGATCTTCTCCGGCGGGACTTTTTCCAGAATCGGTTCGTAGATCTCGAACAGTTCGCTGTTCTGTTCCAGCTGCACATAAATGCTCTCGCCCTTGAACGATTCCCAGTCACAGCTGGCGATCTGCTCCGGATTCATCCGCAGGCGCACTACGGGCTGGCTGTTGTCATAGCCCGTCCCGCCGTAGACATCCAGTTCCAGCGTGGTGTCCAGATGGGGGGACAGGTTCTGGTAGGTGTCCAGAAAGCCGGATACGATGCGGGAAATTGAAGCGGAGGTCGCCAGACTCCGGCAGGACTCCTGCCACAGATAGGTGTAGGATAGGACGTAGCAGTCGTTCTCCTCGTCGTAGTCCAGATTGACCTCGTTGTGATCTCTGGTGCTGCCATAGGTGCAGAAAGCGGCGAGCACCTGCTGTTCTGCTGCCCGTGGCCCGCAGAACGACTCCACATAGCGGATGTGCCATGCATTCGCCACGTCCCACAGGAAATAGAACCCGATCCAGATGGCACAGATGGTTTCCGCAAGGGCGAGGGTGCACACCCGCAGAATGGTGCGCTCCGCCCAGACACCACGCTTGTGCTTCCACATCAGGTACACTCCGACGGGGTAAAAGAGCACGAGCATCAGGATCACAAACCAGTTCCGCCAGCGAATGGGGTACACACGCTTGTTGCAAAAATGACAGCGCTTTTCGCCGGGGAAAAGCTGCGTTTTACAATGGGGACAGTCCATCTGCTTTCTGACCTCCTTTTCTGCGATGCTTTTCTATAGTATATCATATTTTTCGACGGCTTGCAAGACGCAAAAACAATGCGCTTTCCCCTCTGGCACGTCCTAAAATTTCCCGCCCGTAACAGTCGAATCTTGCGCAGCCAAAAGCAATGTGAAATTGCTCAGAAATTCAATGAAATTTCGCAAAAAATTATATGATCCGTTAGAAATGGCGAAAAAAAGGCTTGCAATTTTTGCCGAACTGTGTTATACTATCTGTATAACCTGTAGAATTTTGGAAGATACAGGTTTGAACTAGAACAAAATACAATTGACAAAATGGAGGAGTTGAAGATGCGCCGACATTTTTCTTCGGAACTCCAGCGCAGCACCTATGCAAAAGGGCGAAATCTGCGATGGAGTTTTTTGTTTTTGATCCTAGCCTGTCTGGTGGCTTTTTTTGTGGTGCACTGCCTGACATTTCCGGCAGATACTTTGACTGTCGAGGATGCGCAGGGAATTTTCCCCGCATTCACGGAAATTTCAGCGCCTGGATTTACCGAAAATTCCCATTTCTACAGCTACGAGGACGACCTGCTCTTCGCAACGGTCGTTCTGCCGGAGGGCGCTTCTGTGCCGGAGGATGCGGTGCTCACGGTGACACCCATCGAGGACACAGAAAATACGTATACTGCAGCAGCGGAGCGTGTGGCGACAGGGGAAATCCGGCAGGTGAAACTATATGATGTGAGCTTCTATACGGCAGACGGCACGTACCTCCCCGTATCTGACGAGGCAAAGGTAAATTTCCATTTTAAGGAAACTATTCCTGTGGAGAGCCGGGATAATGTTGCGGTGCTCCATTTCGAGGAAGATGGGGTCAAGCTGCCCTCCATCACGGATGTGGCGGTGCAGGAGGATAACCAGCTGACCGACCTCTCTTTCGATACCGAGGGCTTCTCTGTCTACGCCATGGTGACATGGTCGGAGGAGATGAACTTGGACGGGCAGAGTTATGCAATCGTGAGTGTCAATGATGGCGCGGCTGCCGAGAAAAAGCATGCGGCATTGATGGGATATGCCTCTCCCAAAAACAGCAACCGGCTGGCGGCAGGGCTGTGCGATGTGATGAAAGTGGATGGCCAATACTATGTTTCCAGCACAGATGGAGAATTTACAGAATGGCATTTCACCAAACACGGCGATGCGTACTATATCTGGACAGGAGATGAAAGCGCTCCGCAGTATATCAACATTCCGGCAACAGATTCGAAAGATGAAACGCTTCGTGTATCCGGCGAACCGCAGGATTTGTATTTGGAAAAAGCGAAAGAGGAAATTTATCCGGGGCAAGTTCGCATTTGCAGCGAGTCCGGCAGTGCGGTCAACTGGAACGGCGGCGGAAATTTTAAGGGTAAGCCGTATTTTGGCGCTTGGAATCCGAAAGGAGCAGTGGATCCGAATGACTGCCTGATTCTCGCCACACCAGTCCGGAAGAGCATGATGCTTTTCGATATCAATCTGCCGCAGATCGTCAGATCAAACAATGCGATTACCGATGCACAGAAAAATGACAAAGATAAGATATATGTATATGGGGAAGACTGGAAAGACGGGACACCCACTCTTGCTGATTCTTTTGGAATCGGTATTGACAGGCTGCCGGATCAGCCGAATGGCTATTTTGATGAGTTGGGCGCAGCCGGAAAATTGTATCAGGAGAAATACGGCGCAGATATAGAAAATCCGTATGCAAAGCTGTATCGTGTCCGCATTCGGGATTCCTATGATTTTACATCGAGTTGGAATTCGGAACATTATCTGGAGGATTTTTCCTACTATAAGGAAGTCAAATTCGTGGGATGGTTTTATACGGATTCCAGCGGGACAAAACACATCTTCGATCCCAATGCGCCCATCACCCATCGGGAATCAGATGACATGTATCTCATGACCGACCAGGCAGGAATACAGGTGGCTGTCCCTAACGGCACAATGTTTCACGGGCAGTGGAAAATCATTTCCTCTCCGGTGGAATTCTTTATCAATTATGGCGGAACGATCCTGGACACAGAGGGGGATGTGGCAACACGGGGCACAGTTGCATTTACAAAGTGCGCATCGGTGGGAACGCTGCTGTATGGCAAAAACACCGTTGGCAAAGAAAATCTGTGGGCGAACGAACCGCATGAGGCAATCACAGCGATGATCACACCATCGGAAAATGTAAACTTTGAAAGCGAGAATCCCCAGATCATTCTGGAAACGCTGACAGATTATGTGGACAGCGAACACAAGGTCTATTAGAGCTTGTGTTCATAGGAAATATATGCGGATTTTCGAGCAAATTTTTTTGCAGA
>NZ_JAJFCK010000007.1 GCF_020709055.1 Ruminococcus callidus
TGCAGCAAAATTTGCCGAAAAGACACGTGTATACGCTTGTGAAGACAGGTTCTTACTCCTGTGCCATGCGCCGCTCCGCCTCCAGCCGGCTGTAGACACAGCCGCAGAAGTTCTGCCGATAGAGGTCGTACTCTCTGGATAATACAATTGACCGCTGATATCCGCCCTTTTTCTTAAAGTCCGAGGGCAGCCATGAGATGCCGTACTGCGCCGCCAGCGCATTGCCGGCGGTGTTGATGAACACGGCGTCCTTGTGGGGACTGATGCTCAGTGTGGTGCAGACGAAGTCCGGTAGCTGCGGCTGCTGTGCCGCCGTCCGGAACGTCTCCTCCAGCCGGTGCCCGATGCACTTCTGACAGCGTGCTCCCCGTTCCGGCTCCTGTTCCAGCCCCTTGGCGAGGGCGTAGAACCGCTCCGGGAAATAATCGCCGTCGAGAACGGTCACCGGATTGCCCAGCGGCATCTCCCGCACCAGCCGCTGCAGTTCCGCCTTTCGGTGCAGATATTCCGCCTCCGGTGCAATGTTGGGGTTGTAGAAAAACAGCGTGATGGAGAAGCAGCGGCTGAGATATTCCAGCACGTAGCTGCTGCACGGTGCGCAGCAGGCGTGGAGGAAGAGCGTCGGGACACGATCCTGCGGCAGGTGCTGTAGGATGCGGTCAGTTTCCGACTGATAATTGACCTTGGGCTGTTGTGGTTGTGGTGAGTGCATCCATGCCGGATTCTCCGCCGAGTGCGTCGGATGCGGCGGTTGTGGTTGCTGCAATGCCATTTGCGGTGCCTCCCTGTGTGCTGGTTGCGGAACGGAGATAGTTCAGAATACCGGTGGCAACGGCCTGTGCCAGCTTGTCCTCGTTGTCCAGAATCCACTGTGCCACATTCGGACCGTCGTGGTATTCCATTTCGATGAGGCAGGCAGGGCTCTGGTTGCTGCTGACCTCATAGACCTGCGAATCCGAGCCGGACTGTGCGCCGTCGATCAGACCGCCGTCGTCGGTGGGTGTCAGCTCTGCCACCGGATCATAGACTGCCTGCGCCAGTGCCTTGCTCTGTGCGGAGTTGCCGTTGTAGTAGCAGTCCGTGCCTACGCCGTCGCCGGCATTGGTGTGGATGGCAACATAGGCGGCGAGATTGTTTGCGCCCATAGCGGTCTTGGTCTCCAGCGTGTCGTTTTCGCCGGCGATCAGAACGGTGTAACCCGACTGTTCCAGAATGGTCTTGACCTTTTCGGCAACAATGCGGCAGACCGCAGCCTCGGTGGTGTCGCCGGTGTAGAACTTGTTGTCGGTCTGGTTGGACGGACTCAGGTAGACGGTGCTGCTGTAGCCTGCCTCAGTGGTTGCCTCCGTCGGCGCCTCTGTCTGTGCGGAAGTGGTGACCGGCGGTGTTTCAGCGTTGTTTTTCTTTTTGCTGCAGCTGGTGCAGCATTTGGTGAGGATAACAATCAGCACGATGAAAATCAAGAGAACTGCCAGAATGCGGTCGTACCGCACACGGCGGTTTCCGTGCTTCTTGGGGGGCTGCTGACGAGATGGTTGTGTTGATGGCATGGGAAATAACCTCCTATTTTACGTGCGGAATTTCCGCACTTCTTTTTCGGAACCGGAATCGGTTCTATCCGAAATCGCACTTAGAGCTTGTTCCGTATCTTTTTCTGTGCGGATTTTTGAGTATGATTTTGTCGGTGACAAGGAAAAAATTCGCAGGCATACTTCCGTATGGCAAGGATTTTTGACGCAGTCACCGGCAAAATCTGCCGGAAAGACGTATAGAAAAAGATGCGAAACAGGCTCTTATTGATCTTCCAGCGATTTCAATGCTTTGCGTTCTGCCTGATTGACCTTGATTCTGCCGTCCCGCAGAACCTTGACGGAATCCCGATGGGCTTTCACCGGAACATCCGCCTTGTCCGGCATGATTTTCAGTTCGCCGGTGAGGGGATTGGCCTCGCAGACCTTGCCGTGGGTGCCGTCCTCCAGCGCCACCAGTGCGCCGACCTTCGGCGTGATGCG
Source organism: Ruminococcus callidus (assembly GCF_020709055.1). Taxonomy (GTDB): domain Bacteria; phylum Bacillota; class Clostridia; order Oscillospirales; family Ruminococcaceae; genus Ruminococcus_C. The sequence continues at coordinate 2,013 of NZ_JAJFCK010000007.1, forward strand.
CAGCAGTTCCTCATAGACGTTCTGCTCGTATTTCAGACAGCACATCAGTCTGCCGCAGCATCCGGAGATCTTGGTGGGATTCAGAGACAAGCCCTGTTCCTTTGCCATGCGGATGGACACGGGCTGGAAGTCCAGCAGATGCCCCTTGCAGCAGAACTCTCTGCCGCAGATGCCCAGACCGCCCAGAATCTTCGCCTTGTCCCGCACGCCGATCTGCCGCAGCTCGATGCGGGTGCGAAAGACTGCCGCCAGATCCTTGACCAGTTCCCGGAAATCCACACGGTTGTCCGCTGTGAAGTAGAACAGCAGCTTGCTGTTGTCGAACGTGCACTCCACGTCTACCAGCTTCATTTTCAGCTTGCGGAATGCGATTTTTTCCTCGCACACCTGAAACGCACGGGCTTCCTTGCGGCGGTTCTGTTCCAAAATGCGCCGGTCGTCCCGTGTGGCAGCCCGCAGAATGGGCTTGAGGGGCGCAGTTACCTCGGACTTCGGAATTTTTTTATTGGGAATGACGACCTCGCCGCATTCCGTTCCGCGTGCCGTTTCCGTGATGACAAGGTCGCCCTGCCGGAACTGTTTGTTCTGCGGGGAGAAATAGTAGACCTTGCCACCCTCTTTGAAACGGACGCCGATGATTTCGATCATAGAAGTTTTCTTCCTTTCTTCTGGCTTCGGAGAGAGGACGCAGTTCCGGCATCCATACAGGCGGCGCACAGTGCCGACAGTGCCAGAGGCAGGTTGACATTTGCCGCCAGCGCTGCATAGGCCCGGTTGACGGCAAGGTGCATGTTCTGCGCACCGGAGGAGGAGAGCTGCCTTGCCAGCAGGGAAGCTCCCTCTGCGTCACAGCCGATGCAGGGCGCATCCGGCTGATGCTTTCGCACCATGGCATCCCGAATGGTGCGGTCCAATAACAGTAAAAACTGCATGGCACGGCTGCGGTCTTTTCCCAGCGCCGCTGCCGTTTGCAGCATGGTATACTCGTCTTTCTTTATTATACTATTAATTGCGGTTTTTGTCAATGTAACAGTTTCCCGCATGGCATCCTCTTCCAGATAGGCGAGGCAGCGCCCGATGTTGCCGTGGAATACGCCGACTGCGTCCTCGCACGCCTCCGGTGAAAAGCCCCGTTCGCCCAGCGCCTCACGGCATTCCGCCTCGGTGACGGGAAACACCGCCTCCGACACAATGCGGGAGCGCACCGTGGGAAGCAGGACGGCAGGGGATTCTGCGGTGAACAGAAAATAAACGTAATCCGGCGGCTCCTCCACGGCTTTCAGCAGCAGGTTCTGCGTCCGTGGATCCATGGCGTCGCAGTCGGCAAAGACATAGAACTTGGCATCCCCCTCGCTGGGCGGAATTGCCAGATCGGTGCAGACGCTGCGCACTGTTTCCACAGAGAAACCGCCCAGCTTGCCGCTGTGTTCCACCCAGCGAACGTCGGGGTGCTGCTGCTTTTCCAGCATGCGGCAGATGCGGCAGTTCCCGCAGGGCGCATGTTCCGCCTGACAGAGCATGCCGGCGATGAGTTGCGCCGCCAGTGTCTTTTTGCCCAGCCCTGCCGCACCGTGCAGCAGGATGCCGTGCGCCATGCGTCCCCGTGCCTGCATTTGCCGCAGATTCTGGCGCAGGCTCTCGTTCCCATAGAATTTGGTGTATGTGGACAAGATGCTCCCTCCTTACTGAACCACCTGAATGGTGGAGATGCCGTAGCCCTGACAGACGTCGATGCACGCCCGGTCAATGCGCTCGCCGCTGAGGACGATGGGCACTGCCGGCGGACAGGGCACTTTGACTGCCGCACAGATGCGTCCGGCGCTGTGCTGGACGGGCAGAATCTCCTGCGGTGCCAGCGCAGCCTCCCGAATGCCGCAGACGGTTTCCGGATGGGGCAGGCGGAATTTCTGTCCCGCCGGCGGCTGGGACGGTGCGAAGTCCTCCAGCGCCTGCTGGAGTGCGGCGATCTCCTCCGGCGTGTTGGCGGCGGAGAACAGCATGACCACATGGTAGCAGTCGGCGTATTCTAAGATAAAGTGCCGGCTTTGCAGATATGCTTCCAGTTCTGTTCCGCAGAAACCGCTGGCGGCAGCGTCAATGGTCAGATGCATTGGCTCGCTGTCCGCAAAGACGTATTTCTGGGAGAGGATGCAGCGCAGCTGCTGGAGCCGTTCGGCGACATCCGCCAGCCGCTCCCGAAACAGCGGAGAGGCAAGCTCCCGGTTGCACCAGTCCAGCGAAGCCAGCATGAGGTAGGAGGGGCTGGTGCTGGCGAACATCGCCATGGCACTGCGCACCCGTTCCGGCGTGGCATCAATGTCGCTGCGCACATGGAGGTAGGCGGTGCCAGTGAGTCCGGACAGCATCTTGTGGGCGGAGTCACAGCAGTAGTCCGCCCCCAACTGAATGGGGTGGCAGCGGTTGGGGAGAAACGCCAGATGTGCGCCGTGGGCGTTGTCCACCAGCAGGCGTGCGTGGTACTGCTGACAAAGTGCGGCAAAAGCGGCGATGTCTGCGGTGCGTCCCAGATAGTCCGGCGAGGTGAGATAGATGCACGCCGGACGGCCCAGCTGCTGTAAAATTTTTTCGAAGTCCTCCGGCGCATAGCTGCCGGAGAGAATGCCGTCACTCTCCTGGGGGTACACCCACTGTACCGGCAGATCCAGCAGCACGCAGGCATTGAGGAAGGCACGGTGGACGTTGCGTGCAGCGATCACCGTGCGCCCCTCCTGTTTCATCAGCAGGAGCATGGTCTGGATGCAGAGGGTGGAGCCGGCGCAGGAGTAGAGGGTATAGGCAGTGCCATAGAGGGAGGCAGCGTTTGCCTCGCTCTCGGCGAGAATGCCATCGGCTTCAAACAGGCTGTCTGCGCCGGTGATCTCGGTGAGATCCAGCTTTGCCGCCTCCTGAAGTGCCGGAGCGCCAAGCCGTCCCTTATGGCCGGGCATGTGCAGGCGGGTGTTGTCTTGTGCGGCGTATGCGGTCAAAAAGTCGTAGACGGGTGTTGTCATGTATGGGAAACCTCCTAGTACAGCCCGTAGGACTGCAGCTTTTTCTGAATTGAAGTGCAGGCACGTTTTCTCGTGCGGGAGACGGTGGATGTGGTGATCCCCAGCGCTGCGGCGATCTCCGGCATCGTCTTCTGCTCTTTATAGTATAGCACAAGAATTTGCTTTTGTCTTGGGGAAAGTTCATTTTTGATGATATTTTTTGCAATGTAACGTGCAAAGCGGCGGGAACCTCGGGACGGCACCTGTGATTCCTCAGGAAACAGCAGACCGCTCCAGTCATTCTTTTTCATGCGCAAGGAACTCCCTCCCTTCCTCCGGCAGATAGCCGCGCATCTGTTCGATGCTCTGGCGCATCTCCCGAATCTCCGTGACCATCAGCCGGCGGCGCTGCTCCAGACTGTCCCGCTCCCGCTGGGGCAGATCGGGGGCTTTCATCATCTCACGCAGCTGGAGGATTCTGGATTCCAGACTTTTGCAGGCATTCTCGTAAGCAAGGATCAACGTTTTCATGGACAAACTCCTTTCCAGAACAACAGGGACACGAAATCTGTGTCCGTGGGTGAGAGCTCGTGTTCATAGGCGTCTATCTACGTCTTTTCGGCAAATTTTGTTGCATACTGCGTTAAAAATTCTTGCCATACGAAAGTATGCCTGCAAATTTTTGCCTTGTCTGCAAAAAAATTTGCTCGAAAATCCGCATATATTTCCGATGAACACAAGCTCTGAATTTTTATCTGGATTGTACCAGCATGTTTTGAAAAAGTCAAGTGTTTGTTCTGAAAATCAGAATTTTAGCAATGCAGGGCAGCAAAAAGCGGGCAGCTGTGGAAAACCACAGCTGCCCGCCGGTGATACGTTTCTGAGATTAGCGCTTAGAGCTCGTGTTCATAGGCGTCTATCTACGTCTTTTCGGCAAATTTTGTTGCATACTGCGTTAAAAATTCTTGCCATACGAAAGTATGCCTGCAAATTTTTGCCTTGTCTGCAAAAAAATTTGCTCGAAAATCCGCATATATTTCCTACGAACACAAGCTCTTACTGTTTGGTGCTGATGCGCATGGAGATGTCGAAGCACTTCACAGAGTGTGTCAGTGCGCCCAGCGAGATGATGTCCACGCCGGTTTCCGCAATGCTGCGGATGGTTGCCTCGGTGACGTTGCCGGATGCCTCCAGCGGAACCCTGCCGTTCACCAGCTGCACTGCCCTGGTCATCTCTTCGCAGCTCATGTTGTCCAGCATGATGATGTCAGCGCCGGCGGACAGTGCCTCTTCCAGCTCTGTCAGGGTGCGGACTTCTACCTCGATCTTCACCATGTGACCGATCTTGGCACGGAGCGCCTGCACTGCCGGCGTGATGCCGCCGTAAGCGTCGATGTGGTTGTCCTTGAGCATAGCGCCGTCGGACAGATTGTAGCGGTGGTTCTTGCCGCCGCCCACGGTGACTGCATACTTCTGAAGCGGACGCAGTCCGGGGAGTGTCTTGCGGGTGTCGGTGATCTGTGCCCGTGTGCCCTCCACCAGTTCCACACAGCGGCTGGTCGCAGTGGCGATGCCGCTCATGTGCTGGAGGATGTTCAGTGCCGTGCGCTCGCCCTTGAGGAGCGTCTTGGTGCTGCCGGTCATGGTGGCGATGATGTCGCCCTTCTTTACCTTTTCGCCGTCGTGGATGCGGATGTCCATCTGGAATCTGCCGCCCACCAACTCAAAGACACGCTTTGCCACGTCAATGCCGCAGAGGACACCGCTGTCCTTTGCCAGATAGTACGCCTCGCTGGTGTGTGCGTCGTCCATGAGGTTGTCTGTGGTAACGTCAATATAATGAATATCCTCTTCCAGTGCTGCGGTGATCAGCCGGTCGATGTAGGTCTGCTGTAGCATCATAATGGTAGAAATCCTTTCTGTCGCTTTTTTAGAGTACTTCTTTCAGGATGATATAGGCAACGGTTGCCAGAGATTTTGCCTCCACATAGTCTGCGTCTACGATGTAGTTGCCGTTGAGCAGCTGGTTGCGGATTTCCTCGATGCGCCGGAATCCCTCCGGCAGCTTCTCCTTGTTGGGAATGACGAAATAGTTTTCCTGCATGATCTTCCGGATCTCAGTGCGGAAGCCCTTGGGCAGCTTCTGCGCATCGGGAGAAGTCGGGAATGCAGCAGTTTCGTAGGTCGACGGAGTATTCGGCAGCTTCTTGGCGATGTCCAGTGCTGCCTGGCGGGAGAATACCAGTGCCTCCAGCAGGGAGTTGCTGGCAAGGCGGTTGTTGCCGTGAACGCCGGTGTGCGAGCACTCGCCTGCGGCGTACAGATTGGGGATGGTGGTCTCCGAATTGGTGTCCACCTGAATGCCGCCCATGAGGTAGTGCTGGCACGGGAAGATCGGAATCGGTTCTTTGGTCATGTCGTAGCCCTGTTCCAGAACCTTTTCGTAGATCATGGGGAACCGATTGCGGACGAACTCCGGATCCTTGTGGGAAATGTCCAGATAGAAGTTGTCGGACTTGGTCTCCCGGCTCTCCAGAATGATAGAGCGGGATACCACGTCACGGGGTGCCAGCTCCAGCCGCTCGTCATAGCGGTCCATGAACCGCTCCTTCTTGCAGTTGAGTAGGTAAGCGCCCTCGCCACGGACTGCCTCGGAGATGAGGAAGCACTCTCTGGTGTGGTGGTCGTTGAAAGCGGTGGGATGGAACTGGATCAGGTGCAGGTTGCGGATCTCTGCGCCGTTTTCATAGGCAAAGGCAATGCCGTCGCCGGTGGCAATTTTGGAATTGGTGGTGAAGCTGTAGACCCGTCCGATACCGCCGGTTGCCAGCAGCATGAAGTGGCTGTTATATGTGGTAAAGGAGCCGCCCTGCATGATGTTGACCGAGAAACCGGTGCCGGTCTTTTTCATGCCCACCATCATAGCGTGTTCCAGAATGGTGACATTGGGCAGGGTCTTGACCTTGCGGATGAGCTTGTCCAGAATCTCTGCGCCGGTGGCATCCTTGTGGTGGAAGATGCGGTGGCGGCAGTGACCGCCCTCCAGTGTCCGGTGCAGTTCGCCGTCCGGCGTGCGGTCGAAATCCACGCCCATGTCCAGAATTGCCTGAATCTCGTGGGCAGCGTGGGTGGTCAGAATGTGCAGCGTCTCCGGATTGTTTTTGAATCCGCCGGCAACCATGGTGTCATGCTCATGCAGTTCAATGGAATCCTGCGGGGACTTGTATACACCGGCAATTCCGCCCTGCGCCAGTGCGGAGTTGCACAGCGTCAGCTCCTGCTTGCAGACCAGCAGAACCCGGCAGGAGGCGGGAAGATTGATTGCACCGTATAGTCCGGCTGCACCGCAGCCCGCAATGATCACATCAAAATTGTTTTCCATAACATTCACGCTTTCTATTCGTTTTCTATGGGGTGTTCCGTTTTCCAAAATGCACCTAATACACCTGTATAAGGGTTGAAAGGCACACTTTGTCCCGCTTCTGGCGGTGTTTCCATCCTAGTATAGCATACCTCGCCCCATTTGTCACTACTTTTTGCGCACTTTCGGAAAATTGCGCAAAATGGAAAGCGAAACCTGTTAAATTTTTGACAAATGAAAGCGGCGGTACGGAAAAACGGGGGATTTGGGGCGGGGATTTCTTTTCCAATGGAAATTCTGTGGAATATTTACAGAAATACCTTGACAAGCAGCCGGAAACAGTGTAAAATAATATTGTTGTATCAATTTACAAAACGAATTCCGGCGCAGTTCTGCCGGAAAGCGCTGCATTTCTGGAGAGTCTGCGGACTCTCGTGTGCGTTTGATTTATTTGATAAGCTGCGGGCAACGCCTGCGGTTGTGTGCTGGTCGGTGTGTCTTTTTGTGCACGGCGGGCACTCTAGATGTGGATGCTGAATCAAGCAAAATATAATGTTCCTCAAAGCCGGCTCTGTGCGGCAAAAATCGTGCTGCGGACTGGCTTTGGTTTCGAAAGATGCAAAATAGGATTGTTGTATGGAAAGGAGTCAGAATTCCATTGGAAATTCCGACACTGCGGCGGAGGGGATTGTATCTGTACAGGGTGAGAACTGTGCGGATGCCAGATCGCAGTTTTGAAAAATGAATACGAACGCACATGCCTTTTTGGCGAAAATGCTGTTGTACCGATATACAAAAGTCAAAAAAGGAGGTTGTGCAAAAAATGCCTAGTTTGAATTTGGCAGTTGCCATTGTGCTGTGTCTGGTGGCATTGCTGGCAGGTGCCGGCATCGCCGGAATGGTATCCTATCGAAAGGGTATCGCTGCCGGCGTGGAACAGCGGAAACAGCAGGCGGAAGCTGCCATTGGCTCTGCGGAAAAGGAGGCAGGCCGGATTCTGGAAGATGCCCAGCGGGAAGCCGATGCCAAGAAAAAGAACGCATTGGTCGAGGCAAAGGACGAGATCTATAAGCTTCGTTCGGAGGCGGAAAAGGAAATCAAGGACAGACGCTCGGAAGTTGGCCGGCAGGAACGCCGTGTGCAGCAGAAGGAAGAGAGTCTGGACAAGAAGACCGACAATCTGGAGCGAAAGGAAGAGTCCCTCAAGCGGAAGATCCAGACGGCCGAGCAGCGCCTGGCAGAGGCGGAGGAAGTCAAGGCAAGCCAGATGCAGGAGCTGGAACGCATCTCAGAGCTGACACGGGAGCAGGCAAAGGAATACATCCTGCAAAGCCTGGAGGATGAGCTGACGCACGAAAAGGCGCTGAGGCTGTCCAGCTATGAGCAGCAGCTCAAGGACGAGTGCGAGGACAAGGCCCGCAGCTACATCTCGCTGGCCATTGCCAAGTGTGCTGCCGATCAGGTTTCGGAGTCGGCGGTCTCTGTGGTAACGCTGCCCAACGACGAGATGAAGGGACGCATCATCGGCAGAGAGGGACGGAACATCCGTGCGCTGGAAACGCTGACCGGTGTCGATATCATCATCGACGATACGCCGGAGGCAATCGCCCTGTCCTGTTTCGACCATGTGCGCCGTGAGGTTGCCCGGATCGCACTGGAAAAACTCATCAACGACGGCCGGATTCATCCGACCAAGATCGAGGAAATGGTGGAGAAAGCAAAGCGTGAGGTGGAACACCGCATCCGTCAGGAGGGCGAACGTGCTGTGCTGGAAACCAATGTCCACGGTCTGAATAACGAATTGGTCAAGCTGCTGGGCCGGCTGTACTACCGCACCAGCTACCGGCAGAATGTTCTGGCGCACTCCATCGAGGTGGCAAAGCTCGCCGGTGTCATGGCAGCAGAAATGGGCGTGGATGCCAATCTGGCACGCCGTGCCGGACTGCTCCACGATATTGGTAAGGCGCTCACCGCTGAGATCGAAGGCTCCCACGTCCAGATCGGCGTGGATGTCTGCCGGAAGTACAACGAGAACGCCGATGTCATTCATGCTATCGAGGCGCATCACAACGATGTTGAGCCACGCACTGCGGTTGCCTGTATTGTGCAGGCTGCCGATGCGATCTCGGCAGCACGCCCCGGCGCAAGAAGCGAGAACTACGAAAACTACATCAAGCGGCTGCAAAAGCTGGAGAGCATCTGCTCCTCCTATGAGGGCGTGGAAAAATGCTATGCCCTGCAGGCAGGCCGTGAGATTCGTGTCATGGTAGTGCCGGAAATCATCAACGACGAGAAGATGGTTCTGGTGGCACACCAGATCGCAAAGCAGATCGAAGCAGAGATGGACTACCCCGGTCAGGTCAAGGTCAACCTGATTCGGGAGAGCCGTGTGGTCGATTACGCAAAATAAGAACCTGTCTTCACAAGCATATCCACATATATTTCTTGTGAAGACAAGTTCTAAAGAATCAGCAAAGCCCTGACTTCCGTTTGGAAGCTCAGGGCTTTTTGTGTCATGCTATAAAAATCAGAATTTTGTCACAGGCTCCGGCGCAGCCTCCATGTCCTCCCGTGCAATGTCAAAGGTGAAGCACTGGGACTGGTCGGTCAGACCGGCAGCGGGGAAGTAGAGGAATGTCACCGTGGAGAAGTCCGCCGGCAGCTCTGCTCCCACGTAGCCCTGCCGGGATTCTCCGGCGGGGATGGGATCGTTGAAGCTTTCGGCGTCCTCGCCGAATTGCAGCATGACAAAGCGGTTGCTGCGGATGTCGATGCCGGGATAGCCCTCGCCGTCCGCCAGAATGGCGAAGCTGTTGGAGAGGAAGCTGGTGGCAAGATCCTGATCGGTGTTGTTGTGGATGGTCAGCTGGAAGAAGACCAGTCCCAATTCCTGTTCGTCCTCGGTGAACGTGTGGTCGGAGAGGTACACCTTGTCCAGTGTGGCGCTGACGCCTTTTGCCTCCACTTCCTTGCCCACCTCAGCGGTCTGGAAGTTGACCTCCTGCGAATCCACCTCCTGCAATGCAGGCGAGGAGGTGACGGCGGATTTGTCCTCTACAATGCGAACCGTGCCCTTTTCAGTCTTGCTGCCGCAGGCAGCGCAGGAGAGCAGAAGCATGGCGCCGGTGCAGAGTCCTACGAATTTCCAGTATGTTTGTTTCATGAAAAAGAGTCCTTTCTGTCGAAGTTGTATAGAAAAAAGACTGCCCTGTTTCCGGCAAATTAACCGGAGCAAGACAGCCTTTTGCGAAATGTACCGATGCTTAGTCAGCTTCAATTGCGTCTGCCGGACATTCATTTGCACAAGAACCGCAGGAAATGCATGCATCCTCTGCAATTTCATACTTGTCAGCACCCTCGGAGATTGCGCCTACCGGACATGCACTCTCACAGCTGCCGCAGCTCAGACATGCGTCTGTAATCTTATATGCCATTTTCATTTCACCTCCGCTCGGGAAACGCTTTTGCTTGCGGAATGGGAAGCGCTCCGGAGGAACGGTCCGCATTCCGAAGCGGCGGGGGGAATCCCCCTGCTGCCTCTATTATAGCAGATTCTTTTTCAAAAAGCAAGCGTTTTTCCATAGCAGGAAAAAAGTTTTTTCTGCGGGCTTATTCCAGCACGTGTTCCAGCGCCTGTCCGAAGATGGAGGAGATGTGGGAGTCCGCCAGCGAATAGAAAATGGTCTTCCCCTCCCGGCGGCTGGTGACCAGCCGAGACTGCTTGAGGATGCGCAGCTGGTGGGAGATGGCAGACTGGGTCATTTCCAGCTTCTGTGCGATGTCCCGCACGCACTCCTCCTGATGGAACAGGACGAAGATGATGCGGACACGGGTGGGATCTCCGAAGATCTTGAACAGATCTGCGACTTTGACCAGTGTTTCCTCTGACGGCATCTGTGCCGGAAGCAGGGTGTGCGGGTGGTGGTGATGCGGTTCCATGCGGACATGCCTCCCTTGCGGTGATTTCTTCTGAATACCATCATACGACATTTTTCCGGATTTGTCAAGCAACGGCAGCGAAAATGCACGCAGAGCCGTTTGGAGAAGGCACTCTTATCGGGAATCTCCTTTCAGAAATTCCGGCTTTGGCAACCGCATGTCTGCACTTGCCGGTTGACGAAATCTGTCGAAGAAAATCGAGAAAAATCGGAAAAACTTGTTTTCCCGTATGGTACACATTGCCGAAATGAAAATTTCAAAAAATCGAACCTTTTTATTTTTGCTTCACTAAACTATGCAGAATATCGGTGTGTTATAATAAAGGCAATATTACAATGGTATCGGAAACGATGCCGTTTCGAAAGTGCCGCTGAAGGGGACGGCGTAGATCAGAAAGAGGAAATTATGACAGCAACAAAACAAGAGCGCCGGCAGCAGGCTGCGCCGGCACAGAGTGTGGACGTGGTCGAAGACTTCGACTACAGCAATCACTCAGATTCCTATAACCAGGCGTTTAAAGCATGGCGCAAGGACGAGAAGAACGACTATGTCTTCCGCTGCAAGCAGGGGACGGAAGTTGTGTATGTGGAGGGAAAGGGCTACTCTGCTTCCGATCCGGCGGCGGAAGAGCGCAGCGCCATGGTGCGTATTAACGTGGTGATCGGTGTGGCAATGCTGTGCTATCTGCTGATTGAGAACCTGCTGAGCGTGGTGTTCATGGGCGTGTTCCACCTGATTGGTATTGATGTGAATTATACCTATTCCGACAACACTCTCTACGGCAACCAGACCGCCGTGCTCCTGATTCTCATGGCGGAGAGTCTGCTGAAATATCTGGTGCCGATTCTGATCTTCCACCACTTTTTCCGCATGCCGCGCAGTGTGAGCGCACAGCTTCGCCCCTATGTGCCGGCGGAGATGCTGTCATCGTTTTTCATCACCATTGCAGCGTTTTCCGTGTCCAATATCTGGCTGCTGTTCTCCTCGGTCAACATCATCAGCCACAGCGCACTGGGGAACGCCTACTATGCCGTGTCTTACATGAGTCCGGCTTACCAGATGATCTACATGCTGTATGAACTGCTGATCGTGACGGCGCTGACGGAGATCATGCTCCACGGCGAGGTGTTCCACGTATTGCGGCAGTTCGGGGACTGGTATGCTGTCGCTGTGACCTCGATGCTGGCGGTGTGCGCTGCCCATAGTCCGGTGACGGTGCTCATGGAATTTGTGGTTTCCGTCATTGCCGGCTGTGCCGTGCTGCGCAGCGGTTCGCTGCTTTCGGCGATTTTCAACCGCATTGCCTGCCGTGTGATCCTTTTGGTGCTGTTCCTCATGGAGATTCAGCCCAGCCACCGGATGTACATCTATCGCCCGTGGTTTTTGGTGGGGCTGCTAATGGTCGGCCTTGCGGGCATGGTGCTGTTCACCAAACCGGCACGGAAACGATGCGGACTGGTGACCCAGAAGCATTACCTCTCGCCACGCCAGCGCCTTGTTGTCCTCCAGCGCTCCGGCCCGCTGGCTATCACGTTCGGGCTGTGTCTGGTGCTCATGGTAATCGAGGTGGTGTTCTGATGCTGCCGGCAATTCAGACACCTTACGAGCCGGAGGTGCGGTACATGGAGCGTGCGCTGGAACTGGCGGAGCTGGCGGCAGCGGAGGGCGAAGTGCCGGTGGGTGCTGTGGTAGTGCATAAGCCCACCGGCGCAATTATCGGCGAGGGCTATAACCGCCGGGAAGCGGCAAAATCCCCCCTCTCCCATGCGGAGATTCTGGCGATCCGGCAGGCGAGCCGGACGCTGGGCGGGTGGCGTTTGCTGCAGAGCGCAATTTATGTGACGCTGGAACCATGCCCGATGTGTGCCGGCGCCATTCTTCATGCCCGGCTGGATCAGGTGATCTTCGGGACACGGGACCCCAAGGGCGGTGCCGTCTGCTCCGTGGAGCAGATGTTCGAGCTGCCCTATAACTGGAAACCGCAGGTGATGGAGGGCATGCTGCAGCCGGCTTGTGCGGCGGTGCTGCAAGACTTTTTCCGGCAGCTACGGCAAAAAAAGAAAGCGGCGGACTCCGCTGCGGAAAAAAGGTGATAACATGCGGAAATTTCAGGATACTTCCCTTCCCATGGAGGAGCGTGTGCAGGACTTGCTGGCGCATCTGACGCTGGCGGAGAAGATCGGACTGCTCTCCACCCACCAGCTGCCCATTCCCCGTCTTGACATTGGGGAGTGGTATATCGGCACCGAGGTGGCACGGGGCTATGTCTCACGGGATCCGGAGGAACCCTCTACGGTGTTTCCGCAGCCCATCGGCATGGCGTCTACCTTTGACCCGTCGCTGATGTACCAGCTGGGAGAAATCGCCGGCGAGGAGGCACGTTTCTACCAGCGGAAAGACCCCAAGAGCCACCTCATGCTGTGGGGGCCTACGGTAGATCCGGAGCGTGACCCGCGCTGGGGACGGACAGAAGAGGGCTACGGTGAAGATCCGTTTCTCATCGGCGAGATGACGGCAGCGTATACACAGGGAATGGCAGGGGAAGACCCCGTCTACCGCCGGACGATCCCCGCCCTGAAGCACTTCTGCGCCAACAACAACGAGAAAAACCGTGGCAGCTGCTCCGCCAACGTGACGCCTCGCACCCTTCACGAGTATTATTACCGTGCCTTTGAGGGCGCTGTTGTGCGTGGCGGTGCGGACTCCATGATGGCAGCGTACAATGAGCTGAGCGGTGTGCCGGCGTGTATGAATCCGGATTTGCAGCACGTGGTGAAAGACCAGTGGCATCTGGGATTCGTCGTCACAGACAGCGCTGATTTCACGCAGAACGTCCTGATGCACCACGCCTTTGCCACCCATGCCGAGGCGCTGGCTGCCTGCCTGAAAAATGGCTGCGATGTGATGACGGATGACGAAGACGCTGTGACTGCTGCTGCGTGGGATGCGCTGGATCGGGGACTGATTACCGAACAGGACATCGACCGTGCAGTGGGCAGCTCCATGCTGGGACGGTTCCGGCTGGGCGAGTTTGACGGCGATGCGTGCCTTTATAATACAGAGCCGGCGGAAACCGACACCCCCATCCACCGTGCGGTGAATCAGTGCGCTGCCATGGAGCAGATGTGTCTGCTCCACAACACCGGCATTCTCCCTCTGCAATTGCAGAAGGGACAGAAGGTGGCGGTCATCGGTCCGCTGGGCGCAGAGAACTATCGGGACTGGTATACCGGTGTCGCCTCCTATGGGGTGAACATTCGGGACGGACTGCGGCAGCGTCTGGGCACAGAACAGGTGCTCTTCGATGACGGCTATGACGTGGTTGCCGTGCAGTCTGTGCTGACCGGCAAGTACTGCACTGTGGCGGAAGATGGAACGCTGTATGCTAGCGCAGCGGAGATCGGCGAGCGGGAGCGCTTCCGCTGCCACGACTGGGATTTCGGCAGCATGAACCTGTATGCCTGCTGCAACGACCGCTATGTGACGGAGGACGGCGCCTACCGTGCTACGAGTGCAACGCCTTATTCGTGGTTCATTCGGGAGTGGCTGAAGCCGGAGCCGTATGGGGACACCACGCTGTTTGGCAGCTGGCAGGATATTCCCATGGATGTGGCAGTGCAGCCGGACGGAACACTGCACGCCGTTCCCCATGCCCGGCCGGATGCCGCACGGCAGTTCCGGCTGGTTTCCGTGGAGGACGGCGCAGCACGGGCTGCGGCGCTGGCGAAGCAGGCGGATGCGGTGGTGCTCTGTGTGGGAAATCACCCCATGCAGGTGGCACGGGAGTGCTACGACCGTCCCGATCTGGAACTGCCGGCACATCAGAAAAAGCTGATCGAGGCAGTGCGTCAGGCGAATCCCAACACGGTTCTGGTGGTGGTGTCCAGCTATCCCTATGGGCTTGGCGAGGTGCAGAAACAGGTTCCGGCGATTTTGTATACCACTCACGCCGGCGCAGAGCTGGGCAACGCCGTGGCGGAAACGCTGCTGGGCGGGAACAATCCGGCTGCACGCTGCCCCATCACATGGTACCGCAGTGCGCAGGATCTGCCGGACATCATGGAATATGACATCATTCAGGCAAACCGCACCTACCTCTATGACGATGGGGAGGTGCTGTACCCCTTTGGACACGGGCTGTCCTATACCACATTTGCCTATTCCAATTTGACCGCTGAGAAAAAGGCGGGCGGTGTGCTGTTCCGGCTGACGGTGGAGAACACCGGCGAGCGGGACGGCGATGAGGTTGTGCAGCTGTATGCGCAGGCGCTGACCTCACGGGTGAAGCGTCCGCTGCGCCAGCTGTGTGCGTTCCAGCGAGTGCATGTGCCGGCAGGCGAGTGCTGTCCGGTGACGCTGTTTGTGCCGCAGCATGCGCTGGAGTTCTACGATGTCACACGGGAGAAAATGGTGATGGAGCAGGGACGCTATGCCTTTCGGGCAGGGGCATCCTCTGCGGACATCCGGCTGGAGCTGGAGCTGACGCTGGACGGCGAAACCATTCCGTCACGGGATCTGGGCACACCAGTGCTGTGCAAGAACTACGACACCAAGTCCGGCATCGCTACAACGCTGCAATTCTCCAAGGGACAGAACGACTGGTACGGCTGCACCAATGACTTGGGCGGTGAGTTTGTCTTTGCACAGGCGGCGTTTGAGAATTACACCGCTGCGGAATTGTGGGCGGCAGCGCCCTGCGCCAAAGCAACGGTGCGGATTTTCGCCGGCGAGCAGGAGCTTGGCAGCGTGGAGATTCCGCCGTCCCGCAGTCCGGAGGATTTCCATCCGTATGCGGTCAGGCTGAAAGCGTATGCCGGCGTGGCAGATCTGCGCCTGAAGATCGAGGGACTTGCCAGCGTTTTTCGTGTGCAGTTCGGCGCATAACGCAAGGATTTGAAAGAAATAATAGAAGAGCCTGCCGGATCCTCTGCGGAATCTGGCAGGCTCTATTTGGGTCATCTGTTTTGTTTATGAGAGAGAAAGCCCGAAGCTGACCTGCAATGCGTGGTCTACCTTGGTCATGGAGGGCGTATCCAGTTCTCCCATCCGGTCTTTCAGGCGGCGTTTGTCCAGCGTCCGGATTTGTTCCAGCAGGACAACGCTGTCTTTGGTCAGTCCGCAGGTGGCTGCCTGCACGTCGATGTGTGTGGGCAGCTTCGCCTTATCCCGGCGGCTGGTGATGGCAGCGGCGATGACGGTGGGGCTGTGCCGGTTTCCGATGTCGTTCTGCACAATAAGTACCGGTCGGATGCCGCCCTGTTCGGAACCTACCACAGGACTGAGATCTGCGTAATAAATTTCGCCACGCTTGACGAGCATGGGAATCCCTCCTTTTGTCTGTTTGGCCGATGTGTAAAATTGTTCTGCCAGTAGTATGCCCCTGTGCCGGGCGGTTATGCAAAGGCAGCACTGCATCAATTTCTTTTGTTTCATCATATTCGAAAAAAGGCGGGGAAGTTCCGCCTAGCGCCTGAGCAGCGCACGGAGGGTGAACGGCGCATCCGGCTGGAAGTAGGAGGGCAGGAGGAACTCCATATGGGGCAGATTCCGCACCACGCCGAACAGCAGCAGAAAAACCAGACTGCCCCAGAGCAGGAGCTTTTCCGCCCGGCTGTTTTTGGCGAGCCAGTGCGGATGCCACACCATGCGGATGACGGCAGCCCCCAGCCAAATGGGCGCAAGAACCGCAATGGCGAGATTTTCCCGTGCAGCTCCCGGAATGTCCAGATGCAGCAGCCGGATGCAGAAGTGGGATACCCCGCAGCCGGGGCAGGCGAAGCCCGTGATCTTCTGGAACAGGCAGGGGATGCGAAAAGGGGTCAGCTGGGTAATGAGAAAGTAGGCCATTCCCAGCATCAGTACCACGCCGGCGAACCGGCACTGTCTGGTATGGCGGCGGAGCCAGAGGGAGATGCGTCTGCGCATGGGTGTTCCTCCAAAAAGAAAGGGCTGCGCCGGTCAGCACAGCCCCAAGGGGTTCATGTATGGTTGTCGTGTTTCTTAGCCAGCCAGATTGTTCAGTTCGTTCTGCATCAGTGCCCAGGAAACGATGCTCAGTCCGGCAATGCCCAGAACCAGATAGAGCACGCCGGAGTTGCTGGAGGCAATGCCGCGGGCCGTCTTGATCTGATCCAGACGTTCGCCCTGCTTATACAGCCAGTACCAGCTGTAAATGCCGCAGGTCACCAGACTCAGCAGAATGACGATACCGCCGGAGGTGGCATTGGGGTCGCCGGTCAGCTTGTTGACATCTTCAGTCAGGGTGTACAGCCAGTACAGACCGTAGATACCGCAGGTCACGAACGAGAGAATGATGCACAGTGCAAGGTTTCTCTGGGGAATGCCGGCACCGCCGTAGTTGTTGGGCGGGATGGGGGCAGAGTTGGACGGCTGCTGCGGTGTGGGGTTCGGCTGAACGGGGGGGATAGCATTTGCAGGCAGGGGCTTTCCGCAATTCGGGCAGAATCCTGCGCCGTCCGGGTTGTTGCTTCCGCAATTGGGACAAATCATGGTAATACTCCTCATATCATAAAAATTTGACTGCGATCCTGTGCAGCCACAAAAAGATATTCTCATTATAGCATAGATATTTCCTGGTGTCAACGTGTTTGTTCAAAAAAATTGAAAAAAATGAAACAAAAAGACGGGAAATGCGAAAAAGCAGCCAGTGCATCCTGACTGCTCTTATGCGGAACTGGTGCGGAGTGTCATCCCTCCAGCTGCCGTCCCAAAAACTGCGACGCCGCCTGAATCAGGCTTTTCTGGCTGTCGCTGATCTCCATGCCCTTTCCGTCGTCCAGAAAGGCAACGGCGCCGGTGACATCGCCGGCGGAAATAATGGGCATGCATGCCACTGCGCTGCGGTCTACGCCCTCTGCCGGAAGCAGATGCGGCTGGCCGGAATCGGCGAAGTACTGCCGGCGGCTCTCCATCAGTTCCTCCAACTCCGGAGAAACACGGCGTGCGTTCCACTCCTTTTTGGCTGCGCCGGAGACTGAC
Source organism: Ruminococcus callidus (assembly GCF_020709055.1). Lineage (GTDB taxonomy): Bacteria > Bacillota > Clostridia > Oscillospirales > Ruminococcaceae > Ruminococcus_C. Next base: position 19,302 of record NZ_JAJFCK010000007.1, read on the forward strand.
ACCACGTGATCCCGGTCAAAGACGGCAACGGGGCATCCCGCCAGACGGTGCATGATTTCCGCCACCTGTGCGGCGCTCTCCCCCATTTCTCCGATGGGAGAGTATTTCTTGAAAATAACTTCGCCGTCCCCGCTGGTGTAGATCTCCAGCGGATCGCCCTCCCGGATGCGCATGGTGCGGCGAATCTCCTTGGGAATGACGACCCTTCCCAGATCGTCGATACGTCTTACAATTCCTGTCGCTTTCATTGGCGGATTCCTCCATGATTTATGCTGGGAAAGCGAAATGCTCTCCTGCGGTGATGCTATTGTCTGCCAAAACGGGAGAAATATACAGGCAGCATGGCGTAAGCTTTGTGCGGGTTGTCCATAGGAACATATTGCCCGTTTTCGGGCGAATTCATTCCGACATCTGTGAAAAGTGCAATGAAATTCATAAATATTGTTTATTGACACTGTATAATTTGTGTAGTATAATAAGGGTATTGCGGGATAAAATCTTCCCGCACAGGAACGGCATTTCGCAGAGCGCCCTTTTCTCTGCGGAACGGTCGGAATGGAATTTTTTATGAGGTGATTGTATGAAGCGAAAAATCGGAGCATGGATCTCCGCCGCAGTGCTTTGTCTGACATCGGTGGGTGCAGCTGTGCCCGCTGTGTCGCAGACGGTTTCTGCTGCGGGAACCAATCAGGTGGAGTATCTCAACCGGGGAATCTCCGCCATCAACACAGGGTCGGGAATGCTGGTCAGCTGGCGGTTTCTCGCCAACGATTCGGACAGTGCCGTGTTCCAGCTGTACCGGAACAACACGCTGATCTATACCAGCAACGCCGGAGAATCTACCTGTTATCTGGATGCCGGCGGAAAGAGTACGGATGCCTACCGTGTGGATACAGTAGAAGGCGGCAAGGTGGTTTCCTCGGAGAACTGTGCCCTGATTTCCAACCAGAGCTATTTTCAGCTGAATCTGGATCCGCCCACAGGAAGCGGCTGCACCTATTCCCCCAATGACTGCTCGGTGGGCGATGTGGATGGTGACGGCACCTATGAGATCTTTATGAAGTGGGATCCCTCCAACTCCAAGGATAACTCCCAGAAGGGCAAGACCGGCAATGTCTTCATTGACTGCTACCGGCTGGACGGCACACGCCTGTGGCGCATTGACCTGGGCAAGAACATCCGTGCCGGCGCACACTACACCCAGTTCTTTGTGGCGGACTTCGACAGCGACGGCAAGGCGGAGATGACCTGCAAGACGGCGGACGGCACGGTGGACGGCAAGGGCACAGTCATCGGCGATGCCTCCAAGGACTACCGCAATTCCAGCGGGTATGTGCTCTCCGGACCGGAGTACTACACCCTGTTCGACGGCAGCACCGGCGCAGCGCTGGACACCGTCAACTATGAGCCGGCACGCGGCACAGTTTCCAAGTGGGGCGACAGATACGGCAACCGTGTGGATCGGTTCTGGGGCACGGTGGCATATCTGGACGGCGTACACCCCAGCGTAGTCACCGGACGAGGCTATTACACCCGTATGACTGCCACCGCCTATGACGTAGTCAATAAGAAGCTGGTGAAGCGCTGGGCGTTTGACACCGGCAACGACAAGAGTGCTGCTGGCTACGGCGACGGCAACCATAACAGCATGGCTGCCGATGTGGATGGTGACGGCAAGCAGGAGATCATCACAGGTTCGACCTGTCTGGACGACAACGGCAAGGTGCTGTGGTGTCTGAATAAGGGACACGGCGATGCGCTGCACCTGGGGGATCTTCTCCCCAGTCGGAGCGGGCTGGAGCTGTGGATCTGCCACGAGGATAAGCCCTACGGCGTTTCGCTGGTAGATGCCTCCAACGGCAAGATCCTCTTCCACAAGGACGGCACCGGCGACACGGGACGCTGCTGTGCGGACAATGTCTGGACCGGCAACGACGGCGCAGAATTCTGGGGACTGGGGAACGATGTCTTTGACGGCAGCGGCAACACCCTCAGCTGCCGCAGACCGGCAGTCAACTTTTTGTCCTACTGGGACGGCGATCTGGAGCGTGAGATTCTGGACGGCTACACCGATTCCCCTGCCACCATCTCCAAGATGGGCGCAGACGGCAAGCTGACCACACTGCTCACCACCGATGGCTATTACACCTGCAACACCACCAAGGGCACGCCCTGCCTGTCCGCCGACATCTTCGGCGACTGGCGGGAGGAACTCATTGTCCGTGGGGCGGACAGCAAGTCCATCCGCATCTACTGCACCCCCTACGACACGGACTACCGCATCACGACACTGATGCACGATCCGCAGTATCGGGTACAGGTTTCGGCACAGCAGACCGCCTATAACCAGCCGCCACACGCCAGCTTCTACCTCGGCTCTGACCAGCCGCTGCCGGCACGTCCCAACGTCACTGTACTGGGACAGACCGCCGCACCGGTGGATCCGCCGACACCGCCCACGCCGGCAGAGCCGACAGCTGCGACGCTGCGGGAGGGCGCAGTCTACATGCTGAAGAACGTGAACAGTGGACTCTATCTGGAAGTTGCCAACGGTGCTGCTGAGAACGGCGCAAACCTCCAGCAGTGGGGTGCGGACAGCGCAGCAGCGCACAACACATGGCGTGTCAAGTCCGCCGGCGACGGATACTATTATCTGTACAGTCAGGTGGGCGACAAGATCACCTACCTCATGGATACCTCCGGCGGAAAGGCGGACAACGGCACCAATCTGGCGCTCTGGACGAAGAGCAGCCGGGAGTATGCGCAGCAGTACCTGTTCTCCCTGAACGAGGACGGCTCCTATACCATTTACACCGGTGCTTCCGATAAGAAGTCCTGCGTGGAGGTGGAGAATGCCAGCAAGAGCAGCGGTGCCAACGTCCAGCAGTGGGAGAGCAACGGAAACGCCTGCCAGCACTGGATTCTGGAAGAGGTGACCAATCCGGGCAGCGTGATCGACACCAGCCAGATCTATCAGATCATCAACGTGAACAGCGGACTCTATCTGGAGGTTGCCAACGGCACCGCAGAGGCTGGCGCCAATGTCCAGCAGTGGGGTGCAACGGAACCCGCCAGCCATAACAGCTGGGTGCTGGAGGATGCCGGCGACGGCTACTATTATATCATATCCCGCCTGGGCGACGGACAGACCTATTATCTGGATGTCACCGGCGCCAAGACAACGGACGGCACCAACATGGAGATCTGGACAGGACTGAAAAACGATGCCCAGAAGTTCAAGCTGGTACAGAATCCGGACGGTAGCTACCAGATTCTCACTAAAATCTCCGGGGATCACAGCGGTGTGGGCGTGTCCGGCGCTTCGAAGGACAACGGCGGAAACGTCATCGAGTGGCAGGTCAACACCAGCAGCGACCAGTCGTGGACGTTTGTCCCCGTGGGCAAGCGTGTGGCGGAAACAGAACCGATCGTGACCGATGCGCCGCAGGAAACGACCACCACAACCGTTCTTGCAACAGAACCGCCGGTGACAGAGCCTGTGACCGAGCCCATCACCGAACCCGTGACCGAGCCGGTGACGGAACCCGTGACTGAGCCGGTGACGGAACCCGTGACCGAGCCGGTAACAGAACCGGTCACCGAGCCTGTGACCGCACCGGAAACCACAGCCCAGACCATGGCTGCAACTACAAAGACTACCACCAAGGCAACCACAAAGACTACCACCAAGGCAACCACAAAGACTACCACCAAGGTAACCACAAAGACTACCACCAAGGCAACCACAAAGGCTACCACCAAGGTAACCACAAAGACTACCACCAAGGCAACTACAAAGACTACTACCAAGGCAACCACAAAGATTACCACCACGATTTCCATTGACAGCAGCGCATTCTATGGCGATGTCAATCTGGACGGCGATGTGGATCTGGCAGATGCTGTATTGCTGAATAAGGCAGTGGCAGGAACGGTTTCGCTGAACGAGCAGGCAGCACGTAACGCCGACTGCAACGGCGACGGCAAGCGGAGCGCCGATGACAGCATGGTATTGCTGAAGTTCCTGGTACACCTGGTTCAGGATCTCCCGAATATGGGCTAAGCCCCTGTTCTGCCTGCGAAAATTACATTCCAGCAAAAAATCCCCCGTACCATTCCGGTGCGGGGGATTTGCGGTTTTTCGATGGAAAAAGGCTGCACTTATTCTGCGACAGAGTTGACGAACATATCATAGATGCAGCGGATTGCCTGTTCGAAGTCGGCTTCCTTGACAGCAACGATGACGTTCAGCTCGCTGGAACCCTGATCGATCATGCGGACATTGATTCTGGCGTGTGCCAGCGCTGCGAAAATGCGGGCAGCTACACCACGTGTCCGGCACATACCACGGCCAACTACGGCGATGAGAGCGATGTTTTCTTCCACATCCATGCTGTCCGGCTGAACAGCCTTGATGATCTCTGTGCGGATCTGTTCCTCGATGCCCTTGAGGTGTTCGGTGTCCACGATAACGGTCATGGAGTCGATGCTGGAGGGCATGTGTTCCAGCGGAATCTGGTGGTCTGCCAGTACGCTCAGCACGTCACGGCAGAAACCGATCTGGCTGTTCATGAGATCCTTGTGGATGTTGATGGAGGTGAACTGTTTCTTGCCGGCAATACCGGTGATGGTGTAAGCGCTGACCTCCTCGTCGGAGCTGTCCGGTACGATCATCGTGCCCGGCTCTTCCGGCGCATTGGTGTTGCGGATGTTGATGGGGATGCCTGCGGCACGAACCGGGAAGATGGCTGCTTCATGGAGTACCGATGCGCCCATGTAGGACAGCTCACGCAGTTCGGTGTAGGTGATAGTGCGGATGACTGCCGGATTTTCCACAATGCGGGGGTCTGCCACTAAGAAACCGGAAACGTCCGTCCAGTTCTCATACAGTGCAGCCTTGACTGCGCCGGCAACGATGGAGCCGGTGACATCGCTGCCGCCACGGGAGAAGGTCTTGACATAGCCGTCTGCACCGCAGCCGTAGAAGCCGGGGATGACAGCGTTTTCCAGGTCTGTTAGACGGGCACGCAGCGCCTCCTCGGTCTTCTGGTCGTTCAGGCTGCCGTTGGGCTGGAAGAAGATGACATCCGCAGCATCCACGAACGGAAAGCCCAGATAAGCGGCGATGACCTTGCCGTTGAGGTATTCGCCACGGCTTGCAGCGTAGTCCTTGCCGGCACGCTTGCGGAAGTTCTCTGCGATGACTGCAAATTCGTCTGCCAGCGACAGCTGGATGCCCAGGCCGGCGATAATGTCGTCATACCGTGCCTGAATTGCCTCCAGTTCCTTCTGAAATTCTACGCCGGCCTCTGCCAGTGCATAGCAGGCATACAGCATATCGGTGACCTTGGTGTCGCCGGAAAACCGCTTGCCCGGTGCGGAGGGAACGACATACCGCCGCTGGGGGTCTGCCTGAATGATTGCCGCCGCCTTCTGAATCTGCTTTGCGTCCGCCAGACTGCTTCCGCCGAATTTTACAACTTTGATTGCCATACTTGTATCCATGAGATCCCGGGGATCTCTCTCCTCATTGATGATATTTATGGTTGTTGCAGGAGTAACCATAGCCAAAACTCCGTCTTTTTCACGCCGATTGCGCATCATATACTAGTATACTCGTTTTTTCGGCAAAAATCAATGGGAGAAATGCTACAAATTTTCGCTGTTTTTTGATTGTGCTTTTGGTAAATACGCTTGTCCTTTTACGGCGGACACGAAAAAAGCCGCCGGATTTCCGAAAAATCCGGCGGCAGGATGCCATATGGGTGGGGTCACTCCCAGATGCGGTCGTAGCGGTCGCTGGCATCTGTCCAGGAGGGAAGGATGTGGGGACGCATGGCAAAAATCAGCAGCAGGAGCGTCAGCAGGCAGAGCACGCTGCCGCAGAGTGAGCGCAGGAGAAACGGGAGCACAAAGTCCGCCGTGGCACGGCCTGTGCGTGCCAGCAGCCGGATGCGCTGGGAGACCGGAACCAGAACGTCCAGCACGCCAATGGCTGCCGCCAGAACGCCTGCGGTTCGGAACAGGGGAACTGCCCAGCGGGGGAGCCGCAGCAGCAGGAGGAGCAGCAGCAGAAAGAAGAGCACCAGCTCCATACTGTGCACCAGATTGAGAGAGAAGCAGGCGATGAGCGCCAGCCCTCCGGCGGGGATCAGCACCAGCTCCGGCCGCCGGCGGATGACGAAAAAGCACGCCAGACTCAGCAGCAGGCTTGCCGCCAGCGTTGCCCAGTAGTCCCAGTACTGGGTATAGTGGGGCATGGAGATCAGGGTGTAGATGGTGTTGCAGCAGAGCAGCGCCGAGAGCACGCCGGCTGCATGGGGCAGGTGCGAACGTGGGGGTATGTAAAGTCGATAGACAGTCAAAATGAGATTCCTCCTCGTGGTTGGGTGTTCTGTTACCAATGATACCATAGAGTTCTGCCGGTGTCAAGTGGCAGCAAAAAGCCGCCGGATTCCGGCGGCTTTTTGTGCGCTTATCCCTGTACGGCAGACTGGAATTTCTTCTTGACTGCCTGAATCTTCGCCATCTCGGCGTTCTGGGCGGGATACCAGCCCTTGGCTGCCATCTGGTCATACAGGGTGTCCTGCATGCAGAGGGAATCGCTGAGGGCGTTGCTGAATGTCTGGTGGACGCTGTGCGTGGGGGATTCAATGGTGCCGTGCAGATAGAGATCGCAGACACCCTTTTCCAGCAGCAGAACGCCTTCCATCAGGTCTTTCTCTTCCATGTGTCATCTCTCCTTTTAGAGCAAGCCGTAAAAGCTCTGAAAAATCTTGCGGTGCTTCTCTGCCATTTGCAGTACGCACTGCTTTAGCTTTTCGTCCTGAAGCTGCGCTGCAATGGTGCGGCACTGGGTCTGAAAATACTTCTCGTGTCCCAGTGCATCCTCAATATACATGAGTTCCTTGCCGGTCATGGTTCCTCACCTCCGCTTGTAGTATGCGCCACTGCTGCAAAATTATACCCGTGAGCAGTTTTCGCCGGATTGCTCCCTGTGTCGTGCGAATCTGCCCATACAATTCGATTGCATTCCCAAAAGAAGTGTGGTATAATGAAAACAACAAAATCAAAAATTGCAAAACGGCAGGACAGGCTTTCTGTGTGCCGGAAAAGGAGAACAACATGCAGATTTTACATACCCTGCCCCGGCAGGACGGCTTTGCCATGCCGGCGGAGTTTCAGCGGCACGACGGCTGTCTGATGATCTGGCCGGAGCGTGGGGATTCCTGGCGAAACGGCGCATGGCCGGCACGGAAGGCATTCTGTGCGGTGGCAAGCGCCATTGCGCAGACGGAAAAGCTCACCATGCTGGTGAGCGCAGCGCAGTACGAAACTGCCCGTGCCATGCTGCCGCCGGCGGTGCGGCTGGCGGAGATGACCACGGATGACTCGTGGGCACGGGATGTCTGCCCCACCTTTGTCCGCAATGCGGCGGGAGAACTTCGCGGCATTGACTGGGGCTTTAATGCGTGGGGCGGTCTGACGGACGGACTGTATTTTCCGTGGGATGCGGACAACCATGTGGCACGCAAGGTGTGCGACCTGCTGGACACGGACACCTACGATTCCCGTGACTTCATTCTGGAGGGCGGCAGCATTCACAGCGACGGCGAGGGGACAATCCTCACCACGGAGAGCTGCCTTTGCAGCGCCGGACGCAATCCCCGGATGACAAAGGCGGAGATCACGGAAAAGCTGTGCGGGATGCTGGGCGCAGAAAAGGTGCTGTGGCTGCCGCGCGGCATTTACGGCGATGAAACCAACGAGCATGTGGACAACATCTGTGCATTCACAGAACCGGGAAAAGTGGTTCTGGCGTGGACGGATGACCCGTCAGACCCCCAGTATGCCCTGTCTGCCGCCTGCGAGAAATACCTTGCCGGACAGACCGATGCACGGGGCAGAGCCATCACCGTGCAGCACCTGCCCATTCCCCGGCATCCGGTATGCGTTACCGAGGAGGAGTGTCAGGGGCTGGATTTGTGGGACGGCGAGCCGACCCGCACGCCGGGGGAACGTCTGGCAGCGTCCTATGTGAACTTCTACCTCGCCAACGATGCGGTGCTGGTGCCGCAGTTCGCAGACCCCATGGACGCTGTTGCCTGTGAGATTCTGGCGGACTGCTTCCCCGAGAGGACGATCATTCCCATTGCTGCCCGTGAGATTCTGCTGGGCGGCGGCAATATCCACTGTATCACCCAGCAGATTCCCGCAAGAGAAAGGAGCGCTTTTCATGCGTAAAGTAACAGTTGCAGCGGTGCAGATGGCGTGCGCCGCAGACCCCGAACAGAACCGCCGGACTGCGGCGGAAATGGTGCGCCGTGCGGCGGCGGACGGTGCGCAGATCATCCTGCTGCCGGAGCTGTTCGAGAACCGCTATTTCTGTCAGGAACGCCGGTACGAGTCCTATGCGCTGGCGACCTCGCCGGCGGAGAATCCGGCAGTGCGTCAGATGCAGGCGCTGGCTGCGGAGCTGAGCGTTGTCATTCCGGTGAGCTTCTATGAGCGTGCCGGAACGGCGCTCTATAACTCCGTTGCCGTCATCGATGCCGACGGCAGCATCTGCGGCATCTACCGCAAGACCCACATTCCGGATGACCACTTCTATCAGGAGAAGTTCTACTTCACCCCCGGCGACACCGGCTTCCGTGTCTGGAACACACGCTATGCCAGAATCGGCGTGGGCATCTGCTGGGACCAGTGGTTTCCGGAGGCGGCACGCTGCATGGCGCTGATGGGCGCAGAACTGCTCTTCTACCCTACCGCCATTGGTTCAGAGCCGATTCTGGAAGTGGACAGTGCGCCCCACTGGCAGCGCTGCATGCAGGGACACTCGGCTGCCAACCTGATGCCGGTGATCGCCGCCAACCGCATTGGCGTGGAGGAGATTCTGCCGGATGCGGACAACCAGCAGCAGTCCTCTTCCCTGAACTTCTACGGCACCTCGTTCCTGACCGACGGCACCGGCGCTGTGCTGGAGCAGCTGGGACGGGACAAGCCGGGCATCGCCCTCGCCGCTTACGATCTGGACGAGCTGGAGGAACAGCGCATGAGCTGGGGCGTATTTCGTGACCGCCGTCCGGACTGCTACCGCCGTATCAGCGAGCCGGCACCGGTGGAACTCCCTGCGGCAGCGCTGCATCCGGCGGAGAAAAAGGCAGAGGCGTATCTTTTGTAATACATTGTAACCGGCGGGAACACTTGGTGCGTTTTCGGAAAAGCAAGAAAATCCGACGGAATTTGCCACAAAAACTGATTTTTCTGCGGGGCTGTTTTGTATAATATGATGAAAATCGGGACTTTTTTTCCGCATCACAGGGAAATTGATTGACACCAAGTCGAATTTTCGCTATAATAAATAGTGGATTCATGACAAATTGATTACAATCGAAAAGGTTTTTTTGTTCATTTGATACGAAACCCGTTTGGCAGTGCCGGCGGCAGCCGGTGCTGGATACGAAAGGACGTGAAACCAATGGCGCATAAACCCAAGAAGCTTTTGTGGACGGTTGCCGGCGGACTGCTGACAGCTGCGATACTGGGATCTCTGGCCGCTTCGGCAGCAGATGTTAATGACTTGGGAGCAATTTCTCTCAACCGTTTTGTCGTAACGGAAAGCGGCGAGCGTGTTCTGACGGACAGTGTCAGCTCGGATCAAGTGACACAGTCCGGCTGGTATGTTTCCACAGATGACAGCCTGTATTACTATTATGCGGACGGCAGCTATGCCACCGATGAAACCACGCTGGACGACGGCAACACCTACCTGTTCGGACCGGACGGCATGCTGAAGACCGGCTGGCAGACTGTGGGCAGCAAACGCTACTACTACAGCACTGAAGTCGGCGCACCGGAGTACGGCTGGGTGAATTATCTGGATCACCTCTATTACATCGATCAGGAGAACGGCAAGCTGACCGGTGTGCAGGAGATCAACGGCATCCCGTATACCTTTGATGATTACGGCTGTGTCCAGACCGGCTGGATCACCTACGATGACGGCGGCACATACTACTATGATGCAGATGCCGTGCCGGCAATGGGCTGGACAACCTTAGATGAAAACACCTATTACTTCACCGCAGACGGCGCAGCAACCGGAATTGCGGACGTGGACGGCAGCAAGTATTCCTTTACGGCAGATGGCGTTTTGCAGACCGGCGGCTGGATCACCTCGCTGGACGGCGGAACGTGCTACGCATCGGAGAACGGTGCGCTGGCAGTGGGAATGACTGTACTGGACGGCAAAACCTACTATTTCAACGAAAACGGCGTGATGCAGACCGGTGTGGTTGCCACGGAGAACGGTACGTATTTCTTTAACGCAGACGGCGTGCAGGAAACCGGCTGGAAGACATTCCCGTCGGAGGGCACCAAGTGCTATTTTGCACCGGAGAACGGCGCTATGGCAGTGGGCGCACAGACCATTGACGGAAAGAACTACTACTTTGACGAAAACGGTGTGATGCAGACCGGATGGGTGACCATTGACGGAAAGACCGTTTATTTCACTGAGGACGGCTCCCGCTTCTCCGGCGGACTGCTGGTCATCGACGGCACCACCTACTACTGCAACGCAGACGGTGTTCGCCAGAGCGGCTGGCAGATGATCGACGGCAGACGCTACTGCTTCGATGCTGACGGCACCATGATGACCGGCTGGATCTCCTTTGGAAACGGCCGTCTGTTCCTCACCAATGTGGGCGCAGCACAGGGCTTGCAGTCCGTGGACGGAAAGCTCTACTACTTCTCCGCAACGGATAACAGCATGCAGACCGGCTGGCTGAACATCAACGGCTCTTACTACTACTTCGACGAGAAGGACGGCGCAGCCAAGACCGGCTGGATGGACGTGGATGGCGGAAAGCGCTATCTGACCGAAAAGGGTTCTGCCAGCGGACTGTACCAGATTGACGGCAAGAGCTATTACTTCGACGCAAAGACCGGACTGATGCAGACCGGCTGGATCACCATTGACGGCGTTTCCCATCACTTTGATGAGACCACTGGCGTGATGACCGCAGAATCCGGCTACGCCAAGGTACAGCTGGATGTGCCGGACTATAAGCAGTTTGATTCCCGCTGGGCATACAAGACCATCAATTATTCCACCATCGGACAGGTTGGCTGTCTGGCAACGAGTCTGGCAATGAAGTACTCCTACAGCACCGGCACCAGCACCACACCGGATCTGATGCTGCCGAAGCTGTCTTTCAGCGGAGATGACCTGCTGTGGATCTCGGTCCCCAATCTGGGATACACCCTGCAGGATGTCAGCGGTACCATCTCCCAGTCCGTGATGAAAACCATTTATGAAAAACTGCTGGAGGGCAAGCCGGTTGTGGTTGGCGCAATGAAAGGCAACGGCAGCCAGCATTATGTGGTTGTGACCGGCTATGTCGGTTCTACTGGAACACAGTTCTCCGCCGCAAATTTTGTCATGAACGACCCGGGCTCCAACTATCGTACCAGATTGAATGAATATCTGGATCTGTTCCCGTACTTGTACAAATTGATCTACTAGAATTTTGCACGTGCTTTTTAAAACTTCTAAAAATCTTGAATTGACAGCACAACATATCTTCGTATTCTGACAGTGAAAATTTATCTCGCATTGTCATCCTCGCAGCCAAATCGCCTGCGGGGATTTTTGCGTCTGGAGAGAAAACCAGCCGCTGTATCCGGTTTGCGGATGCGGCGGCTGTTGCTGGTTTATGGGAGAGAACGGTAGAGCATTCGGGAAAATTGTTCTGCCAGTGTCAGGAGGCTGTCATAAGCGGGGGAGAGGAGAACGAATCCTGTGACAGCGCAGAGAAGCATGAGAAGCCCGCAGCCCCCCAGAATCGCATAACTGCGGGGTTCTTTTCGCTCCAGTCCGCTGTAGGTTTGTCCAAACGTTACGAGCAGCCCGCCGCAGGTGAGAAAGAACTGTACGCATGCTGCCCAGCGATATTGGAAGTCGAACATGCACAGCATGAGGAACAGGCAGAGAATGCGGACGATGTAGCATAGCAGAGAACTGCTGTCAGCGTTGGGCAGCGCCTTTTTGTCGTTTGTCACAAAAATCAGCAGCGAAAAATGGACGATGCAGCAGAGAATGCCGACACACACCTGAACCGCAGTTCCGCCGTGTGCCAGCCGTGGCAGGAGCATGCCGTAGGAAAGGCACAGAAGCAACAGTGCCATGGTGGAGGCTGGAGAATTGCGGGTGGTGGTGCATTGATAGAGGCTCTCCTCTTGCCGTAAGAGGGAAAAGCTGTAGAAAAACAGGAAAACCTGCGGAATCGCCGAGATGTTTGTTCCCAGATAGCCTAGATACCACGAGGATTGCAGGAACGCCAATGCCAGCATGAGAAAAGTCAGAACGCCAAGCAAGCCGTATTCCAACGGAGCCAGTTTGATCGGTTCTTCCTGCAAGACCACACCGTCGTGGGGTTCGTTTTTGTCGTATTTGCACTCCTGCAATAGCGAGGAACTGCAAAGCTTTTGCAGAAACTCTTCCTCCGGCATTTTGAATTTGTATAGGTTGTTTGCCGGACGCAATCCCATTTCCAATGCTGCCTTTCGGCTCAGATCCACATCCTCCAGATAAACGGCGAAGCAGGTGCAGTTATAGTTCATGGCATGCTTCATGCCCATGTCGCAATGGGGCATGCGAAGGTAGCTCTTGGATAAAAACAAGATGAATATCCTGCTTGCGCTGATGCGCTCGGCGGTTTTGTCGTCCAGCTCTGCGCCGGAAATCGCCTTGTCGTACCAGACACGGTATCCGGCTTTGTCCACGGCATCGGCGATTCGAAAGACTTCCTCCCGATCGGCGTGGCAGTAGCTGAAAAAAAGAAACGGGTTATCTCCAATATAAGAGGACATGGTATCATCCTTTCCAAAAAACTGATGATGCGGTCATGGCAAAAAGTTTGAGGTCCGGCAAGAAAATCAGGAGTGCGCTGATTGCAATACAGAAAACGGAGAGCAGGGCAGCAGCTCCTACAAGCATGTGGGAGAGCCGCTGCTGTTTTCGTGCGTAGTAAGTAGGAAGAATGGAAAACCAGCCGGTGAGGAATGCTTGAAGGCACGCTGCCCAGCGGTATTCCGTGCGGAACATTTGCATCATCAGAAAGATGGATGCCATGCGGACGACGTGGCAGGTCAGAAAACAATAGTCTGCGTTTGGCAGGGATTTTTTGCGGAAAAAAGGATCCAGAAAAGGAAATATCAGCATCAGGTGAAACATGCAGACCAGAATGCTGACGCTGATCTGTACTGCCGGTGCGCCGTGCGCCAGCTGTGGTACCGTCATATCGTAGTTGATGCAGGTCAGAAACATCGCCAGCACAGCGGTGGGAGAGTTGCGGGCTGCGAGGTGTCGGAAGCATTTTTCCTCCCACCGAAGCACAAACCATCCGCAGCCAAACAGGAGCACCTGTAGGAGGAGCAGTGTGATGTGGAGCGGACCTGTTTGCCAGATGACCTGCATCACAGAAAAGATACCGGAGAGCCCCAGAAGCGTGCCCATGATGCCGTACCATGCCGGTTTTCGCTGCATGGGAATCTCTCGCAGGATGACTTCACTGTGCGGTTCGTCTGCGGCATACCGGCAGGTCTGGAACGCCGGAACGCTGTAGAGCTGCGGGAAAAACTGTTCCTCCGCCATGCGGTACTTGGGTATCTGATGGACGTTCTGTAAGGCATGCTGCATCTCCGGATTTTTCCGAAAATCCACGTGCTCCAGATGAACGGCGATGCAGGTACAGCCCTTTTCCATGGCGTATTTCAGTTCCATGTTGCAGTATTTGGAATCCAGATAGTTGTTGGATAAGAACAGAACAAAAACACTGCTGGCGCTGATGTGCTCTGCGATGACATCGTCAAAAGCGCTGCCGGCCTCCAGGGATTTATCGTACCAGGTACGGTAGCCGTCTTTGTCCAGCGTGTCGGCAATCTGGGTGATCTGACTTTTGTTGATGTGACAATAGCTGAAAAAAATGAATGGGTGATCTCCGACGTAGGTGAGCATGGATATCCTCCTTTCTTAGAACTGCATGGACAACTTCGATTTGCGATATGTCAACAATTTAGAACCTGTCTTCACAAGAAATATATGTGGATTTTCGAGCATAATTTTGTTGCAGACAAGGCAAAAATACGCAGGCGGTCTGTCACCCGGCAAGTATTTTTTACGCAGGATGCAGCAAAATTTGCCGAAAAGACACGCATATACGCTTGTGAAGACAGGTTCTTATTTCCGAACAGCATCTGCCTCGATCTGGCTGCGAATCATTGCTTCAGGGTCATATCCGTCCACGGGCGAATCATATCTTCTCTCTAACCAATGTAGTCTGCCACTGGTTTTAAGCGTATAGACCTCATGCATAGAATCACTGATTTTTGCTAGTTGCGTTCGATTTATGATGATATAGTAATTGTACTTGTCCGCATTGACAAAGGCGGCAAACTCGCTGCTCTCTACAAAAGTCTCATCGTCTATGACGATGACAGAATCTGCAATGGGAAAATTGCCCTTGTCGTCCCAGTATTCTTTTAGGTTGCCGTACTGATTTTCATGGATTCTTCGATTTGCATGCTTTACAAACTTTGAAAACTCAGATTCGCTGATGCTGATGAAATCGAATCCGTTTGATACATTGATTTTCACAGACGGATTACCGAAGCTATTGATCAAAGAAACCATTTTCGTCTTACCGGTAGCACTGTCACCGGAAATGAAAGTGATCTTTTTTCGAATTTGGAACGCATACTCGAGCCTTTTGGATTGAATGCTGATATCAACACTCATGTCCGATCCGTCTCCTTTAAGGGCGCTCCAGGCTTCTCCATTCCCATAAACTTCGTTTACAAACGCATCCGCAAATTCTTTTTTGCTCTTGATTTCGCCATATCCGTGTACTACTGTTTTCACGGGCAATTGACCGGGAGTTGGGAATGGCAATATATGAGATGTGGTAATTGTGATATCTTTCCGCTTCGCAATTTCAAGCAGAAGTCCAATACAGTTATCGCCAAGCCTGTCCCCATTCACGATATCGTCCTCTTTCCAAAGGATGATCAATGCTTTGGAACCGCTTGATAAGCTTTCTGGTGATATTCCCAACAGGACATCGTTGTATAAGTTGATACCGGATACTACGGTTGTTTTATCTATGTCCTGAATGATTTTTCTTACGAATTCGTCATCAAACCACTCAGGCTCATAACTGGTATCAAAATACCCCCTGACATTTGAGATCCGATTGGGGAATCTTTGACATATCTCCTCATAATTGCTCTCAATAATGATATTAAGCATTCCGGTTTCCTCTTTGTATGCCTCTGCACTGCGATCCGATCTTACCGCCTTGTTGCCGAATCGTCAAATGTCCGGATGCGCAGATGGATGTTCAGCTTTTCGGCGAGCTGCTTGGCGGCTGCCATCTCCGCCGGCTCCAGTACGTCTACCACGCTCAGCATCACCTGCGGCACGTACTGCTTACATGCCACGGCGAACGCCTGCATTGCCGGAAAAGCCGCCTTGCCGAACTTGGGGCGTGTCACTTTCAGATAGCCCTCTTCTGTGCCGGCGTTGAGGCTGACAGAGATGATGTCCAATGCGCCCTGAAAGTCCGGTGCGGTGTTTCTGCCGTGAATCAGGTCGGACAGTCCGTTGGTGTTCAGACGGATGCACCGCACGCCGTGCTGTTTGAGATAGCGTGCCGTTTCCAGCAGCACATCCAGACGCTCGGTCGGCTCGCCAAAGCCGCAGAAAACCACTTCCCGATACTGGGAGAGATCACGCTGCTCCAGTGCGGCGAAAATCTCCTCCTGGGACGGCTCGTGCTCCAGCCACAGCGGGTCAGAGCCGTAGGCGCCGTCGCAGAGCGTGCGGATGCAGAACGTGCAGGCACAGGGACAGCGGTTGGTGATGTTGAGGTAGAGATTGCCGCCTACCTCGTATGTGATGGTCATTGCTTTTTTCATAAGAGTCCACTCCTATTTGTGATATTTGGTACCGCCTAAAATCTGATAGCCGCGGTAGATTTGTTCCAGCAGCATGACACGTGCCAGCTGGTGGGGAAAGGTCATGGCGGACATGGACAGGCGCAGCTGTGCCCGCTGTTTCACTGCCGGTGCAAGCCCGTAGGAGCTGCCGATGAAAAAGGTGACAGCACCGCTGTCGTCGCCGCCGGCTGCCTCTGCCAGCTTTCTCGCCAGCGCCGGACTGTCGATCTGTTTTCCCTCGATGCACATGGCAATGCAGTAGCCGCGGGCACGTTTCAACAGCTCCGCTCCCTCTTTCTCCAGCGCCGCAGCGATCTCTTTCTCCGAGGGATTCTGCGGGAGGGAGACCGGCTCCAGCTCCGTGATCTGCAGCCGGCAGAATCGTGAGAGCCGCTTCTCGTATTCTTCGCACGCCTGGCGCAGATAGTTCTCCTTGCACTTGCCCAGTGCCAGAATTTGTATGGTCTGCATTAGAAGATCACCGCCTGTTCCAGTCCCTCCGGAGAGGAGACCTGTAGTAAAAAGTCCCGATTGCGAGCCATGCCCTCTTCCCGCAGATGCGTCAGGACGGTGCGCTCTGCCAGCGGCATGGTGTTGTTGTTCTGGCTCAGATGCCCCAGCACCAGTCGAGTTGTGCCGCTGCGGATCAGCTGTTCTGCCAGACCGGCGCTGTCGAAGTTGGAGAGGTGTCCTTCCTCTCCGGCGATGCGCTCCTGTAAGTACAATGGATATGGACCATTCCGGAGCATTTCCGGATCATAGTTTGCCTCCAGCAGTACCAGATCCGTGCCGGAAACGGCGTCCCAGACCTCCTGCGTCACACAGCCCAGATCAGTGCACACGGCACAGCTCTGTCCGTCCGGCAGTGCAAAGCGATAGCCGCAGCTTCCGGCGGCATCGTGCATAGTGGAGAACGGGAGTACCTCCACGCCGGCAATGATGCCGGCTTTCTGCGGCGTGACTGCACGCAGCGGCACATCCGGCAGCGCCATAGCGCCGGACAGCTCCTGTAGGGTTTCCTCCGTGGCGTAGACCGGTACCGGATGGCTTTTCAGGAACACCCGCAGTCCGGCGATGTGGTCGCTATGGGCGTGAGTGATGCAGATGGCCTGTACCGCCTCTGCGGGAATATCGTGCGCTGCCAGCGAACGTGTCAGTCGCCGGCAGGATACGCCGGCATCCACCAGAATGCCGCCGGACGGCCCGCCCACAAAGGAGGCGTTTCCCTTGCTGGAGCTGAACAGGGAATAGAATTTGGACAAGATGAAACCTTCTCTCACAACAAAAGCCGTCAACAGGGCTGACGGCTTTTTCTTATTTTTCAGTTATGCGGTTCAAAGCGCTTCTTTCAGCTGCTTTTCCTGCACACTCGGCTCGGAAACCTTGACGATATCTGCTCCGATCTCCCGCAGCTTGGCATCCAGATTGGAGTAGCCGCGCTCGATGTGGTAGATGTCCTCGATCTCGGTAACACCGTGTGCTGCCAGTCCGGCAATGATCAGGGCTGCGCCTGCACGCAGGTCGCACGCCTTGACCGGTGCGCCGGTGAGTTTGCCGGTGCCCTCGACCACAGCGACCTTGCCGTCCACGGAGATGTCTGCACCCATGCGGCGCAGCTCATCCACATAGCGGAAGCGCTGTTCCCAGACACCCTCTGTGATGATGCTGGTGCCCTCTGCCAGTGTCAGAAGCGTTGTGATCTGCGGCTGCATATCCGTGGGGAATCCCGGATGGGGCATAGTCTTGACGTTGGTGCGCACCAGCGGACCGTCTACCCAGACACGGATGCTGTCATCGAACTCCTCGATGTTCACGCCGATCTTCCGCATTTTACTGGTGATCGGTTCCAAATGCTTGGGGATAACATTGGTGACCAGCACGTCGCCACGGGTTGCAGCGGCGGCGATCATAAAGGTGCCGGCCTCGATCTGGTCGGGGATGACGGAGTAAACAGCGCCGTGAAGCTGCTGCACGCCGCGAATCTTGATGACATCAGTGCCGGCGCCCATGATGTCAGCGCCCATGGAGTTCAGGAAGTTTGCCAGATCTACAATGTGCGGTTCCTTGGCGGCGTTTTCGATCACCGTCAGCCCTCTGGCACGAACCGCAGCCAGCATGGCGTTCATGGTTGCGCCAACGGATACCACATCTAAGTAAATCTGACCGCCGGTCAGTGCGTCTGCCACCAGATCCACCATGCCGTGGTCGATGCTGCACTTGGCGCCCAGTGCGGAAAAAGCCTTCAGATGCTGGTCAATGGGGCGGTCGCCAAGCGGACATCCGCCCGGCATGGAAACACGTGCCTTGCCGTACCGTCCCAGCAGTGCGCCGAGGAAGTAGTACGAAGCACGCATTCTACGTGCGCTCTCATAGGGTACGCAGTAGTTTGTCAGTCCCGCCGCAGAGATGCGGACGGTGGTCTTGTTCAGATATTCAACCTGTGCGCCCATCTCCTGCATGATGCGCAGGCTGATGGAAACATCGCTGATATCCGGTACGTTCTCCAGAATACAGGGCTCATCGCAGAGCAGAACAGCCGGAATCAGGGCAACCGCTGCATTCTTTGCTCCGCTGACTTCTATTTCTCCAGACAGGCGATGCCCGCCGTGAATGACAAATTTATCCAATTTCGTCTCTCCTTTGTCTGCACATCGGCGAATGTGCGGGGGAATCGGTTGCGGGGCAGTCCATTCTCTGCCGCCGTCATTCCCTTTATGAATCTGCCTCGTCCGACTGTGCCGCCTCAGAATCCGAGGCATACCAGTGGATCGGACTGCCGTCATACGGTTCCACTGTCACGGTGGACATCCGTACCGCAGTATAAGGTTTATTGCTGGCATCAGTTTCTGTATCATTGGCAATTTGAATGGCAATGTCCAGACCCTCGATGACCTGACCGAACACCGTGTAGCTGCCGTCCAGCCAAGGCGTTCCGCCGATGGTGGTGTACAGTTCCCGCTGTTCCTTGGTGTAGGGGCCGTAGCCGTTCTTCTCGTAGGAGTCCAGCGTTTCCTCGTCAACAGGACCGCCGGTCACGATGTAGAATTGGCTGCCGTCTGCCGTGTAGCTGCCGCTGTTGGCATATGCCACAGCGCCGCGCACATGGCACAGCGCATCAGAGACGCCGCCGTCGAACTTCCCGCCCCAGATGGATTCGCCACCGGTGCCGTTGCCCTTGGGGTCGCCGCCCTGGATCATGAAATTCGGGATGACACGGTGAAATGTCAGTTCGTTGTAGTAGCCGGATTCTGCCAGACCGGTGAAGTTTTCACACGCCTTTGGCATCAGATCCGAGAACAGCTTGATTTTGATCTCGCCGTAGTTCTCCACCTGGATACATACGATATCCTCGCCGGACTCCGGCGCTGTAAAATTTTTCACGCTTGTCTCCTGCCTGCCGCAGCCGGAGAAAATTCCGGTCAGCATTGCAGCGCAGAGCACGCCAGCGATCTGTCTTTTCATCCTGTCACCTCAATGCAGGGACATCCCGGCGGATGTCCGGTTGATCCTAAGCATATTTTGTATGCTATCTTATTTATTATACACGATTTCCGCTGGTTTGTAAAGTGAAAAACAGGCATTTTTCGCCCTGTTTGGCAGATTTGTCTGGAAATGGCGTAAATTCTGATTTTTGGTTTGTATTGTTTTTACAACAAACAGTGTTCAATTTGCGGCCGTATCAGCAAAGTCCGAATAAGAACCGATCTGAATGGAGAGAATCTGAATGGAGTCCGCCGGCGGTGTGTTGCCGCCCTCGCTTTCGGCAGCCTTGGTTTTGGCGTGGACAATGGTATCAATGGTGTCAAAGCTTTCGTCGCCGAATGCCTGTGCAAAGATGGTCATCTGCTGGGAGTAGTTGGGAATGCCGCCCTTTTCCAGAAAAGCGTCGCTGATCTCCTTGGCATTCTGGGAGAGGGACTGCATCTCCTGCTTGGTGGAGTCATCGAACACGATGGAATTGCAGACCACAAAGCGTGTGCCGCAGTAGTTTTTGACATTGCCGGTGAGACGGTCCCAGAACGTGCCGTCCTGCGAAGTTCCCGGCGCACAGAATGCGCCACGGAGCGGCCAGAGGTTTGCGCTGGTCTCCCGCTCCACTTTTTCGTAAGTGTCGTCAGTTCCGGCGGTCAGTGTGCCGTCCTCGTTGGGCGTTCCCGCCTCAAAGTAAACCCCGTCCTCCACCTGAAAGATGTAGGTATTGTCATAGTAGCCGGACTCTGCCAGCTTGGTGAACTGCGCCACATAGTCGGGCGCTTCGTCCGGATACAGCTCTGCTACAATGTCGCCCGCTGTGGTGTGAACGCACATGGCCGGGGCATCCGGCTCCGGTTCGTCCAGCTGTACCAGCTGCATGTTGTCCGTGTCCACGTAGACCTGAAACTTCTGCCCGAAATAGGAGGAGCAGGAGAAAACGCCGAAGCAGAGGAGGAATAGAATCAGAATCACCAGAAATGCCCGTGTGATCCCCTTTTTGTGATCGGCAAGATGAAACCCCGTTCTCTTGATATGATTGTTGCGTGCCATAGGTTTCCTTTCTGTCAGTCGGCGTTTTTGGTGATCTCCGTGCCCTGTCTGGTCTCCCGAACGGTATAGCCCAGTGCAGCGATGGCATCCCGCAGGCGGTCAGCCTCGGCGAAGTCCTTTGCCTTTCTGGCAGCCTTGCGCTGTTCCGCCAGCTTCAGCACCTCTTCCGGAACGGCATCGGTCTTTTTCCGGTTGTACAGCAGCCCCATGACACCGGTCAGCTCGTCAAACAGCGCTGTGCCGGCCTCCAGCTGCTCTTTCGGCGTGGCAGCGTCTGCGCTCATGCGGTTCAGATCACGCACCAGCTCAAAGATGGCGGTCATGCCGTCTGCGGTGTTGAGGTCGTCGTCCATGGCAGTGATGAACTGCATCTTTCGCTTGGCAAAGAGTTCCTCTGCCTCCGGAGAAACTGCGCCGGCTTCTGCCGTAGCAATGGCACGATCCAGCGTGTCACGGCAGGCGTACAGCCGTTCCAGCGATGCCTTGCAGGCGTCCAGCAGCTCCTTGCAGTAATTGATAGGGCTGCGGTAGTGTGCCTGTACCATCATATAGCGGATGACTTCGTAGCCGTATTTCTCAGCCACTTC
Organism: Ruminococcus callidus; assembly: GCF_020709055.1. GTDB lineage: Bacteria > Bacillota > Clostridia > Oscillospirales > Ruminococcaceae > Ruminococcus_C. The sequence continues at coordinate 40,412 of NZ_JAJFCK010000007.1, forward strand.
CCGTACCGTGAAAAAGTTGCCCAGGGATTTGGACATCTTCTTGTTGTCGATGTTGATGTAGCCGTTGTGCATCCAGTAGTGGGCGAAGGGCTTGCCGTTGGCAGCTTCGCTCTGTGCGATCTCGTTTTCGTGGTGGGGGAAGATCAGATCCTGACCGCCGCAGTGGAGGTCAAAGGTCTCGCCCAGATAGTGGCAGGACATGGCGGAGCATTCGATGTGCCAGCCCGGTCTGCCCTTGCCCCAGGGAGAATCCCAGTAGGGTTCGCCCGGCTTGGCAGCCTTCCACACGGCGAAGTCCAGCGGCTCTTCCTTGCCGTCATTGATGTCGATGCGTGCGCCTGCCTGCAATTCCTCGATGGGCTGGCCGGACAGCTTGCCGTACTCCGGGAAAGAGGAGGTGCGGAAATATACGTCGCCGTTGGCAGCGGCATAGGCGTGGCCGGAATCCACCAGCTTTTTCACAATGTCGATGATGAGATCCATGCACTTGGTGACTGTGGGGTGGACGTCGGCATCCATGACGTTCAGTCCGTGGGCATCGGTCTTGTATTCGGCGATGTAGCGTGTTGCGATTTCCGCAGCCGTCACGCCCTCTTCGTTTGCTTTCTTGATGATCTTGTCGTCCACGTCGGTGAAGTTCTGGACATAGGTCACCTCATAGCCACGGTATTTCAGATACCGGCGCAGCACGTCAAATGCACAGATGGGGCGTGCATTTCCGATGTGGATGTAGTTGTACACGGTGGGGCCGCAGGCATAGATGCGCATGTGGTTTGCCTCGATGGGAACTAGTTCCTCTTTTTTGCGGGACAATGTGTTATAGATCTGCATGGTAAAAACTCCTTTGAATGGATGATAATGTATCTGCGGCAGGAAAGCCGCCGCAGGGGGGATTACTTCTTTTGCGACGCTTTTAAAAACGCCTGAAACGCTGCCATATCCGGAAAGATCTGTTCCGCCAGCTGTTCCATTTCCGGTGTGGGCGGCAAAAGATCCGGAATCATAATGGGGTGCATGCCGGCACGGGAGGCAGCACGAATGCCGTTGTAGGAGTCCTCCACGGCGTAGGCACACGCCGGCGGCACATCCATGGCAGCGCACGCCGTCTGATAAATTTCCGGATGGGGCTTGCTCTGCTGCACCATATCGCCGCCGATGATCTTGCAGAAAAAGTCCTGCAAGCCAAAGAGCGTGATCTGCTGCCGGACGGCGGCACGCCGTGTGGAAGAGGCGATGGCTGCGGGGATGTGCTGTTCTCTCAGAAACTGCAGCATCTCCCGCACCCCTGGCTTCAGTTCCAGTTTTCCCGTCTCGACCTGTTGCCAGTACCGTGCGGACATCTCCTGTTTGTAGGTGTCATAGGGGAAATCCGCCCCGTATTTCTCCAGAAACTTCTGCCGGGCGGATGCGGCGTTGCTGCCCAGACAACTGCGGCAGGCGGTTTGGATGTCCGGAATATGGTGTGCCTGCGCCGTCTGTTCCCAGCATTGCAGCACCAGCTTTTCCGAATCAAACAGCACACCGTCCATATCGAATACCACACACTGCATTGCTGTATCCTCCGATCAGTCTTTCGATTCCTGTTTTTCCGGTTTCTCCTGGCATTCCAGTTTGGACATCTCCGTCCGCAGGCAAGTCACTGCGGATTTCAGCATGGTGATGTCCTCCATGGTTAGATCCGGATAGTGCACCTGATCCAGATCCTGTTCAACTTTCTGACCGGCACGCCGTGCGATTCTTGCCGGAACGCCGACAGCGGTGCAGTTTTCCGGAATGTCGGAGAGCACCACGGCGTTGGCGGCAACCTTGACGTTGCTGCCGATGTTGATGGGGCCGAGCACCTTGGCACCTGCACCAACCATGACGTTGTCACCCAGTGTGGGGTGGCGCTTGCCCTTGTCTTTGCCGGTGCCGCCCAGCGTCACGCCCTGATACAGCAGGCAGTTGTCGCCGATGATGGTGGTTTCGCCGATGACCACGCCCATGCCGTGGTCGATGAACAGACCCTTTCCGATCTGTGCGCCGGGGTGGATCTCGATGCCTGTCTTGTGTCTGGCACGCTGGGAGATGATGCGTGCGATGGTGAACCATTTGTGCTGGTAGAACCAGTGGGCACGGCGGTAGCTGCGCACCGCTTTCAGACCGGAGTACGTCAGCAGAATCTCCAGACTGCTCCGTGCTGCCGGATCCTTTTCCTTTACGATTGCAATATCTTCCCGAAGCTGTCGAAACATTTGCATCACCAATCTTTCTATTGTTGAAACTCTCAGGTGTCATCTGACTCTGAGGCGATAAAAAAAGCCTCTGTGTGTAAGGGTATTGACGATACACACAGAGGCGGAAGATCCGCGGTCCCACTCTGATTTTTCACTCTTGCAGCGCACCGGACGAGGGCACGCCAAAACAGCAGCCCGGAGGCTGTGTTTCATGAAACACCGTAACGAGGTGCGGACGAATCGGGATACTGCGAAAAAATTTCGGTTCCCCGCGATCAACGGATGCCCTGCCGTATGGCAGCGCAAGGACAGAGGCACTTCGCTGGGGATGCCGGCATCGTTTCACCAACCCGATGCTCTCTGAACGGCAGTCCGCAGGTACTCTCTCTGCTGCGTTTTTCAGAATGATTCAATTTTCTCCGGTAAGCCGGATACTACTATTATACGCAATTTTTTGCAATTTGTCAATTCCCGCCCGCATTTTTTTACGAGTGCGCCAAAAACAGCGCCCACGGGAGTCCGCATGCGCTGTTTTGCTCGATTTTATGTGCCGGAATTTATGTCTCTGCCGTGCCATTCTGTATGCCGGTGTACAGCAGGTAGTAGCGTCCCTTTTCCGCCATGAGCTTTTCGTGGTTGCCACGCTCAATGATGCGCCCCTGATCCATGACCATGATGACATCAGAGTTCTGGATGGTGGAGAGGCGGTGGGCGATGACGAAAACGGTTCTGCCATGCATCAGGGCATCCATGCCCGCCTGCACGATGCGCTCGGTGCGGGTGTCAATGGAGGAGGTCGCCTCGTCCAGGATCATGACCGGCGGATCGGCAACGGCGGCTCTGGCAATGGAGAGCAGCTGACGCTGTCCCTGAGAGAGTCCGGAGCCGTCGCCGGAGAGCACCGTCTGGTAGCCGTCCGGCAGCAGCATGATGAAGTTATGGGCGTTGGCACGCTTTGCCGCAGCGATGCACTCCTCATCGGTGGCGTCCAGTCTGCCGTAGCGGATGTTGTCCATGACCGTGCCGGTGAACAGGTTGACATCCTGTAGAACGATACCCAGAGAACGGCGCAGGTCGGACTTTTTGATCTTGTTGATGTTGATGCCGTCGTAGCGGATCTTACCGTCCGCCAGATCGTAGAACCGGTTGATGAGGTTGGTGATGGTGGTCTTTCCGGCACCGGTTGCGCCGACCAGCGCCACCTTTTCGCCCGGCTTTGCGTAAAGGCTGACATCGTGCAGCACGATCTTCTCCGGCACATAGCCGAAGTCCACGTCATAGAACCGCACATCGCCCTCCATCTTGGTATAGGTGACCGTGCCGTCGCTGTGGGGGTGCTTCCACGCCCAGAGGTCGGTACGCCGGGGAACTTCCACCAGCTGACCGTCCTTTTCCTCGGCGTTGACCAGTGTCACATAACCCTCGTCTGTCTCCGGCGTTTCGTCCAGCAGCTGGAAGATTCGCTCGGCGCCGGCGAGTGCCATAACAATGGCGCTTGCCTGCTGGGAGATCTGGCTCACCGGCATGGTGAAGCTGCGGCTCAGCTGGAGGAACGAGGCGATTGCGCCAAGGGTCAGGCTGCTGAAGCCGGAGAATGCCATCCAGCCGCCCAGCATGGCGATGAGAACGTACTGGACATAGCCTAGATTGTTCATAATGGGCATGAGGATGTTGGCGAAGCTGTTTGCCCAGGTGGCGTTGTGGAACAGCTCTTCGTTGTGCTTGTCGAAGTCCTCCTTGGTCGGCTCTTCGTGGCAGAATACCTTGACGACCTTTTGGCCGTGGATCATCTCCTCGATATAGCCGTTGAGTGCGCCGATGGACTGCTGCTGACGAATGAAGAAGTGGCCGCTCTTTCCGCCGACGAATTTGGTGATGAGCATCATCACGGCAACGGTTGCCAGCACAAACAGCGTCAGCCAGAAGCTGGTGTACAGCATGGCGCAGAACACTGCGACCACCGTGACAATGGAGGAGAAGATCTGAGGGATACTCTGCGCCAGCATCTGCCGCAGGGTGTCGGTGTCGTTGGTGTAAAGACTCATGATGTCGCCACTGGCGTGGGTGTCGAAATAGCGGATGGGCAGCGTCTGCATGTGGGCGAACATCTCGTCCCGAATGGTTTTGAGGATGCCTTGCGCCACAACGACCATCAGGCGGTTATATAATAGTGTTCCCGCAATGCCGGCGGCATAGAAAATGCCCATCTTGACCAGTGCGGCTGCCAGACCGGAGAAGTCCCGGCTGCCGTTGAGGAGCATGGGGGTGATGTAGTCGTCGATGAGGGTTTGCAGGAACATGGAGCCGGCAACACCGGCAGCGGCGCTGATGATGATACAGAGAAAGACCAGCACCAGCTGGAGCCGGTAGCGGCTCAGATAGGAGAGCAGGCGGCGGAAGGTTTTTCCGGCGTTTTTGGATGTGCCATGGGGCGGTCTTGCAGGTTTCCGGCTCATTGCGGAACACTTCCTTTCTGTTGCGAGGTGTAGATTTCCTGATAGATGGCGTCGGTTCGGAGCAGCTCCTCGTGGGTGCCCATGCCGTGGATTTTTCCCTCGTCCAGTACCAGAATCAGATCGGCATCCATCAGAGAAGTGACACGCTGGGCGATGATGAACTTGGTGGTGTCCGGAATCTCGTCCCGCAGTGCCTGACGAATGCAGGCGTCGGTGTGGGTGTCCACGGCGCTGGTGGAGTCGTCCAGAATCAGGATCTTCGGCTTTTTCAACAGGGCGCGTGCGATGCAGAGGCGCTGCTTCTGTCCGCCGGAGACGTTGGAACCGCCCTGTTCGATGTAGGTGTCATAGCCGTCGGGGAATGTCCGGATAAATTCATCCGCATGCGCCAGACGGCAGACACGTGCCATCTCCTCGTCTGTGGCGTCGGGGTTGCCCCAGCGGAGGTTCTCCTTGATGGTGCCGGAGAACAGGACGTTTTTCTGGAGCACCATGGCGACCTCTTCCCGCAGCGCCTCCACGTCGTACTCCCGCACGTCAATGCCGCCGACCCGCACGATGCCCTCTGTGGCATCGTAGAGGCGGGGGATCAGCTGTACCAGCGAACTCTTGGCACTGCCGGTGCCGCCGAGGATGCCCACGGTCATGCCGGCGGGAATGTGCAGGTCAATGTCCGTCAGGCAGCACTTATCCTTGCGCTTGCTGTAGCTGAAGCTGACGTGGTCGAAGTCCACGCTGCCGCTGGGGACGGTGGTCTTGGCGTTTGCCGGACTGGTGATGTCGCTCTCTTCATCCAGGATCTCCACGATTCGTTCCGCAGAGGCACGGGACAGGGTGATCATCACGAATACCATGGACAGCATCATCAGGCTGCCCAGAATCTGTGTGGCGTAGGTCATCAGACTCATCAGCTCGCCGGTGGTCAGCGTGCTGCTGACAATCATCCGTGCGCCGAACCAGCACACGAGAATCATGCAGGCGTACATGCAGAACTGCATCAGCGGCATGTTGAACGCCAGCCGTTTTTCTGCCTTGGAGAAGTCCTGATAGATGTTCTCCGAGATCTTGGAGAACTTCTCCTTCTCGTACTCTTCCCGCACGAAAGACTTTACCACACGGATGCCGTGGAGGTTCTCCTGCGTCACGTTGTTGAGCTTATCGTAGGTCTTGAACACTCGCTCAAAGATGGGGTGTACCCGTGTCATAATGAAGTACAGCCCAATGCCCAGCACCGGAATCGCTGCCAGATAGATCAGCGAGAGCCGCACGCTCATGCGGAACGCCATGACCATGGCGAAAATCAGCATGGAGGGGGCACGCAGGGCAATGCGCACCAGCATCTGATAGGCGTTCTGGACATTGGTAACGTCCGTGGTCAGACGGGTGACAATGCTGGCGGCGGAGAACTTGTCGATGTTGGAGAAAGAATAGGTCTGCACCCGATAGAACATGTCGTGCCGCAGATTCTTGGCGAAGCCGGCGGAGGCGTGGGCAGCGAAGTGTCCGGCGAGTGCGCCGAACAGCAGGGATGCGACACAGCAAACCAGCAGAATGCCGCCGATGTGCAGGATCGCATCCATACCGCCGTCTCCGTCAATGCCATCGTCGATGAGCTTTGCCATCAGGATGGGGATGACCACTTCCATGACGACCTCCAGCACCACGAACAGCGGCGACAGAAGCGATGAGAGCTTATATTCCCGGATAGATTGCATGAGTTTTCGAATCATTGCGATGATCCCTCCTCTTTTTTGGTGTGTTCCAGATTGTTGTACATTTTCCGGACAATGGTGAGGCACTGCGCCTGTTCCTCCGGTGTCAGACCGGCGCACAGCCGTTTTTCAAATTCCGCAATGTCCGCTTCGATCTGCTGGTGCAGATCCAGCGCCTTTTGCGTGAGAATGATTCGCTTCAGGCGTGCGTCCTGCGGCACACTCTCCCGTGTCACCAGCCCGTTTTTTTCCATGAGCTGCAGCGTTGCGGTTACAGCGGAACGGCTGATGGAGAATTTTTTCTCCAGATCCCGCTGAAAGACATCCCGCTCCCGATTCTCGTAGAGATAGCGGATCAGATAGCCGTGCATGCCGGTCATGCGGTCGGCGTGCTGGTGTGCGGCAGAGTGCTGCAATTCCCGATGCATCAGCTTGGAAAGCCGGTGAATCTCAAATCCCAGATGATACATAGTATCCCTCCTCAAAGTTTTTATGAATTGTTCATACTTGGATTGTTCTGTATTGAACTGTTCTGTTTTGAACAATTATACCATATTCCCCGAAAATGTCAAGGGGACGGATGCGCTGAAATATCGGCATATGAAACACGGAATTTTTGGGCGTTGTGCGCATTCTGCAAAGGTAAGGGAGCACACTGGCAAAATCCACGCGGAAATCAATTTTCAAAAATATGCTGATTTAGATTGTGCAAAATTATGAAGTTTGACAAGTGATGGCTCCCCTGAAAGGGGAGCTGGCAGTGCGTAGCACTGACTGAGGGGTTCCCACTTATACTGAACACATTATAAAAAGACTTTACGAAAAAACCTCTCCACCGCCTAACGGCGGTCCCCCTCCCCTTTCAGGGGAGGCTATCATGAAAATTGATTTCCGTGCAAAATCCACAAAATTTCTTGACTTTCACGCTGCGGTATGATACAATGAAAATAATTGGGAAAATTCCCAAGATCGGAAAAAATGGTTTTTGAGAAAGGAAGGATTGTAAGACCATGAAAAAATGGATTGCAGCAATTTCTGCAGTGGTTTTGGCGTTCACCGGAAGCGCAGCGGCGGTTCCGGCGGTTACAGCTGCCGCAGAGGAATCAGCAACCTCTACCTATAATTATGGTGAGGCTCTGCAAAAGTCGATGTTTTTTTACGAGGTGCAGCAGAGCGGCGTGAAGCCGGACTGGAACGAGGTTTCGTGGCGTGCGGACTGCATGACCAACGACTATGTGCCCGGCGGCTGGTTTGATGCCGGCGACCACCTGAAATTCACCCTGACCAACGCCTATTCGGCAGCATTGCTGGGATGGGGTCTGCTGGAGTACGGCGACGGCGTGGAAAAGGCAGGCCAGCGCACCATGTACGAGAATAACCTCCAGTTTGCACTGGACTATCTGGTGGGCTGCGACCGTGGCAGCGACATCGTCTACATGATCGGCGACGGCTCGTTCGACCACGTATGGTGGGGCTCTGCCGAGGTCTATATGGCAAAGTACGAGCTGATGAAGGGCGAGACGGAACGGCCGTATTACACCTGTGAGGACAGTGCCATTCAGGCAGACATGGCAGCTGCACTCTGCACCGGCTATCTGAACTTCAAGGACTCCAAGCCGGAAAAGGCTGCGGAATATCTGGAGCACGCCATCGACCTGTTCGACCGTGCCGACAAGCTTCGCTCCATCGGGGACGATGCCGCAGAGCAGCCGTATTACAAGATCACCACATTCTATGACGACCTGTTCTATGCGGCCAACTGGCTGTACATGGCAACCGGCGAGCAGAAGTATCTGGATCTCTGCAAGAACGACTATATCTCCAACCTCGGCAAGGAGGAGCAGTCCTCGGAACTGAAGTACACATGGGGCATGTGCTGGGACGATGTGATGCAGGGCGGTGTGCTGCTGTACGCCATCAACACCGGCGATTCCCAGTGGAAAGACCAGTTCACCAAGCATCTGGAATACTGGACGACCGGTTACGGCGGAAAGCAGATCACGTATACACCGGACGGTTTGCCGTGGCTGTTCCAGTGGGGTTCGCTTCGCCATGCGACAACCACCGCATTCCTCGCTTATGTGGCAGTGGATGAATTGTATCAGGACGACCTTGCCAAGACGACCAAGTACACACAGTTTGCCAACAGAGTCATGAACTACTGCTTCGGCGACAACTCCGACCACTTCAGCTATGTGATTGGTATGGGCGATGATTATCCGCAGGCATGGCATCACAGAACTTCCAGCGGCGCATGGAACGACAAGTGGAGCAACATCGGACAGACCGAGGGCGAGGATGCCAAGCCTCATGCACACATCCTGTACGGCGCACTGGTGGGCGGCCCCGACCAGAACGACGGCTATTCCGACAAGATCGGCGACTATCAGTATACCGAGGTTGCCATCGACTATAACGCAGGCTACACCGCAGCACTGTGCGCAATGGTAGAGAAGTACGGCGGAACTTCCGACCCCGACTTCCCGCCGACGGAAACCCCCAAGTGGGATGAGTTCTTTATGAAGGCATCCATCAACCAGTCGGCTTCCAGCTATACGGAAATCAAGGCATTCGCCATGAACCACACCGCATGGCCGGCAAGAACCATCAAGAACCTGTCCTATAACTACTACTTCGACATCAGCGAACTGGTAGACGCAGGCTATTCCATTGATGACGTTTCCGTCAAGATCGGCTATGACCAGCACAGCAGCGACAAGGGCAAGATCTCCATCTCCGATCCGATCCAGTACAGCGGCAACATCTACTATGTGAAGCTGTCCTTCGCAGACGGCAGCGTGGTTATGCCTACCGGTCAGTCAGAGCACCGCAGCGAGTGCCAGTTCCGTATCTCCATCCCGGACAACATTCAGGGTGTCTGGGATCCCACAAACGACTATTCCTATGCCGGTCTGACACAGGGCGGCGAGGATGCCATGGCGGTAACCGACCACATCACCATGTATGACGGCGATACCCTGATCTGGGGTGTTGAGCCGGACGGCACCAAGCCGGATCCCATTGTCACCACCACAACCACTACGACAGAACAGACAACCACCACAACGACAACAAAAGCTACAATGACGACCACTTCGAACCAAATTATCTATGAATCCGCGGGTGCGCTTCTGCTGGATGACGAGCCGGAGAAGCTGACCTATCGTGTTGGGGAAGATCTGGATCTCACCGGACTGCGAATTTCCCTGAAGTACTATTACGGAAAAGACAGCTGCGATGTGATCTATGACAAGGTATCGCCTGCCGATTATCCGGATAAATTCACCATAGACACTTCGGAATTTGACAGCTCCAAGCCGGGCACATATACCATTCGTGTGAAAGCAAGCTCGGATCTGATCTTGAAGTACCGGCTGTCCTTTGCCGAGGTTTCTTTCAAGGTGACCGTGGCAGATGGCGAAACTACCACAACTTCCACGACGGCTGCCACTACCACGACGACAGAAACCACCACCGTTTCCGTCAATCCGGATGTGTTCTACGGCGATGTGAATCTGGACGGCGATGTGGATCTGGCGGATGCAGTTCTGCTGAATAAGGCGGTTGCCGGTTCTGTAACATTGAACCAGCAGGCAGGGATGAATGCGGACTGCAACGGCGACGGCAAGCGTACCGTGGACGACAGCATGGTTCTGCTGCGATTCCTGGTACATCTGGTAGACTCTCTGCCCTCTGCATAAGCAGATCACAGGACTCGTGCAAGTGTTCCTATGAATACAGCAATTGGGGGCGATGATATGGAAATTGCAGCTGCGTCAAAAGAGCTGTCAAGAGGTGTGTTTTGGATTTTAGACGATACGATCTTAGCATTTCCATTTAGGAATGACGGAATCGGTGTGGCGAAATCCGGTAACACTTATAATCATAAAAAGCTCTGGTATGACGTAAAACCACGGGGCTGCAGCAAGCCATATAATTACTACCCAAGAGGACGTGTTGATATTTCAAACAAAGGGAAAGCAATCATCTATATGAATCCTGAGATTTCGGATGATTGGATTTCATCCATTTGTCAGGAGTTTGGAATTCGTGAAACACCGGTAATTCGGTACGATTACAGCCAGCATTACAAATGCTACCTGGATGATGGATGGATTCCAGACTGACAGGCAGCCAAAAACCAATCGCAAAGAAAGCGGAGCGTCCCGAATCCATCGGGCAGCTCCGCTTTTGCTGCTTTGTATCTCTTTTTCCGCACGCTCACACGATACCACCTCACAAATCAAAAGACAGCAAAAGACCTCCGCCCGTTTCTCGTGGGCAGAGGTCTTTTTGGTAGAAATGTGTTCAAAGAGAACTCACGGAGTTGGTTTAGTTTGCAGCAGGCAGGTCATTTACCAGATGTACCAGGAACTTCAGCAGTACCATGCTGTCATCTGCGCTGCGCTTGCCGTCGTTGTTGCAGTCAGCGTTCAGTGCTGCCTGCTGGTTCAGTGTTACAGAGCCAGCCACAGCTTTGTTCAGCAGAACTGCATCCGCCAGATCCACATCGCCGTCCAGGTTGACATCGCCGTAGAAGACACTCGGATTGATGGAAACAGTCGTGCCTACGGTCGTGGTTGTGGCAGCAGTTCCCTGTCCGGAAGAGGTGGTCGCCTCGACAGAGGTTTCTGTCTGAGGAAGTGTAGTCGGTGCCGGTGTGGTGGTTGTATTCTTTGCGGTCGTGGTTGCCTTGCCGGTAGCAGTCGTTGTTGTGGAAGCCTTGGTTGTTGTGGTTGCCGTCGTATTCTTGGTGGCTTCTGTGGTGACCGGCTTCGGGCCTTCCGAACCGGTGACCTTGCCGACAACGATGCCGCATCCAACGGTGGACATATAGACAGTGCCAAAGGTGTTCATGTCGCCAACCAGATAGTTACCGTTACCGGTGCCGCCGTACAGGTGGTTCTGGTTGATGAGGATCCAGCTCTTACCGCAGTCGGTGGAGCGGTAGACGCCCTCCGGATCGGAGTCTGCCGGCTTGCCGTACATATACAGGGTGTAGGGGTCGCCGTCCTTTTGCGCTGCGCCATAGCCCATGGTCTTGCAGTAGCTGACGTTGTCCATCTTGGTAATGGTCTTGCCGTAGTCGGTTACCAGATATGCGCCGTAGTAGCCGGCTGCAATGGCGAATGTACCCTCGTCCAGATAAGCAATGCGGTATGCGCCGTCGCACTGGTCGTACTGGCAAACGGTCTGGTTGTTTTTAAAGGTCTTGCCGTAGTCATCGCTGACCATCAGGATGTAGCGGGCATCGGTGATATCAGCCTTCGGCTTGCTGTAGAAATAAGAGGAGTTGTAGTAATAGCCGTATGCATAGACATACTGCGGATTTTTTTCATCCACGCACATCCAGATGGTGCTGGACAAGCTGTCGCTGGTGGAAGCGGTGCTCCAGGTCTTGCCGAAGTCATCGGTATAAGCGATCTTACCGCTGCTGCTGACCAGAATGCGGTAGGTGCCGTCCTCCAGCTGGTTGATGGCTGCCTTTGCGCCGGAGCACGGAATGTTCGGCAGCTCCTGCCACGTGGTGCCGTCTGTGGTGTAGTAGCCCAGTGCGCTGCCCTCAGACAGACGTACCATCACGTCCGGATTTGCCGGGCAGTATGCAATACCGGCAGTAGAAGCAGTGGTGCTGGTCAGCTTGTTCATGCTGGGAGTCAGCTGGGTTGCAGTGCCGTCTGCGTTGTGATAGAAACCGTCATAGTCGCCGATGACGGAAACCGGATCCTTGCCCGGTCTGCTGATGAAGTCCAGAGATACGACTTCCTCGATGCCGTCCGGTGCAAAGTAGATGTCGGGGCACTCTGCCCATGTGTTTTCACAGGTGAAAACGCCGTTACCGGAAACCACCCAGAACTGGTCGCTGTTTCTCGGATCCAGTGCGATGCAGCCGGACCAGTGGATTGCCTTGTCCCGAATCCAGCTGTGGCCGCCGTCCTGCAGGTAGTTTGCCAGCAGCGGGCCGTCCCAATATGCGGTGTTGCCCGGTGTGATCTCTGTCCAGGTCTCGCCGCCGTCCTCAGACTTGAAGAACCGGTCGCCCCATGCAATGGCGTTGCGCTCCCATGCATCTGCGGTCCAGGCCTGGGAGTACCACTGTGCGCAGGTGGTTGCCACCAGCTTGTTGGCATCCTTCGGGTCACTTGCTACTGCGCCATAGCCCACATTCAGCTTTTTGGTGTTGGTGACGATGCCCTCTGTCGGGGTGATGTCTTTCAGTTCGTTGGTCTTGGGATTATACTTGAATGCGTAGCCTGTGCCACGGTCGAACATCAGACCATTGATATAGGTGATGAGCAGGTTGCCGTCTGCGTCCAGATTGATTCTGGAGGGCATCTGCTCGGTGGGCAGCTCTTCGCTCAGCGGCTGGAAGTCATCGCTTCCCACATCTGCCACGTGGAGGTTTGCCTTGCCCTTGACGGAAGTGCCGACGTAGACCTTGCCGTCTGTAATTTTAATCGTAGCAATACCATTGACGTTCAGGTATTCGTCATCTGCGACAGATCTTGCCATGTGGTCTGTCCAGGTCGGCCACTTGATGCTGTATTCGAACAGCCCCAGCTTGTCATAGCCCATCACCGGACTCCAGGTGTCGCCGCCGTCCTCACTCATAATGAGGGCAGAATCGCCGGCAGTGGCATCGCCGCCGCAGTAGATGATGTTCGGGTTGTCCGGATCCACGGCGATTGCCTCACCGGTCTGTCTGCCGTAGCCGTTGCCGTGTACCTGAATCAGATCGGTAACGTCGATCTCTTCAAAGGTTTCGCCGGCATCGCGGGAACGGAAAATGACGGTTCGTGCATCGCTGAAATAGGCGCAGCCGCACAACAGATACAGGGTGTTGTCATCATTCGGGTCGATGCACATGGCATCCACGCTCAGAAAGCCTCTGTCTGCTTCGTTCAGGAAGCCCAGCAGCTGTACCCAGCGCTTCTGGTCGTAGTCATAGCGGTACGCACCGCCAACGTCTGTTCTGGCGTACATCTGGTCGTCGCCGGTGATGATGCCGGAGACAAAGCCGCCGCCGCCGATGTTCAGCGTGTCCCAATTCATGCTGTCTTCAATGGAGTCTGCCGCTGATGCCTGAATCGGTGTCACAGTTTTGACAGCGCCGATTCCGGTGCACAGCATTGCTGCTGCGGTCAGGACAGAGACCCACTTCTTGGTTTGCTTCATGTGAAGGATCCTCCTTTTTGAGTTCGGCAGTCCGTACCGTGGTACACCGAAATGGTGTGGTGCGGTGCTGCTTTTACGGAAAAACATTTACTTTTATTATAGCACGCCTTGTGCAAAATTGCAAGAATAGAATCACAACTTTTCATGTTTTTGTGCATAACGTAAGAAATCAAAGACGGCTTTTTGGTATTGTGCACAATTCGTTGAAAAAGTGACTGAGTTTCCACGAAAAGATTTGGTTACTTTGCCAAATGACACTGCGGGGAAAGTGTGGTATAATACAAGAAGCGTAACCGATTTGTAAGAATTGAGATTGTTTTCGTCGGAAAGATTACAATTTGGAGAAAAAGCAGGAGAAAAAGAAACAAAGCGGGAAAGAGAAAGGAAGCGGAAGAAGTTATGGCAAAGCGATCGAAAAGCGGCGTATGGGAGCGTTTTTCCCGAACGGGAGTCATTTTGATTTTGGTATATGTGATGTGTCTGATTCTGGGATTCGCCGTGCGGCTGGTGCTTTTCTCCGACCAGAAGCACAGCAGCATCATTCCGGACAAGGTGGTAGCATCCGCAGCCGGCACCTCAAAGGCAGACGGCAGTGACGGCGGACACGAGGCAACCAACCCCAACATTCTGGAGCTCAAGACCGACCAGAAGTTTCTGGCAGTTCTGGAGGGCGGAACGGCTTCCATTACCGTGAACATGGCGACCACCGGACAGGCAAGCGCCGGCGATCTGGTGTGGAGCAGCAGTAACACCGATGTGGCAGCGGTGGACAATGAGGGCGTTGTCACCGGCGTGGCAAAGGGCAGCTGTGAGATCACCGCAGCGGTCAAGGGCAACGAGGACATCTCGGTTTCTGTTCCGGTGACGGTGCGCCAGCTGGAACAGCGGGACGGCTGCACCTATGTGGACGGCATCCTCATCGTCAACAAGACCTACAGCCTCCCGTCGGACTTCGACCCCGGCAAGCTGGATGATACGGCGGAAAAGGCGTTCGAGCAGCTTCAGGCGGACGCTGCCAAGGAGGGACTGGACATCTATATTGGTTCGGACTTCCGGAGCTACTCCTATCAGGTGGATGTCTATGAGAGCTACTGCGAGACCTACGGCTGGGAGATGGCAGATACCTTCTCGGCACGTCCCGGTTTCTCGGAGCACCAGACCGGTCTGACCATTGACTGCAACACCATTGACGATGCGTTCGGACAGACCAAGGAAGCCCAGTGGCTGGCAGAGCACTGCGCAGACTACGGCTTCATCATCCGCTTCCCCGACGGCAAGGAGGACATCACCGGCTACCAGTACGAGCCGTGGCACATCCGCTATGTGGGTGTGGATACCGCCAAGGAGATCGACCAGCTGGGTGTTTCGCTGGAGGAGTATCTGGGCGTGCAGTCGGAGTACACCGGTCCGTGGGAACACTAATTGGCTGAAATACAACAGGAAAAGAGCGCTGTGCCCATGGGGTGCGGCGCTTTTTGAATTGCGCTTCGGGAATTTTCGAAAAAAATTTCAAAAAACTATTCCAAAATGCAGAAAAGTGTGTTATAATGATAACAGAGCCGTCCAACCGCACAGCGATTTGCGGCAAAACTATCAAAAAAGAGGTTTTTGACATGGAAATCAAAAAACAATTGACGACTTGTCCGAAAGAAAAACCCAAGGATGAGAGCAAGCTGGGCTTCGGCCATATCTTCACAGACCACATGCTGGTAATGCCCTACGATGAGGGTCAGGGCTGGCACGATCCGGTGATTATGCCCTATGGTGACATCACCCTCAGCCCGTCTGCAATGTGCCTGCACTACGGTCAGACCGTATTCGAGGGTCTGAAGGCATACCGCCGTGCCGACGGCGGCGTACAGCTGTTCCGTCCGGACGAAAACTTCAAGCGTCTGAACCGTTCCAACGAGCGTCTGGTCATTCCGGAGCTGCCGGAGGAACTGGGTCTCCAGTGTCTGAAAGAACTCATCTCTGTGGAAAAGGATTGGGTTCCTCACACAGAGGGTGCTTCCCTGTACATTCGTCCGTTTATTTTTGCAGTAGATCCGTTCCTCGGCGTACATCCGGGCGAACACTATCTGTTTATGATCATTCTCTCTCCGTCCGGCCCGTACTATGCTTCCGGTTTGGATCCGGTCAATATCTACGTAGAAAACAAGTATGTTCGTACTGTCCGCGGCGGTATGGGTTATGCCAAGACCGGCGGTAACTATGCGGCTTCTCTGCACAGTCAGGCTGATGCTTATGAGCAGGGCTATTCTCAGGTTCTGTGGCTGGATGGCGTAGAACAGAAGTACATCGAAGAGGTTGGTGCCATGAACATCGCTTTCGTCATTGACGGCGAAGTGGTAACACCGTCTTTGGAAACCGGCTCCATTCTGTCCGGTATCACCAGAAAGTCTGCTCTGGAGCTGTGCCGCTCCAAGGGCATTCCGGTTTCGGAGCGCCGTATCACCATTCAGGAGATCGCAGATGCCTATGATGCAGGCAAGCTGACCGAAGTATTCGGCACAGGTACCGCAGCAGTCATCTCGCCGGTTGGCCACCTGAAGTGGGGCGATAAGGTGATGACCATCAACAACAACAAGATCGGCCCGATTTCTCAGATGATCTATGACACCCTGACTGGCATCCAGTGGGGCAAGATTCCGGATAAATTCGGCTGGATCGTTCCCATTGACTAAGCACACATGCTGAAAAAAATTCTCTCTCCCGAAACCTGCGCAGCCTGTCGGCTCTGCTGCGGATTTGACTGTACAGACACGTGGGAATTTCCGGTACTGCCGCAGGAAACTGTGGAAGCCATGCACCGTATGGGTGTTTCGCCGAAGCTGGTTCCGGTGGGAGAGGAGCAGACATTTGCGGCACCGCCGCTGCGGGGCGAGGAACTGTTCTTCTGTCCCATGCTCTGTGAAACAGGGTGTACCATGGGGGCGGACAAGCCGTTTGACTGCCGGATCTGGCCGTTCCGCATGATGCGGGATTTGGAGGGAGCGCTGCGGATCACCGTCGCCTCCTACTGTCCCGGCATGCAGAAGTACACGGATGCACAGCTTCGTAACTTTCTGGCGGACGGACTGGCAGCGCAGATTTTGGCGTATGCGGAAGCGCATCCCGCCCACGTGAAAGCGTGGGCGCCGGAATACCGTGTGATCTGGTAAACAAAACCGTACCTTGCGCAAGTGCAGGGTACGGTTTTTTCTATTCCGGGAAGTGCTGGTACTGCGGAAACGCCTGCGCATCCAGCGTGCTCTGGAAGATGGCGAGCATGTGATTCCATGTGGCTGGATTGACAACGCCGGTGACCGGAAGACCGGTGTGCTTCTGGAACGCCTGCACTGCCTGCTGTGTGGCGGTGTCATAGGTGCCGGAGCTGGTGAGAACGGGCAGCGAGAAGAGGAATTGTTCCCGGATCGCCTGAAGCAGTCCCTGAATCAGATAGACACCGGAATTTCGGTCGCCCAGCGTGTAGGCGAAAATACCGTCGGGAAAGATGGAGAAGGATGCGGTGGGCGGTGCAGTGTCTGCGAGATACGCCTGCACAATGGCGTTCCATGTGGCGGTGTTGGTCACGCCGGTGGGACGCAGACTGTTTTTCTGCTGAAATTCCCGGACGGCGCTGGCGGTGTTCTCTCCGTAAACGCCGTCCGGTGTTACTGCCGGAAGGTCGTAGAAGTGCGCCAGTCCGTGTAGATAAGTTTGCAGCTCAAAGATGTGTTCCTGATGCTGCTGTTCCGTGTATGCCATGGCGTGCACCTGCCTTTCAGGAGATAATATATCCGGGGGACTGATAGGGTCGTTTGTCGTAGCCGTATCTCAAATCGGAGTACAGCCCCGTGATGGCGTTCCAGACCACTGAGCCGACTGCGCTGTTTTCCGGCAGACCGTACATCTTCTGAAAGGCGATGACGGACGCTTTGGTCATGGGACCGAAATAGCCGGTGGCATTGACAGCGCCGATTTCCGGGTAGGTCTGGTGGATGTAGGAGAGGTAGGTTTGCAGCAGCCGGACGTATTCGCTGTTCGTTCCCTCCCGCAGCACCACGCCGGGATAGAGCACCACATCGTTGACAGTGGTGTCCAGCGGTACGGATTCCACAATGCCGGCATAGGCATCGTACATGGCGTGCCATGTCTGTTCGTCAATGACGCCGGTTTGGGGCAGCCCGAACACCTTTTGTAGGGATTTCACCGAGGTTTCTGTCTGTGCGCCAAAGTAACCGGTGATCTCCACCGGCTGGATGGCAGCGTAGTATGCGCCGATGACGGCGAGGTAATACTGAGAGGTGCGGACGTTCTGCCCCTGCGCCCCGATGGCAAGCGAGCCGGTGAACTGCTTTTCCACATCGCTCTGCTGGACTCCCTCGGAGTTCAGCTCCGCCAGATGCTTGACGCTGACGAAAATATAGGCGATCTGATACCACGTTGCCTCGTTGACAATGCCCGTCGGCTCCAGCCCGAAAATTCGCTGGAACTCCATCACCGCCTCCTCTGTGGGATAGTCGAAATCGCCGGTGACATCGCCGATTTTTGGAATGGCGGGGTAGTTGCGGGAGATGCGGTTCAGCTGCACCTGAATGGTGCGGACGGGGTCGCCGCTGTATCCCAGGGCGACATCAAAGCCGGGGTAGGACGGCGTGTAGGTGCGGACGGGGGCGTTGGAAACGATGTCGATGTTCTCCCCGTAGTAGTACGTCAGGATTTCGTAGGGGGTCATGCCCTGCTGTGCCAGCGACACTGTGCCCCACTGGGAGAGTCCGTCGCAGGTGACGGTGGTGCCGTTGCAAAAGGCGGAGAAAAGCGGTTCCACATTGCCCTGCCGCCGGATGTAGCTGTTGAACAGTTCATCCACCAGCTGTCCCACATTCTCAAAGACCTCACGGCCGTAGGTGTATTTTTGGTCGAACTGAGTGGAACTGGTGATGTCAAAGGGGTATCCTCTGGCACGGTACCACTCGGTGTAGATGCGGTTCAGGGCAAAGGTGGTAATGACGTAGATGTTGGCACGCAGGGAGTTCTCTGGCCATGTGGGGTAGATCTCACTGGAGGCAACGTTTTTGATGTAGTCCGGAAAGGGAACGGTGACATTGTACGCCGACTCCTCCGGTCTGCCCAGATGCACCGTAATGGTCTCCGGGATGTAGGGTTCGCCAACGGGCATAGACTGCACCTCCTAGAATCGTGGTTCGTTGTTCTGAAAGACGGTTGGCTCCGGCGGATTGTCCGGATAGGCGGGGAGGGGGGTCATGGAGAAGATCTGCCTTGAGGTGATGCCGGCAAAGACCGGCACATCCTTGCTGACCTGGGGATAATAGCCGGAGAGATAGACGCTGACATCATAGGTGCTGTACGCCTGCTGGGTTTCGTCTTTGTTTAGGGAGATGCTCGCCGGCGGGGCAGGCAGGGGAACCTTTCCGGTTTCGCCCCGGCTGTTGGTGACGGAGACGTACTTGACTTGAAGATCTGCCCCCGTGCCGGTGGAAACCAGAACGGAAACACCGGGCAGGGACATGGCGTTGCCTGCGCCGCGGGTGATCACCTGAAGCCAGCCGATGTCCTCTGGTGTGCTGTCCGGGGCAGGCGGTTCCGGAACCAGCTCCGGTTTAGGCGGAGGCGCATCCAGTTCCGGCGGCGGGGCTGCCGGCGGAAGCTGGAACTCCACGACCGGTTCTTCCGGCGCTGCCGGCTCCGGTGCGGGGGGCGGCTCTGGACTGGGAGCCAATACGGGTTCAGGTTCCGGGGCTGGACTGGGCTCCGGAACTTCCTCTGGCGGTTCCAGGGCGGGGACGGGCGGCGGTGCAGATGCCTGTGCCGCACGATAGAGGCGCATCATCTCCTCCTGATATTCCTTTGGGGTGCGTGGCGGATGGTTTGGCATAACAAGACCTCCTTGTGGAATTTGGCGTTGTTTTATTCTATGCGCCGGAATGGGGGCGTATGCAAAAAGGAGCCAAACGGCTCCTTTTCAAGCTATCGGCGCTGTGTGGCCGGTTCTGTGAGCGCCTCTCTGCGGAACAGGAAGGTCATGCACCAGACGGCGGAAATGGCAACCAGAATATAGATGGCACGGCTGATGAAAGATGCAGCGCCGCCAAACAACCATGCAACGAGGTCGAATTCAAAGATGCCGACCAGTCCCCAGTTGACACCGCCGATAATCAAAAGGATCAGTGCGATTTTATCCCACATAGGTTCCACCTCTTTTCCGTACTGCGCTGCTCGTGCTGTCCGCCGTTTGCAGCGGTACAGAGGTAGTATGCCGCAGCGGGCGCAAAATATGCGCTTTCAAAAACAACAGCACCCTCCGTCTGCGTCCAGACAAAGGGTGCTGTTTTTCTATACCAGTATTCGGGTTCCGGTATTTGGAATTGAAAAAGGGGTTGCTGCCGGATGCAGCCGACACTTGTCCGTGCCGTGCGCCTCCGGGGTCGTCATGTCTCAAAAAAGGCGGGCTTTTGAGACGGGGCGGATGGTCGGATGATATATTTCATCAGCAGCCAGCTGCTGAGAAAAAGGATTCGGAAAGAATCGGATTACTTGTTCTTGATTGCAGCCTGTGCAGCAGCCAGTCTTGCGATCGGCACACGGAACGGCGAGCAGGAAACATAGTCCAGACCGATTTCGTGGCAGAACTCAACAGATGTCGGGTCACCGCCGTGCTCACCGCAGATACCGCAGTGCAGCTTGTCGTTCACCGGCTTGCCCAGTTCGATTGCCATCTTCATCAGCTTGCCAACGCCAGTCTGATCCAGCTTAGCGAACGGATCGCTCTCGAAGATCTTAGCGTCGTAGTATGCGCCCAGGAACTTGCCTGCGTCGTCACGGGAGAAGCCGTAAGTCATCTGAGTCAGGTCGTTTGTACCGAAGCAGAAGAAGTCAGCTTCCTTTGCAATTTCGTCAGCAGTCAGAGCAGCTCTCGGGATCTCGATCATGGTACCTACTTCGTAGGTCAGGTCAGAACCAGCAGCAGCGATCTCAGCGTCAGCGGTTTCTACAACGACCTTCTTTACGAACTTCAGTTCCTTCACGTCGCCAACCAGCGGGATCATGATCTCCGGCTTAACGTTCCAATCCGGGTGATTCTTCTTTACGTTGATAGCAGCCTTGATGATTGCCTTGGTCTGCATCTCAGCGATTTCCGGATAAGTAACAGCCAGACGGCAGCCACGGTGACCCATCATCGGGTTGAACTCGTGCAGAGAAGCGATGATTGCCTTGATCTGCTCAACGGTCTTGCCCTGAGCGTCAGCCAGCTTCTTGATGTCCTCTTCTTCAGTCGGAACGAATTCGTGGAGCGGCGGATCCAGGAAACGGATGGTAACCGGGCAGCCTTCCAGTGCTTCGTACAGAGCTTCAAAGTCGCCCTGCTGCATCGGTTCGATCTTTGCCAGAGCAGCCTTTCTCTCTTCTACGGTGTCAGAGCAGATCATTTCACGGAATGCTGCGATTCTGTCAGCCTCGAAGAACATGTGCTCGGTACGGCACAGACCGATACCTTCTGCACCCAGCTCACGAGCCTTCTTTGCGTCAGCCGGAGTATCAGCGTTGGTACGAACCTTCAGGGTTCTGTACTTGTCTGCCCAGCCCATAACACGGCCGAAGGTGCCGGCGATGGAAGCGTCTACAGTCGGGATGACGCCGTCGTAGATGTTACCGGTAGAACCGTCGATGGAGATGTAGTCGCCTTCGTGGAAGGTCTTGCCAGCCAGCTCGAACTTCTTGTTCTCTTCGTCCATCTTGATGTCGCCGCAGCCGGATACACAGCAGGTACCCATACCACGAGCAACAACGGCAGCGTGAGAAGTCATACCGCCACGAACCGTCAGGATACCCTGAGATGCCTTCATGCCGGTGATGTCTTCCGGAGAGGTTTCCAGACGAACCAGGATTACCTTTTCGCCCTTTGCGTTCCAAGCCTCAGCGTCGTCAGCAGTGAAGACGATCTTACCGCAGGCAGCACCCGGGGAAGCGCCCAGGCCCTTGCCCATCGGAGTAGCGGCCTTCAGAGCCTTGGCATCGAACTGCGGGTGCAGCAGGGTGTCCAGGTTTCTCGGGTCAATCATCAGAACTGCTTCTTCTTCGGTCTTGTGGCCTTCGTCTACCAGGTCGCAAGCGATCTGCAGTGCAGCCTGAGCGGTTCTCTTACCGTTACGGCACTGCAGCATGTACAGCTTCTTGTTTTCAACAGTGAATTCCATATCCTGCATGTCGTGATAGTGGTTCTCCAGAGTATCACAAACCTTGATGAATTCATCGTAAGCTTCCGGGAATTCCTGTGCCATCTGAGCGATCGGCATCGGAGTACGAACGCCGGCAACAACGTCTTCGCCCTGTGCGTTGATCAGGAACTCGCCCATCAGCTTCTTTTCACCGGTAGCCGGGTCACGGGTAAATGCAACACCGGTACCAGACTCGTTGTTCAGGTTACCGAATACCATCGGCATTACGTTAACTGCGGTACCCCAGCTGTACGGGATATCGTTGTCACGGCGATATACGTTTGCACGGGGGTTGTCCCAGCTGCGGAATACGGCTTCGATCGCCAGCTTCAGCTGCTCTACCGGGTCAGACGGGAAGTCTGTGCCCAGCTGGTTCTTGTACTCAGCCTTGAACTGCTCAGCCAGAGTCTTCAGATCAGCAGCGGTCAGGTCTACGTCGAACTTCACGCCCTTTTCTTCCTTCATCTTGTCGATGAGCTGCTCGAAGTACTTCTTGCCGACTTCCATAACAACGTCAGAGAACATCTGGATGAAACGTCTGTAGGAGTCGTATACAAAACGCTCGAAAGCCGGATCCGGATTGCCCTTGATCATTGCAGCAACAACATCGTCGTTCAGACCGAGGTTCAGGATGGTGTCCATCATACCCGGCATAGAAGCACGTGCGCCGGAACGAACGGAAACCAGCAGCGGATTGTTCAGATCGCCGAACTTCTTGCCGTTGATCTCTTCCATCTTCTTAACGCCTTCCATGACCTGAGCCATGATTTCGTCGTTGATCTTGCGGCCATCCTCATAGTACTGTGTGCAAGCCTCAGTGGTGATGGTGAAGCCCTGCGGTACCGGAAGACCGATGCTGGTCATCTCAGCCAGGTTTGCGCCCTTGCCTCCGAGAAGGTTGCGCATGGTCATGTCGCCTTCGCTGAACATATAAACCCATTTGTTTGCCATTGGTAACTACCTCCAATATAAAATTCGATTGTATGCCCCGGCTGCTTTTCTGTCCCGTAGAAAAAGGGCGAATCTGGCAAATTCACCGCTGACAACCGGCGTACTTTTATTATAACATACTTTTCCGGAAAATACTATACATTTTTTAAAAAAATTATCCCACGGTTTTTTTGGCAAGTTATACAAAAATCACAATGCCAGAAAAAAATTTGCGAAAACACTTGCAAAAGCGTTAAGATTTTGTCATAATATAAAAAGGGATACCCGCGCCGATCACCTGCGGCGCAAAAATCAAGCATTCTGTCGATTCGAGAGGATCTGCTAATAGGAGGACAAGTATCATGAATCAAGTGGTTATTCTTGCCGGCGGACACGGCAAGCGCATGAAGGCTTCCCTGCCGAAGCCGATGCTGGAAGTGCTGGACACCCCGATGCTGGGCTGGGTCATCCGTGCCTGTGAAAAGGCCGGACTGAGCCGCATCTGTGTGGTCACGGGCTATAAGGCGCAGTATGTAGAGCTGTATCTGAACAACCGGTACCGCACAGCGCTCCAGCCGGAGCAGCTGGGAACCGGTCACGCTGTGATGCAGGCGGAGAAGTTTATGCAGGAGTTCACAGACGGCAATACGCTGGTGCTCTGCGGCGATGCGCCGTTTATGGACAGCGACACCATCTCCGGTGCGCTGCGTCTGCATGAGGAGCAGGAGAACGCCGTTACCGTCATCACCGCAGAACTGGATCAGCCCAGGGGCTACGGCAGAATTCTGCGTGGCGAAAACGGCATTGCCGCCATCGTTGAGGAAAAGGACGCCACCGAGGCACAGCGTCAGGTGCGTGAGGTCAATTCCGGCGCATACTGGTTCCGCACCAAGGCGCTGCTGGAACTGCTGGGCGGACTGTCTCAGTCCAACGCACAGGGCGAGTACTATCTGACTGATACCATTGGTCTGGCACTGGAGCGCGGCATGAAGGCAAGCGCATACCGGACGGAGAATCCGGATGTGGTGCTGGGTGCGAATACCCGCCGTGACCTGCTGCATCTGAACGAGGTGGCACGCCAGCGGATTCTAGACCGGCACATGGACAACGGTGTCAACTTCGTCTGCACGGACGGCATCATCATCGGCAACGATGTGGAGATCGGCGCAGATACCACCATCCTGCCGGGCACGATTCTGAAGGGCAAGACTAAGATCGGCGCAAAGTGCACCATCGGACCCAACTGCCTCATCGAGAACTGCACCATCGGCGAGCGTGTGACCCTGAACTATGTGCAGGCGTATGAGTCGGAGATCGAGGACGCTGTCAAGGCTGGCCCGTTCGTTCACATCCGCCCCAACACACACCTGAAAAACGGCGTGAAGATCGGCGACTTCGTTGAGGTCAAGAACTCCACCGTGGGCGAACAGACCGCCATTGCGCATCTCACCTACGTGGGCGACAGCGATGTGGGCAAGAAGGTCAACTTCGGCTGCGGTACAGTCACCGTCAACTACGACGGCATGAAGAAGCAGCGCTGCGTCATCGGCGACAACTGCTTCATCGGCTGCAACACCAATCTGGTGGCACCGGTCAAGCTGGGCAAGGGCGCTTACACCGCTGCGGGTACGACCGTTACCAAGGATGTGCCGGATTATGCACTGGCAGTAGAACGTGCCGATCTGAAGGTAAAGGAGGGCTACAGCCTCCGGAAACTGCGGGATAAGCTGTTCCCGCCGGAGGACGGCGGAAAGCGGTAAGCGTCGCTTACATGCAGGAAACAACGGAACAGAATAGAAAGGATTCATGCGGCATCGGCTTGTTCTGGTGCCGCATGAAGCAGGTTATGGAAATATGGGAATTTTTGATTTATTTCGGCAGATCGAGTCGGGCTCCGGCAGCGGCTTGCAGGGCAAGCTCACATGGCTGGTGGTCGGGCTGGGCAACATTGGTCTGGAGTACGAGAACACACGGCATAACGCCGGTTTTATGGCAGTGGAACAGCTGGCGCAGACGTGCGGCGGCGACTTCCGGCAGATGAAGTTCCGCTCGGACTGCGGCGAGGCAATGGTGGGCGGCGTGCGCTGCCTGCTGATGAAGCCCACCACCTACATGAACAACAGCGGCGAGGCAGTGGCAGCGGCGGCGAATTTCTATAAGATTCCGCCGGAGCACGTGCTGGTGATGTACGATGACATCTCTCTGGCACCGGGAAAGCTGCGCATTCGCCGCAAGGGCAGCGCCGGCGGACACAACGGTATCAAGAGCATCATCGCACTTCTGGGAACGGAGGAATTCCCCCGCATTCGTGTGGGCGTCGGGGCAAAGCCCACGCCCCAGTACGATCTGGCGGACTGGGTGCTCTCCAAATTCACCCCGGAGGAACAGACCGCTCTCCAGCCGGCACTGGAACAGGCGGCAGAGGCAGCATCGCTGATCGTACAGGATAAGATGGATCAGGCGATGAACCGCTTTAGCCACTGAGCCGGCAGAGATTGCAACACCCCATACCCAAAGGAAAAGGAGGAGCCATCATGCAGTTTTTTGCGGAAACCTTTGCCAGACTGACTGCCTATCAGGAGCTGTGCAATGCCATGGAACAGGGGATTCAGCCCATCTCCCTGACAGGCGTGGCGCAGGTTCATAAGGCGCATCTGCTGGCGGCGCTGTGCAGCACACATGCGCCGCTTCTTGCGGTGACGGCGGAGGAAGCAGAGGCACGCCGTCTTTGCGACGACATCAACACCATGCTGGATCAGACAGCGGCGTGGCAGTTCCCATCCAGAGAACTGGTTCTGACACCGGTGGAGGGCGTGACGGTATCCTACGAGCACGCACGCATTGCCGCCCTGACGGCGATGCGGCAGGGACAGTGCCGTGTCATCATTGCGAGCATTGAGGCGCTGCTTCAGCCCACCATTGCGCCGGAAGCGCTGGAGGAGCACACGCTGGTGCTGCACTGCGGAGAACAGATCGAACGGGATGCGCTGATTCAGAAGCTCATCTTTGGCGGCTACGTGCGCAGCGAGAGCGTGTCCGGCGCCGGACAGTTCTCCGTGCGCGGCGACATTCTGGACATCTTTCCCGTGCAGTGCACCGCCCCCATTCGTCTGGAACTGTGGGGCGACGAGATCGACACCCTGACGCAGTTCGATCCGGAGACCCAGCGCCGGACACAGGCGGTGGAGGAACTCCGGATTCCGCCGGCACGGGAGACACTGTTCCAGCCGGAGGAGCTTGCCGAAAAGCTCCGCACCCACGCCCGTTCCCTGCGTGGAAAATACGCCGAAGCGGCAAAGAAAAAGCTCTGTGACGATGCGAAGAAGATCGACGCCGGCATTGTGCCGGTCTATCTGGAAAAGTATGCGCCGCTGCTGCGGGAAAAGGCGACGCTTTTGCTGGACTACGGCGTGCAGGCGGTGCTGTTCAGCGAGTACAATGCTGTGCAGGAGATGCAGCACAGCATTCTGGAGCAGTACCGGACGGACTGTCAGCTTCTGCTGGAGGAGGGGGACCTCTGCCGAGGACTGGAGGGCTACTATCAGGATCCTGCGGAGGTCATGGCACGGCTGAAATCCCTGTTCTGTGTGTGCATGAACAACTTCCTGCAGGGCGGGGAACAGATGGCGTTCCGCAAGCTGCTCTCAGTGGATGCGATGCAGACGGCGCCGTGGGGCGGCGAACTGAGCCAGCTGGTGGAGGATTTGCAGGAGTACCTCCAGCAGGGCTATTGCGTCATGCTTTTCGCCGGCAGCGAAAAGACACTGCCCATCTTGCAGCAGGATCTGCGGGAGAGCGGCATCCGCTGCGAACTCGCCAGGGCGGACAGCGTCTGGCAGGAGGGCGTGGTCTATCTGCGCACCGGCAGCCTGTCCGGCGGCTTTGCCTATCCGGAGATCCGGACGGCGCTCATCACACAGGCGCACGCCATGCACGCCGTTGCACGGCGCACCCCCAAGCGCAAGCGGAGCGAGGAGATCCGGTCGCTCTCGGACATCGCCGCCGGCGATCTGGTCGTTCACGCTGCCCACGGCATCGGCAAGTTCCTGGGCGTGCGCCAGATCGAGATGGACGGCGTCACCAAGGACTACATCAGCATTCAGTACGCCGGAAAGGATATGCTCTATGTGCCGGTCACGCAGCTGGATGTCATCTCCAAATACATCGGCCCGCGGGAGGATGTTCATGTCAAGCTGAACCGGCTCTCCTCGCCGGAGTGGCAGCGGACACGGAATAATGTGCGCCGTGCCGTACGGGATATGGCGGACGAACTGGTGGCGCTGTACGCCAAACGGGAACAGGCAAAGGGCATCGAGTTCTATCCGGACGACGAGATCCAGCAGGACTTCGAGGCACGTTTTCCCTATATCGAAACGGAGGATCAGCTCTCCGCCATTGCGGAGATCAAGCGGGATATGGAACGCCCCCGCCCCATGGACCGGCTGCTGTGCGGCGATGTGGGCTTCGGCAAAACGGAGGTCGCCCTGCGTGCTGCTATGAAATGCGTTCTCAGCGGAAAGCAGTGCGCCATTCTTGTCCCCACCACAGTGCTCGCCATGCAGCACTTTCAGACGGCGCTGCGCCGGTTTGAGCATTTCCCCGTGAATGTGGAGATGCTCTCCCGCTTCGTGCCTCTGCGGAAGCAGCGGGAGGTGCTGGCAGGGCTGAAGAGCGGCAAAGTGGACGTTGTCATCGGCACGCACCGGCTGGTGCAGAAAGACGTGGCGTTCCATGCCCTCGGTCTGGCAATCGTGGACGAGGAACAGCGCTTCGGCGTGGCGCACAAGGAGAAGTTCAAGGAGATGTTCGCCGGCGTGGATATGCTGACGCTGTCGGCAACGCCTATTCCCCGCACGCTGAACATGGCGATGAGCGGCATTCGGGATATGTCCGTCATTGCCCAGCCGCCGCAGGACCGCTATCCGGTGCAAACCTATGTCATGGAGTACAACGACGCCGTGGTATTTCAGGCGATCCGGCGGGAGCTGAAGCGGGGCGGACAGGTGTACTACATTTACAATCGGGTGAACAGTATCGAACTGGTGGCTGCCAAGCTGCAAAGCGCTATTCCGGAGGCACGGATTTTGGTGGCGCACGGCAGAATGGGCGAGGCGGAAATGTCCGAGATCTGGCGGAAACTGGTGGAAAATGAGGCGGACATTCTGGTCTGCACCACCATCATTGAAACCGGTGTGGATGTGCCCAATGTCAACACCCTCATCATCGAGAATGCGGACTATTTCGGGCTGAGCCAGCTGTACCAGCTGCGGGGACGTGTGGGGCGCTCCAACCGCCGTGCCTACGCTTATTTTACGTTCAAGCGTGACAAGGTGCTGCGGGAGGAATCCGCCCGCCGTCTGGCGGCCATGCGGGAGTTCACCCAGTTCGGCAGCGGGTTCCAGATCGCCCTGCGGGATCTGGAGATCCGTGGCGCCGGCAGCATGCTGGGCGGACAGCAACATGGTCACATGGAGGCCGTGGGATACGAAATGTATCTGCGCCTGCTGGAGGAGGCAGTGGCAGAGGCAAAGGGCGAGCCGATTCCGGAGAAACCGGAGTGCGTTGTGGATATCCACATCGACGCCTATATCCCCAGCGCCTACATCGAGAGCCTGAACCAGCGTCTGGACATGTACCGGAAAATCGCCGTGGTTTCCAGCGAATCGGAGGAATCCGACCTGCTGGACGAACTCATCGACCGTTACGGCGAACCACCGCGGCAGGTGCTGGGACTGGTGACCGTGGCACGTCTGCGCAATACGGCTGCGAACCTCGGCATCACAGAAATCGTCCAGCGTGGCGGAAAGGTGACGTTCTGCACGGAGCAGATCACACCGGACATTATTGCTGCATTTTCCGCACAGTATCGGGGCAATGTGTCGTGGAATCTGTCGGGCAAAACCGGCATCTGCGTGACGATGGAACGTGGAACTGCACTGGATTTGATACGGGATGTTTTAGAAACTATGACGAAAGTGAGAAGAATCGGGAAGTGACGTAAAACTCACCCGAAATCTTTGTGCGATTTTTGGCAGTTTCACCGGAATTTCAATCAAGATTTAGGTAAAATGTGCATAGACAAAAGTTGAAAATCATGCTATAATAACGATATTGTTATAGAGTGGCATGGTATGTGTGCCGTGCTCTATTTCGAGGAGGAGAAATACGATGAAGTTTATGAGAAAACTGGTGGCAAGCGTTGCTGCGGTTACGGTTGCAGCAACATCGGTTGCAACATTTGCGTTTTCTGCATCTGCCCTGACCTATGAGAACGATGCAATCGTTTCCACAGATAAGGGACCGTACACCGCATACCTGTGCATTCAGGCCGGTGCTGACAAGCGCTCTGTAACAGACGATTATCCCAATGCGGTTGAGAAAGAGAAGAACAGCAAGGGTATCAGCTGCGCAGATGCAACCTTCACAGGTAACGGCACGTATACCGTAAGCGTTACCGTTGCAAACGGTTCCGATACCATTGAGCAGCTGATGCTGGAAACCGACATCAACTCCTATGCATTTGCACCGAAGGAAGCAGAAACCGTAAAGGGCACACTGCCGACTGGCTGCACTGTTTCCATCGTCATCAATTCTATCACAGTAAAGCAGACCTCGGGCAGCGGCTACTCCATCCCGTACAACGGCGCATCCAAGGGCGCACTGTGTCAGGGTGATAACGACTCTTCCATCCGTGTGAACATTCTGAACGCCCAGACAACACCGAAGGTTTCCGATATTTCGAACGACCTCAGCGGACTGGGCGGTCTGGCTGGCGGCGACACCGTTGAAGTTTCCTTCACTGTAAGCGGTCTGGACGCAGGCGGCAACGGCGGAGAGGAAACTACCACTACCACTACCACTACCACTACGACTGACGAAAATGGCGGTGGCGGTGAAACCACTACAACCGCAGCAGGCAGCACAACTACCACCACTGCAAACGGCGAAAGTGACAGCAGCGGAAGCTCCGGTTCCAGCAGCGGTTCTTCGTCTGGCAACAGGTCCGGCAACAAGTCCGGCAACAACAGCACCGCTTCTCAGACCGGCGACTTCGGCATCGCAGCAGTTGTCATTGGCAGCGTTGCAGCAGCAGCTCTGGGCGCTGGCGCTTATACCGTAACCAGAAGAAAGAAGTAAACGGCTTCCCGTCTGGTTTGAACTTTTCGACAATCTCATTTTTTCATTTTTACCCCTATATAGCGAAAAGCCCTGCCTTTCCCGGCGGGGCTTTTCGTGTGTATGCAGTGTGCTGTTTTATTGGGCGTAGATGTCCCGCTGCATGACTGCCAGCTGGTCGCAGCGCTCGTTCTCCGGATGGCCGGCGTGTCCTTTGACCCAGTGGAAAGTGACTTTGTGGCGCTCCAGCAGCGGCAGCAGCTGCTCCCAGAGATCGACGTTCAGGGCGGGCTTCTTGTCGGACTTCACCCAGCCCCGCTTTTTCCAGCCGTACACCCAGCCCTTTGTGATGCTGTCCACCACATATTTGCTGTCCGTGGTGAGCAGTACCTGACACGGCTCTTTCAGAGCGGCGAGGGCGGAGATGACGCCGGTCAGCTCCATGCGGTTGTTGGTGGTTTCGGCAGCGCCGCCGGAAAGCTCCTTTTCCGCCGTGCCGTAGCGGAGAATCGCCCCCCATCCTCCGGGGCCGGGGTTTCCGCTGCATGCGCCGTCGGTGAAGATCTGTACTGTTTTCATGAAAAACCTCCTTTTCTCTCCTGCGATGCCCGGCGGCCGGAAAGCAAAATCGTGCTGCTTTTGGACAAATCTGCCGGAGCATCGCATGCGGACTCTGCTTTCTATTATACAGGAAAACGGAACGGGAATCAACTCCAAAAAAAACCGGCAGCAATTTGTGTGAATTGCATATAACAGAATCCTTGACCAACTGTGATTTTTATGGTATAATACAAAGGAGAGAGCGCTTGCACTGCATCTGGCGGCAGCAGGCTTTAAAATCGGAAAAGTCAATGGAAAATGAGAAAAGGAGTCTTTTCCCATGAAGAAATTAACACGTGTTTTGGCGGCACTCATGGCGCTGACCATGATGGGCACACTGGCAGCATGTGGCAGCAGCGACGATTCCAAGGCGGAGTCCTCGGCGGCAGAATCTCACTACAAAGAAAATGACGAAGTTGCGGTAGACGCTTCTCTGGTGGACGATATGGTCAAGAACGATCCGGACATCAAGGGACAGACCATCTACTGGCTGGCGGATTACGATATCAATCCGGTGAACAATCAGGACAGAAGCGTTGCCCTGACGCTGTTCGAGGATAAGTACGGCGCAAAGGTGGAATATGTTTCCTGTACCTCCGACACCAAGTTCGACACGCTGGCAAGCCGTATCCTGGGCGGCGATCCGGTGGACATGTTCCCCTATGAGTGGGACGCTGTGCCCAACGGCGTCACCAAGGATCAGTACCAGCCGCTGGACGACTACCTCGACCTGAGCGACGACATCTGGAGCGATATGTCCGATGTCATCAACATGTTTGAATATCAGGGCAAGCACTACGTTGTACCGTACTGCCTGTCTGACCCGCTGCTGATCACCTACAGCCGTTCTCTCTGCGAGGAAAACGGTCTGGATGACCCGTATGAGCTTTATAAGAAGGACAAGTGGGATTGGGACACCTTCATGGATATGATGAAGACGTTCGTTTCCAACGCCAGCAACGGCGAAACACGCTATGGCATCAACGGCTGGTTCGGTCAGGCAATGGTGCAGTCCACCGGACAGGCATTCGTTACGTATGACGGCACCAAGTTCTCCAATAATATCAATAACTCTGCCATCGAAGAGGCAGAGAATACTATGGAAGAGATCATGAAGCTGGGTATGTATGACCCGACCTGGTACGGCTACCTGCCGGATGACGGCTCGACGCTGTTCTTTGGCATGGCAGACTGGGCGCTGGGTATTTCCAACGTCAAGAACGATCCCAATCCGGAGGTCAATGACGACGGCTTTGTGGAAGAGGGCGATCTGATGATCGTGCCGTTCCCGAAGCAGCCCGGCTCGGACGAGTACTATCTGAACTGCAACTTCGGCGCAAAGATGCTGGTCAAGGGTTCGGATAAGGGTGATGCAGTTGCTGCGTACATCAAGTGCGAGCGCCTGGCAGCTATGATCGACGACTATCAGGACGCTGCCAAGGAAAAGGCAATCATCCCCCAGAAGACCGCAGCCGGCAAGCTCAAGAGCTATGTGACCGAGGAGCAGTATGATGCGCTGCAGGATTATAAGGATCCCGGCAAGATTACACCGGTATTCGATTTCGGCTACGGCATGGGCAGCAGAATGTACGGCGACGGCGAGTATACCTACGAGACCAGAGGCGTTATGAACAACCTGACCAGTGCGCTGCTGAACGGCGAGAAGGATTCCTGGGCCGTGCTGCGTGATGAGTGGGCTTCTGTGATCGATGAGGTCATCGACAGCTATAACAGCAAGTAATTGAAAACGAGTTCAAGAAGGAGGAGCGTTTTCCGCAGCAAAAGCGGAGAAAGCTCCTTTTTTATGGGCAAACGGAGCGATGGCGGTGCCTTTTCCGTGCAGTGTGCTGAAATTTTCGGAGAATGGGACTTTTTTTCCCGGAACCTCTTGATTTTTTCCGCCTGCGGTGTTATAATAAAGACAATCATGCAGCCAAAGACCGGAACCCCACCGGTCTTTCGTTTATGTAAGAGCCTGTGATGTGTGAAACGACGCAGTCAGGCAGCCGAAAATGGTTGGCATTTGCCGCCGTTCTGCCGGTGCGGAGCGGGAACGCAAATGCTTAGAAAAAAGGAGCAGATCAGCATGAAAATGAAAAAATTCGGCGGAACCGAACGTGTGGTCTATGACTTGGTCAAGCCCATTGCGGACGAGTTCGGCTACACCATCTGGGATGTGTGTTTTGAAAAGGAAGGCGCTTACTGGTACCTTCGGGTATTCATCGACCACCCCGACGGGATCACCATCGAAGACTGCGAAAAAATGACACGTCCGGTAAATGCGGCAGTAGATGCGGCAGACCCCATCTCTCAGGCGTATGTGCTGGAGGTCGGCTCCGCCGGACTGGAGCGGGAGCTGAACCAGCCCTGGCATTTCGAGGAAAGTCTGGGCATGGAAGTGCGTGCCCGTGCGGTTCGCCCCATTGACGGAGAACGTGAGTGGATCGGCGTGCTGAAGGCGTTCGACGCAGAGCATGTGACCATTGCGCTGGAAGAGGAACAGGAAGTGACATTGGCGCTGAACGATCTGTCGTATGTGCGGCGCTATGTGGCTGTGGAATTTTAAATCAAACGGAGGAATAGAAAGAGAATGGCTAACGGTTTTTTTGAGGAGCTTTCCGCACTGGGAAGCGAGACCAATGTGGACACCGATCTGCTGGTGGAGAAGGTAAAGTCCGCCATGCTGAAAGCGGCGAGAAAGGTATACCCCAACAGCGAGGAAAATCTGCGGGTGACGATCGACCCGTTGACCAAGACATTTGAAATGTACCTGATTCAGAATGTCGTAGAGGGCGAGCCGGCAGATGAGAATGAGATCAATCTGGCAGAGGCACGCACCATTGATCCGGCTGCCTATGTGGGCGGTACGGTGTCCCGCCGTCTGGATATCGCAAAGTTCGGCCGTGCAGCAGCACAGTCTGCCAAGCAGTCCATCAAGGGCGACCTGCGGGAGATCAATCGGGAGCGGATTCTGGGCGAATTCCAGCATCTGGAGAACGACTGCATCACCTGTGAAGTCAAGCAGGTGGAGGCGGGAGGCACTGTAACACTGCTCTACCATAACACCGAGCTGTATCTGTTCCGCAACGAGCAGATCCCCAACGAGAACCTGCATGAGGGACAGCTGGTCAAGGTATACATCACTACCATTGCCAACAAGCAGAAGAAGCCCATCATCAAAATTTCCCGTGCCCGCAAGGAGCTGGTAAAGCGTCTGTTCGAGCTGGAAATTCCGGAAATTTATGATGGCACCGTGGAGATCAAGGCAATCTCCCGGGAAGCCGGCTCCCGTACCAAGGTTGCCGTTTGGTCCCGTGACCCCAATGTTGACGCAGTGGGTGCCTGCATCGGTAAGAACAACGCACGTATCCGTGCCATTGTGGGCGAGTTCGGCGATCTGGAGAAAATCGACATCATCCCGTACAGTGAGGTTCCGGAGGAATTCATCGCCAGCGCACTGGCTCCGGCAAAGGTTCTGAGCGTGACCATTCTGGACAGCGAGGAAAAGACCTGCACCGTCGTGGTTCCCAACGACCAGCTCTCTCTTGCCATCGGCAACCGTGGTCAGAACGTCAAGCTGGCAGTCAAGCTGACGGGCTATAAGAAGATCGACATCAAGCCGGAGTTCAGCATCGAGCCGGAGAAGACAGAGGAGGCTCCGGCTGCACCGGCAGAGCCTCTGGATGCAGAAACTGAGGCATCTCTCATGGAGGAGTCGGATCTGGGCATGACAGAGGAGCCGGCTGCGGAAACACCGGCAACGGAGGCGAACGGGATTGAAGAGTAAAAAAACACCGATGCGCCTTTGTATCGGATGCGGAGAAATGCGCCCGAAACGGGAGCTGGTTCGTGTGCTGAAAGCACCGGACGACACCATTTCTCTGGATATCACCGGAAAAAAATCCGGCCGGGGGGCATATTTATGTAAGAACCCGGCGTGCCTTGCCGCCGCCAGAAAGGGACACCGCCTGGAGCGTTCCTTCGGCTGCCGGGTGTCGGATGCCGTATATGAGGAGATGGAGCATGTACTGCAAACAGAAGTTATGGAATCTGCTGACCATCTGTCGTAAGGCGGGAAAGATGCAGATGGGGCTGGAACCGGCAAAGGATGCGCTGCTGCATCAGACCGCAGCGGGACTGCTGCTGGCAGCCGATGCGTCAGAGAACACCAAAAAGGAAGCTGCTTTTTTCAGTGCAAAAGCAGGGGTACCGCTGCTGGAACTGCCGTTCACGAAGTTTGAAATGGGGCAGGCAGTGGGCAGAGCGTCGGCAGTGTTTGCCGTCTGCGATGCCGGATTCTTCCGGCGGATGCAGGCGCTCACCCGGGAGAACAGCGGGGAAAATGCATAGCGTGCCGCACGATCTGTGCGGATAGAGGAAATAAGGACAGCACGCCGCCGGAGCGTCCGGAGCGGGCTGCCGTGAGAACCAAGATGAGGAGGATTTTCGCCTATGGCAGCAAAGAAAGTAAAATTGAGTGACGTTGCAAGAGATCTGCACATCCCGACGCAGGAACTGATCACATTTTTTATGGAACGGGATGCAAATGGTGTCAAGAAAAAGGGTGTCACTGGTCTGACAACAGAGGAGATCAACCTGGCGCTGGAATACTATTCCCAGAAGTCGCAGGTTGAAAACTTTGACGGATATTTTGCCACCAAGAGTGCGCCGAAGCAGAAGCAGGATAAGAAGCCGCAGTCCGGCGAAAAGAAGCAGCCGGAGAAGAAGAACGGCGACCGTAAGCCGGCAGAGCGCCGCAATGGCGGTGCGCCTCAGGGCGGAAAGAAGCCTGTTGCACCGGCAGCGCAGCCGGAGAAGAAGCCGGCAGAGGAAAAGAAGCCCGCAGCACGGAAGCCGAAGCAGCCGCATCAGGCACCCAAGGCACAGAACCGTGGTGAGCGTCTGCACGTGGAAGTGGAGATGGCATCCGCAGACAGCGTGACTACCGAGAAGCGCCGCACCGTTGATACCCGTGGCTCTTATGTGGATCTGGATAAGTACAATCAGCACTATGAGCAGATCGCACCGGCCGGCAAGTACAGCAAGGACACCTATTCCACCAAGAAGCAGAAGATCACCCAGAAGTCCGCACAGCGCAGCCGTCAGAAGTACTCCACCAAGCGGGAGACCGAGCAGGATAAGCTGCGCCGTCTGGAACTGGAACGTGCCCGGAAGCGCCAGCTGCATGTGCGCATTCCGGATTCTATCACCGTTGGCGAACTGGCATCCCGCCTGAAAGTTACCGCAACCGAGGTCATCAAGAAGCTGATGATGCTGGGCGTTATGGCGACCATCAACGAGGAGATCGACTTCGACACCGCATCGCTGGTGGCAGAAGAGCTGGGCGCAAAGGTAGAACACGAGGTCATCGTCACCATCGAGGAACGTCTGATCGACGAGGACGACGACAGCGAGGATACACAGGAACGCTGCCCGATCGTTGTGGTTATGGGTCACGTTGACCACGGTAAGACCTCCATTCTGGACCGCATCCGTCATGCCCACGTCACCGCAGGAGAAGCCGGCGGTATCACCCAGCACATCGGTGCATATCAGGTGCAGTACGAGGGCAAGGACATCACATTCCTGGATACTCCGGGACACGAGGCATTTACCGCAATGCGTGCCCGTGGCGCAAATATCACGGATATTGCCATTCTGGTCGTTGCCGCAGACGACGGCATCATGCCCCAGACCGTTGAGTCCATCAACCACGCCAAGGCAGCCGGCATCTCCGTTATCGTTGCCATCAACAAGATGGATAAGGAGGGCGCAAACCCCGACCGTGTCAAGGAAGAGCTGACCAAGTACGGCATGGTATGCGAAGAGTGGGGCGGCGACGTTATCTGTGTGCCGGTTTCCGCAAAGACCGGCGAGGGCATTGACGACCTGTTGGAGAACATCCTTCTGGTGGCAGAGACCAGCGAACTCAAGGCAAATCCGGATCGCCGTGCCAAGGGTACGGTTGTGGAAGCACGTCTGGACAAGGGACGTGGCCCGATTGCAACCCTGCTGGTACAGAACGGTACCCTCCACACCGGCGATGTCATCATCGCAGGCACCGCCGTTGGCCGTGTTCGTGTGATGACCAACGACAAGGGCACTGTGGTTGAGAGCGCAGGCCCGTCTGTGCCGGTAGAGATCACCGGTCTGGCGGAAGTGCCGGAGGCAGGCGATATCTTCAACGCCGTTGAGGATGAGCGTCTGGCAAGAGAACTGGTAGAACAGCGGAAGCACGAGGCAAAGCAGGCGAAGTTCAACGAGTACCAGAAGGTAACGCTGGATAACCTGTTTAGCCAGATCGAGCAGGGCGAGATGAAGGAACTGTCCCTCATTGTCAAGGCAGACGTACAGGGCTCTGTGGAAGCCGTTACCCAGTCGCTGGAGAAGCTGTCCAACGAGGAAGTTCGGGTTCGTGTCATCCACGGCGGTGTCGGCGGAATCAAGGAGAGCGATGTCATGCTGGCAAGCGCATCCAACGCCATCATCATCGGATTCAACGTTCGTCCCGACCAGACTGCCGAGGAGATCGCAGCACGGGATAAGGTGGACATCCGCACCTATCGTGTCATCTACGATGCCATCGAGGAGGTCGAGACGGCAATGAAGGGCATGCTGGCACCGAAGTTCCGGGAAGTTGTCATGGGCCGTATCGAGGTTCGTCAGGTCTACAAGATTACCAACGTTGGTCAGGTTGCCGGCGCATACGTCCTCAGTGGCAAGGTCACCAGACAGTGCCAGATCCGTGTGGTACGTGATGGCATCGTCATTGCGGAGGATAAGATGTCCAGCCTGAAGCGGTTCAAGGATGACGTGAAGGAAGTCGGCGAGAGCTACGAATGCGGTATCACGCTGGAGAAGTTCCGTGACTTCAAGGAAGGCGACATCTTCGAGGCGTTCATCATGGAGGAATATCAGGACTAAAAATCCGTGCAGAATGTGTGCGGGAGAATAGCAACCGATTTTGAAAGAAATCAGAAGACGAGCTGGAAGATGAGGTGGAATCAACCAATATGGCAAGCTATAAAACCAATCGAACAGAAGAGGACATCTTGCGGGAGATGACAGCAATTCTGCGGGAACTGAAAGACCCCCGCATTGACCCTATGCTGACTGTGGTGCGGGCAGAGCTGTCCCGGGATCTCTCGGACTGTAAGATTTTTGTGTCCAGTCTTTCCGGACAGGAGACCGCCAAGCGCTCCTGTCAGGGACTGGACAGTGCATCCGGATTCATTCGGCGGGAACTGTTTCACCGCCTGAAAATCCGGAAGTGCCCGGCGCTGCACTTTGTGGCAGATGACTCCATCGCACACAGTGCGGAGATCAACCGGAAGCTGCACGAGATTTTGCCGGCAGAGGAGTCCGGCGACGAAACGGGAGAGGAGTGACGCAGTTGCAGGAATTCACCCTGAAAGAAACCGCACAGTGGCTGCAAAATTGTGAGGATGCCCATATTCTCATTCACCGCAGTCCGGACGGCGATTGCATCGGTTCCGGCTATGCGCTGGCGGAGGCACTTCGCCAGATGGGGAAACGTGCTGCCGTGCTGTGCAGCGATCCCATTCCCGAACGCTACCAGTTCCTGCTGCCCAAAGAGGCGCAGCAGATCTTTTCGCCCAAGTGCGTCATCTCGGTGGATGTGGCAGATGCCAAGCTGCTGGGGGAGAACCTCCAGCCGGTCTACGGCGAGTGCGTAGATCTGAGCATCGACCATCACATCTCCCACCGGCAGTTTGCCGGGGCGCTCTGTCTGGACGGCAGCGCAGCTGCTGCCTGCCAGATCGTGTACCAGCTGGTGCAGCTGATGCCGGTGACGCTGACGGATTCTATGGCGGCGTGCCTGTATACGGGCATTGCCACGGATACGGGCTGCTTCCAGTTTGACAACGTCAGCCCTGCCACCCACCGCATCGCTGCAGATCTCATGGAGCGCTGCCCCGATGTGAACTATGCCTGGATCAACCGGCAGATGTTTGCGGTGAAGAGTATGGGACGGCTGCATCTGGAACAGCTGATGATCGACCATCTGGAACCGTATTTCGGCGGAAAGTGTATGCTGATCTGTATCACGCAGGAGTTTATCCGGAAGTTCGGGATCGATGATGCCGAGCTGGAGGGCATCGCCGGTTTCCCGCTTCAGGTGCAGGGCGCTGAGGTCGGAATCGTCATGAAAGAAAAAGAACCGGAAAAGTTTCGCATTTCCATGCGCTCCGCCGGTGAAACCGATGTGTCCGCCATCTGTGCGGCGCACGGCGGCGGCGGGCACAGGAAAGCGGCAGGCTGTCTGGTATGCGGTCCGGCGGCGCAGGTGCGTGCGGTGCTGCTGAAATCTGTTTCGGAGGTGCTGAACACGCCATGAGTCAAGAACAGCTGCAGGGGGTTCTCTGCATGAAAAAACCGCCGGAGTTCACCTCCTTTGATGTCATTGGCAAGCTGCGGGGCATTCTGCACATGCGGCGGCTGGGACACACGGGAACGCTGGACCCGATGGCAACCGGCGTGCTCCCCATTCTGGTGGGGCGTGCCACACGGGCGTGCGATATTCTGCCCGATCAGGACAAGACCTACCGTGCACAGGTGCGGTTTGGCTGGGAGACGGACACCGAGGATATCTGGGGCACAAGAACTGCCGCCTATCCGGAGATGCACGTGACACGGGAGGCGCTGGAAGCAGCATTGCCGCAGTTCGTGGGGGAGATCTCGCAGATTCCACCCATGTACTCGGCGGTTTCCGTGGAGGGCAGACGGCTGTACGACCTTGCCCGAAAAGGGTTGGTCGTGGAGCGTCCGGCACGGCAGGTGCAGGTGTACGAGATCGTGCTGGAGTCGTTTGACGAGGCATCACAGGAAGCTGTGCTGTCCGTCTCCTGCGGCAAGGGTACGTACATCCGGACCCTTCTCGCCGATCTGGGGCATGCGCTGGGCGGCGGTGCTGTGATGACAGCGCTCTGCCGCACCCGTGCCTCCGGCTTTACGCTGGAACAGAGCTATACCTTTGATGAGGTGACGGAGATGTGCCGCATGGGAACGCTGGGAGCGCATTTGGTACCCACAGACCGGCTGTTTGCCAGTCTGCCGGAACTGCGCTTTTCTGCGGAGCAGACTCAGCGCTACTGCAACGGCGTGAAGCTGCCGCTGGAACAGGTGGCAGGCGTTGTGCCGGAACACACGGAATACCGTGTCTATGGGGCGGACGGCGGATTTCTGGGCATTGCACAGGCGGAACCGGAGACGGGACTGCTCCGTGTGGGGAAGAATTTCAGTTAGAACGAGAGGTCGCTTGCATGGCGAAACTTATCACAATAGAACAGCCGTTGGAGCGGGAGAGCGCCGTGGCGCTGGGCTTCTTTGACGGCGTTCATCTGGGACACCGTGCCGTCCTGCGTGCGGCGGCGGACTGTGCGGCGGAAAAAGGACTGCTGTCCGGCGCATTTACTTTTGCCGCAGATTCCGTGCCGGTGAAACAGGGCAGAACGCTCTCCTATCTCTATACCGATCGGCAGAAAATGCAGGAACTGGAGGCATGCGGCATTGAGCGGGTGTACTGTCCGCCGTTTTCGCAGCTCTGCGCACTGGACGGCGCTGCATTCTGCCGGGAGGTTCTGGCGGGACTGTTCCACGCCAGAGAGGTCTTTTGCGGCGGGGATTTTCACTTCGGCGCAAAGGCAGCCTGGGATGTGGCATCTCTGCGGCAGTTCGGTGCGGAGATGGGCTTTGCTGTGCATCAGGTGGCGCCGGTGCTGGCAGACGGGGAGAAGATCTCCTCCAGCACCATCCGGCAGGCACTGCTGGACGGCAAACCGGAACAGGCGGCTGCCCTGCTGGGTGCGCCGTATGCCGTGCTGGGAAATGTGGTGCACGGGGCAGCGCTGGGCAGAACCCACGCCGTTCCCACCATCAACATCCCTTTTGCGGCAGGACAGCTGGTTCCGCGGTACGGAGTCTATGTGTCCCGTACCCATACGCCCCAGGGGTGTTTTGACTCGGTGACGGACATCGGCGTAAAGCCCACGGTCAGCGAGGCGCAGCTGCCGGCGGCAGAGACATTCCTGCTGGACTTTTCCGGTGACCTGTATGAACAGCCCTGCCGGGTGGAGCTGCTCCACTTTTTGCGGGGTGAGCGGAAGTTCCCGAATGTGGAACAGCTGTACCGGCAGATCGCACAGGATCAGAAAGACAGCCGGGAATGGCTGAAGCAATCAGAAACAGAAACGCCTGCTGGCAGGGCAGGCTTGCAATAGAAAGGAAGAACAAGCAATGGAGAAGCGAGTAAGAACAAGATTTGCCCCCAGTCCGACGGGCTATATGCACATCGGCAATCTGCGGACGGCACTGTTTGCCTATCTGATCGCCAAGAAGCAGGACGGCGATTTCATCCTGAGAATTGAGGACACCGATCAGGAGCGCTATGTGGAGGGCGCTGTGGATGTCATCTATGACACCCTGCGGGTTGCAGGACTGAACTGGGACGAGGGCCCGGATATCGGCGGCCCGGTTGGCCCGTATGTGCAGTCGGAGCGCATGGGAATGTTCAAGTCCTATGCGGAAGAACTGGTCAAGACCGGCCACGCTTACTACTGCTTCTGCGGCAAGGAGCGTCTGGAAGAGGTGCGGAAAATTCAGGAGGCTTCTCACATTGCCCCCATGTATGACCGCCACTGCCGGAACCTGTCGCCGGAGGAGATTCAGGAGAAGCTGGATGCCGGTGTGCCCTATGTCATCCGTCAGAAAATGCCGCTGGAGGGAACGACCACATTCCACGACGACATTTACGGCGATGTTACCGTAGAGAACAGCACGCTGGACGACCAGATCCTGATCAAGACCGACGGCATGCCAACCTATAACTTCGCCAACGTGGTAGACGACCATCTCATGGGCATCACCCACGTGGTACGTGGCAACGAGTACCTCTCTTCTGCGCCGAAGTACAACCTGCTGTATCAGGCATTCGGCTGGGAAGTACCGGAGTATGTGCACTGTGCACCGGTCATGAAGGACAAGACCCACAAGCTATCCAAGCGAAACGGCGATGCCTCGTTCCAGGATCTCATGGCAAAGGGCTATCTGCCGGAGGCAGTCATCAACTTTATTGCACTGCTGGGCTGGGCACCCTCCGGCGAGTACAATGAGCAGGAGATCTTCTCTCTGGACGAGCTGAAAAAGGCGTTCGAGATCAGCGGCATCAGCAAGGCACCGGCGATCTTCGATGACCAGAAGCTCCGTGCCATCAACGGTGCTTATGTGCACAAGATGGATCCGGAAGAGTTTGCCAAGGCAGCAGAGCCGTACATCCATCAGGTGGTAAAGCGCACTGATATCGACCTGCCGCTGCTGTGCAGTGTGCTCCAGAACCGCACCGAGGTATTCTCCGACATTCCGGAGCAGGTGGACTTCATTGATGCTCTGCCGGAGTATGATGTGGAGATGTACCGCCACAAGAAGATGAAGACCACGCCGGAGACCGC
The DNA here is from genome assembly GCF_020709055.1 of Ruminococcus callidus. GTDB lineage: Bacteria > Bacillota > Clostridia > Oscillospirales > Ruminococcaceae > Ruminococcus_C. The sequence goes on from NZ_JAJFCK010000007.1 coordinate 82,305, forward strand.
ACTGGAGGCACTGAAAGCTGTTGTGCCGGTGCTGGAGGGCATTGACCAGTGGGATGTGGAGCACATCCACGAGGCACTGTTTGCAAAGATCGCAGAGCTGGGCGTGAAGAATGGCTGGATGCTGTGGCCGGTTCGCACGGCAGTTTCCGGCAAGCAGTTCACCCCCGGCGGCGGCGTAGAGCTGTGCGCAATTCTGGGCAAGCAGGACACCATGGACCGCATTCAGAAGGGCATCGGCAAGCTGTCGGCTGCCTGCGGTGCGTGAAAAAACGCTTACCATTGATTCTTTCGTATGGTTATCACGATGCTATCACAATGAACTGATAGAATAAATGTAATCTCTGCGTGTCCCACGCATGCACGAACAGAAGGAGGCAATCACAAGGATGATTGAAGTCAAACATCTGACCAAACACTACGGGGATAAGGTTGCCGTCAGCGACATCAATTTTGTCGCAGAGGACGGCGAGATTCTCGGTTTGCTTGGTCCGAACGGCGCCGGAAAATCCACGACCATGAACATGCTGACCGGCTATATCAGCTCCACTTCCGGTCAGGCGCTCATCAACGGCAAGGATATCCTGGAGGAACCCATTCAGGCGAAGGCTTGTATCGGCTATCTGCCGGAGCTGCCGCCGCTCTATGTGGATATGACCGTCATGGGGTATCTGAACTTTGTCTATGACCTGAAAAAATGCAAGCTGCCACGGAAGTCCCATTTGCAGGATGTCTGCAATCTGTGCAAGATCGGCGATGTGTCGCACCGTGTCATCAAGCATCTGTCCAAGGGCTACCGCCAGCGTGTCGGTCTGGCACAGGCGCTCATTGGCAATCCGCCGATTTTGATTCTGGACGAGCCGACCGTTGGTCTGGACCCGAACCAGATGATCGAGATCCGCACGCTTATCAAGAAGCTGGGAAAACGGCACACCGTAATTCTCTCCTCCCACATCCTGTCGGAGATTCAGATGGTCTGCGACCGGGTGGTCATCATCGACCACGGACAGGTTGTGGCGCAGGGTACGCTGGACGATCTGTCCAAGTCGGTTTCCCACAACAATAACCTGATCGTCCGCATCAGCGGCCCGAAGAGCGAGGTGCTTCAGGCAGTCCGCACCATTGACGGCGTGGTAAAGGTAACCGCAGACATGGAGCGGGAACCGGGCATCTTCGAATACGAGATCGCAGCAAAGATGCAGGCGGATGTTCGTCCGGCACTGAACCGGATGGTGCAGGAGCACGGCTGGTGCATCTATAAGATGGAACTGGGCGAGATGACGCTGGAGGACATCTTCAAAAAGATCACCATGGGCGAGGATGTCAAGCTCTCTGTTCCCCAAAAACCGGCTGCCGCTCCGAAAAAGCCGGACACAGTCAACAAAACCACGACAGCAGCAGAAGCGCCGGCAGAGCCGGACAAGGCTGCATCTGAGGAAGGAGGCGAAAACTGATGGGTGCGATTTATCGGCGGGAAGTTGGTGCGTTTTTCACGTCCAGCATTGCCTATGTATTTCTGACCGTATTCTATCTGGCCTCCGGCTATTTCTTCTTCGGAAGCTGTCTGGCATCCGCAACCACGGATATGTCCAGCGTTTTCTCCAGTCTGTTTCTGATTGTGACCATTTTGATCCCGATCCTGACCATGCGCCTGTTCAGTGAAGAGAAGAAGCAAAAGACGGAGCAGGGACTCCTGACCGCACCGGTTTCCATCGGCGGCATTGTGCTGGGCAAGTATTTCGCAGCGCTGACCATGTACACCATTGGCATTGCCATTCTGTTCCTGTATGCGCTGATCCTGAGCTTTTTCGGCGCAGTGGCATGGGGCATTGTGGCAGCCAACGTGCTGGCACTGTTTTTCCTTGGCGCAGCATTCATTGCAGTGACTCTGTTCATTTCGTCCCTGACGGAAAATCAGGTGGTCGCTGCCGTCATCGGCATCATTGCCCTGCTGGCGCTGTACCTTCTGGATCTGATCGCACAGTTGGTGGACAGCGTACCGGTTCTGCCCACTGTGCTGAATGCGCTTTCATTCTACACCCGGTACTATGACTTTACATGCGGTTTGTTTGATCCGGCAAGCGTGCTGTTCTATATCAGTACCGCAGTGCTGTTTAACTTTTTTACCGTCCGTGTGTTTGAAAAACGGCGCTGGAGCTGAGAGGAGGACATTACAGCATGCAGAAGCAAGATAAAAAGAGCGAAAAGACTGCCGCTCCCATCTCAGAGGAGAAGCGGCAGAAGAAAATGCAGGTGCGCAAGAAGCTGAAGTACGGCGGAATTGCCACCGCAGTGACCGTGATCTTTGTGGCAGTGGTCGTTCTGCTGAACGTCGTTGTCGCACAGGTCTGCAAGCGGAATCCGGATGCTGTGCTCGACCTGACCACGGCAAATCTCTACGAGATCAGCGATGACACCGTCGACTACATCAAGAATCTGGACCAGGATGTGGAGATTGCAATCTCTTCGGAGGAAAGCACATTCCAGAGCGACAAGTACTATAAGATGATCTCGGAGACCATCTCCAAGTATCAGGGGTACTCTGATCACATCAGCGTGACCTACTTCGACACTACCAAGGATCCGGACATCCTGTCCAAGTATCAGGATCTATACGCCGGCGACATCAGCTCCAACCAGATCATTGTCACCAGCGGCGACCGGATCAAGGTATATTCTCTGACTGATATGTTTGAGATCGATCAGGACAAGTACCAGTCCTATTATTATGGCTATGCCTCTCTCAGCGACTGCATCACCGGTTTCAAGGGCGAGCAGACGCTGACCACCGCCATTATGAACGTTACCGATTCCAATCCGAAGTCCGTGGCAGTCATCACCAAGAGCAACGGCAACTATATTTTCAGCGCAACACAGGCAAATGCCTACGCTGTGACAGCAATGGAAAACCTGCTGAACGACAACGGCTATGATGTGAAGGAACTGGATATGGTAAACGATACGCTGGATGCAGAGACCTACGACATCGTGGTACTTCCGGCACCTGCCAACGACCTGACCATGGATGCCATCAAGAAGTTGCAGGACTTCCTGCAAAATGACGGCAATCTGGGCAAGCAGCTGATCTACGTTGCTGATTACACCCAGTCCGTCACCCCGAATCTGGATGCATTCCTGAAAGACTGGAACCTTCAGGTGGACAGCAGCTATGTGCGGGAGGACGACAACAACCGGAACCAGACCGTACAGATCGTGGCATCTGCCGGCAAGGGTCTGATCGCCCCCATCGTATCGCTGGGCGATTCGGAGAACTACGGCGGCAATCTCGCCAACAGCAGTCTGCCCATCGTGGCACCGCTGGCACGTCCCATTCAGAAGCTGCCCTCCAATAACGGCCGTGTGGTATACAACTTGCTGCAAAGTTCCGACACTTCTTATGCATACCCGCTGACCCAGCAGGCTTCCTCCGGAGAGGACACCACGGAGTCAGCTTCCGAAGAGAGTCAGGAGGCAACCGAGGCAACGACCACAGAGGGCGCTGCCACCACAAGCTTTGACACGGATTCCGCCGTTCGTGGTGCGAATACTGTCATGGCACTGAGCCAGAGCCAGCAGTCCACCGGCAGCGACCTTATTGAGAGCGATGTCATCGTGCTTGGCTCGATGGCAATGATGGACTACTATCTGACGCAGGATTCCTCTTATAACAATGCGGAATACTTCATCGGCGTTCTGAACTCCGTGTGCGGCAAGGAGGACAGCATCGTCATTGCGTCAAAGGATATGACGGCCACCTCTATCTCCGCAACCCAGACACAGCTCGTTACCCTGCGCACCATCGTGGTATTCCTGATTCCGCTGGCAGTTGCTGCGGCAGGTATCGTGGTATTCCTGCGCAGAAGAAACCGCTGATGGCAGAACAAAACGGATTGGAGCCGACGCTCCGACAACATTGGAAAGGATGAAAAGAAATGCGCAGGAAATGGCTTGGAATCGCAGGCGGCGTGGTTCTGGTTGCGGCGCTTGGCGTAGCGGCTTTTCTGCTGCTGCGGGACGGCGGCACGGAGGAGTCCTCCGGAAATTCCGGCGAGGAAAGCAGCACTGCTTCCATTTCGCTGGTTTCTCAGGAATCGAACGATGTCACCTCCATTGATGTCACCAATTCCACCGGCAGCTTCGAGGTCGTTCGGACGGCAGAGGCAACAGATGACGGCAACGCCACCTATGCCATTGCCGGATGGGAGGATCTTCCCACTGATACTTCGACCATCTGGACGCTGCCCAACAACGCCTCTTCTCTGGAGGCAGACGGCGTAGTGGAGGAGAACTGCTCCGATCTCGCCAAGTTTGGTTTGGATGAGAAAACGGCAATCGCTGTGACACTGCATTTTGCAGACGGCAGCGACTATGCGTTCCGTGTGGGCAATGCCGTTTCTGGCGGCAGCGACACCTATGTCGCACCAGCGGATACAGATACGGTGTACACCGTGCGGACTTCCCTGGTCGCCAACTTCTCCAAGGCATCCACAGACTTTCTGTCAAAGACCGTTCTGGAGGAGCCGGCAGAGGATGATTACCCCATTGTCAACAGTGTAAAAGTGGAGCGCAAGGACATTGACTATGTGCTGGAGCTGGACTACGACAAGAATTCGGCGAAAAGCGACTCCCTGAGCGGCTCTGTGGCAACCCATGTGATGGTTTCTCCGGTACCCGCTTATCTGAGTCCGGATCGCTCGAAAGATGTGACCAACGGCATGTTCGGTCTGAAGGCGGACGGCATCGTCTATCCGCACCCCACGGAGGAACAGCTGGCAGAAACAGGCATCACGGATCCGTTCGCAACGGCAACCATGGCTTGTGATGACGGCAACACCTACGTGCTGAAGATTGGCAATCGCTTTACCGAAAAAGACGACAGCGGCGCAGAAACCGCATATTACAACATCTATCTGGATGGGGTGGATGTGGTTTACCGCATCGCAGAATCCGACTGCTGCTGGGCAACGGTCACCCCGACCGACGTTGCCTCCCGGCTGGTTCTGGCGACTTATGTCTGGAATATCGGCGATCTGACCGTAAAGGCAGAGGGCGAAGAGGACATGCACTTCGAGGTGAACGCCACCAGCAAGAAGGATGCAGCGGTCAAGCTCAATGGCAAGGAAATCGATGCAGAGCGGTTCCGCCTCTTCTACACGTTCCTGCTGAAAACCGTGGCAGAGGAGGTCAAGCTGGACGGCGACACCAGCGGCACACCGCTGGCAGAGATCCAGCTCTCCACCAAGGATGGCAAGGAGCTGCATGACTACACCTTCTACAAGATCGACGACTTCACCTGTCTGATCGCCGTGGATGGACAGTCGGCGTATACCACCAGAATGTCTTATCTGGATACGCTGCGCAGCAACATGGAGATCTTTGACACCGATCAGGATTTTGCCACCAACTGGAGCTAAGTCTATCAACGCAAATGTGGATTGGATACCATGAAAGGAAAGGAAGGCACACGATGAATCAAGAATTTTTAATGTACCGTGGATATCCGCTGGTACGAAGCGGCAATCAGATCTATTACGGCAGTATGTCAGAACCTTATGTGGTAATGATGGAAATCACCCAGCAGCATCAGACCGAAGACGGGATTTCTGTGGCGGATAAGATCAGGGTTTATCAGATTGCAACCAGGGAACAGAACCCGATGAAGGCAGTCAAGAAGAATTCCGAGCGAAACAGCCTGTACGCTGCCCTTGACTTGGCGGGTGCATGGCTGAAGCACGGCGACAGCGCTGAAAAGTAAGTTCCGACACCTTCTCTCCCCATTTTCCCAAACACGATAAGCGAAGAGCCGCCTTGTCCTGCGTTTGCAGGCGGGCGGCTCTTTCTGTTGCACGTTTTCGGAAAAATGTCATGAAAAATGAAAAAAATAATTGACAATTGTGTGTAGACTTGCTATAATAAAAAGCAGGAGCTTTCGGCAAAAGCATAGATTTTCACCCGAATTTCCGCAGGATTCGCACGGATGCGGGCGGCGGAGCAATGGGAAGAGAAAGGTTGGTACCAAATGAGACGACATTGGAGATACAGCGGTATTGCGTTCGGACTGATTGCTGCGCTGTTGACAGGATGCAGTGCAGACAGCAAGGAAAGCATTGCGATGCAGGATCAGATATATGCGGATGAGGCGATGCCGGCAGATGCTACGGCATCCGGCGAGAACTATCAGGAGATCACGGAAAACGCCTTTTGCGACACGGTGCAGCAGCCGGTGTCAACGTTTTCCGCCGATGTGGATACGGCATCCTACAGCAACCTCCGCCGAATGATCCGGTGGGGATATCGGATGGCGGACATTCCGGCGGATGCCGTTCGTGTGGAGGAGCTTGTCAATTACTTCTCCTATGATTACCGGCTGCCGGAGGGGGACGAGCCGTTCGGTGTGACCATGCAGGTGGCGGAATGTCCGTGGAATACAGAACATCAGCTGCTCTCCATTGGTCTGAAAAGTCAGGACATTGACTTCACCGAGGCAAAGCCCAGCAATCTGGTCTTTCTGCTGGATGTCTCCGGCTCTATGCAGGATGCGGACAAGCTGCCGCTGTTACAGCAGGCGTTCACCATGCTTTCGGAGAATCTCACGGCAAAGGACCGTATTTCCATTGTGACCTACGCCGGCAGCGATGCAGTTTTGCTGGAGGGCTGTCCCGGCGATCAGAGCACGGTGATTTCCGCCGCCCTCAGCGATTTGCAGGCGAGCGGCAGCACCAACGGCAGCGCCGGCATTGAAACGGCGTATGCGCTGGCGGAGAAGTTCTATTTGGAGGACGGCAACAATCGGGTGATTCTGGCGACAGACGGGGACTTGAACGTGGGTGTGACCTCGGAACACGCTCTGTCGGAGCTGATCTCCCGGAAAAAGGAGTCCGGCGTCTATCTGACTGCGCTGGGATTTGGTACGGGGAACTTGCAGGACAACAAACTGGAAACGCTGGCGGACGACGGAAACGGCATGTATGCTTACATTGACTCGGTGACAGAGGCACGGAAGGTGCTGGTGGAGGAACTCGGGGCGAACATGGTGACGGTGGCGGAGGACGTGAAGCTTCAGGCGACGTTCTCTCCCGCACAGGTGGCGCAGTACCGCCTGATCGGCTATGAGAACCGGCTGCTCTCCCAGGAGGACTTTGAAGACGACACCAAGGATGCCGGAGAGATCGGCGCAGGACATACGGTGACGGCACTGTACGAACTGGTGCTGACCGATCAGGCGCTTGCGCCGGAAAATGCGGATGCGTGGATGACGCTTGATGTACGCTATAAAAAGCCTCACACCAAGACGAGCCAGCTGCTGGAATATCAGCTCCTGGCATCGGATTACACCGATTTTCCGTCGGAGGACTTCCAGTTCGCATCGTGCGTGGCGCAGTTCGGAATGATCGTGCGCAACAGCGCTTATTGCGGCGGGAGTGTGTTACAGGATGTGCGGGAGCGTCTGAATGCAATGGGGGAACAGACGGATGTGTATCGGGCGGAATTTTGCGATCTGGTGAATACGCTTGAGGAATAAGCCGTGAAAAGAGAATAAAATGAGAAAAGCGGATGGGTTTTGAAACCGATCCGCTTTTTGTGTTCTGACGAATTAGAATAGTGGGGGAGTTGGGCAAAAAGAAATGCAGCACACAAGCGGTAACTTGCGTGCTGCATCATGGAAGAGATAATACAATGCAATGGAGCGGATTACGAGGCTCGAACTCGCTACCTCCACCTTGGCAAGGTGGCGCTCTACCAGATGAGCTAAATCCGCATCCGGAATGATTTACAGTAAACCGTTCTTACGACAAACCGTTTCACATTCCATGGTGCCTCCGATCGGAATCGAACCAATGACACGGGGATTTTCAGTCCCCTGCTCTACCGACTGAGCTACAGAGGCATCACAGCATGGCTGCATGGCGATCTGGATGGGATTCGAACCCACGACCTCTGCCGTGACAGGGCAGCGTTCTAACCAACTGAACTACCAGACCATGTGGTGGAAACTATAGGGCTCGAACCTATGACCCTCTGCTTGTAAGGCAGATGCTCTCCCAGCTGAGCTAAGCTTCCATCCAATTTTGCTGTGGTTGTCGGTGTGGTGTTTTGTGTTCCTCACCGGCGACTATTACAGTATATCATAACTCCAGGGGAAAGTCAAGCATTTTTTTCGAAAAAAATCAAGTTTATGGAATATGTATAATACATTCCACAAAATACGTTGAAATATGTTCCGAAAGCACTAATTTCGGCCGTTTTCGCCGCTTCTGGCGAACAGACGTAGGACTTCCAGATGCAGTGCACGGTTTTCCGGCAGGGAGAGATCCGGATCTTTTGCCAGCAGTTCCCGTGCTGTCTGCTGCACCTCCTGAAGCAGACGGGTATCCTGTGTCAGGTCGGCGACCTTGAGTGGGGGCAGGCCATGCTGCCGCTGTCCGAAGAAGTCGCCGGCACCCCGCAGCTGGAGGTCAGCCTCGGCAATGCGGAAGCCGTCGGCGGTGCGGCTCATGATCTGCATGCGCTTGCGGCAGTCCTCGGTGACATGGTCGGTCATGAGGATGCAATAGCTCTGTGCACTGCCACGTCCCACACGTCCCCGCAGCTGGTGGAGCTGGGACAGCCCGAACCGCTCGGCGTTTTCGATGAGGAGAATGGTGGCGTTGGGCACGTCCACGCCGACCTCGATGACGGTGGTGCTCACCAGCAGGTCGATCTCGTGGGCACGGAACGCCTGCATGATGGCATCCTTTTCCGCCGGTTTCATCTTGCCGTGGAGCAGTCCCACCCGATAGTCTGCAAATGCGCCGGTCTGGATAGACTGGGCATAGCTGGAGACCGCCTGCAATTCGCTGTCGTCCCGATCGTCGATCATGGGACAGACGATGTATCCTTGATAGCCCGCCTGCAGCTGCTTGCGGATGAAGCCGTAGGCACGTTCCCGCAGCTTGCCGGTGACGGCAAAGGTCTGCACCGGCTGTCTGCCGCTGGGAAGCTCTTTCAGAATGGAGATGTCCAGATCTCCGTAGATCATCAGCGCCAGTGTGCGGGGAATGGGCGTGGCAGACATGACCAGCTTGTGCGGGAATCCGCCTTTGTCCGCCAGCAGCGCACGCTGTGCCACGCCGAACCGGTGCTGCTCGTCTGTGATGACCAGTCCCAGCTTCCGGAACTGCACTTGTTTCTGGAAAATGGCGTGGGTTCCCACCAGCATTTTCAGTGTTCCGTTTTCCAGCTGCTGATAGAGCGCCCTTTTCTCTTTGGCACGGACGGAACCGGTGAGCAGTCCGACTGAAATGCCCAGCGGTGCCAGAAACTGCTGGAGGGTGTGCTGATGCTGCGCCGCCAGAATTTCCGTGGGTGCCATCAGTGCGCATTGCAGGTGGTTCTGAATGGCGAAGTAGCAGGCTGCTGCTGCCACGGCTGTTTTACCGCTGCCCACATCGCCCTGCAGCAGACGGTTCATGGGCGTGGTGCCGCAGAGGTCGCCGGTGATCTCGGTGACCGCCTGCTGCTGTCCCTGCGTCATCTGAAAAGGGAGAGAGTCGTAGAATGGCGTCATGTCCACCGGGTGCATGGCATAGGCGGAGCGGGTGCGGTTGCTCTCACGGCGGATGAGCATGCCCAGCTGAAGCTGAAGCAGTTCATCGAACGCAAGACGGCGGCGTGCCTGTTCCATGGCGGCCTTGTCCTGCGGAAAGTGAATCTGCTCCAGCGCCACGGTTAAGGGCAGCAGGTCATGCTTGCGCCGCATTTCCTCCGTCATCCAGTCATCGAACGGATTCTGCCTGGCAATTTTCAGTGCCTGCTGTGCCAGCTTGGAGAGAAACGCCGAGGTGATACCGGTGGTGAGGGGATAGCAGGGGCTGATGCGGTAGGGGGTGTCTGCCGGAAGAATGTGCGGTGCCAGCATTTCCGGACCGCTGCTGCCACGCTGGAACTTGCCGTGGAGCAGATAGACTTTTCCCGTCCGGAGGGCATCGAACCCGTAGCGGTTATTATAGAGGATGAGGTGCATCTTCTGGATGCCGTCTGTGACCAGCGCCCGAAAGATGACCGTGCCGCGGCGGGAGTACTGGGGTGCCAGCTTTTGGATGAGCTGGACACGAATGGTGCACTCGTCCCCCGGCTGTGCCGCAGCGATGGCAACTGTGTCGCTGAAGTCCAGATAGCTGCGGGGAATGTGGTAGAGCAGATCGTAGGGTGTTGCGATTCCAAGCCGTTCCAGTGCGGCGGTGCGTTTTCCGCCGACACCATTGAGATTGGAAATGGGCTGAAATAGGTCATCCATAATTCGGTGCTCCTCTCTATAGAATTGAGAACCCGTCTTCACAAGCGTATACAGGTGTCTTTTCGGCAAATTTTGCTGCATCCTGCGTGAAAAATACTTGCCTTGTCTGCAACAAAATTATGCTCGAAAATCCACATATATTTCTTGTGAAGACAGGTCCTGATAGGTTTATTATATCATAGTAATGTGGAAAAAGCAAATACAGGTGCGCTGCATCAAAACAATGAAACGGATTTCTGCCGCAGCGACAAAATCCGCTTGACATGCTTTCGGCTGCGTGCTATAATCAAGGCAATGCGGTGCAGAAATTTTCTGCGCAACATAGATGTTTGAATTGGCACAGGGCTTTTGCCAGTGCATTGGAAAGGAAACAACATGAAGATTTTACACATTGGAGATGTGGTCGGTGCAGCCGGCTGTCAGTTTTTAGAGAAGCATCTCCCGTCCATGAAACGAACGCACCACATTGACTTAACAATTGTTAACGGAGAAAATTCAGCACAGGGAAACGGCATTACCAAGCACTCCATGGAGCAGATCTTTTCTGCCGGTGCCGATGTTATCACAACAGGGAACCACTGCTTCAAACGGCGGGAATCCCTCGCCATCTACGACGAACCTATGGTGCTTCGGCCGGCGAACTATCCGGACGGCTGTGTGGGCAAGGGTGTTTGCACGGTGGACTTCGGCCCCTGTCAGGTGGCAGTGGTGAATCTGTCCGGCACCGCCTATCTCGACCCGCTGGACAATCCGTTCACCGTCGTGGAGGAGCTGCTCCATGAGATTGATACGCCCAACATCTTCGTGGACTTCCACGCAGAGGCGACGGCGGAGAAAAAGGCGATGGGCTACTTCCTCGCCGGAAGAGTCACGGCGGTCATCGGGACGCACACCCACGTGCAGACGGCGGACGAAACGATTTTGAACGGACACACGGGTTACCTCACCGACGTGGGAATGACCGGTCCGGAGGAGTCGATTCTGGGTGTTTCCGTGCAGCCGGCAATGGACCGGTTCCGGTTTCATTTCCCCACACGCTTTACAGAGGCTGCCGGTGCATGCTTTTGTAATGCCGTAATCATCACGTTTGATGAAAAATGTGGTAAATGTACGAAAATCGAACGTCTGATTCTTCGATAATGCACAAAGTTTGCAGGAAGTACTTGCAATTTTACAAGTGGTATTGTATAATGAAAAAGTAAAACTGTGCGTGGCATCTATTCCTCAACTTTCGCAGGCAGTAGAAGAACAAATCATGGAACGAATTTTTACACGTACGACAGGAGGCTTATCAAATGGAAGTTCTGAAAGTATCATCGCATTCTTCCCCGAACTCTGTTGCAGGCGCAATTGCCGGTGTCATCCGAGAGAAGAAAATGGTAGAAGTGCAGGCAGTCGGTGCCGGTGCTGCAAACCAGGCCGTGAAGGCAATTGCCATTGCACGCGGATATCTCGCACCCATCGGCGTAGACCTGATCTGTATTCCGGCTTTTGCAAACATTCAGATCGATGGTGAGGAACGCACTGCAATCAAGCTGATTTGCGAAGAGCGGTAAAAACGGACACTGTATACACAACACACATTGACGCTGCCGATGCACTTTCATTGGCAGCGTTTTTTCAAAAAGAAAAAAGGAGTATGATATGGATACCTGTGACACAGGACTTGTGCTTCTGGCACTGCTGCTGACCATCCTGCACAGCTGGTTTGCAGCGGCGATGACAGCAGCACAGAATCTTGGGAGTCAGCTGGGGAGCCTGGCAGAGAAACAGCCGAAGCTTCTCTATTATCAGAAGAAAGAGCTGGCGCTGCAGTACGGGAGAGTGGCGGAGCTGATCTTCAGCACGGCGGCAATGGAAACACTGGCGCTGCTCTTCGCCGGCTTTCACGGCTGGATTCCCTTTCGCATCGCCATTGACGGGCAGCTCTGGCTCAATCCGCTGAAGCTTGCTGTGGATACGACCGCACAGGTCACATGGGAACAGATCCTCTGCATCATCGCAGCAGCGCTGGCAGGACTGCTGCTCCCGCTGCTGGCGGATGCCTTTGGCAGAGGTGTCGGACGGCGGGATCCGGAACGGGTGGCGGTGCGGTCGCTGGGCTATCTCCGGCTGATGATGACGCTGCTATTTCCGCTGCGGATGCTGTACATGGGCGTGAACTTTCTCTTCGGCGGAAAGCGTCCCGATCGGGAAACTGTGACGGAGGAGGATATCCTGCACCTGGTAAACGCCGGAAACGAGGACGGCGTAATCGAAGAGCAGCAGCGGGAGATGATCAACAACATCTTTGAATTTGACGACATTCTGGTTTCCGAGGTCATGACGCACCGGAAAGAGGTGACAGCGATTGACGTGGAGATGGAGATTTCACAGGTGGTGGAGCTGGCACGGAACGAGAAATATTCCCGCATGCCTGTATATCAGGAGAACATCGACAACGTGATCGGCGTTTTGAACGCAAAGGATTTGCTGGGACTCATTGGATGTCCGGATATCACAGCGTTTCGGGTGCGGGATCTGATGCGGGAGGCGCTGTTTGTTCCGGAAACGGCAAAGTGCAACGATGTAATGGCGGATATGCTGCGAAAGAAAATGCAGATGGCGATTGTGGTGGATGAGTACGGCGGAACTGCGGGGATTCTCTGTATGGAAGACATGCTGGAGGAGATCGTGGGCAATATTCAGGATGAATATGACGAGGAAGAGTCTGAGGTGCGCCAGATCACAGACCATATTTATACGATAAATGGGAATGCGGACCCGGATGATGTCTTTCCGAAGCTGGGATGCGAATTGCCGGAGGAGCAGGCGTATGACACCATGAGCGGATTTGTCGTGGAACTGCTGGGGCGGATTCCGGAGGCACATGAAAGGCCAGTGGTGCAGTGGCGGAATTTGAAGTTCACGGTGCTGGCGATGGAGGACAACTGGATTTCACGAATTAAAGTGGAGATATTGCCGGAAGAGACGGCGGAATCAGCGGAAAAGTAAGGGAAAGCACACGGCAGAATGCTGTGTGCTTTCTTTTTTTGATTGGATTTGTGCAAACGCAACAAAATTCAACAAAAATATTTAGCATAGAATTTACTTGACAAGCAGGCGGATGCGTGATATAATAATAAAGCTGTCGCACGAGAGCGAAAGCCAAGGGAATGAAAGAGCAAAGGGAAGAAGCGAAAAAACGGAACGGGAGTTCGGCGGTTAAGCTTCTGAAAAAAGTGTTCAAGAAAAGTTCACTTGACAAGAAAGCGAAAGTGTGATAGAATAGAGAGGC
>NZ_JAJFCK010000070.1 GCF_020709055.1 Ruminococcus callidus
AGCAAGCGGGACACAAGGGCGGAGCGGTCTTGTTCGCTCCGCCCTCGAAAAGCTGCCGCTTTTCTCACCCACCTTTTCCGTGCGCCAAAAGCATGGCGCAGGGAGTTTCGCTGTCTGCGGACAGCGACTTAGAGGGCACGTGCCCTCTAAGAACACCTCGCCAGCTGCGCTCAGCTGGAGCAGCCTGACGAGTCCAACGGTTCCGGTTCTTTCTGTTTCTGCACGATAATTTTTGCAACCACAATTTCAACAAAAAAGGACGGATTTCTCCGTCCTCTCGTTCTCTTCAGGTATCATCATCCTCTGTCAGTTCCTGCGGCGGTGCTCCCTCTGTCTTGCAATACATATCCGCATAATACGCCTGCCCCACAAAAGCAGCGGTCAGCAGTGCGCCCATGAGGTAAAACGTCACCATCAGCACTGTACCTGACACGATATGCAGCGTCATCGCCAGCAAAACGACCAGCGCTGCCAGCAGCTGCGATACCGCCTGAATTGCGATTGACCAGCAATAGGTGCGGTAGAGTTTCTCCGTTTCATAGAGGTAGCTGCCGTCCTCCCGTTTGGGATTGACGAAGTGTTCCAAACCTCGCAGTTTCCCCCGAAACAGCAGTGCGGAAAGCACCGTATTGCACACGGCAAAGCCGCACAAAACAACGAAAATAAGCCAATTCCACACAGTTCCTCTGCCTCCTTTTTCCAGTCTTCCGCCTTCCGGTGTACGTGCCTTACTGTTCGCCCTGCGTCTTCTTTTCGGCGGTTCGGACAGACTTGGCACGGCGCTGGATCGGCTTGGGAGCGGTCTTTGCCGGCAGGCGGTTGCTCAGCTCATTCAGGCTATAGATGCGCTTCGCCAGACGGGGCGTGAAATCGCTGGCAACAGTGCGGTACTGCCAGTTTCCGCCAGTGGTGGAGGGCGTATTCATCCGACCCTCCGGACCGGAATCCAGGAAGTCCTGCATCTGTCCCACGGCGAGCTCTGCAATGCTGTTCCACGTCAGGCGCAGCATTGCCATAGGCAGATCGGAGGCGTTGCGGCAGTGGAGGTAGCGTTTCGCAAAGGCAATGGTCTTTGACGGCGATGCCGAAACCCAGCCGCGCAGGGTCATATTGTCGTGGGTGCCCGTATAGGCAACGCAGTTCGGAGTGGTGTAGTTCTGGGGCAGATAGGTGCTTGCCGGATCGTCATCAAAGGCGAACTGCACTACCTTCATGCCCGGATAACCGCAGTCCGACAGCAGCTGGCGCACCTCCGGTGTCACGAAGCCCAGATCTTCGGCGATAATGGAGAGCGCACCCAGCTTTTCCTTGACAGTGCGGAACAGCTCCACACCCGGACCAGGCATCCACTTGCCGATCTTGGCGTCTTTCATGCCATAGGGAATCTTATAGTAGCTCTCAAAGCCACGGAAGTGGTCGATGCGGACGGTATCATACAGCGTTGCAGCTCTGGCAAGGCGCTGTACCCACCAGGCGTAATTGGTTTCCTTGTGATAGTTCCAGTTGTACAGCGGATTGCCCCACAGCTGACCGGAGGGCGAAAAAACATCCGGCGGACATCCGGCAACGGCGGTGGGCACGTGGTCATCATCCAGCTGGAACAGCTCCGGCTGCGACCAGACCTCCACGCTGTCATATGCCACATAAATCGGGATATCGCCAACGATGGTGATGCCACGTTTGTTGCAGTAATGTTTCAGCTTATACCACTGCTTATGGAACCAGTACTGCATCACGCAATAGAAAGCGATATCGTCCTGATACAGCTTCTTTGCCGTAGCGATGGCATCCGGTTCATGCATGGCGAGGGGCTTTTCCCAGAGATACCAGGGCTTTCCGCCGTTGGCATTTTTCAGCGCCATAAAGAGGGCGTACTCCGGCAGCCACGCCTCCTGCTGGCGGCAGAAGGACTGGTAGTCCGCATCGGACTGGTCAAAGCGGGTGTACGCCTTATGCAGCACATCGTAGCAGTACTGGTAGATGTGGGCGTAGTCCACCCGGCGGGGATCTTCATCCCAGATCAGACCGGCGTAGTCCACCCGTGTGAGGAGTCCCTCCTGCTCCAGCTGTTCATAGTCGATAAAGTAGGGGTTTCCGGCATAGACGGAAAAAGACTGGTAGGGCGAATCGCCGTAGCTGGTGGGCGAGAGGGGCAGGATCTGCCATACCTGTACACCGGCATCCACCAAAAAATCTGCAAATGCATAGGCTGCACTTCCCATTTTTCCAATGCCGTAATCAGACGGCAGGCTGGAAATGTGCAGCAAAATTCCGCTTTTTCTCATAAAAGAATGTCCTCCTTTTCCTGCAATACGAGAAAATCCCATCCCAGCGCCTGCGCATAATCCCACGCATTCTGCACATGCTACCCAAAAAGCGCAACGGAGGTGAAACATCCATGCGTACCCGATTTTACGAGCTATGCTGGTTCTTTCTGCTGGGGTATTTCACATACAGTCTGATGGAGATTCTGTTCCGTGGCTACACACACTGGACCATGGCGGTCACCGGCGGTATTACGGCAGCAGCGCTCTATCTGCTGCACCGCTCCGCACCGGCGCACACGCTTCTGCTCCAATGTCTTTGCGGCGCACTGCTGATTACTGCGATTGAATTTTCTGTTGGTGTCATCGACAATCTGGTCATGGGCTGGTCCGTCTGGGACTACAGCGCCATGCCGTTCAACTTATACGGTCAGATCTGTCTGCCGTTTACCGGACTGTGGTTCCTTGTCTGCATTCCGGCGGCAGGCATTTGCCGGGCGGCATCCCGCCGGTTCCACGGCATCTGATCCGCTTGGCACTTCTCTTGCAGTTCTTCAATTTCTTACGTTTATTATAGCACAATCCGATTTTTTTGACAAGCAGTTTCCCAAAATCGAAACAGTAAAGATACAAAATGACCAAAGAAAAAGCAAAGCGATTCCATTCCCGAACTGTTTTGCTTTTTCTCTGCCGTCAGCAAAGCCGCCGCACAGGGACATCCCATGCGGCGGCACAGCAAAATCGTCTGGTTTTATGGGTTAGAGGGCATCGACCTGACGCACCAAAAAGCCCAGCAGTTCCACGCCGTCCTCTGCACTGAGCACGCCGTCCCGATTGCAGTCGGCTGCTGTTTTCTGGGCATCCGTAGCCAGCACAACGCTTCCGCTGACTGCCTTATTCAGGAGCACAGCGTCCGCCAGATCAATGGCGCCATCCAGATTCACATCACCCACTGCGCCGACATCTGTTGTCTGTTCGGGCGCTTCTGTTGCCTCTGTGGGATTTTCCGCCGGAGCGCTGTAAGAATAATACGGCACTTTTCCCAGCACATAATCTGTTGCGGCATTTCCCTGCACATCATAGAACGTCCCATCGGCATAGACCAGATTCTGCACCATCGGCAGCAGTGTGCTGCCCAGCCAGAATTCGCTGCCGTTTTCTACCAGCGTCCGCAGGACACTGTCCGCCGGAATCGTGCTTGCGGAGAGATAATCCCCGTTGGAAAGCAGGCTGATCTCGCCCAGCAGCTCCCCATCCTGAAATACAAAATAGGTGTACAGATCTTCGTCTACTGCAAATTCGTTGAAGTTATAGTACCAGTAGTACGGCTCGCTGAATGTCAGTTCTGTTTCGTCCTCCACACCGAAGCGCTTTTCCAGCAGTTCATGAAGCTGTTCCTTTTGCAGTTCCGCATTTTTCGCAGTGTTCAGGGACATTTCCCACACCGTTGCGAAATCCAGTCCATCCTCATGTTTTGCCATCGGGAGTGCCACCGCAGAATCTGCCCCCACAGATGTTTCTGCAAAAGCCGGTACCGTCAAAATGGATGCTGCCGTCAGCGCTGCTGTCAGAGCAGCCGTCCACCGGTAAATTCTTTCTCTTTTTTTCATAACGATTCCCCAACCTTTCTGAAATTGATTTTTGTTTTATCCAAAATGGACTTTCACACTTTTATTATAGTATAAAATTTCCAGTTTGTATATCGTCATTTTCACCAACTTTCAACTTTCATTTTGTACATCAACGTGTCGAATCACAAAAAATGCGCCATGCCACAGGGCACAGCGCATCTGAATTGATTTGGTTTCGGAACCGGCTGGGATTACATCAGGCTGCAAATGCGGTTGGAGAATGCCACCGGATCCTCAATGGGCATGCCGGCAATCAGCAGCGCCTGATCGTACAGCAGCTTTGCATATTCGCCAAGCTTCTCCGGATCGCTCTCCTGCAGCTGCATGAGCGTCTGGTAGATGGCGTGTTCCGGATTGATCTCCAGCACAGTGTTGGCGTGGAGCTTCTCGCCGTTTGCGCCGGGCATTGCGTTCAGCGTCTTTGCCATCTCCATGGAAAGCTCGCCCTCGCTGCTCAGGCAAACCGGATGGGACTTCAGCCGGCCGGACAGCTTGACACTGCCGACCTTGCCCTCCAGCGCCTTCTGCATGGTTTCCAGCATGGTCTTGCTGGACTCCTGCTTCTCCTCCAGCGCTTTCTTCTCCTCTTCGCTCTCCAGATCCAGACTGCTGTCCAGCACCGACTTGAACGGTTTGTCCTGATAGTTCTGCATCATGCGGATGGCGAATTCGTCCACGTTCTCGGTGAAGTACAGGATCTCATAGCCCTTGTCCTTGACCTGTTCGGTCTGGGGCAGCAGCTCGATGCGGGAAATGCTCTCGCCGGTTGCGTAGTAGATGGCATCCTGTCCCTCCGGCATGCGGTCGATGTACTCTTGCAGGGAGGTCAGCTTGCCCTCCTTGGACGACGGGAACAGCAGCAGGTCTTGCAGCAGCTCCTTGTGCATGCCATAATCGGAATAAACGCCGTATTTCAGCTGCAAACCGAATGCCTGATAGAACTTCTCGTACTTCTCCCGATCGTTCTTCATCATCCGCTTCAGCTCGTTCTTGATGGTGTGCTCAATGCTGCGGGCGATGAGACGAAGCTGGGTGTCGTGCTGGAGCATCTCACGGGAGATGTTCAGGGACAGGTCTTCGGAGTCCACCAGACCCTTGACAAAACTGAAGTAATCCGGCAGCAGGTCCTCGCAGCGATCCATGATCAGCACGCCGTTGGCGTACAGCTGCAAGCCCTTTTCGTAGTCCTTATTATAATAGTTGAACGGTGCATGCTCCGGAATGTACAGCAGGGCATCGTACGTAATCGAACCCTCGTTGTGCACGTGGATATGGCACAGCGGGTTGGTGTAGTCGCCGCACTTGTCCCGATAGAAGGTGTTATACTCCTCCTCGGTGATCTCGCTCTTATTCTTATGCCACAGCGGAACCATGCTGTTGAGCGTTACGGTTTCGGTGTAGTCCTCGTATTCGTCCGAGTCCTCTTTCTTGCGGCTCTTGGTCATCTCCATGCGGATGGGGAAGCGGATGTAATCGCTATAGCGCTTGATAAGGCTCTGGATGCGGTACTGGTCAAGGTACTCGCTGTAGTTCTCTGCGCCGTTGCCGTCCTCATCTCCTGCCACATCCGGCAGTAGCTCCAGCGTGATCTCCGTTCCCACGGTGTCCTTGTCGCAGGTGTCGATGGTATAGCCCTCAACGCCTTCCGACTGCCATACATATGCCTGATCGGCACCAAAGGCACGGGACTTCACGGTGACACGTTTTGCCACCATGAAAGCGGAGTAGAAGCCCACACCGAACTGACCAATGATCTGGTTATCCTCTGCCAGATTGTTTTCCTTCTTGAACTGAAGCGAACCGCTGTTGGCGATGGTGCCCAGATGCTCCTCCATCTCCTCCTTGGTCATACCGATACCGTTATCGGAAATGGTGAGGGTGCGTGCGTCCTTATCAATGGCGATGGAAATGCCGAAATCCGACTTATTCATGCCCACGCTGTCATCCGTCAGAGAGCGGAAGTACAGCTTGTCAATGGCATCACTGGCGTTGGAAATCAGTTCCCGCAGGAAAATCTCCTTGTGTGTGTAAATCGAGTGAATCATCATGTCCATTAAGCGCTTGGACTCTGCCTGAAATTGTTTCTGTTCCATGGTTTTTTCCTTCGTGCCGGCTGCCGGCACGGCTCCTTTCCTCATAGCTTTCATGCGAAATTAGCACTCGCATGTTTTAAGTGCTAACACTATTATATCACGTGTGCTAAGTTCGTCAAGGCAAATTTCATATTGTTTACAATTTGTTTACATTTGTAGTATCATGCAAACTTTTCGAGGAAAGTTTTGACCTCCAGCAGCGAAGACTGCACAGTGATGACTTTCTGCCGCAGTTCCAAGTTGGGGCGGATCAGGTCGGGCACCATGATTACCCGCAGATTTGCAGCAGCTGCGCTCTGGATGCCGTTGGGCGAATCCTCCACCGCAAAGGTCTGCTCCGGCGCAGCCTCCAGCGCCTGACAAGCTTTCAGATAGATTTCCGGATCGGGCTTGCCGTGTTCCACCTGTTCGCCGGTGATGATCTGGTCAAAATAGTCCGTCATCTTTGCCGACTCCAGATGGTGCATGGTGCTCTCCCGACCGGTGGAGGTGGCAAGCGCCACACGCCACTCCTGTTCCCGCAGCCAGTCCAGCAGCGCATATGCGCCGGGTTTGACGGGCATTCCGTCCGCCAGAAGCTCCGCCATGATCTCATGGTTGCGCTGATGAAATGCGAGATAGTCCACGTTCGGGAAATGCGACTCGAAAAATGCACGGGTGTCTGCACGATTCAGTCCACGGCAGCCCTCGATTGCAGCTTCGATGTCCGCAAACTGCATCTCCTCCGCAGCCTGCCGCCATGCCTGATCGCTGACACGCTCCGTATCGAACAAAATCCCATCCATATCAAAAACAATTGCTTTCATTGGTATTCCTCCCAAAAATCTTTTTCCTCTTTCATTGTAACATAAAACCGAAAAAATTGCAACTTTTTGGCGGATTTTTCCCAAGAAAAATACCGTCCAAGGCACAGTGTCTTGGACGGTATTCGGAAACTGGTGGGCCATCGGGGACTCGAACCCAGGACCGACCGGTTATGAGCCGGTTGCTCTAACCAACTGAGCTAATGGCCCGAAAACGAAACGAGGCGCAATCGGAATGATTGCGCCTCGTAAGAAGGGAGCCGGCATTGACCAATTTTCCCAGATCGAGATGATCAAGTATCGTAGGCGCGAAAGAGCTTAACTACCGTGTTCGGAATGGGAACGGGTGGAACCTCTTTGCCATAAACACCGGCAAACTAAAAAACAGAATCGAAAGAGTGTCGCAAGAATTTAAGACACGAAGAACAAAAGGAAAA
>NZ_JAJFCK010000071.1 GCF_020709055.1 Ruminococcus callidus
GGGCAAGCATGAAGCTGACCTATACCGGCACCGGCGATGCAGACCTGTCCAAGGTCACTGCCGAGAACGGCGAGATCACAGGCAACGCAGAAGGCTCCAAGGAAATCACATGGACATCCGGTGACAAGGCAATCAAGCTGAACCAGATTCCGGACGGCAAGTATACGCTGGAGGAAACGATTGCGCCGGACGGCTATGACCTGACCACCGAGATCACCTTTGACGTGGTAAACGGCAAGGTTGAAAACGTACAGGTTGGCGACAATCAGAATAATAAGTACAACGAGAATGATAACCTCATCACAGTATTCGACGATCTGAAACCAATCACAACCACAACAACAGAAACGACGACTACCACCACAACGACTGAAACCACTGAAGAAACCACCACTACCGCAACCACGCCGACCTCCGCAGGTCCGACTGTGACAACCACAGAGGAGACCACGACTGAGGCAACGACTACGGAAGAAACCACCACTACCGCAACCACGCCGCCTTCCGCAGGTCCGACTGTGACAACCACAGAGGAGACCACGACTGAGGCAACGACTACGGAAGAAACCACCACTACCGCAACCACACCGACTTCCGCAGGTCCGACTGTGACAACCACAGAGGAGACCACGACTGAGGCAACGACTACGGAAGAAACCACCACTACCGCAACCACGCCGACTTCCGCAGGTCCGACTGTGACAACCACAGAGGAGACCACGACTGAGGCAACGACTACGGAAGAAACCACCACTACCGCAACCACACCGACCTCCGCAGGCCCGACTGTGACAACCACAGAGGAGACCACGACTGAGGCAACGACCACGGAAACGACTACGGAAGAAACCACCACTACCGCAACCACACCGACCTCCGCAGGCCCGACTCTGACCACCACAGAGGAGACCACGACTGAGGCAACGACCACGGAAACGACTACGGAAGAAACCACCACTACCGCAACCACGCCGACCTCCGCAGGCCCGACTGTGACAACCACAGAGGAGACCACGACTGAGGCAACGACCACCGAAACAACTACCGCAGCAACGACTACCACAACCGCAGAAATCACAACCACGGAAACCACCACAGCTGCAACGACAGTTACCACAGTTTCCACCACGGTAACCACCACCGCACAGACCACGCCCACCTCGGCTGACCCGACGATGACCACGACTACCGTGACCACCACAACCAGCAGCACAACGACTACCGCACAGACTACCCCGACTTCTGCCGGCCCGACGACACCGACGACCAGCGGAACGACTACTGAAGCAACAACTGCTACAACAACGACAACGACAACCACCACGGCTTTGGCAACTGTCATCACCACCGGGGAGACCACAACCGAAGAGAGAACCACCACAGAAGTTGTGACAACCACGGAGGAGACAACCACCGAAGAGAGCACCACGGAGGAAACTACCACCGAGGAGACGACCACGGAGGAAGTCACCACGGAAGAGAAAACAACCACCGAGGAAACTACGACCACTCCGATTGTGGAAGAGGGCGTTGTGATCCGCAAGTGCGACACCGCAGGGGTTGAGATCGCCGGCGCATCGCTGGAGGTTTCCGATCTGGACGGCAACGTCATCGATTCCTGGGTATCTGAAGAGGGCGCATCCCACGTCATCCGGAATGTGGAGGTCGGCGTACCGTACTGCCTGACCGAGACGCTGGCACCGGTGGATTATCTCATCGCTGCACCGATCTACTTCCAGCTGGAAGAGAACGGCACCGTTTCGATTCTCACCTATGAGCTGGACAGCGAGGGCAATCTGGTTCGGGACGAGGCCGACGCACCGGTTCTGATCGCAACAACAGCGGGCGTTGATCGTGTGGTAACCATGGTCGATGAGTACATCGGCGTTGTGACCACGCCGGAAGTGACCACCGCACCGGTTGAGACAACCACTGAGGTTGCGACCGAGACGACACCGCACAATACCGATTCAAATCACGGCGAACAGACACCGGCGGTTTCCACTACCACAAGTGCAGGAGAAACTACGACCACAGCAGCTGCTGGCGGTACAACCACCACCGGCAACCGCAGCAATTCCAGCAACACCTCTTATTCCAATCGCAGCAGCGGAAGCGGCAGCTATCGTGCACAGAACATCAGCAGCACGCCGAAAACCAAGGATGCGTTTGCAGTTGTTCTGGTTCCCACCGCACTGGCAGCGTTTGCAGTTGCAGCCGCAACCAGACGGAAGAACGGACGCAAGAAGAAGTAAGACCTGAGCGCTGTGCCTGAGCGGGACAGCTGAGGGAAAATAAAGAAGCTCCGCCACGAGCCGAAGAGATTCGGGAAGTGGCGGAGCTTTTTTGCTGCGCAGAAAAAGATTGCGGTTGTGCGGAAAACAGAGCGTATACGTGCAGAAACAGAACATATCTCATCAAGTTGCCCAATAAGGCTGCTCCAGCTGAGCGCAGCTGGCGAGGTGTTTCGTGCACTTTGGCTTTGTAGGGACACGGCGTGCCGTGTCCGTCGGTTTTAAACTACAAAGCGTTTAAGAAGATTAGCCACCCCTGAAAGGGGTGACTCCCCACGGGGTGGGGAGATGCCCGAAGGGCAGAGGGGACCGCCGTTAGGCGGTGGAGAGGTGCTCTAGTGAAATCTTTTATGTAATGTGTAAAGACCCCTCAGTCAGTGCTGCGCACTGCCAGCTCCCCTTATCTTTTTGTCATGGAAAATTCCGTTGAAAACATTCCACCGGAATGTTTTCAAGATTCCGTTCGTTCAGGCGGGACACAGGGCGGAGCGGTCTTGTTCGCTCCGCCCTCGAAAAGCTGTCGCTTTTCTCACCCACCTTCGACCTGCGCCCAGAAGTATGGGCGCAGGGAATTTCGCCGTCTGCGGACAGCGACTTAGAGGGCACGTGCCCTCTAAGAACACCTCGCCAACTGCGCTCAGTTGGATCAGCCTGACGAATCAAACGACCTCGTTTCTTTCTGTTTCTGCACGATGCTTTTTGTTCCAGCGTGCCGTGTCCATTGCCGCAAAAAAAGCGGAAGCCCCCGACAATTCGAGTCGCTTCCGCTTTTCGTTTTCGATTACATCGCCGTTCGATTTTCCAGCGCCTTAAACAGCGTTACGTCATCGGCGTATTCCAGCATACCGCCAACCGGCAGCCCGAACGCCAGACGTGTTACCTTGACACCCAGCGGTTCCAGCAGCTGCGCCAGATACATGGCAGTGGCATCGCCCTCTGCGGTGGGGTTGGTGGCCATGATGACCTCCTGCACACCGCCCTTTTGCAGACGTGCCAGAAGTTCCCGAATGCGCAGCTTGTCCGGCATGATGCCGTCAATGGGGGAGATCAGTCCGTGCAGAACGTGATAAACGCCCGTGTACTCTCCGGTGCGCTCCAGGGCAGAAACATCCTTCGGTCCCTCTACCACGCAGATGATACTGTGATCTCTGGTGTCGTCGGCACAGATGGAGCATAGCTCTAAATCCGTGAGATTCTGGCAGCAGGGGCAGGGGTGAATCTTTTTCTTTGCCGACACCAGCGCATCAGCAAACGCCTGTACATCCTCTTCCGGCTGGGAGATGATGTAGTATGCCAGACGCTGTGCGGTTTTCATGCCGATGCTGGGAAGCTTGGCGAATTCCTCCGCCAGCAGCTCCAGCGGCAGTGCATTATAAGATGGCATCGAACCTTAGAACAGACCCGGAAGAGAAACGCCGCCGGTGATCTTGCTCATTTCGCTCTCTGTGGTTTCCTCCACCTGGTTGACTGCCTCGTTCACTGCGCTGACAATGAGATCCTGCAGCATTTCGATGTCGCTGTCCTCTCCGTTTACCAGCTCCGGTTTGATCTCCAGAGACAGCAGCGTCTTCTTGCCGGATACCACAGCGGTTACAACACCGCCGCCTGCGGTTGCTGTAAATTCACGGCCCTCGATGTCCTCCTGCAGTGCGGAGATCTCGTCCTGCATCTTCTGTGCCTGACGGATCATCGCATTCATGTTCTGCGCACCGCCCTGGTTCTGTTTCGGTAATCTTGCTCTCATGAGAAAATTCGCTCCTTTGATATTCTTGGTTCTATCCTGGTTTTTGTCCACTCTATTCAACAGCAGTATCTAACTTGCTGTCAATGGCTTTTTGAATGATAGCCTGCGCCCTGGAGCCCTGCTGTTCCGCCTCTGTACAGCGTGCACGGATGTTGTACTCCACGCCCAGAAACTGCTGGACGGTCTTTCGCAGGGAGAGTGCGTGCTCTTTGTTTTTGAGCAGCGTGAGAAAAAAGCGGTTCTTTGCCACAATCAGCATGGTGTTTCCCGCCACATAGGCGCAGGATTCCGCCAGACTGCCGGAAACCGCCGGATTGACGTTCTGGTATTCCGCCAGAATATCCGCCCAGTTTCCCACGGGGCGGAAGTCCGCCGCCGACAGCGGCTTTGCTTTTTCCGCCGGTGCTTCCCCGGCTGCGGGCGCTGTCACCGTTTCCGGTGCCGCCGGCGCAGGCTGCTGCACAGCGGGCTGGGGTGCTGCCGCAGCGGCGGGAACCGCTGCCGTCACCGGACGCGGGGATGCCAGCTGGATCAGCGTCATCTCCAGTTCCACCCGCTTGGCAGGATTTCGCTGCATGCGCTCCCGGCAGTCCTGAAGACAGGAAATCTGTCCCAGAATGGTATCCAGCGTTGCGTTTTGCGCCAGCTGCTGGAGTTTGGGCAGTTCGTCCGGCAGACAGGTCAGCAGTTCCGGCTGTCCCGAACCGGCACGAAGCAGCATCATGTTGCGAAGCTGTTCCAGCAGCTCCTCGCACAGCCGCACCATGTCCTTGGACTGGTCGTAGAGTGCGCCGGTGAGGGCGAGCGCCTTTGCGGTATCCTGTGCCTGGATGGCCTCCAGAATGGCGAAGATGCTGTCCCGTCCGGCAACGCCTGCGGTGGCAGTGACAAACGCCGGCGTGATCTGGTCGCCGCAGGAGGCGCACTGATCCAGCAGGGAGAGGGCATCACGCATACCGCCGTCCGAAAGATGGGCGATCAGCTGCGCTGCCTCCGGCTCCAATGCGATCTGTTCCGCCTCGGCGATGTGCTGAAGCCTTGCGGCAATATCGGCGGTGCGGATGCGGTGAAAATCATACCGCTGGCAGCGGGAAATAATGGTTGCCGGCACCTTGTGCACCTCGGTGGTCGCCAGAATGAACTTGACGTATTCCGGCGGTTCCTCCATGACCTTCAGCAATGCGCCCCACGCACTGGGGGACAGCATGTGCACCTCGTCGATGATGTATACCTTATAACGGCAGCGCTCCGGCAGATAGACGGTGCCCTCCCGCAGGTCACGGATATCCTCGACGCTGCTGTTGGAAGCGGCATCGATCTCGATGATGTCGCCCAGTGCGCCAAGCTCTGCATCCCGGCAGATGTCGCAGGCAAGACAGGGGTTTCCCGTCTCGGCGCTGCGGGTGCAGTTGACCGCCTTTGCCAGAATTCGTGCGCAGGTGGTCTTGCCGGTTCCACGGGAGCCGGTGAAGAGATAGGCATGCGCAGTCCGACCTTCACGAATCTGATTGCGCAGTGCTGTAGTAATATGCGGCTGTGAGATCACGTCGTCAAACGAGCGCGGCCGCCATTTTCGGTACAATGCCTGATACATCGATGCACCTCCCGCTATGCCGAAAAAAATTCCGGAACATAGGTGTGCAGGTTGACTGCGGCACACAAAACAATCCGCTTAATGCTGCTCGGTTCCCCGCCTGACATGGTTCACGGTGCTTTGTTGCACAGGACCCGCACACCTATATTCCGGAATCCGTTTTCCAATACCATCACGTATCAGATACTTGTATTATAACACAGCCAAAAAGAAATTGCAAGTGTTTTTTCAAAAAAATCCGCAGGCGGCAACATTTTTTCAAAAAGGAAGATTCCGGCGCAGGGTGTCCGGTGTAAAATATGGTTAGGGGCACGGCGATTCAACAGAAAGCAGAGGGAATGCGAAATCTTTTCATGATGCTTCAATGTGCTTGTAGGGACACGGCGCGCCGTGTCCGTGAGTTCTCTACAACAAAGAAAAAGAGGAAGTAAGGGCTCCCCTGAAAGGGGAGCTGGCAGTGCGCAGCACTGACTGAGGGGTCGTCTTTACACATTACATAAAAGATTTCACTAGAACACCTCTCCACCGCCTAACGGCGGTTCCCCTCGTACTGAGCGGTCCCCTCTGCCCTTTGGGCATCTCCCCACCCCGTGGGGAGTCACCCCTTTCAGGGGAGGCATAAAGCCGGAACAGGTTATGCCGTGTCCGTGAGTTCAACAATGGCAAAATCCGTTGAAAACATTCCACTGGAATATTTTCAAAATCAAGGAGCTGCAAGCGGGACACAGGGCGGAGCGGTCTTGTTCGCTCCGCCCTCGAAAAGCTGTCGCTTTTCTCCCCCACCTTCTCCGTGTGCCCAGAAGCATGGGCACGGGGATTTCGCTGTCTGCGGACAGCGACTTAGAGGGCACGTGCCCTCTAAGAACACCTC
>NZ_JAJFCK010000072.1 GCF_020709055.1 Ruminococcus callidus
TGCAGCAAAATTTGCCGAAAAGACACGTGGATACGCTTGTGAAGACAGGTTCTAAGTGTTTTTCCTGTTAGATGCCGGCCAGAATCAGCACGGCAACCAGAATGCCGGCTCTCAGTACAGCAAACCAGACCTCGTTACCACGGAAGAAGCCTCTTCCGCTGCGGGCGTTTTTCTTCGGGCAAATATCCAGACATTTCTGGCACTGGAAGCAGTCACCGTTGCTGTTCCAGCTGTCAGCCTCCGGCAGTTGGAGGTCAGCCGGACAGCAGCGCTCACAAGCGCTGCAGCCCTTGACGCAACCCTCCCGTTCCCGCCGCACAGAAAACAGCGGCAGCACAGGAAGCAGGGAGAAAACTGCACCCATGGGGCACAGGAACCGGCAGAAAAAGCGGTTGCAAAAGACCATGCCAGCCACGATCAGCACCAGCAGCACAACACCCAGCACATAGCCGCTCAGGTGGAAGTTGCCGGCGTGCAGCATGGAGAACACATCCCACGGGCTCCAGCCGCTCAGCTCTCCGTATACGCCGGAAAAGCATAGCAGCACAATTGCCAGGAGTACCACGTACTTTCCATAGGAGAGCCAGCGGCACACCGCCTTGGGAATGCTGTGAGGCTTTTTCTTGCACTTTTTGCAGATCCAGAGGTACAGCCCCCGCACGGCATCGCCCAGCGAGCCAAAGGCGCAGGCATAGCCGCAGAAAAATCTGCCGAACACAATGGTATAGGCACACAGCGCCAGAAGCACTGTCAGGAATGAACTCCACGCAATGGGGCTGCTGCTGCCGATCTGTGTCAAAAGTGCCTTGATGCCGGAGAACGCCGTGGTGAACGCCGAGGGCAGGAACAGAAAGAACAGCAGCTGAATCCCGGCCCGCACATAGGCGTGCAGTTTTTTCGGGGGGATGGATTTCTTACGCATGGTTCTTCTCCGCCTTTCTCAGTGCATCTTCTGCGGCATGGAGAATGCCGTTGGAACTAAATGTCGCACCGCTCACCGTGTCCACATCAGTGGACTGCTGTTCCAGAATCGAATCAATGACGGCACTGGCAGCATCCAGATACGCCGTATCCTCTTTTTCCGCAGAGGTAATGGTCAGATCGGTGATCTTCCCGTTTTCCACAGTCAGTTCCACCGCCACTGTACCGCCGTAGCCCTGCGCCTCTCCGGTATATGTGCCGTCGGCATAGGGCGAATCTGCGCCGTCCGCTTCCTCCGGCTGACCGGAAACCGTCTTTTGCTGAAGCTCATACTCCAGCTCCGCAATGGTCTCTTTCTGCGCACGGCTCTGCACCACTGCCTGATACCCAAAGAGCAGCGCAACCACCAGAATCAGATTACATGTCTTGATCCAAAAACGATGCACCGTGCATCACACTCCCTTCCGTGCCTGTTCCAGCGCCTGCTCCACAGCACGCCGGATGGCATCCGAGGAACAGGTTGCGCCGGAAACAGCGTCGATGTCCTCTGTCCCCTGCTGTTCCAGAATCTGTGCAATGGTACCCTTGATTTTGCTGGTACCT
This sequence comes from Ruminococcus callidus, assembly GCF_020709055.1. Classification (GTDB taxonomy): domain Bacteria; phylum Bacillota; class Clostridia; order Oscillospirales; family Ruminococcaceae; genus Ruminococcus_C. The sequence goes on from NZ_JAJFCK010000072.1 coordinate 1,525, forward strand.
TTGGCAGCACGGGAGAGATACCGGTCGTTTTCCGGATCGTAGTCTGTGCTATCGCCCTTCACGTCTGTGATTTCTATCATGGTATCATGTTCGATCTTCACTTTCAGCGAAACCTCATAGGTGGCGAAATCCTCCGACTCGTCGGGGTCACAGTCCGCCGTTCCCACATACACGCCGTCCTCGTAGATCTGCGGTACCGGTTCTGTGGTCGTCTCTGTGGAACTTGCCGTGTCGCTGGTGCCGGTGCAGGCAGTGGTTTCGGTGGTTACAGTGGTTGTCACCGCCGGTTCGCCCGCCTTTTTGGCAGCATTCAGCGCATCGTCGATTGCCTCCAGAATGCCCTCAGAGCTAAATGTTGCACCAGAAACCGCATCCACCTCCGTGGACTGCTGCCCGATGACCGTGGCGATCAGCGCCTCGGCACGCTTGAAAAATGCCGCATCGTCCTCGGTGTCCAGCACTTCGATCTTGGTGATCGTGCCGTTTTTCAAAGTCAGCTGCAAATGCGTCTCCCCACGGTAGCCCTCGCCGGAACCCTTGTACACGCCGTCCGGATAGGGGAACTTTCCCTGCGGTATCTCTGCCGGTGCAGTCGTCTTTGCCGGCGCAGTGGTCACAGGTGCGGACACAGCAGTTCCGCCGCCAGTTGCAGCGCCCTGCAGGGCATTCCGCACCGCCTCGATCAAACCGGCAGAACTATAGGTCGCACCGGAGACCGCATCCACATTAGTGCTCTGCAAAGTGATGATGTTGTTCAGCAGCACCTTGGCGTTGTCGATGTAGGGACTGTCGTCACTGGTGCTGAGCACTATAATGTCCGTGATTTTTCCGCCGCTCACAGTGACCTGCACCGTCAGCGGCCCGCCAAAGCCCGTACCGCTTCCGGTATACACGCCGTCCGCATACGCTGCCGGCTCCTCCACCGTTTCCACAGTCGGCGCTTCGCCGGAGCTGTGCGACTGTGCAGGAGATGCAGCCAGCGTGGGCAGTGCCGAATCCGATGCACTGCTTCCGCCAGCTTTTTGCAGCGCATCCCGCACGGCGGAGATCAGTCCCACAGAACTGTACGTCGCACCGGAAACCGTGTCCACGTTAGTACTCTGCACTGCAACAATGTTCTTCAGCAGCGCCTTGGCGTTGTCAATATAGGGGCTGTCATCGCTGGTGCTGAGGACGGTGATCTCGGCAATCTTCCCGCCCTTAATGATCACCTGCACAGTAATCGGGCCGGCAAAGCCAGTTCCCGTTCCGGTATAGGTGCCGTCCTGATAGGCAGACTTCTCCGAAACCGGTGTCACAGACGGGACTTCCTTTTTTGCCGGCGCTGTTGCAGACGTGTTCTTCTTTTTCGATGCGTCAGGTTCTGTCGTCTGCTCCGACGCATCCTGCTCTTCCTCTGTTGTCTCCATGGAAAAGACCGGTGCAGTATATCCATGCAGCGATCCAGCCACGCAAGCCGCCAGTACCGCTGCCGGCAAAAAGCCAGCTGCCGGCAGATAGCGGTTCCGATGTTCCCATAGCTTCATCTCTCAGTTCCTCCTTGCTCTCCGGTATCCAAAATCAATATCGCATTAGTCTACGCTAACCTAGAGTTAGCATTCTCTAACCTTAAAAAGAATACCATACAAGCCCCCAAAAATCAAGCGGAATTCTGTGTACAAATCAAGAATCCCGCTTCACATTATCATACAATTATAGGAAAATCATTGTAAAAAATTCGAATGTTATATACAGTTTCATGATATCATTTCCGAAAGAAACGTGAGATAATAACATAGATCTCATGTTTATAAGGAGATGTCATTTATGCGTGCATTTTGGAAGCAAATTTCAACATTTCAGGTGATTCTGCTGGGATTTCTCGCTGTGATTTTGCTGGGAAGCCTGCTGCTTATGCTGCCCGTTTCCGCATCCGCCGGAACCGTGACCAGCTTTCCCAACGCCCTGTTCACGGCGACCTCTGCCGTCTGTGTGACCGGACTCATCGTGCAGGACACGGCAACATACTGGTCAGAATTCGGACAGGCGGTGATTCTCCTGCTGATCCAGATCGGCGGACTGGGCGTCATCTCCGCAGCATCCGCCATCTCCCTCCTCGCCGGCAGACGCATCCGCCTGCGCCAGCGGAGCACCATTCAAGAGGCGATTTCCGCCCCGCAGGTCGGCGGTGTAGTGCGCTTCACACGGTTTATTTTAAAGTTCACCTTTTGTGCGGAGCTGCTGGGAGCGCTCTGCATGCTTCCCGTCTTTGCCAAAGACTTCGGACTTGGGAAAGGTATCTGGTACGCCGTCTTTCATGCGGTGTCGGCATTCTGCAATGCCGGCTTTGACCTGATGGGCGTTCGGGAACCATACTCCTCACTAACTTCCTTCGTGGGAGAACCGCTGATCAACCTGCCGATCATGCTGCTGATTCTCAGCGGCGGACTGGGGTTCTACACGTGGGACGATATCTTCACCCACCGGTTTCGTTTCTCCCGCTACCACATGCAGAGCAAGATCATTCTGGTGATGACGGCTGTGCTGGTGGTGCTTCCGGCGGCTTACTTTTTCTTTGCGGAATTCTCGGCGTGGCAGCCGGCGCAGCGAATCTTCGCCTCCCTGTTCCAAGCCATTACCCCACGTACTGCCGGATTCAATACCGCATCTTTCTCCGCCATGAAGGACGGCAGCATTGCCGTGCTCATCGTTCTCATGCTCATCGGCGGTGCGCCGGGTTCGACTGCCGGCGGTCTGAAAACCACCACCGCAGCCGTATTGGTCTCCTCCGCCGTATCTGTCTTTCGCCGGAACAAGGAGACCCACTTTTTCGGCAGACGCATTCCGGAGGACACCATCGCCAAGGCATCGGCACTGCTGCTGCTCTACCTGGCGCTCTTCCTCGCTGGCGGTGTAAGCATCAGTCTAGCGGAGGGGCTTCCCCTGCAGGACTGCCTGTTCGAAACGGCATCTGCCGTGGCGACGGTGGGGCTGACTGTTGGCATTACCCCCACGCTGGGACTGTTCAGTAAAATTGTGCTGATTCTGCTGATGTTTTTCGGCAGAGTGGGCGGACTCACATTCCTCTACGCAGCAGTTTTCCCGAAGCAGGAGAATTTTTCCAAGCTGCCGCTGGAGAAAATCAACATCGGATAACACGAAAGGAAGGTTTCTATGAAGTCAATTCTTTTGATCGGCGCAGGACGGTTCGGCCGACACATCGCCCAAAAGCTCAGCGAGATGAACCATGAGGTGCTCGCCGTGGACAAGAACGAAGAGCGCATCTCTGCCATCCTGCCCTATGTCACACGGGCGCAGATCGGAGACAGCACCAAGGAGGAGTTTCTCCGCTCCCTCGGCATCCGTGATTATGATGTGTGCATCGTCACCATCGGCGAGAGCTTTCAGGATTCGCTGGAGACTACCTCGCTGCTCCACGAGCTGGGAGCACAAAAGGTGGTGGCACGTGCTGCCAGAGAGACACACGAAAAGTTCCTGCTGCGCAACGGTGCGGACGAAGTGGTCTATCCGGAGAAGCAGCTGGCTGCATGGACGGCGATCCGCTATACCTCCGACCACATCTCCGAATATGTGGAACTGGACGGCGACTATGCCATTCTGGCAGTATCCGTGCCAAAAAACTGGGCGGGAAAAACCGTCGGCGGTATCAACATCCGGAAAAAGTACGGCATCAATATTCTGGGTGTCCGGCGAAACGGTGCGCTGCATCCGGATATCACCACAGAAACCACACTATACGAATCGGACACACTTCTGGTTCTGGGAACATATTCTGCTGTGCGGAAGTGTTTCCACATTTGAGGTACTGCCATGAATCTGCTCTCTGATGCGCTGTTGCCGGAATTTCACGCCATTCTCTCCCTCCTCCGTTCAAAAGCCCTGTCGCTCTCTCAGATCGCCGAGGCACTCTCCCAGCCGCAAAGCGAGATTGCCGCACGTCTGACGCATCTGGAAACCGACGGCGCTGTGCTCCGGCAGAAAGAGCGCTGGCATCTCAATCGGGCAGCTTTTCAAAAGGCAACAGAAACGCTGCTGCCATTTGCAGAACGTGAAAATCTGCCATCCGAAACCGGCGAGATGGCAGCACAGCTCTTTCAGCAGCGAGAGGAACAGTTCCGCCACGCACCGCTGGAACAGGAAACTGCCTTTTACGAGAGCATCTGTTCCGGCAATCTGGACGCAGTTCATCTGCTTGCCACACCGCTTTGCAGTGAGGGCTACGGCACACTCAGCAGTGACCCGCTCCGGAACTTGAAATACCACCTTACCATCTCTATCGCCATGATCACACGCTTTTGCATCCATAGCGGCATGGCATCGGAGGACGCTTTTCCTCTCAGTGACTTCTACATCCAAAAGGCAGACAAATGCCAGACTGCATCAGAGGTACACGCCGTTCATCAGGAGATGATTCTGGATTTCACCAGACGCATGCAGCGCATTCGTGACAACCGCACCTATTCCAAGACGATTCTGCTCGCCATGGATTACGTCAGCGAGCATCTGCACGAGCGCATTCTCATTCAGGACGCAGCCGCTGCACTCTCCATCAGCGTCCCCTATCTTTCCCGACTGTTCAAGTCTGAGATCGGCACCACGTTCAGCGATTATGTCCGTGACAAAAAAGTGGACGCTGCCATTCACCTGCTGAAATACTCCACCCACTCCGCCGCAGAAGTCAGCAGTATCTTAGGGTTCAGCTCTCAAAGCTACTTTATCAAAATCTTCAAAACGCAGACAGGCATGACTCCGAAAGAATACCGAAAAAAATACCACTTCACCTAAAAAAGCGGGCGAACTCTTATCACTGAGTTCGCCCGCTTTTCAAGGAATGGAACTTAATTTGAAGTTATCTGTTCTTCTTATAGGTCACCCACTGGTACCGTGCAGTCAGCGGTGTTGTGCCGTCAAATGCCTTCAGCCAGCTGTCCACGC
>NZ_JAJFCK010000073.1 GCF_020709055.1 Ruminococcus callidus
TGCGTGTCAGCGTGACGGTCTTGTTTCCGGTTTTCGTGGTAACCGTAATGACATCGCCGGTCAGAATATCGCCTTTGATTTGCAGATATTCGCCGTTTTCGTTGTAGATGGTCGGTGTCACTGCCACCACTTCCTGCGGAATGTCGCTGGGCAATGCTTCGATTCGCAGCGTGAATCCGGTTTCATCCCCGTCATTGGCAATGGAAAACAGATTGCTGTTGGAATACACACCCAAAGGAAACGGAGCATCGCTCTCCGGAAAGGGAAAGTGAAATGCTCCGATCACACCGCTGTAGTAGGCGTAGAAAATATCCCGGCTGTACCAGTAAATATCCGGACAGAGAATGGAGATCTGCCCGCTGATCTGCTGCTCGAAATTTGACACCTCGCAGGTTTCTACATACCCTTCGGCATAGACATCGATGTTCGCCGTCTTGTACCAGATCTTGATGTATCGGGACGGCTTGACTACATGATACAGCTGATGCCGCCGTTTCTCGATCCCAATGCCACGCATGGCAAAGAAAATGACCACGTTTCGTTTTTCAATGAAAGCGTTGTTGAGGTAGCTGCCGTTCATGCCTGCGTAAGAAGAAGTGGAAATCGTTCCGGCAGGCGGATTCAGACCTTCGATTTTTGAGGTCATGTATTGGTTGGCGGTCGTTGACAGGTTCAGCTGTTCGCCGGATTGGTTTTCTAAAATCAGGGTATAAAACATGAGATGCACCCCTTTACATTTTGTGTTTAATGATGTATAATAGAGACAACAGAGACGTTGGTTCTCTACGCAAAATCGGAATTTGTATAAGATCAACTTTGGAAATTTAGTATAGGGAGAAAGTAAATGGAACAACAGATAAAAGAACGGAAGAAAAAGCTTACTATAGATTTGTGGATAATCGCTCTGGTTACGATAGCAGTCTATATCGTCTATGGTGTTTTCGGAAGCAGAATAATGAGTTTTTGCAAAAACAGTGATATTTCCGTTTGGCCAAGACTTTTGATGGCTGCTGCATTGGAATTTGGAATAGCGGGTCTTGGCATTACTATTGTAGGCCTAATGCGTAAAGAATCGTTCGCAAGTTTCGGACTTCGTTGGGAAAACGCAATCAAAGCTGTGCTTTGGACGATCGTGTTTTTTCTCCCGTATATTCTTTTTATTTTCCTTTCAGGACAATTTGAGGGGTACGAACCATTGAGTATTATGGTTACCCCGGATCTTCACAAAGCAGGGATCGTAGCTACCATTATCGGAACACTGGTTATTGCGGTTGTCTGGGGCTTTTTTGAAGGCTTTAATTATGTTGTCATCTGTGAGAAAATCAACAGACGTTTCCCGGTAAAAACTAAATTCTTTGATTGGGGTGCGCTTGTGGTTTCAATTATGGGCATTCTTTTTCATCCCATGAGCTTCAGCATACAGGGTATCATTGAAATTGTAACTACCTTTATAGCCATTTATGGAATGCTTCAGGTGAGAAAAGTATACAAAAATGCATGGGGATGTGTTTTTGCTTTTCTGTTCATTTGGAATGCGCTTTGACATACATCTTGTCACCTAATCTCATAATATAAACGAGTAAGACAAATTCTGATTTACCGAGAAAAAGGAGCGACTTAAATCGCTCCTTTTTAAGTATTCAGCGCGTTCCTCGTCATCCTATAAATCTCCAGCCGTGACAGTGCTTTCGGACTATTGTTGGTCTGATTCACTGTGCGGCTGTTGTCGTTGTTATAGTAGTTATTGACCGTACCACCGGAACTGCCGTCAACAACAGCACCATAAATACCGTTCAAGCTGTAATTCAAATCAGAATCCATAGTCAGCTGCATGGCTTTCGCCACACCGCCGACGGCTTTTTCCACATACTTCTTGCTCTTGTCGATGCCGTCTGCAAGCCCTTTCATAAAGTCCGGCATCCAGCTTTCGTAATCGGTCAGTGGACCTTTGTCCGGTACAGAGAAGTGCAGGAAATCCCGAATGGTATCGGCAACATTGGTGACGCAGTCCGCCAGCCAGCCGATGGCACTCTGAATGCCGTCAATGATTCCCTGAATGATATCCCGTCCCCAGTTCCAGGCATCCGAAGCCAATCCCTTGATATATCCCACAGCGGCATCGAACCCATTCTGAATGGTGGATTTGATGCCGCTGATTTTGTCGGAAACCGCAGAACGAATGTTGTCCCAGATGCTGGACACCGTAGAAGAAATGCTCTGCATCACGTTGGAAATGGTGCTCTTGATGCTGTTCCAGATGTTAGACACCACCGACCGGATGGCGTTCAGAACATTGGAAACCGCAGAAGAAATCTGATTCCAGATAGAGGATACCACAGAAAAAATGGCATTCATCACACTGGAAATCGTGCTGGAGATGCTGTTCCAGATGGAAGAAACCACATTCCAGATCGCTGACAAAACAGACGAAATGAAACCAGATACAGCATTCCAAACCGTAGTCACCGCATCTTGAATCGCTGTCAAAACCGTGGAAATTGTAGTAGAAATGGCATTCCAGATGGTTTCAAATGTCGTTCGGATACCTTCTAAAATCGGCGTTAAAAATGCCACGATTGCATTCCAAATGGCACTGATCTTCTCCGAGATCCAGTCCATCACTCTGCCCACAATGATTTGGATGGCTTCAAAATCGTTTGAAACAGATAACCAAATGCCGTGATCAGCGGTTCTAAGGTGGTGTAAATGGCATTCCAAACGGTCGTAATGACGTTATAAATTGCCTGAAAAACCGTAGAAACCACGTTGTAAATGGCATTGAAAATCGTGCTAAAAAAGTTGTAGATTGCCGTAAAAATGGTGGTGAAGAAGTCCCGAATTGCCGTAAATACAGTTGTTGCCACCGTCTGAATGGCAGTGACAATGGTGGTGAAGGTATTGGAAATGGATGTCCAAGTGTTGACGAAAAAGTCCCGGATTCCGGTAACGATTCCCGTGAAGAAGGAAGCGATGCTGTCCCATGTGTCCACAAAAAATGTTTTGATGGAAGTCCAGACTTCATTCCAGCTTGTTCCGAACCACCCCAGCACCACATCTGCAACGCCTTTCAGGGTATTCATGATATTGCGGAATGTGTTGACAATGAAGTCCCAGATAGAAGTAAAAATACCCTTGATACCGTCCCAGCACTGCTCCCAGTCGCCGGTAAATAGACCAATCAGAACATCCAGCAGCCCCAGAAGAACGCCAGTAAACTCTGAAAAGATGTTGGAGATATTCTGAAAGACGCCTTCAAAAATGGGAGCCAGCAGATTGCACAGCCCGTCCCATGCAGCTTTCAGCACATCGGTGAAACTCTCAAAGTCGAATCCCAGAGCATTTAGCCGGTCAGTGATGCCCTGTGTCAATCCGGTAAAGGTGCTTTTGATCTGCTCCCAGATGGCGATGATATTGCTTTTGAATTCATCATTGGTTTTCCAGAGATGCACAAAGGCAGCCACCAAAGCGGCAACAGCTGCGATAATGGCGAGCAGCGGACCTAATGACACGCCCAACGCTCCGGTAATGGCTCCAATGCCACCTTGCACAGCCGAGAAAAGGGCAGGCAGTTTGGACACTGCGGAAAAGACGGTTCCCACGCTGGAAATGGTCTTTCCAAGCACCACCAACATCGGTCCCAGAGCAGCAGCCACCAGTGCAATTTTCGCAATGGTTTCTTTGGTCTGCGGATCCAGTTGATTCAGCTTGTCCACCAGTTCCTGAATGTGGGAAACAATAGAGCGAATGGTAGGCATTAAAATATCGCTAAAACTGATTGCCAATTCTTCCAGCTGGGACTTCAAGATGGTCACTTGTCCGGCAAGGTTATCCTGCATGACCGCCGCCATTTTTTCAGTTGTGCCATTGTAGCCGTCTACTGTATCCGAACAGGTGTCAATGGCATTGGACAGTTTTTCAAAATCCGCCGGAGAACCGTTGATGATCGCCAGCATACCGGACATCGCCTCTTTGCCAAACAGCGAGGCAGCCGCCTGTGCCTGTTCTGCCTCAGAAAGTCCGCCCAATTTCTGTCGGAGTTGTTCCATGAGTTCCCGTAAAGAATACATCTTGCCGGAACTATCTGTCAGAGAAATGCCGTATTGTTCCATAGCAGATGCTACCGTGCCTGTCGGCTTTGCCAGATTGGTAATGGCAGCACGCAGTGCTGTACCAGCCTGTGAGGATTTGATACCGGCGTTTGCCATCAGTCCGATGGCAATGGCAGAGTCTTCGGCAGAATAGCCCAAAGAGCCAAGTACCGGAGCGGCATACTTGAAAGTTTCACCCATCATGCTGACGTTGGTATTGGCATTGCTTGAGGCAGCCGCCAGAATGTCCGCAAAGTGTCCGCTGTCCGAGGCAGACAAACCGAAAGCGGTCAGAGCATCCGTGACAATGTCCGAAGTAGATGCCAAGTCCTCACCAGAAGCAGCGGCAAGATTCATGATGCCTTCGATACCGCTGAGCATATCGTTGGTTTTCCAGCCTGCCATGGCCATATAGTTCATAGCGTCCGCAGCCTCACTTGCAGAGAACTTCGTTTTACTGCCCATTTCACGAGCCTTTTCCCGGAGAGCATCCATCTCTGAGCCGGTCGCACCGGACACCGCTGCCACTTTTGACATGGCAGAATCGAAATCCGCACCGGTTTTCACAGCAATGGTTCCCAGAGCCGTGACACCAGCAGTGACGGGCAGCAGCTTTTGTCCCACACCGGAAATTTTGTCCCCGGCGGACTGCAGCGTTTCACCCAGAACACCCATCTTTTCCAAAGCGGTGTGAGAATTGTTTGCTTCTGTGGTCAGGCGTTTCAGTTCGTTTTCGGTTTCAATAATCTCACGCTGCAAAGCATCATACTGCTGCTGTGAGATTTCACCATTTGCAAGAGCCGTATTGGCCTGTTCTGCAGCAGTTTTCAGCACTTCTAGCTTTTCTTTGGTGGCAGACACCGCATCGGCGAGGAGCTTATGCTTCTGCGAGAGCAGTTCCGTGTTGGAAGGATCGAGTTTCAACAGTTTCTGGACATCTTTCAACTGTGTCTGCGTGCCCTTGATGTCCTTGTTGACACCTTCCAGTGCCTTGGACAGCTTGGTGGTATCACCGCCGATTTCTACGGTAATGCCTTTGATGCGGTTTGCCATAAATTTCACCTCCGAAATCGAACGAAATGCTTGACAAAATCGTTCGATTGTGATATAATAAAACTAGTAAAAAGAAAAGGGGGCTTGTTTATGTCAATTACTGCAACTGAATTCAAAACAAACCTTGGTAAGTACTTGATGCTCGCTGCAACGGAAGATATTTTCATTTCCAAAAATGGAAAGATCATTGCAAAACTAACCAATCCCAATCAAGATCGTGTTGATATTGCCAAATCGTTATTCGGTTCTGTTCCGTCCGGCTGCACGTTAGAGGAAGCACAAAAAGAGAGGTTGGATCAGATATGAGAGCGTTGTTAGATACTTGTGTGATCATTGATGCGCTTCAAAAAAGAGAACCTTTTTGCGAAAATGCACAGACTATTTTTCTGCTTTCTGCCAATCGTCTTTTTGATGGTTGGATCAGTGCAAAATCTGTCACAGATATCTACTATTTGACGCATCGTCAAACACACAGTGATGCAGAAACTCGAAATATTTTAAGCCGTCTCTTTGTACTGTTTGATATTTTAGACACAGCTGGACTGGACTGCAGACAGGCAATTTCATCGAATGTATCTGATTACGAGGATGCTGTTATGATTGAAACAGCACGTCGCACAGGGATGGATTGTATCGTCACAAGAAATGAAAAAGATTATGCACATGCTGACATTCCAGTATACACGCCAGAGGCATTTATCGCATTGCTTTCATCAGAAGAAGAAACAGATTTCTAAAATCGGTCAAAATCCCTCTGATCTGCCAGCACATCATAATGACACTCGTCATTCTCCCGTTCGGTAAACATATCATTCACCAAACCAATGGTCAAAAAATCCAAATCGCCCATTGACAAACCAAGCTGAACGCACCGCAACAAAAACAGCGGTGTGGTCATCGGTCGGTCAATCGGGCGATGTTTTTTTTAGATTGAACCTGTGTTTCTACGTTCAAACCCCAGAGGTCGATCAGCTGCGGTAAGATCTCATAGATGCTGAACGTGTTAAACTGTTCCAGCCACTCGTCCGGCGATGCCGGAATGGCTGCATCGGCGTGTTTTGCCATGATGTAGGCGATGTTCTCAAACACCTCAAGGCTTTCAATGTCCAGTGCGGAGGATTTCTCTGTATTTTCTCCCACAGACTTTTGCAGTGCTGCAAAGTCCTGATAAATATCTCTGCGGAATTTCAGAC
>NZ_JAJFCK010000074.1 GCF_020709055.1 Ruminococcus callidus
ACGCAGTATGCAACAAAATTTGCCGAAAAGACGTAGATAGACGCCTATGAACACGAGTTCTTAGAGCCTGTCTTCACAAGAAATATATGTGGATTTTCGAGCATAATTTTGTTGCAGGCAAGGCAAAAATACGCAGGCGGGCTGTCGCCCGGCAAGTATTTTTCACGCAGGATGCAGCAAAATTTGCCGAAAAGACGTAGATAGACGCCTATGAACACGAGCTCTTATACTAAAAGCACGGATTGTGCTTAATAGCCTCCGCCATATGCATAGTTGGAGATGATATCCGACAGATACCATTCCTTTCCGTTATAGGAATAGGTCAAATATGCCTCTCCCGTGGATTCCTCCGGATCGCTGGTCAGAACATCCACCCATTTTCTCGTGCTGCTCTGGTACTGCGAGTCATAATAGCAATTGTCATAGGTATAGTCATAGGCGATACCGCAGCTATAAGTGAAATCGCCGGCAAATACCGTTTGTTCGGAGATATCCCGATAGGAGGTCACCTTCACATTGTGCATGCCAGTTTCCTCTTTCTCATAGAAGGAGTCGTAGAAATAATCCTCATAGGCATCCGACATAGTGTTGTCCTCCAGCGTTGCCCCCTGACAAGCTGCGGTGATCATCTGATCCAGATCGGATTTCGCCGTCTCGAAAATGGTGTCAACGACAGAATCCAGAATCGGCATGTCAGAACTGTAAATGTCCACTGCCTCGGAACCCGTCGTCGTATATTCCTCGGTCAGCTCCGAAGATGCCGACACCTCGTGTACCCCGGAGAAGATGGCGTCAATGCTGTAGTACTGGTAGTTGTTCTCCTCATCGGCATCCGTCTTGTAGCTGTCAATGGGAATACCGTCCACCGTGACTTTGGCGTAGCCCGGCGCACTCACCGTAAAGCTGCCCAGCATGCTGGAGGCAGAGATCTGATACTCCGGAAAGAACAGGAACTTCTTTTTCGAAAGTTTCACCACTTCCACACTCATCTCATTGGAGGTGGAACGGTCGGTCACGTAGTCCACTGTATAGGTGCGCATCAGGCGTTCCGCATCATCCTTGCTGCCTTTGCTCTTCCTGGTGCCGGAAGATGCTCCGTCCTCGTGAATGCGGTAGGAACCGATTCCCGTATAGAGCTTTGCCTCTCTTTCCATCATGGCTTCGTAGGCATCATAGTTGACGAAGTCCGACTCCTTGACATAGAGCTGGCTGTACGCCTTTTCCCAGTTGCCTTTTTTCAGCGCAGAAAAGTACTGGTCTACCACCCGCTTGGGGTTCGACAGATAATTCCCTACCGAAATGCCCGTAATCAGAGCCGCCAGAACCACCAGCAGCAGAATCACCGCCAGCAGATGCTGTTTCAAAAATTGCAGCGCACGCATAGCAAAAGGCATCATTCGCTTGGGATTCGGAATAGAAACCGTTACCGTCTGCCCGGCACTGGCTGCCGGCTGTCCCTGCGGTGCGCCGGCAGGCTGTGCCGGATTGGGCGCAGGCGGTACAGGCGGAGCAGCTCCAGCTGTCTGTGCCGGATTCGGTGCGGGCGGTACGGGCGGCTTTCTCAGATCCGCACCGCACTCCTCACAAAACATACAGTCATCGGCGTTATTTGCGCCGCACTTCCAACAATTCATCTTATTTCTCCATCCTCTCAATAATATCCATAGTAATAGTCATTACTGGCGCTGTTGTCTTTCCCGTTTTCCCCAGTGTTCCCCGTTTCAAAGCGGCTTCCCGAACCTCCGGCGTTTCTCGCCGAGGGCGCAGTTCCCTCCGCATTGCCGTCAGCAGATTTGGCAGCGCCTGTCTTTGCCGTGCCCTTTGCATCAGTTTCCGAGGATTCCGGTGCCGTTCCCTTGGATTTTTCCGGCGCAGCAGATGCTTCTCCGGCATTGCTTTCAACAGGTTTTGCCGCATCCGACTTTGCCATGTCCTGCGTGTCTGCCTCCGATGACGGCGCATCCGCTTTCTCCTGTTCCGGTGCAGACTCCCTTACGGATTCCGCTGGCATCTGCAACTCCGGCGCAGTTCCCTTGGATGTCTCCGCAGAAGCCTCCTCCGTTGCCGGTGTTACCGGTCTCGAGGTTTCTGCGCGCTCGGTTTCCGGCATGGCGTTTTCCTGCACTTTGTCCGGCTTTTCTCCGTCCTCCAAAGCTCGTGCCGATTCCTCCGGACGCTCCCACGCAAAGGTGGCGATGGGCTCCATTTCTCCGGTCTTCGCATTCTTCACAGCAAGCGTTCCCATGTCGCTGCCGTTCTCCGGCGGAATAATCATGGTTCTTGACGCAATATCCCTGTCCTCTCCGCAGGCATAGGCGGAGATGTTCATCATCGCATCGTTCTCGTCGTGATTCTCAAAGGCATGGCTGCGGTTTTCCCTGCTCGGCTCCACCTGGAACTGCCCCGGATTGCTGAACATTTGATTGTGCGCCTGCTGTGTCAACCCCGCTTTCTCAGAGTACTTCACCTCGTACTTGTTCTCGAAGCTGCTGACATGACCGATGTCTGTCTGGACATTCCCGTCAATGACCTGCCCCGTTCCGTTGGGACTGACGACCTGTCCGTTTTCGTCCTGCTGGGTAAATGCTGCGTTGGCACGCACCTGTCCGCTGACGTTCTTAGTCATGGGCGCACGCTTGATACGCGCTGCCTCCGCCCGTTCCCGTGCCGCAGCTTCCTCCAGTTCCACCGCTTTCCGGTCGAATTCCGAGTAGTTGCTGACAAACTCCAGCGGTCTGCCGGATTCGATCACATACTGCTCCGGCATACCGCCGTCCATAAACACCTGCACACAGCCGCCAGTCAGATCCCGTCCGTACGGCATATTCGCCTCCCCGCCGGCAAGTTTGGCGTGCTGCCAATAACTGAAGCTTCCCTGCGGTGCTGCAAATCCGATTTGGATCTCTGTTCCGATCGGAAGCACCGCTGTCTGATAATACTGCCGCTGATTCCACTCCGGGCGCACCGCCAAAGACATCTTAGCCTCCATGCGGTCTTTTGGCAGCTCCGTTGTCCAGTAAGGCCCGCCTTTGACCGGCGCTGTCGTCACACGAAAAAGCACAACAGGCTGTGTCGTTCTGGCAGTCTGATAATCCCCCATGTCAAAGGTGGCGGCAACCGACACATCCAGCTTTTTTTGCGGCACGGTAAAATCCAGCCACGGAATATCCTGAATCCGCACGAAACATCCTCCTCTCGAAACTCTGAAAAGTCACCCAAAATCAAATAAATTGCGACATTTTTCCATCATTTTTTTGCACAGCAACGCAGACAGAAAGCGTCCTGCCGCTTCATTTTTCCGGTGAAAAAGCGCAAAACCGACTCCAATTGTACGTTTTTTCCATTATATCACAGAACCGATATCAAGTCAAGCACCACATTTTCCCGCAGCACATAAATAAAATCCAAAAACCGCCCAAAATCGCGTCAAATTTCAGTGCCAATCTCTTTCCGGATTCTCTTGACGTTATCGTGATTTCATGCTACAATGATAATGTGCACAAATTCAGCATTCTGGAAAGGAGCAAATTAGATGAAAATCACAAAATTTCTAGCTACTGCCATGGCGATGCTCTGCGGACTGACGCTGTCGGCACAGCTTCCCGTCAGCGCAGAGGAATCCGAGCCAGCGCTGGTGGATTCCGGCATTGACTACACCGAATCCGTGGGGACGATCCGCACGCCGGGCGCAGGCTACACCTCCCCGCTGGCGTTCCGCTGCAAGCCGGGGGAGACAAAGGCGTACAACCCCACCGGCGATCTGGTCGTCATGTTCGTGGACATCGGCGGATTCTCCAGCGGTTCCAACGGCACAACCGATTCCGACGGCAACTACACCGAGGGCACGGACTACGATCTGGACGGTGTGTTTTTCTCCAGCATGCGCCAGACGCTGGAAAACAGCCGCAGAAACGGCTGCATGGTTGGCATCCGCTTCCGCTACGATGCCAATGGCGTGCGCAATCCGGAGCCTGCCACCTTTGACCAGATGGTCAGGCACATCGAACAAATTCGGGCGGACGGCTTTCTGGAGGACTACAAGGACATCATCTGCTATGTGGAGAGCGGTTTTGTAGGCTGCTACGGCGAGCAGTGGGGCGGAAAATACTGCTCCATGGAGGACAAGGCAAAGCTGCTGGATCTAATGCTGGATGTCGTACCGGACAGCATCCCCGTCACCGTGCGTACCCCCAACATCTTCGCCAAGTGGGCTGGCATCGAGGAATCTGATCTGGGCGATTATGTTCTGGAAGCCGGCAGTCAGGCAGCCCGTGTCGGTCTTTATAATGATGGCTATATGGGCTCGGACTCCGACCTCGGCACGTTCCACGACCGGACACGTGACCTGAAATGGCTGCGGCAGCAGACGCTCACCTCTTACTACGGCGGCGAGTTCTCCGGCAATCTGGACTTTGCCAAGAAGTATGACACCTACCTGCCGGAAAACGCCGTGCCGGAGATGTACTACTCCCACCTGAGCTATATCAACTCCAACATCTACAGCCTGTACAAGGACTACACCTTCGGCGAGGCATACGATGTGGAGGGCGTAGACAACAGCGCCTACTACGGACAGACCGTCTTTCAGTTCATTCGGGATCACCTCGGCTACCGCTTCGTCCTGCGGGATTCCGATCTGAGCGGAACGGTTTCGCAGGACGGCGTGCTGCGCATTGCCACCAAAGTGGAAAACACCGGGTTTGCCAATCCCATCCCTGCACAAAAAGCCGAGATCATTCTGGAAAAGGACGGGAACTACCTCAAAACAGAAGTGGATGCGGACACCAGAACGTGGTACTCCTGCACCACAGTTTCGCCGGAGTTTAACCTGAAGCTGCCCGCTGCCATGGAGACCGGCGAGTGGAATGTATACCTCAAGCTCTCCGCCGGCGACAACGAGCTGGGACAGATGAGCTTCCGCTCCGTTCAGTTCGCCAACAGCGGCATTTGGAATGCCTCCCTCGGTGCAAACTATCTGGGCAGCTTCACCGTGACCGCAGATGACAGCGATGTCAAGTCCGCAGACAACAGCTTCTACCAGACCAACGCTGCACAGGAAGTCTCCCATTCTGACGGCACAATGTACACAGCGAAAAATCTGGTCACCGTGGACGGCGCAGCCAGCAGCGACACCGAATATACCGATGAGATGGTCTGCACCAGGGACGAAAACGGCAACTATCTCTCCATCACCAACGACGACCAGTACCTCTACATTTTCGCCGATCTGAAACAGGACGCACAGACACCGGTGTACAACCTCTCCTTTCAAAATGTCACCACCGGAAAGAGCTACTGGATGTATTACCAGAACAACGGCTTTGTATACTTCAATGGCACTGGCGGTGTTCCGCTGGGATGTGTGCAGAAGCACAGCGGAAACACCATTGAGTTTCGCCTTCCGCTGGGGGATTTTCTGGGCATGAGCGCCGGCACAGAGCTTGCCGACATCGCCTACACGGTACAGGATCAGGCGAACTCCTGGAATAAGACCGGTTCCCTGAAAGCGGACAGCTACACCGTGACCGACAACTTCAACGTCTACTCCGCCAAGCAGACTGTGAATCTGGCGGAGGGCGACACGATGGAGCTGGCACCGCTGACCTCCGGCAGCGGCCTCTCCTACCAGTGGTATCACGACGGCGAGCAGATTGAAAACGCCACGGAGAAAAGCTACGCCATCACCGCCGATTCCAAGGACACCTGCGGCATCTATTCCGTCACAGTCACCACGCCCTCAGGCATTGCCAAGACTGTGGAGGTCTGCGAAGTTGCCGATGTCATTTTGCAGCCAGTACAGCCGGTTTCCGGCGATATCAATCAGGATGGCACGGCAGATCTTGCCGATGTGATCCTGCTGCAAAAATATCTCCTCGCCCAGGCTTCGCTCACGCAGGAGCAGACACAGCTGGCAGATCTCCAGAGCGATGACACCGTAAACGGCTTCGATCTGGCGCTGCTCCGCACCTCCTGCCTATCTGCGGAATCGTAAGAGCTCGTGTTCATAGGCGTCTATCTACGTCTTTTCGGCAAATTTTGTTGC
>NZ_JAJFCK010000075.1 GCF_020709055.1 Ruminococcus callidus
GTATAATTCTACAGATAAGAAGTCGGAGGACAACTGTGCGAAACTTGCCGCTGCGTTATTAAAACAGTATGGATTGGACATCAATCATCTCTACACGCATACCCACTGGCTCAATGTTCGTGACGGACGAAATGGAACAATCGACCAGTTGAACACCATGTACAATCGGTACAAGATGTGTCCGGCGTATATCTTGCCCCATTGGGCGGAGTTCAAGAAAAAGGTACAGTCTTATTTGAATGCAGGAACTTCCACTATTTCTGCACCTTCTACAAAGCAGCTTTACCGGGTGAGAAAGTCTTGGGCAGATGCAAAGTCGCAGCTTGGTGCGTATTCCTCTTTGGAGAATGCGAAGAAAGCCTGCAAGGTCGGATATTCTGTATTTGATGCCAACGGAAATGTGGTCTACACCAATGGCGGCAAGTTCACCAAGGGGCAGAAGGTTACTATTCGTGCCAACACGCCTCTGTTCGCCAGTGCAGAAACTACATCTGTAACCAGAAGAATCAGCGGCACTTACTATCTCTATGACGGCATTGCCTGCAAGAACGGTCGTTATCGGATCACCACAAAGCCGGAGTTCTGCGGAAAAACACCGGTGGGACAATATGTGACCGGTTATGTTTCTTGGGATAATTTTGGGGTGATTGGATGAATGCAGAACAAAAAGACCAGATCCGACAACTGCACAGCAGCGGTCTGGGCTACAAGAAAATCGCAGTCCAATTAGGGCTGTCTGTTAACACTGTGGCTTCTTTCTGCAAACGGCAGAGAGGAAGCGAATCCTGCCCACACTGTCCGCAGTGTGGGCGTTCTGTTGTGCAGACACCGCACCGAAAACCGAAACGATTCTGTTCCACACAATGCCACAACACTTGGTGGAATCATCATGCTGTATCGGGGGACGGCAAATTACAGCAGCTCTGCCCTATCTGCAAAGAGCCGTTTTTTGCCTATCCCAGTTCGCACCGAAAATATTGTTCCCGTCTTTGCTATGGAAAGTACAGAAAGGAAATGGCTCATGGAAAAAGAACATTACCATAAGATCATTACGTATCAAACCACAGTTTCGATTTTGAAAAGCTGGATGCGTGCTGGATTGGTCACGCCGGAGGAATTTCAAAAAATCAACACCATAATTGCCGAACGTTCCGGCTTATCTTTGTGCAGTATATTCCTTGACTCCTGCCCGATCGTACGGTAATATGTCATCGGAAAGGGGGAGATTATCACGGCACGAGTGATACAAAAAGTCGCATTTCCACAGAAAAAACCGTTCCTGTTGAAACGGACGGCAGCCTATGCCAGAGTGTCCAGCGGAAAGGATGCCATGCTCCATTCTCTGTCAGCACAGGTCAGCTATTACAATCAGCTGATCCAGAGCAATCCGGAGTGGCTGTTCTGCGGTGTTTATGCAGATGAGGCATTGACGGGAACAAAGGAAAATCGTGCAGAATTTCAAAAGCTGCTGAATCGATGCCGGCGGGGAGAAATTGACTTGATTCTGACAAAGTCCATTTCCCGTTTTGCACGAAACACGGTCACCCTGCTGGAAACGGTACGGGAACTGAAAACACTGGGCGTTGATGTCTATTTCGAGGAACAGCGGATTCATTCCATGAGTTCAGACGGCGAGCTGATGCTTTCCATTCTGGCATCTTACGCACAGGAGGAAAGCTATTCTGCCAGCGAGAACAAAAAGTGGCAGATGCGAAAGGACTTTGAACAGGGAAAAGTCGGGAGTATGCGAATGCTGGGCTATCAGCGAACCAAGTCAGGAAAACTAGAGATTGTACCAGAGGAGGCGGAAATCGTCAGAATGATTTTTCTATACTATCTGTCTGGTATGGGTAAGCTGGCAATTGCCAAGAAACTGAATGAACAGCAGATATGCACGGTGCGTGGCTGTGCATGGACGACAGAGGACGTAAGGCGAACGCTCCGCAATGAAAAGTACACCGGAAATTTGCTGCTGCAAAAAAGTTTTCGGGAAAATCACATTACCAAGAAAAAGGTGGATAACATCGGACAGCTTCCGCAGTATTTTGTTGCCGGTTCGCATGAAGCCATCATTTCGCAGGAACAGTTTGATGCAGTGCAGAAACAAATGGCGGAACGGCAGAAAAAATATGCCGGTTCCTGTACCACAAACCGATATCCATTTACGCAGAAAATACGGTGTGCCTGCTGCGGCAAATATTACCGCAGAAAAACGACAGTGACCGGTGTGGTCTGGATTTGTTCCACTTACAACACCAAAGGGAAAAAATACTGTCCAACAGCAAAACAGATTCCGGAAAATACGCTGCTCTCTGCCTGCTGTGATGTTTTGGAAATATCGGAATTTGATGCGGAGCGATTTGCGGAACAAATCGAACAGATTCAGATTCCGGCACCCAATGAACTGCAATTCTGCTTTTCAGACGGAACGGAACAAACCGTATCTTGGAAAGACCGTTCCCGTTCGGAAAGCTGGACGGCGGAAATGCGAGAGAAAGCGAGGCAGAAAAAATGGCGACAGTCCTAAAAATACCGGCAAAGTTTCATCCCATAACGCATTTGCCGGAAACCAAGGTTCAGAAACGCAGAGTGGCAGCCTATGCCAGAGTTTCCACGGATTCCGAGGAACAGCAGACCTCCTATGCTGCACAGGTAGATCGCTACACCAAGTACATTCAGGAACGGGCAGACTGGGAGTTTGTTGCAGTCTATACCGATGAGGGCATTTCTGCCCTGAATACCAAACATCGGGATGGCTTTAATCGCATGGTGGCAGATGCTCTGGACGGCAAAATCGATTTGATTGTCACCAAGTCAGTCAGCCGGTTTGCACGAAACACTGTAGATTCTTTGACAACTGTGCGAAAGCTGAAAGAAAAAGGCGTGGAGGTGTTTTTTGAAAAAGAAAACATCTACACGCTGGATTCCAAAGGCGAGCTGCTGATCACCATTATGTCCAGTCTGGCACAGGAGGAGAGCCGTTCTATTTCGGAGAATGTAACTTGGGGACAGCGAAAGCGAATGGCGGACGGCAAGGTCAGCCTGCCGTACAAGCATTTTCTAGGCTATCGAAAAGGAGCAGATGGCTTGCCGGAAATTGTGCCGGAGGAGGCGGAAATTGTTCGGAACATCTATCGTTGGTTTATGGAGGGGAAAACGTCGACCGGCATTGCGAGAACATTGACAGAACAGGGCGTTCCGACACCTGCCGGAAAGGAGCAATGGTGTTCCAGCACAGTGAAAAGCATTCTGACCAATGAAAAATACAAGGGCTCTGCTCTATTGCAAAAGAGATTTACGGTGGATTTCCTCACGAAAAAATCTAAGGTGAATGAGGGCGAAGTGCCGCAATACTACATTGAGGAAAGTCACCCTGCCATCATAGTGCCGGAGGAATTTGAACTGGTGCAGGCAGAATTGCTGCGGAGGCAAAATCTACGGCGGCAGTACAATGGAAAGAGCGTATTTGCTGCCCGGCTTGTCTGCGGCGACTGCGGAAATTTCTTCGGGGCAAAGGTCTGGCATTCCAACAGCAAGTATCGGCAGGTGATCTGGCAGTGCAATTACAAATTCCAAGGGGTGTGCAAATGCCAGACACCCCATTTGCAGGAGAGCGTCATACAGCAGCGGTTTCAGGCAGCCGTTCAGGAATTGCTGCAAAAGCGAAAAGCAGTTCTGGAAAACTGTCAGGTGATGCTGGAACTGCTTACGGACTGTACAGATTTAGAGCGTCAATTGCAGGAACTGGAAACGCAGAAAATGCGGATTTCGGAACAGGTGCAGGGATATGTTCGGGAGAATAGTGAAATCGTGCAGGATCAGGAAAAGTATGAGGAACGGTATCAGGCACTGGTGGGACAATACGAACCGCTGCAGAAACAAGAAACCGCTCTGCAGGAACGGCGAGCAGAGCGATTGGCAAGACGGGAACAGATTCAGGGCTTTCAAAGAGTATTGAACGGACAAAATGGGATGCTGCCGGAATTTGATACACAATTGTGGCTGGCTGCTGTAGAAAAAGCAGTGGTGCATCGAGATGGAAAAATCGTGTTTGTTTTGAAAGATGGGACGGAGTTGGTGCAGAAAATTTGAGGGGAGTGGGGTGCAGAATGCACTCCCTTTGCTTTTCAGGTGTGCATTGTATCATTTGTGACGTGCGTTTCCAAACAACCCAATTATTAAAAGTAATTGGAAAGGAAGAAAAGCACGCAGTTTCGATATTTTATCGAGGCTGCGTGTTTTTTTGTTGCCGTTTTTAAGGACACATAATATAGTAGAAAATATGCTTCGTACCCTTACCATACCCTTACCGATTTTCAGCAAGGGTATTTTTTCGAGTTGCTGACAGAAATTTGGAGAGGGAAGGACTTGAAAAACGTCTTTTTTGCTGCTGTTTTCAAAAAGTTTACAAATGAAAAAGGATGCACAAATACCTGCTTTGTGTATCCTTTTCTGCCTCATTCTTGATAAATTGTTTTTCCGAATTTGTAGGCCTCTTTTAAGTGATTTGTCTTGCTGATCTGCGGTTTTCCGTTTGTATCTCCGCATCCTCCGGCTAGTAGCATTCCTTTATCATGAAATCCAATGTAGTGGATGATTGTAAATTTGTAGCACGACACCGCCTGCTCATATGTCCAAAATAGATCATCAGCAGAGGTCATCAGTAATGCTGCATCTTTCACAGGATATTTCTCATACCGTCCTAATGGCGGATTCGTGTCTTCCTCTGCGAGGCAATAGAAATGCCTTTAGTTTCGCAGAGATTGTCCAAAACAACAGCGGAGAGGCAAATACGAGGAGATCAGCTGCCTTTATTTTAAGGACAAGTTCAGAAAAGCCGTCTTTCTGTACACACGGTTTTCCATACCGACAGGTATTACATCCTATGCAACTTTTCACTTCAACCTGACTCAATGATACAAGCTCAACCTCGTGCCCAGCATCAACAGCGCCTTGAATGAAGGTGCCTGCCAATTGTCTGGTGTTTCCTTTTGGGCGACCGCCGCCTAATATCACCAATATTCTTTTCATGGGTTCTCCTCTTTTACAAACTGGAATTTATCGATAAATCACATAACGATAATGTGGCATATCCACGCCTCTATAATGCTTTATCCATGTATCCATTATTTTCATTCCGTTTCTTACGGATACATTTTGAGATGCTATATTCGTATCTCTGATAATAGAACATACTTCCGTTGCATTCAATACTTCAAACGCATACTTTTTACAAGCTTTTGCCGCCTCAGTGGCATACCCATTATGCCAGTATGACCGCTCAAAAAGATAACCTATTTCAAGTACCTCAGAATCTTTCCATGGTTGCCTTCAAAACAACTGCCCATAAACCAAAACTCCATTTTTGATAACGGTCAATTGCCTGTCAAGCCATTCATGGGCTTCATCGTCACTAAATGCACCCTCATATGCGTACATTGTATCTTTATCTTGCAAGATTTTACACAAAGACTCAAAATCATTTTGATTCATCTCACGCAGATATAATCGTTCAGTTTCAAGTATTATATTTATCTCCTTAACTTAAATCCCAATTTATATGTTTGATTGTTATACTCAGTTTCCCCATTATACCACATTCCCCATCGAAAAACAAGAATCGATTCCACAAAAAAACAACAGGAGAGCCACTCAAGCTCTCCTGTTATCCTTTTTATTCCTTAAAACAAATCTGCCATACTGTTCATGACGTCACGCATATGGTCAAGAGAGGTGTGACAATACAAATCCCAATTTATATGTTTGATTGTTATACTCAGTTTCCCCATTATACCACATTCCCCATCGAAAAACAAGAATCGATTCCACAAAAAAACAACAGGAGAGCCACTCAAGCTCTCCTGTTATCCTTTTTATTCCTTAAAACAAATCTGCCATACTGTTCATGACGTCACGCATATGGTCAAGAGAGGTGTGACAATACAAATCC
>NZ_JAJFCK010000076.1 GCF_020709055.1 Ruminococcus callidus
AAATTTTTGCCTTGTCTGCAAAAAAATTTGCTCGAAAATCCGCATATATTTCCTATAAACACAAGCTCTAAATCAGCATATTTTTGAAAATGTTCCGGAGGAACGTGTTCAACGGTGTATCCGCAGAGAAAACAGGCGGGATGTCATATGTGTGCAGCTCATCCCTTCTGCTGTTCCTCCTGCTTTTTCAATAGGCGCACATCTGTGCCGACGAACTGCCAGAAGGTATAATTGGTGAACAGGCGGGAGGCGACACGCTCGTCGTACTGGCGGGAGATGCCGTCGTAGTCCAGATTGGTACTGATGATGGTGGGCTTTTTCCGGTTCATACGGGTGTTGATGATGTTGTACACCATGGACTGGTAGAACTGGGTGTGGAATTCTGTCCCCAGATCGTCTATGATGAGCAGGTCGCAGGACAGGAGCAGGTCCAGCGTGTCGGTATTTCCGTCGCCTCTGCCGAAGTGCTCCTTCTCCACCTGCCGCAGGAAATTGATGGCGGAGTCATACAGGACGCTGTAGCCTTTTTGCAGGACGACGTTGGCGATGGCAAGGGAGAGGTGCGTCTTGCCAAGCCCTGTCTTGCCGAACATGAGGATGCTGGGGGATTCCGAGGTAAACTGGTTGGCATACTCCTGACAGAACAGGAATACCCGTTCCATGGCGGCGTAGCAGCTTCCGCCGGCGGCAGTGCGCTGGTTGCTGTAGTATTTCAGGGAGAACGTGGAGAAGCTGGACAGCTCAAACTGTGCGCTGCGGTTCAGCTCCTCTGTGGCGAGTTTGGCGGCGAGGGAAGTCAGACAGGTGCAGAACTTGGTGCGGCAATAGCCGGTGTCCTGACACTTTTCGCAGGTGTAATGGATCTCCAGATAGTCCGCCGGATAACCGTTCTGCGTCAGAAGCTTTTGCACCATCTGGTGTGCCTGTAGGTTCTGCTTTTGCAGCGCCTCAATTTTGGGACGGGTGTCACCGCCGTCACGGATGATCCGCATGACTTCCATGCTGGTGCGGGCAAGCTGCATATTGATCTCTGAGATTGCAGGGATGCGTGTTTCGATCTCCTGCATGCGCTCCTCGTTCTGCTGCTTTGCGGTGATGCGCCGCTGTGAGATGATTTGCAGAGCACGCTGGATCTGTTCTTCTTTCATACTCATTTTTATTCAACTCCTTGAAAAACACTCATTCGTCCGGATTGCAAACGAGGGACATGTATGCCTGTGCATTGCCGCTTTCGGAAGCGGCGGCTTTTCCCTTGCCGCTGCGGGGGGACTTCGGATCGCCGGCATCTGCCGGACGGTCGTACTTATCCACGTCCTCACGGGTGCGGTATCCCGCCTCCATCCATCTTGTCAGCACACCGTTGATGTAGGGGAAGGAGAGTTTCTCGATGTTCTCGATGTTTTTCTCATAGGCGTATGTAATCAGCTCTATGGGAATATTCTGCTCCTGCCATGCGTCAATGAACTCCTGCTGCTTGGGGGTTGGCATACGGCGCATCTCGAAAGTCTTTTGGATATGGCCGGTGAAGGTGCGGCGGTGCTCCGCCTCTTTGATGACCTCCGAAACCTGAGGAAGCGTCTGGATGCCGTCGTTCCACCAGGCGGTGGCGATGGTCTCAGCATAGGAGACGCTGGGCTTGTCGAGCTTGTCTTTACAATAGGTCAGCACTGTCAAAATGATCTCATTGCCGATGTTGTTATAGTCGTGCATCCACACCAGCGATTTCTGCTCCACGTAGCGCAGCGGTCTGCCCAGCTGCTGCTCCGCAATGTGGAACAGCGTTCTGAGGTCGTCCGAGTCTTTCAGTGCGGTGGCGATCTCCACCGGACTCAGCTCCACATTTCTGGCGCTGGAGAGGGGAACGATCTGGTTGGTGCGGCGTGCGTGGGACTTGGGCTCCGCTTTTTCCTTGGTGTGCGACTCCTGCGTGGGGGCAAACAACTCTGTCTGCTGCCAGAACAGCACTGCTTCCTCCGCAAGCTCCCCGGAGATCGTCAGCGCCTGTGCAAGCTCTGCGGTGTCCACCTGCCTGCCGCTGTGCCGGAGCAGATACAGCAGCACTTTCAGCTGTGAGGGAGTCGCAAGCTTGAGGTATTGGTCTACGACAGCGTTCGGGACACCGAACATCTGCCCGAATCCGTTCATGCATATGGTGAGTTCCAAAAAAATTCCTCCTTTTGCAAAAAAACACTTGACAAATCCGTCGGGTTGTGATATAATACATGATGTTGTCGCCGACATGTCGGAATTGGCAGACGAGACAGACTCAAAATCTGTTGCAGGCAACTGTGTGTGGGTTCAAGTCCCACTGTCGGCACCAATCTTTTTGGAAAGACCGTGGCTGGAAGTAATTTTCCGGCTGCGGTCTTTTTTGTGTTTATCCTATGCAGACGGCACGGGATTTTTTCCACGGCTTCCGAAAAAATGGGTAGAAAAAAACCCATGCTACATAAGTTGTAACACGGGGATTGATCCGCATTTCCGATCAAAGAAATACTTGGCGTGCCCAGAGGGATTCGAACCCCCGACCTACTGGTTCGTAGCCAGTCACTCTATCCAGCTGAGCTATGGGCACATTTGATTTTGTGGTTTGCTGTGTTGTGTCTCACAACGTTGTTTATTATACCACAGCTTTCTTCGGTTGTCAATTATTTTTTCTTGAATTTTTCCGATTTCGAATAAAATAAAGTTTTTTTTTATTTTGCTTTATTTTCATTTGCTAATTTCAAGAAATGCAGTGAAAAAGAAAATTGAAACAGTGCTTCGAAAACGAAAAAAGCACTTCGAAGTACTTCGGAGTGCTGATTGTTTCGTTTGTTTTCCGGCAGCCATCTTGTGAATGATGGAAATCAAAGGTAATCTTTGATCAGCGTGATGCAGGACTTACAGATCTTCTTGTCATTGAAGTCGATCAGATCGTCGGTTCTGGAGCAGAGCGCACAGCAGCACTGTGCCTTCTGAATGATGATCTTCTCACCCTCGGTGTAGATCTGTAAATAGTCGTTACAGTCGATCTGGAGCTGACGGCGCAGTTCTTTCGGCAGGACAAAGCGTCCCAGACTGTCTACCCGACGCATAATTCCTGAATCCTTCATGGTAAAAACACTTCCTTCCCAGTCGCTTCTTTCTGAAAGAACGATTGGATATTTTTAAATTTGCAAGGGAATGCGCATTTTTTGAAGCGCTCCGTCTTGCTGGCTTCTATTATATGGTATTTGGCGTTTTTTGTCAATCTATGTTTTATGAATTTTTCGCAATATTAGTTTTGCTTATCACAATATAAATATAACTAATAGCTGAAAAGGTTGGTTTTTGAAAAAAATACTTGACATTCCGGCAGGGATATGGTATAATAGTCTACGTTGCTTGTAATTCTGCGGCAATATGATAATATGAGACATTAGCTCAGTCGGTAGAGCATACGCCTTTTAAGCGTAGGGTCGAGGGTTCAAATCCCTCATGTCTCACCAAGAGATCCGTATCACGTGGTTGATACGGATTTTTTGTTATTTGATTGCTTGGGAGGACGTTGCTTGTGAATCAAGAGGAATTATCTCGCCGTGTTTCGACGATTGTGGAGCGTGGCATTGCGCAGGGACAGATCGCAGGTGCCTGCGTTGGCGTTTATCAGAATCAGGAGGAGCTGCTCTGCGAGGCATACGGACTGGCGGACAGGGAGAGCGGGCGTGCGATGCAGACGGATGCACTGTTCCGGATCTTTTCCATGACCAAACCGGTGACGGCTGTGGCGACCATGATGCTGTGGGAACAGGGCGTTCTGGAGCTGCGGGATCCGGTGCACTGGTATATCCCGTCGTTTCGGGACAAGCTGGTGGAACAGGACGGCGCACTGGTGCCGGCGCAGGAGGAAATCACCATCCAGCACCTGCTGAACATGACCTCCGGCATTCCGTATCCGGGGTGGGGCAGCGAGTCCCTGCAGCAGATGAGCCGGTTCTATGACGAGATCAGCCGCCGGCTGGACACCAACCATCCGGTGGATACGCAGGAGTTCGCTGCACGGGTCGGCGCAGAAGTTCCGCTGCTGTTCCAGCCGGGAGAGAAGTGGTATTATGGCGCTTCCGCCGATATTCTGGGTGCTGTGCTGGAGCGTGCCGCAGACAAACCGCTGGACGAGCTGTATCGGGAACTGATCTTTGCGCCGCTGGGCATGACTGAAACAGACTTCTGGATTCCTGCGGAAAAACGCTCCCGTCTGGCGCAGCTCTATCTGTGGAATGATGAGAAGCAGACGCTTGCGGTGGAGCCGGATCCTCATATGGGCATGACCGACTATCGCAAAAAGCCGGCGTTTTTTTCCGGCGGTGCCGGACTGGTTTCCACGCTGCATGACTATGCGCAGTTTGCCAACATGCTGGCGGGAAAGGGTGTGCACAAGGCGAGCGGGGCACACCTCATGGGCGAACACACCTGGCGGTATCTGACGACGCCGCAGATGACGGCGGCACAAAAAGCGAACATCGACTGGCCGCAGCTCACGGGTTATTCTTACGGCAACCTCATGCGTGTGCTGGAGAATCCTATTGCCTGCCGCAGCAATGTGCCGGCAGGGGAGTTCGGCTGGGATGGCTGGACGGGGCCGTATTTTTGCGTTTCTCCGTCGGACGGCACTGTGCTGATCTATCTGATTCAGGCGTGCAACGGCAGCAACAGCGACATTGTACGGCGGCTGCGCACGGCAGTGTTTGGCGTGCTCTCCTGAGGAAAGACGGGTGGTTTTGGTGCAGGATGTGACAAGTAATCTAATTTTCAGCCTGAATGCCACTGTGCCGGTCTTCCTCATGATGGTGTTCGGCTGGTGCATGCAGAAGGTGGGACTTCTGGACGAGCACACCACGCAGAAGGTCAACCAGTTTGTGTTTCGGGCGCTGCTTCCGGCGCTGCTGTTTATGGACTTGTCCACGGCGGATTTCCAGAAAGTATGGGACACCAGGTTCGTGCTCTTCTGCTTCTTTGCCACGGCGTGCAGCATCGGCATTGCCTTTCTCTTCTCGCTGCTGCATAAAGACCATGCAGAGCGGGGCGAGATCATTCAGGCGGCATACCGCAGCAGTGCGGCGATTCTGGGCATCGCCTTTGTCAAGAACATCTATGGTGAGGCAACCATGGCAGCACTGATGATCGTGGGAACGGTACCGCTTTATAATGTAGCAGCGGTGATCGTGCTCTCACTCACAGCGCCGGTGCAGGAGAGCGGGAGCGTGAGCCGGAAGCAGCTGGCAGTGCGCACTGTGAAAAATGTGCTGACCAACCCCATCATTCTGGGCATTGTGGTGGGGCTGCTCTGGTCGGTGCTGAAGATTCCCCAGCCGGTGATTCTGGCAAAATCTGTTTCTTATCTGGGCAACATGGCGACACCGCTCTCGCTCATTGCGCTGGGGGCATCATTTCATGTGCGCAGCGCCAAGGGAAAACTGCCGGTGACGGTGGGAATCTCTGTGATGAAGCTGCTGGCGTTTTGTGCGATTTTCCTGCCGGTTGCAGTGCTGCTGGGATTTCGGGAGGAAAAGCTGGTGGCGATTCTTGTAATGCTGGGCAGCGCCGTGACGGGAAGCTGTTTTGTCATGGCGAAGAACATGGGACACGACGGAACGATTACCGCCTGCGCCGTGATGCTGACCACGCTGCTCAGTGCGCTGACGCTGACCATGTGGCTGTTCGTGCTGAAGAGTATGCAGCTGATATAAGAGCTCGTGTTCATAGGCGTCTATCTACGTCTTTTCGGCAAATTTTGTTG
>NZ_JAJFCK010000077.1 GCF_020709055.1 Ruminococcus callidus
AAACAGAATCGAAAGAGTGTCGCAAGAATTTAAGACACGAAGAACAAAAGGAAAAGCGAACGACCGATTAGTATCTGCAAGCTAAACATGTCACCATGCTTACACACCAGACCTATCAACCTTGTAGTCTACAAGGGGTCTTAAAGGATATCTTATCTCAAGGGCGGCTTCACGCTTAGATGCTTTCAGCGTTTATCCGTTCCGCACATAGCTGCCCAGCCATGCCACTGGCGTGACAACTGGTGCACCAGAGGTGCGTCCATCCCGGTCCTCTCGTACTAGGGACAGCTCCTTTCAAATATCCAACGCCCACGACAGATAGGGACCGAACTGTCTCACGACGTTCTGAACCCAGCTCGCGTACCGCTTTAATTGGCGAACAGCCAAACCCTTGGGACCGAATTCAGCCCCAGGATGCGATGAGCCGACATCGAGGTGCCAAACCTCCCCGTCGATGTGGACTCTTGGGGGAGATCAGCCTGTTATCCCCAGGGTAGCTTTTATCCGTTGAGCGACGGCATTTCCACTCACATATACCGCCGGATCACTAACTCCAACTTTCGTTACTGCTCGACCCGTCAGTCTCGCAGTTAGGCTCGCTTTTGCGTTTACACTCTCTGGCATGGTTTCCGTCCATGCTGAGCGAACCTTTGAGCGCCTCCGTTACCTTTTAGGAGGCGACCGCCCCAGTCAAACTGCCCGCCTAACAATGTCCCCTGACCTGATTCAAGGCCACAGGTTAGAATTTCAGCACTTCAAGAGTGGTATCCCAACAGCGACTCCATACAAGCTGACGCCTGTATTTCCCAGTCTCCCACCTATCCTGTACATGAAATACCAAAATTCAATATTAAGCTGCAGTGAAGCTCCATGGGGTCTTTCCGTCTAGTCGCGGGTAACCGGCATCTTCACCGGTACTACAATTTCGCCGGGTAGGTTGTTGAGACAGTGCCCAAATCGTTACACCATTCGTGCGGGTCAGAACTTACCTGACAAGGAATTTCGCTACCTTAGGACCGTTATAGTTACGGCCGCCGTTTACTGGGGCTTCAATTCAATGCTCTCACATCTCCTCTTAACCTTCCAGCACCGGGCAGGTGTCACCCCATATACGTCATCTTTCGATTTAGCATAGAGCTGTGTTTTTGCTAAACAGTCGCTTGGGCCTATTCTCTGCGGCTTACCTTCGTAAGCACCCCTTCTCCCGAAGTTACGGGGTCAACTTGCCGAGTTCCTTAACAACCCTTCTCCCGCTGGCCTTAGAATCTTCTTCCTATCTACCTGTGTCGGTTTGCGGTACGGGCTCCTTCCATATTCACACAGCTTTTCTCGTCTCTTTCCAAACTGACTTCCGCTTACGCGTCCCTTACGACAGGAAACCAACTCCCTGCTCAGCCCTTCAAAAGCGTCCCTGTGCTTAAATCTTCGGAGGTTACGGAATTTCTACCGTATGTGCATCGGCTACGCGTTTCCGCCTGACCTTAGCTCCCGACTAACCCTGAGCGGACGAACCTTCCTCAGGAAACCTTAGATTTTCGGCCATTATGATTCTCACATAATTCTCGCTACTCATTCCGGCATTCTCACTCGTATGCAATCCACCACCGCTTCCGCTATGACTTCACCTCACATACGACGCTCCCCTACCCCTGACAGTTTCCTGTCAAGCCCAAGCTTCGGTATGAATTTTAGCCCCGTTGAATTTTCGGCGCAGAGTCACTCGACCAGTGAGCTATTACGCACTCTTTTAATGAGTGGCTGCTTCTAAGCCAACATCCTGGTTGTCTGTGCAATTCCACATCCTTTTCCACTTAAATCCATTTTGGGACCTTAGCTGTGGGTCTGGGCTGTTTCCCTTTTGACTATGAGACTTATCTCACATAGTCTGACTGCTGTACATCAATTGTCCGGCATTCTTAGTTTGATAGGGTTCAGTAACTTCTCAGCCCCTAGCCCATTCAGTGCTTTACCTCCGGCAATCTAATACAACGCTAGCCCTAAAGCTATTTCGGGGAGAACCAGCTATATCCGGGTTCGATTGGAATTTCTCCGCTAGCCACATCTCATCCGCCGCCTTTTCAACGGAGGTCGGTTCGGCCCTCCATGGAGTTTTACCTCCACTTCAGCCTGGACATGGCTAGGTCACCCGGTTTCGGGTCTATGGCATACAACTTCTCGCCCTTGTCAGACTCGCTCTCGCTTCGGCTTCAGACCTCAAGTCCTTAACCACGCTGCATACCATAACTCGCCGGACCATTCTACAAAAGGTACCATATCACACTTTGACGTGCTCTATGTGCTTGTAAGCACAGAGTTTCAGGTTCTTTTCACTCCCCTCCCGGGGTTCTTTTCACCGTTCCTTCACAGTACTTTACGCTATCGGTCATTGGGTAGTATTTAGGCTTGGAGGGTGGTCCCCCCATCTTCCCACGGGATTTCACGTGCCCCGCGGTACTCTGGATCCTGCTAGCTCTCGCTCCTTTTCGTCTACGTGACTATCACACGCTCCGGTCAGCCTTCCCAGACTGTTTGACTAAAGATTGAGAATACCGTTTGCAGTCCAAAACCCCAACAGAATTTCTTCTCTTGGTTTAGCCTCTTCCGCGTTCGCTCGCCACTACTTACGGAATCTCGGTTGATTTCTTTTCCTCGCCCTACTTAGATGTTTCAGTTCAGGCGGTTCCCCTCCATACGCTATGAATTCACGTATGGATGCATGAACTACTTCATGCGGATTGCTCCATTCGGAAATCTGCGGATCAATGCTTGCTTACAACTCCCCGCAGCTTATCGCAGTTAACCACGTCCTTCATCGGCTCCCAATGCCAAGGCATTCACTCTGCGCTCTTTTCTGCTTTACCATTTGTTCTTTGGTTCTTCTTCTCAGAATTTTCGCGTCTTTACTAATTGTAGTTTTCGTTACCACGATAGATTATCGTTGTATTTGACTTACTCATAGTATCTTCTTGCTTTCTTTCTATTCTGTTTTCAAGCTGCATTTTCTCTGTCCTTTTTCCAAGAACAGATATCAATAGACAATTTCTTTCTTTTTATCTACTGATATTTGCTCTTGCAAGCAAGGCATTTTTGACAAGCTTTCCAAAGCTTCCCGATTCTTTGTTTGCTTACCCTCTGAAAAAGGTAAGTGGTGGGCACAAATGGACTCGAACCATCGACCTCACGCTTATCAGGCGTGCGCTCTAACCACCTGAGCTATGCGCCCTCATGGTGGAGATGAGGAGGATCGAACTCCTGACCCCCTGCTTGCAAAGCAGGTGCTCTCCCAGCTGAGCTACACCCCCAAGGTTTCGGGTTTCACTTTTTCAAGCTTCTCTTTTCTTGCAGGCACCTGAAAGTACCTTCAAAATTGAACAATGCTTCTCTCTACTTTTGCGTTCTTCCCTTGCTGACCGGAGTTAATACACTTTTGTGTATGCTCCTTAGAAAGGAGGTGATCCAGCCGCACCTTCCGATACGGCTACCTTGTTACGACTTCACCCCAGTCATCAATCCCACCTTAGACGGCGTCCTCCCGAAGGTTAGACGACCGGCTTTGGGTGTTACCGACTCCCATGGTGTGACGGGCGGTGTGTACAAGGCCCGGGAACGTATTCACCGCAGCATGCTGATCTGCGATTACTAGCAATTCCGACTTCATGCAGGCGAGTTGCAGCCTGCAATCTGAACTGGGACAATTTTTGGGGATTTGCTCCACATCGCTGTCTTGCTTCCCTCTGTTTTATTGCCATTGTAGTACGTGTGTAGCCCAGGTCATAAGGGGCATGATGATTTGACGTCATCCCCACCTTCCTCCGTTTTGTCAACGGCAGTCCCATTAGAGTGCTCTTGCGTAGCAACTAATGGTAAGGGTTGCGCTCGTTGCGGGACTTAACCCAACATCTCACGACACGAGCTGACGACAACCATGCACCACCTGTCTTTGTGTCCCGAAGGAAATACTTATCTCTAAGTACGTCACTCGATGTCAAGACCTGGTAAGGTTCTTCGCGTTGCTTCGAATTAAACCACATACTCCACTGCTTGTGCGGGCCCCCGTCAATTCCTTTGAGTTTCAACCTTGCGGCCGTACTCCCCAGGTGGATTACTTATTGTGTTAACTGCGGCACGGAAGGGGTCAGTCCCCCCACACCTAGTAATCATCGTTTACGGCGTGGACTACCAGGGTATCTAATCCTGTTTGCTCCCCACGCTTTCGAGCCTCAGCGTCAGTAAAGGCCCAGTAAGCCGCCTTCGCCACCGATGTTCCTCCTGATCTCTACGCATTTCACCGCTACACCAGGAATTCCGCTTACCTCTACCTCACTCAAGAACAACAGTTTCAAATGCAGTCTATGGGTTGAGCCCATAGTTTTCACATCTGACTTGCCATCCCGCCTACGCTCCCTTTACACCCAGTAATTCCGGACAACGCTCGCTCCCTACGTATTACCGCGGCTGCTGGCACGTAGTTAGCCGGAGCTTTCTTGAAGAGTACCGTCATTATCGTCCTCTTCGACAGGAGTTTACAATCCGAAAACCTTCTTCCTCCACGCGGCATCGCTGCATCAGGGTTTCCCCCATTGTGCAATATTCCCCACTGCTGCCTCCCGTAGGAGTCTGGGCCGTGTCTCAGTCCCAATGTGGCCGGTCAACCTCTCAGTCCGGCTACTGATCGTCGACTTGGTGAGCCGTTACCTCACCAACTATCTAATCAGACGCGAGTCCATCTCTGAGCGATAAATCTTTGATCATAGAAACATGCGAATCCATGATGTTATGCGGTATTACCATCCGTTTCCAGAAGCTATCCCACTCTCAGAGGCAGGTTACTCACGTGTTACTCACCCGTCCGCCACTAAGAACATTAAGCAAGCTCAATGTTCTCCGTTCGACTTGCATGTGTTAAGCGTGCCGCCAGCGTTCGTCCTGAGCCAGGATCAAACTCTTTATGAAAGTTGTATATACAGACGCTTCGCGTCTTTATATCGATCCTAGCAATTACGATTCGCTCGCAATTACCTTTGTGATTTTTTCGTCTTTTCTGACTTCTCAAGATTCCGAATCTCTTCGGAATTTCAAGGGCTTTTTCGCTTGTAGTGCATTGTTCAATTTTCAAGATACTCGTTTCAGGCTTTCGCGCTGCAACTTTTATATTATATCACATTCAGAAGTTTTTGTCAAGTAAACAATTTGTGAACTGTTGCTCTTTCCTGCTCTCTTAACTTTTCCTTCTCGCCGTGACCAGCTTTTCTATTTTATCACATCTTGTCCAGTTTGTCAAGTAAACAATTTATGAACCAAAGTTCAAACCGTTCACTTTTTTCCTCTCTCCGAACAAGCTGCCCAAAACAGTCAGCCTCTCTATTCTATCACACTTTCGCTTTCTTGTCAAGTGAACTTTTCTTGAACA
>NZ_JAJFCK010000078.1 GCF_020709055.1 Ruminococcus callidus
CGAGGTGTTCTTAGAGGGCACGTGCCCTCTAAGTCGCTGTCCGCAGACAGCGAAACTTCCTGCGCCATGCTTCTGGCGCACGGAGAAGGTGGGTGAGAAAAGCGACAGCTTTTCGAGGGCGGAGCGAACAAGACCGCTCCGCCCTGTTTGCCGTTTGCTGTTATGTGATTTTGGAAACGTTCCGGTGGAACGTTTCCAACGGGATTTCCCTTTGCCGAAATCGACGGACACGGCACGCCGTGTCCCTACAGAGGGTGCTGCGAAACTGCAAGCTGTTTTCTGTGCTGCTGGGGACTACGTTTGCAACGTCCCACCGGGACATTGCAAAAATCAAACCTTTCCTCTCCGGTTTCACACGGGGAGCGGTCTTGTTCGCTCCCCGCAAAAAGCTGCCGCTTTTTGTCCCTTTCTCCGTGTGCCCAGAAGTATGGGCACGGGGATTTCGCCGTCTGCGGACGGCGACTTAGAGGGCACGTGCCCTCTAAGAACACCTCGCCAACTGTGCTCAGTTGGATCAGCCTGACGAGTTCAACGACTCCGTTTCTCTTTGTCCCTGCACGATGCTTTTTGATGAATACAGTGTGCCGTTTCTACAGAGGATGATACAGCACGCATTTCCCCAACTCAACTCGTACTTTCATCATCTCCCGTACAAATTTGCAATCTCACAGAAATAAGGCTTGCTTTTTTCCGTCGAATACGGTATAATAAATTGAATAGGAATTTGTACTGTCAGAGTCTGCCGGACGCAGACTCTCCAATGGGAGGATTTATCAATATGCCAAAGTATGTATTTGTCACCGGAGGCGTTGTCTCCGGTCTGGGTAAGGGTATCACCGCCGCTTCTCTGGGCCGCCTGCTCAAGGCTCGTGGCTACAAGGTCACCATCCAGAAGTTTGATCCCTATATCAACGTGGATCCCGGCACCATGAGCCCCTACCAGCACGGTGAAGTCTTTGTTACCGACGACGGCGCAGAGACTGACCTGGATCTGGGACACTATGAGAGATTCATTGATGAGAGTCTTTCCATCAACAACAACGTCACCACCGGTAAGGTATACTGGACGGTTCTGAACAAGGAGCGCCGCGGCGACTATCTGGGCGGCACCGTTCAGGTCATCCCCCACATCACCAACGAGATCAAGGAGCGCATCTATCGGGTGGGCAAGGAGTCCAACGCCGATGTGGTCATCACCGAGATCGGCGGCACAGTGGGCGACATCGAGAGCACACCGTTCCTGGAGGCAATCCGCCAGTTCGTCACCGAAGTGGGCAGAGGCAACGCCATGTACATCCACGTGACACTGGTGCCGTACATTGCCGGCTCCAATGAGCTGAAGTCCAAGCCCACCCAGCACTCCGTCAAGGAGCTGCTCTCCATCGGCATCCAGCCCCACGTGGTTGTCTGCCGTACCGAACTGGAGATTCCGGAGGACATGAAGCGGAAGATCAGCATGTTCTGCAACGTGCGGGAAGAGGACATCATCCAGAATATGACAGCGCCCTCCCTGTATGAGGTGCCCATGATGCTGGAGAACGAGGGTCTGACCGACAGCGT
Organism: Ruminococcus callidus; assembly: GCF_020709055.1. Taxonomy (GTDB): domain Bacteria; phylum Bacillota; class Clostridia; order Oscillospirales; family Ruminococcaceae; genus Ruminococcus_C. The sequence continues at coordinate 1,561 of NZ_JAJFCK010000078.1, forward strand.
CTGCCACCATCTGGGTCTGGAGAACCGCAAGCCCGACCTCAGCGACTGGACTGCCATGGTAGACCGCCAGAAGCACGCCGACAAGGATGTTACCATCGGTCTGGTGGGCAAATATGTGGCATTGCAGGACGCTTATCTATCTGTGGCAGAGGCACTGCACCACGGCGGTATCGTCAATGACGCACGGGTCAAGATCCTGTGGATCGACTCCGAGAAGATCACACGGGAGACTGCACCGGAAATGCTGAAGGAATGCGACGGCATCATCGTGCCCGGCGGCTTCGGCGACCGCGGCATTGAGGGCATGATCGAGGCGATCCGCTATGCCCGTCTGAACAAGGTGCCCATGTTCGGCATCTGTCTGGGCATGCAGATGGCTGTGGTGGAATTCGCACGGAACGTGGCAGGATTCCCCGATGCCAACTCCTCGGAGTTCGACCCCGATGGCGAGCACAGCGTCATCCACATCATGGAGGATCAGAAGAACGTCACCGACATGGGCGGCACCATGCGTCTGGGTCTGTACCCCTGCAAGCTGACTCCCGGCACCCTGGTGCGGGACATCTATCAGGAAGACCTCATCTATGAGCGCCACCGCCACCGGTTCGAATTCAACAACAATTTCCGGACACAGCTCACCGAAAAGGGACTTCAGATCGCCGGTCTGTCGCCGGACGAGCGTCTGGTGGAGATCGTATCCCTGCCGGATCATCCGTGGTTCATCGGCGTACAGTTCCATCCGGAATTCAAATCCCGCCCCAACAAGCCGCAGAAGCTGTTCGCTTCCTTCATCAGCGCAGCCCTGAAAAAGCGCGGCAACTAAGCCAGCGGCTGGCAGTTCCGGAGGTGTAGCATTTTATGAGCAGAATGTTGATCGTGGACGACGAAGAGAAGATCCGTGCCGTCGTTCGGGAATACGCAGAATTCGAGGAATTCGAAGTGACGGAGGCACGGGACGGCATGGAAGCAGTTAATCTGTGCCGGGAAAACGACTATGACATCATCATCATGGACGTAATGATGCCCCGTCTGGACGGCTATTCCGCCTGCAAGGAGATCCGGAAGCACAAGAACATTCCGGTCATCATGCTCTCTGCACGGGGGGAGGAGTACGACAAGCTGTTCGGGTTCGAGACCGGCATTGACGATTATGTGGTCAAGCCGTTCTCGCCCAGAGAGCTGATGGCACGGGTGCGTGCCGTCCTCGCCCGCAGCCAGGCGGCAAAGGCTGCGCCGGAGGGAACGGAACAGCGCCTGAAATTTCAGGGGCTGGAGATCGACCTCGCCGGACGGGAGGTTTACGTGGACGGCAAGCGTGCTTCCATGACACCAAAGGAATACGATCTGCTGTTCTATCTGGTCAAGAACAAGGGACTGGCGCTCTCCAGAGACAAGCTGCTGGAGGAAGTCTGGGGATATGACTTTTTCGGGGACGACCGCACTGTGGATACGCATATCAAGATGCTGCGCGGCAGCCTTGGACCGTACCGCAACTTTATCGTTACCTTGAGAGGAATGGGATATAAGTTTGAACCTGATGCATGATCTCCATCATCTGCGTGACCGCAATTTACGGCTGAGCACGAAAATCTGGCTGTTCTTTATGCTGTTTGTGTGCATTGTCTTTCTGCTGATGTGGCTGTTCCAGATCATCTTTCTGGAGTGGTTCTACGAATCCATGAAGATCCGGGACACGGCAAAGGTGGCGCTGCACCTCGTGGAGTACTATGAGAAGGACGGCTTCGAGGACAAGGCGAACGAGATTGCCCTGCAAAACGAAATGTGCATCGAACTGCTGGACAAGGACGGCAAGGAAGTCTACTACGACTGCATGTACAACGGCAAATGCCTGCTCCACGGCGTAAACAGCGGCACGTTTTTCTACCTCATCGACCTGCAAAACAGCCAGAGCGGCATCATCTGCCGGCGGGTGTTCAACGAAAGCTTACAGAGCGAGATGCTGGTCTACGGCTGCACCATCTACCGGCAGGACAAGACAGTCGCCGGCTATCTGCTGCTGAATTCGCCGCTGGTGCCGGTGGAGTCCACCGTTTCCATCCTGAAACGGCAGACCATGATTATCACGATACTGCTGGTATTCTTCGGCTTCCTGCTCTCGTTCTTCACGGCAAATCACATTGCCACCCCCATCATCAACATCACCGCCTCCGCCAAACGTCTGGCGCACGGCGACTATCAGACACCGTTCGAGGGCGGCGGCTATGCGGAGGTGGACGATCTTGCGGAGACGCTGAACTACACGGCGCAGGAGCTTTCCAAAACCGACGAGATGCAGCGTGACCTCATCGCCAACGTATCCCACGACCTGCGCACGCCCCTCACTATGATGAAAGCGTATGCGGAGATGATCCGGGATCTCTCCGGCGACAATCCGGTGAAGCGGGAACAGCACCTCAACATCATCATCGAGGAGACCGACCGGCTCTCCCTGCTGGTGAACGACATGCTGGATCTCTCCCGTCTGGAGAGCGGCACACAGAAGCTGAACTACAGCACCTTCGACATCTCCCAGTGCATGGCGGAGATTGCCCACCGCTACGAGGGCGTTTCGGAGCACATGGGATATCACATCCACTTTACGCCGGCACCGCCGTGTCTGGTGCACTGCGATGAGAGCAAGATCGACCGTGTCATCGGCAACCTCATCAACAACGCCATCAACTACACTTCCAAGGAGGACAAGCAGGTGTTTGTCACCCAGATCAACACGCCCAACGGGGTGCGCATCGAGGTGCGGGACACCGGCGACGGCATTGAGGAGGACAAGATCAAGCTGATTTTCGACAAGTACTACCGCTCGGAGAATCACAAGCGGGAGGTCGTAGGCACGGGACTGGGTCTGACCATCGTCAAGACCATCCTCAAAATGCACGGCTATGACTACGGCGTGAATAGTAAGCTGGGCAAGGGCTCTACGTTCTGGTTTGTCATCCGGGATGTAGTGCATGCGCCGGAACAGGGAAACGGAAAAGAATAAGAGCTCTAAAGATTCAGCGGGAACTGCATGCGGAATGCGGTTCCCGTTTTTTTGCGGGCGATAGCGGAAAGTATCGTGCAGGGACGAAGAGGAACGGAGTCGTTAGACTCATCAGGCTGATTCGTGCACGTTGTAGGGACACGGCGTGCCGTGTCCGCAGATTTCATATCACAAAACATTTGGGGAAACAAGCCTCCCCTGAAAGGGGTGACTCCCCACGGGGTGGGGAGATGCCCGAAGGGCAGAGGGGACCGCTCAGTACGAGGGGGACCGCCGTTAGGCGGTGGAGAGGTCTTTCGTGAAATCATTTATGCAATGGATGATTTGCAGAAACCCCTCAGTCAGTGCTGCGCACTGCCAGCTCCCCTTTCAGGGGAGCCTTTACTCTTCCTTCTCTTTGTTATGGAGAATCTGCGGACACAGCTCGCCGTGTCCCTACAAAATGAATCTCGCTATTTCATAACATAGATATAGAATATTTCATGTGAAATATTTTGCATCAAGGAAAATTCCCGTTGAAAACGTTCCACCGGAACGTTTCCAAAATCAAGAAAGAGCAACCGGCACACAGGGCGGAGCGGTCTTGTTCGCTCCGCCCTCGAAAAGCTGTCGCTTTTCTCACCCACCTTCTCCGTGCGCCAAAAGCATGGCGCAGGGAATTTCGCCGTCTGCGGACGGCGACTTAGAGGGCACGTGCCCTCTAAGAACACCTCGCCAGCTGCGCTCAGCTGG
>NZ_JAJFCK010000079.1 GCF_020709055.1 Ruminococcus callidus
CAGAGATACAAACAAAGTATCTGGAGGCACTTTCTAAGTGTAAGGTGATAAGATGTGATCCTGTATAATAAAACTTGACACACAAGCCACCAGGGAATAAAATAGAAAAAAGGAAAAACGGAGGATACGAAGATGTCAAAGAAGAGAGAATACGACGGGGAATACAAAGTGCAGGCGGTCAAGTTAGCCAAAAACCTTGGATCAGCAAAAGCAGTAGCAGAGGAGCTGCAAATTCCTGTCAACACGCTGTACGGCTGGATACAAAAAGTAAAAACAGCCGAGCTGGACATCGGCTGCGGCGAACGCAGCCCGGAAGAAGCATTGAACATTGCCAAAGAGAATCAGCAGCTGAAAAAGCGGATCAAGGCGTTGGAAAAAGAAAATCGTCGTCTGAGTGAAATGAATGAATTTCTGGAGGATGCAGCGGCTTTTTTCGCTGCCAGCCGTCAGAAGTCCGGAAAGAGCAGCGGTTGAAATATATTGCATATCGAACCGATGACGGCAAAAGACGGAAAACTGTATGTTTCAGCGGTTTTTGATTGCTATGACCTGATGCCAAATGGTCTTGCCATGGCGGATCATATGCGTGCCGAACTGTGCTGTGAAACACTGAACCATGCGAATTTGCGTTTCCCGGAAATCCGCGGATTCATTGTGCATTCCGACCGCGGCAGCCAGTATACCAGTGCTGCATATCGGGCAGTCATTCAAAAATACGACATTGTGCAAAGCATGAACCGTGCGGGAGGAAGATGCCATGATAATGCGAGATGTAAAAGCATCTGGGCAAGGATGAAAGAAGAATTGTTTTATCACCGGGGCAGAAAGACAGAACATTACAAAATGGAAGAACTGAAATTCATGGTCTGGCGGTATTTCATGAGTTACTGGAGCAACCGCAGGATCTGCTCGTCCATTGGCGGGCTTCCTCCTGCTGTAAAGCGGCAAAGATTCTACGCAGCGGTTGCCGTTGCACGTTTCGCTTCATAATCCTTGTTGGAAATGTGTCAAGTGTTATTGACAATTTCATTCTGATGAATTTTCAGCCATCAGAATCGAAAAAAATGTGACAATAATACAAAAGTACATGACAAAAATGATATACACCGCAATGCGAAATTGCTATAATAGACACAACAAGCAAAACGGCACATTTCACAGGAGGGAATGTATATGAATTTGAGAAAAGTCGCAGCTGGTTTTACGGCAGCACTGCTGTCTGTAACAACAGCATCCATTTTTCCGACGAAAACAGTTTCTGCCGCTGACGTTTGTGTCATTGATACAGACACAGAACATCAGACGATTCGGGGATTCGGCGGAATCAACCATCCGGAATGGGCAGGAGATCTGACGCAGGCACAGCGGCAGACGGCATTTGGAAACGGAGAGAATGAACTGGGGCTGACGGTGCTTCGGGTGTTTGTGAATCCGGACAGCAGCCAGTGGAGCAGGGCACTCCCTACTGCACAGTTTGCGACGCAAATGGGTGTCACTGTTTTTGCATCACCGTGGGAGCCGCCGGCAAATCTGACAGAATCCGGCGGAAGTAACGGCAAGCTGCATCTGCCAAAATCCAATTATGCTGCCTATGCAAAACATCTGAATGATTTTGGCACTTACATGAAAAATAATAATGTTGATTTGTACGCTATCTCTGTACAGAATGAACCGGATTATGCGTCCGAGTGGACATATTGGTCTACCGATGAAACAACAGACTTCATTGCCAACTATGGCGATCAGATCACAAGCACCCGCCTGATGTCACCGGAATCTTTTCAGTATGCACCGGAAAACGCCTCATGGGTGCCGGACGGCGGCAAGAAATTTTACCGGAAGATCTTGAATAACAGCAAGGCAATGGCAAACTGCGATGTGTTCGGTACACACTTTTACGGCACACAGCGTTCGTGGATGGATTTTCCGGATCTGGAAAACAGCGGAAAAGAAATCTGGATGACAGAAGTCTATGTTCCCAACAGCGACAAGGATTCGGCAAATCGTTATCCGGAGGCACTGCAGGTTTCGGAAAATATTCATAATGCCATGGTTGTGGGCAATATGAGTGCATATACCTGGTGGTATATTCGCCGGAATTATGGTTTGATGACGGAAGACGGAAAGATCAGCAAGCGTGGGTACTGCATGGCACAATACTCCAAATATGTTCGTCCCGGCGATGTGCGGATCGATGCTACGGAACAGCCGACAGACAATGTCTATGTGTCTGCATATAAGGGTGATGACAATCAGGTAACCATTGTTGCCATTAACAAGGGAACAGAAAGCTATTCGCAGCAGTTCGCTGTAGATGCTGATGCACAAATTACAGAGGTTGACCGTTATCGTACTTCCGCCTCTGAAAATCTGGCAAAAACAGAAAATATGGAGCATGACAGCAGCAGCTTCTGGGCACAGCTCCCTGCGGAAAGTGTTTCTACGTTTGTTGTGACATTGGAAGACCAGCCGGTAGAACCGGATGAGAACGGCTATTATTTTCACGATACTTTTGAGTCGGACAACTGCGACTGGCAGGGACACGGCTCAGCAGATATTACACTGAGCGGAAGAATACCGTATCAGGGAACCAATGCACTCTTGGTACAGAATCGTGCCAGTGCGTGGAACGGAGCAGAAAAGGCACTGCCGGCAAAAGCATTTCAGGCTGGAAAAGAATATAGTTTCAGCGTATGCCTGAATTACATGGACGGAGAAAGTTCCAAAAATGCTGCACTTTCTCTACAGTACACAGATGCTGCCGGAGAAACAAAGTATGCCAGAATTGCGTCTGCTTCCGCAGCAAAGGGAAACTATGTGCAGCTCGCAAATCCCAGTTTCAAACTTCCGGATGGCGGAAAGAATTTTAAAATTTATGTGGAAACGGAAAGCGATACAGATAATTTCTATATTGATGAGGCAATCGGTGCTGTGAAAGGAACTGCGATTGAAGGACCGCCTGTGGTAACTACCACAACGACCACTACCACAACGACCACTACCACAACGACCACTACTACCACCACAAAGGCAACGACTACAAAGGCAACGACAACGACCACAAAGGAGACCACCGCAACTTCTGCTTCGGCGACGACAACGGCAACCACGACAGTGATAACAGAAAAACCGCCTGTAAATACCGGCGACATCAATGCAGATGGCAAGGTAAATCTGGCAGATGTTGTGCTTTTGCAAAAGTGGCTGCTTGGCATTCCGGAAACAAAGCTTGCTGACTGTCAGGCAGGGGATCTGTATACAGACGGTGTGCTGAATGGTTTCGACCTTTGTCTGCTCCGGCATACAGTGACATCTTCCGGCAATGTCTGACGACACATCTTGCGGATGTGTTCCGTGCATCGTCTGACATTGATTTGACTTTATTGTTTCATCTGATTTCCTATAAAAACCCGGGATTCTCATGCAGAACCCCGGGCTTTCCTTTTGCGACAAATTTTCAGCATATTGACATATTTTATAAAATGTAGTATAATATTGTTATCAATTATGATTGCATTGGCTAAAACTTTGCCGGTGAGAATTTTACAGAGAGAGGAGAGATCTTTGCCATGTCCGAGCAATCTTCTGTGCAGCACGTTTTGACCAAACCGCAGCTTTGCTATTTCAGCCGGCAGTTTTCCAATATGTTTGGACTGCCGGTACGCCTTTACCAACAGCAGAAGGAGATCTACACCTATTCTCCGGTGCAGCTGGCAGCAGATCCTGTAACCCTCTGCATTGATGCACTTTTACAGGGAACTGCACCACTGGGCTATTTTGCCTATCACGATATGTTTTACTATGGCTATGTCCGGCATCAGTCGTACTGTTTTATTGCAGGGCCAGTCAGCGAATTGGCAATTTCGGAACACGAATTGAAAAAACTGGGCTGTTCGCTGCATTTGCAGCCGGAACAGATTCCAGCGTTTGCAGTTGAGATGAAAACGCTTTCGGGGATGCACCTGGACACCCTTTTGCAGGCAATGATCCTGTACAATTTCACAGTCAACCGAACCATGTACGACATTTCTGATCTGCGGATCCAGCAAAAGGAACAGAAAACCATTACAGCAGAAATGAAAGAAAATGAGATCCTGTCCGGTCCGGAAAACAGAGATCCAGAAGGGTACATGCGTTCTCTGTCGATCGAACAGGACATCATTCGGAAGGTGCAGCAGGGGGATGTAGACGGCTTGATCGATGGTGCAACAAAAATTCCGGCAGTTCGTTCCGGACAGCTTGCACCGCAGCTGCTGCGGCATCACAGGAATTTTTTCATTCGGCTGGAAACCATTGTTTCCCGCGCAGCGATCCAGGCTGGTCTGCCTGCCGAAGAAGTTTTGGAAACGGAGGAACACTACATTTCCAGATGCGAATCCCTGCCGGACATGGAACGCATCAAGAACTTGCAGTATCACATGATCCTGGACTATGCCGATCAGGTGCGAAAGCTGAAACAGTGCGGCGGCAGCCAGTCCCGATTGGTGCGAAATGTGTTGCAGTACATCCGCAGCCATATGGCAGAACCCATTCGCACCGCAGACATTGCAGCATATTGCGGTAAAAGCCGCGGCGGACTGACTACGGAATTCAAAAAACAAACCGGCAGGACGCTGTCTGATTTTATCCAGCAGCAAAAAATGCAGGAGGCAGAAACACTGCTGTTGAAAACAGAGCAAAATCTCTCCCAGATCAGCAGTCTGCTGGGTTTCTCGTCCCAGAGCCATTTTACACGAGTTTTCAAAGAAGCTTACGGTATGACACCCACAGAATTTCGAAAATCGCAGGGATAAAATTCACTTTACAAATATATAAATCACATGACAATTCTGCAATACAAGAAATCTTCCTTCTGTTATAATGAATGTAGTTTGAATCAAAAATTACAGTAACAGAAGGAGGATGTTTTTGTATGAACAAGCAAAAATGGCTGGCGGGACTGACTGCGGCAGTATGCTGTGCCAGTGTACTGTTCTGCTTTCCTGCAATTT
>NZ_JAJFCK010000008.1 GCF_020709055.1 Ruminococcus callidus
TATGCAACAAAATTTGCCGAAAAGACGTAGATAGACGCCTATGAACACGAGCTCTAAATAGAGCGGAAAGAATGTTCAGAAGCATGTACGGCTGCTGCGCTCCGGTATTTTCCGGGTGTGGTGCCGTACATTTTTTTGAAGCAGCGGTTGAAATAGGAGAGGCTGTCGAAACCGGTTTCCATGGCGACTTGCAAAATGGTATCCGAGGTGTCCCGCAGACGCTTGGCGGCTTTCTCCAGGCGGTAGCTGTTGAGGTACTGGACGAAGCTGGTGCCCATGGCGTGCTTGAAAAATTTCATGAAATAGGACTCGCTGTAAAAGCATGCGCTGGCGATCTCGGCGATGGAGATGGGGCGGCTGTAGTTGTCCGCAATGTAGGACAGAATCTCCTTGATCTTGGCGAGGGATTTTCGGTCGAGGGAGTGCTCCGTTTCCGTGCGCTCGGCGGAGATGATCTCGTAGAACATCTGGAACAGGCAGCCCTTTACCGCCAGCGGATAGCCGTACGGTCTGGCATCACAGAGAGTATCGATGCGTTCCAGCAGAACGGAGATGGCGGGATAGTTCCGGCACTCCGGTGTCAGCACCGGTGCGATCTCCTGCGTTTCCGCAAAGAACGGCTGGAGAAAACGGGCATAGCAGGCGTCATTTTCCGCTGCCAGAAGCTCCGGACGGAACAGGATGGTTTCGTATTCCATGACGGCGCAGCCCTTTTGTGCAATGGCGTGGAGCTGTCCGGACAGCACCAGTACGATATCGCCGGCAGTGACGGCGTGGCGCTTTAGGTTCACATCCACCCATCCCTCGCCTTTCTTGACTGCAATCAGTTCGATCTCATCGTGCCAATGGGTGCTGACTGCCTGAAAATCCAGCGGAATGGTGCAGAGGTAGGTGTTATAGGGGAAATCTGCCGGCGTGTGGCACTTTTCCTCGTGGTATTTCTGATATTGCGCAGTGTCCATCTGCATGGGGATACCTCCAATCAAAAAGGATAGGATTGTACAAAAACGGGGGAGAATCCGGCAAGCCCTGATGTGGTTTCCGTGGTATACTAGGAGTATCGTAAAACGTACATTCAAATCGAAACCGCAATGGAAAGGAAGTACAGGAATATGAATCTCTCTGAAATCATGCAGGCTGCTTATCACAAGGATCTGGCAGCATGTTCCAATGCTGAAATCTATGCCGCACTTCTGACAAAGGTTCAGAAGATGGCGGAGGCAAAGAAGCATCCGCAGTCCAAGAAAAAGCTCTACTATATTTCCGCAGAGTTCCTCATCGGAAAGCTGCTCTCCAACAATCTCATCAATCTGGGTGTCTATCAGGACGTGCGGGAACAGCTGGCAGCGTGCGGCAAGGACATCTGCGAGATTGAGGAAGTGGAGAACGAGCCCTCGCTGGGCAACGGCGGTCTGGGCAGACTGGCTGCATGCTTTCTGGATTCCATTGCAACACTGGGACTCAACGGCGACGGCATCGGTCTGAACTACCACTTCGGACTGTTCCGGCAGGTGTTCAAAAACAACGAGCAAACCACCATTCCGGACCCGTGGCTGACCCGGCAGAGCTGGCTGGAAAAGACAGACGTGACCTATGAGGTACCGTTCCGCAGCGGCTCGGTTACTGCAAGAATGTATAACATCAATGTCACCGGCTACGACAGCACCACCAATCAGCTCCACCTGTTTGACGTGGAAACTGTGGACGAATCCATTGTGACTGACGGCATCTCTTTCGACAAGACGGACATCGCCAAGAATCTGACGCTGTTCCTCTATCCGGACGACAGCGACGAGGCTGGCCGGCTGCTGCGAATCTATCAGCAGTACCTGATGGTATCTGCCGGGGCACAGCTGATTCTGGACGAGTGCACTGCCAAGGGCTGTAAGCTCACCGATCTGCCGGACTATGCAGTGATCCAGATCAACGACACACACCCCACAATGGTGATTCCGGAACTGATCCGCCTTATGGTTGCACGCGGTGTGGAAATGGACGATGCCATTGAGGCAGTTTCCAAGACCTGCGCTTACACCAACCACACCATTTTGGCAGAGGCGCTGGAGAAGTGGCCGCTGACCTATCTCAAGCAGGTAGTTCCGCAGCTGGTTCCCATCATCGAAGTGCTGGACGACAAGGTTCGCCGGAAGTACGGCGAGGAGAAGCTCAGCATCATCGACAAGAACGACACTGTGCACATGGCACGTCTGGACATTCACTATTGCTTCAGCGTCAACGGCGTTGCATCGCTGCACACGGAGATTCTGAAAGAAGTCGAACTCCACCCATTCTATGAGATCTATCCGGAGAAGTTCAACAACAAGACCAACGGCATTACCTTCCGCCGCTGGCTGCTCCACTGCAATCCGGAGCTGTCCCAGTGGATTACCGGACTCATCGGCGACGGCTACAAGAAGGATGCCACCCAGCTGGAAAAGCTGCTGGCGTACCGCAAGGATGCCGCTGTTCTGGAACAGCTGCTGCAAATCAAGGACGGCAAAAAGGTACAGCTGCGGCAGTACCTCGCCAAGACACAGGGCATCACCATTCCGGAAAATTCCATCTTCGACATCCAGATCAAGCGTCTGCACGAGTATAAGCGGCAGCAGCTGAATGCCCTGTATGTCATCCAGAAGTATCTGGAGATCAAGGCAGGCAAGAAGCCGGCTCGCCCCATCACCGTAATTTTCGGTGCAAAGGCAGCACCGGCATATATCATTGCGCAGGATATCATTCACCTGATCCTGTGCCTGCAGGAGATCATCCGCAACGATCCGGAGGTCAATCCGTATCTGAATGTGGTCATGGTGGAGAACTACAATGTCACCAAGGCTGAAATGCTGATTCCGGCGTGCGACATTTCCGAGCAGATCTCGCTGGCTTCCAAGGAGGCGAGCGGTACTGGCAACATGAAGTTCATGCTCAACGGTGCGGTAACACTGGGCACAGAGGACGGCGCCAATGTGGAGATTCACCAGCTGGTCGGCGACGACAACATCTATATCTTCGGCGATTCCAGCGAAGAGGTAGTCAAGCGTTATGCAGATGCAAGCTACTGTGCAAAGGACTACTACGAGGAGAATCCGTCCATCCACGAGGCAGTGGATTTTATTACCGGTGAGCAGATGCTGGCAGTCGGCGATGCAGTTCGTCTGGAGCGCCTTTCCAAGGAACTCATCGGCAAGGACTGGTTCATGACTTTCCCGGACTTCGATGCTTATGTCAAGGCAAGAGAACAGGCATATGCGGACTATGAGGATCGTCAGGCATGGGCAGAAAAGATGCTGGTGAATATCGCCATGGCAGGCTATTTCTCCTCCGACCGCACCATTGCCGAGTACAACAAGGACATCTGGAAGCTTGACTGCTAATTTTCCAAAAGACGATTTTCAAACTTATTCATAAAGTGAAGCACCGGAATGCAGAGGATTCCGGTGTTTCTGCGTTCCCATGACCATTATACCATGGAACCGGCAGAACTGCAAGAGAGGAGGAAAACCAATGCAGGAGGAAACGATTGTACAGATCTATGAGGAAGACCACGGCTGTGAAGGCATCCAGCCGGGAGAGATTCCCATGGATGAGGTGCTTCTTCGGGACGATGCCGGCGCAGAGCGCTGGGTGAAGCTGCCGGATGCCATCTTGCTGGCGCACTGCCTGAGAGAGGGCGACCGCATTGTTCTGGAAAAGCTGCTGCAGGAAGCGCAGAAACGCTTTCCGCATCTGAAATAATCAGAACCTGTCTTCAGCGCAAATCAAGCGCAAAAAACCGTCCTGCTAAGGCAAAGCAGGGCGGTTTTGTTTTTGGCGGAAAGCCGTGCAGGTTATCGCTTCACGACTGCGTTTCCGTCGATGAGTACCAGCCACGGGTCACAGAGAAGATCCAGCGGGTCGCCGTGGTACAGCTGGAGGTCGGCATCCATACCGGCAGCAATGCTGCCCACCCGATCGGCAACGCCGAGAATCTCAGCAGCGCCGGCAGTGATGGCACGGAGCGCATTCTCACGGGACATACCGCCCTTGACGGCGAGCGCAGCAGTGGTGGGAAGGTACTGGATAGGGATGACCGGATGGTCGGTGCACAGGGCGATCTGCACGCCGTTTTCCTGTAAGATCTTGGGGTTTTGCAGGCTGAGGTTCTGCATCTCCGGCTTGCAGCGGTCGCAGAGCGTCGGGCCAACGATCACCGGCGCTTCCTCCTCTGCCAGAATGTCTGCAATTTCGTATCCCTCGGTTCCGTGGACGATGACATAATCCAGATTGAACTCCTTGGCGATGCGAATCGCTGTGCAGATGTCGTCCGCACGGTGGCAGTGGAAGTGTGCTTTCACGTCCCGCTCCAACAGCGGCAGCAGTGCCTCGGATTTTGCGTCATAGTCCGGCATGTGCTCGTCGGGATCGCTTTCGGCGAAGTCCAGCTCCTGCTGGTAGCGCTGCGCCTTTGCCAGTCCTTCACGGATGATGGCAGCAGTCGCCATACGGGTGATGGGCGTTTCGTCCCGATCGTTGTAGACGCTTTTGGGATTTTCGCCCAGTGCAAACTTCATGCCCGTGCCGATGCACATCCGGTCTACCATACGTCCGGCGGTTTTCAGGATCGCCATTGCACCGCCGCAGGTGTTGGCGCTGCCGGGGGAGGTCATGACCGTGGTCACGCCTGCCTCCCGTGCCTCCTGAAAGCAGCGGTCCAGCGGATTCACGCCGTCGATCACACGCAGATGCGGGGTAAAGGGATCAGTTGCCTCGTTGCAGTCGTCGCCCTCAAAGGCGATGCCGTTTTCGATGATGCCCAGATGGGTGTGCGCATCGATAAAGCCCGGCAGCAGCAGCGAGCCGGCTGCGTCAATGTCCTCCGGCGCAAGCTCTGCCGGCCTGCCGGATTCCACAGCGGTAATTTTTCCGTCCTCGATGCAGACATAGCCGTTTTCAATGACACCGCGGTCTGTCATCGTATGTATGGTTGCATTCCAGATTTTCATGGGGATTCCTCTCTTTTTCTTGATGGAAACAGATTTTGATTGGTTTTGTCAGAGCCTGTATACGCTTTGTGAAGACAGGTTCTTATTCCAGACTGACGATGGTCACGCCGTCCTCGCCCTCGCCGAATGTGCCCAGCCGGAACGACTTCACGTATTTCAGCTGTTTCAGACGCTGGTGAATTGCCTTGCGCAAAAGTCCGGTGCCCTTGCCGTGAATAATGGTGACAGTTCCCACGTGGGACACCACGGCACGGTCCAGAAATGCGTCCATCTGGTACACGCCCTCGTCACAGGTGCAGCCGCGGATGTCCAGTTCCATGGTTCCGCGGCGTGCGGTCTGTGCGGAAACACGTCCGGCGGTGCTGCGCTGTTTCTGCTGGCTCTTCTTCTTTTCCTCTGCACCGGAAACCAGCCGCAGCCGTCCCACCGGCACCTTGGAGCGCATCGCACCCATTTGCAGGAACACGTTTCCGTTCTTGTCGGGCTTGCCCAGCACCACGCCTTTCTGCTTGGTGTCCGCCAGCATGACGGTGTCGCCGGATTTCAGTTCCCGCGGCAGCACATAGTCCTCGTCCTCTGCGGTATCGGTCAGGGGATTCGCCGTGTCATACAGCTTGCGGAAGCCACGCTTCACGTCGCCCTTTGCCCGAATGACATCGTCCCCGAAAGACGCCTTTTCCTTTTGCTTTCGCAGCTGTTCCAGCTCGGTGAGCATCTCGTTGGACTGTGCTTTGGTGGTTTCGATGATATGCATGGCTTCCAGCCGAGCCTGTTCCAGCTGGCGATCCCGTTCTCTGCGGGTCTGTTCCAGCTCGGCACGCAGTTTGGCGGCATTTTCCTTTGCCTCTTCCAGCGCTGCACGCATGGTTTCCCGATCGTCCTCCAGCGCCTTGCGGGCCTCGTCCAGACGGGAGACCGCCTGTTCAAAGCGGGTGTTTTCCTCGCTGACCAGCTTTTCCGCCTGCCGGATGATGTCCTGCGGCATGCCCAGACCGGCGCTGATGGCAAAGGCGTTGGATTTTCCCACAGAGCCGACGATCAGACGGTAGGTGGGGCGGAGCTTCTGGATGTCGAATTCGCAGGAGGCATTTTCCACGTCCTGCTGTTCGGTGGCGTAAATTTTCAGTTCCTGATAGTGGGTGGTTACCATGAGTTTTGCGCCGCTCTGTTTCAGCCGGTCGATGATAGCCTCCGCAAGGGCGGCACCCTCCACCGGATCGGTGCCGGAACCCAGTTCGTCCAGCAGCACCAGTGTCCTGTCATCCGCCTGTTCCAGAATGTTGATGACGCTTCGCATGTGGGCGGAGAATGTGGAGAGGTTCTGCTCGATGCTCTGGGTGTCGCCGATGTCCGCCAGCACACGGTCAAAGACGGAGATCTGGCTGCCCTCTGCTGCCGGAATCAGCATGCCGCTCATTGCCATGAGGGTGAGCAGACCGGCAGTTTTCAGGGCAACGGTTTTACCGCCGGTGTTCGGACCGGTGATGATGAGAGCGCTGCACTCGCCGCCCAGCGTGAAGCTGATGGGGACGGCTTTCTGGTAGGGAATCAGGGGGTGACGTGCCTTTTTCAGGATGAGCATGCCGTCATCGGTCAGATTCGGCGCAAAGGCGTGCATCTGCTCCGCCAGACGTGCCTTTGCGAAATAGAGGTTCAGCTCGGCGCAGGTTTCGTGATTGCGAATGATGGTGTCTGCCCAGGTGCCGCAGTCCGTGCAAAGCTCCTGAATGATGCGCTCGATCTCCTCCGCCTCCTGAATCTCCAGCAGACGGATGTCGTTGTTTGCTTCGACCACAGCGATCGGCTCAATGAAGAGGGTCTGCCCGGTGGCGGAGGTGTCATGTACCAGACCGGCAATCTTGCCCCGATGCTCGGCACGTACTGGCAGAACAAACCGCCCGTCACGCAGGGTGACACGGCTGTCCTGTAAGCACTCCTGAACGTCCTGCCGGCGCATCATCTGGTCGAGGGTGTCCCGCAGCTTCTGGCGGGAGCGTCCGATCTTGCGGCGGATGTCCGCCAGTGCCGGACTGGCGGCATCTGCGATCTCCTCCTCCGAGAGAATGGAGCGATCCAGCTTTTCCAGCAGGAACGGCACGGGGGCAAGCTGGGCGAACAGGTCATCCAGCGAGGTTTCCACCGAGGTGCAGTGGTCGTACCAGTCGCTCAGCGCCTGAATCTGCCGCAGGATCGTGGCGATTTCCAGCAGATCCCGAAGTGAGAGGCGTGCGCCGGATTTGGCTCTGCGCAGTCCCATGCGCATGTCCTGAAAGGCGTGGAACGGCGGTGTGCCGAACTGGATGGCGAGCCGAAGCGCATCGCTGGTTTTTTCCAGTTCTGCCCGTGCTTCTGCCAGATCGGAGGTGGGAGAAATGGCACGGATCTTTTCTTTGGTGATGTCGTTTGCCGCCAGATCGGCGAGCATATCCAGAATTTTATGAAATTCCAGGGTTTGTTCATGTTGATTCATGTTGAGATTCCTCCAGAAAAGGTGGTGCGGCGGAGATCTGATGGTAGAATTGCAGGGCATCCAGCCGCAGGCTGCAGTGGTACTGGACAAAGCGTTCCGTGCAGTGTCCCAGCCGGCGCAGATTATCTTTGCCCAGCCGGAAGCAGAACAGACGGGAAAAATCCGCAAAGACGATGTGTCGCATGGCCTGAAGCACTGCCGCCGGAATCAGAATGCAGGAGTTGTCCCGCTGGGGCGCACCGCAGTTAGTACAGAAAAAACAGCCCTGTTCCACGGAGAAATAGAGCCGTTTTGGTAAGAAAACGCCGCAGCTGCGGCACATCAGCAGATCCGGCATCATGCCAAGCTCTGTCATAAAGCGCAGCTCGAACAGCGGTTTGAGCATACATTCCTCCCGTTCGCCGTTTTCCAGATAGTGGAGTGTGTTCAGCATCAGCCGCAGAATCTCGCAGGATTCTCTGGGATGCTGCTGCTCCCGCACGGAGAGGCGGACGAGCTCACAAAAATAGGTGGCGAGGCTCAGACGGGAGAGTGATTCCCGCAGCCGGTAGAACAGGCGAATTGGTTCGGCGCTGTCCAGCGTGTACTGTCCCTTTCGCTGCTGCAGGCTAAAACGGGCGTAGGAAAACGGCTGGGTCACTGCGGCGGAGGCGCTTGCCTTGCGGCTGGTGCGGACATAGACCTCTGCCATGGTATTTTTCTCGGTGAGAATGTCAATGAATTTGCCCCGATCTCCGGCTGTCCGCTGTGCCAGAACCAGACCCTGATAGATCTCCATGCGGCGGTTTCTCCTTGCTGCTGTCCGAAGCTGTGGGCTGTGCTGCCACGCCCAGTGTCTTCCGATAGTGCAGATAGTCGTCCACGTGTCCGGTCAGACAAAAAATATCCCATGCATCCATGATGGCAACCTCCTTTTCTGAAGTTACCCTTAGCATGTGCCGGACGGTGCGGATTTATACCTGCCGTGTCCATTGCGGTTATTCCGGATTGTCCAGACCGAAGTTATGGATCAGTCCTTCTTTGTTGCGCCAGTCCTCCTTGACCTTGACCCAGCACTGCAAATTGACCTGAATGTAGAAAAAGCGCTCCAGATCTTTTCGTGCCAGTGTGGCGATCTTGCGGAGCATGGTGCCATGCCTGCCGATGAGGATTCCCTTGTGGGACTCCCGCTCGCAGTAGATAGTGGCGTCAATGTCCAGCAGGTCTTTGTCATCCCGTTCCTTCATACGCTCGATGGAAACGGCGATGCCGTGGGGCACTTCGTCCCGCAGCAGGTTCAGGATCTTCTCCCGAATCATCTCAGCAGCGAGGACACGCTCCGGCTGGTCGGTGAATTTCTCGTCGGGGAAGTAGTGGGGGGCAGGCTGTGCCAGCGCCATGACCTCCTGTTCCACCAAGTCCACGCCGTCGTTTTCCGTGACGCTGACCGGAACGGTAGCGGCAAACGTGTGTGCGGCGTTGAGGGAGGCGATTGCCTGCATCAGCTTGGTCTTGTCGCTGCAGAGGTCGATCTTGTTCAGCACCAGAATCACCGGCGTTTTGGCACGCTCCAGCGAGCCAAGCAGCTCCTCTTCCTGCTGGGAGAGTGGTTTGGTGCAGTCCTGCACAAACAGCACCGCATCAATATCCGACACTGCATCCCGCACGGCTTTCAGCATGTGGTCGCTGAGCTTGGTGGTGGGCTTGTGCAGACCGGGGGTGTCCATAAAGACCATCTGCGTTTCTCCGATGGTCTTGATGCCCGTGATGCGGGTGCGCGTGGTCTGGGGCTTGGGGCTGACCGAGGCAATCTTCTCTCCGATGATGGCGTTCAGCAGGGAGGATTTTCCCGCATTGGTGTGTCCAGCGAGGGTGACAAAAACGGATTTTGTGGTCATGAATCAAGGTCCTCCGTCTGGGTGAAGGTGGCTTCTCTGGAGATGCCCAGCGCACCCAGAACCTCCTCCTCCTTCTCCCGCATCTGGCGTTCCTCCAGCGGGCTGGTCTCGTGGTCATAGCCCAGCAGGTGGAGCATGGAGTGGACGGTCAGAAAGCCGATCTCCCGTTCCAGAGAGTGGCCGTACATCCGTGCCTGCTTCATGGCAGTTTCCAGAGAGATGACCACATCGCCCAGCAGGGCGCAGCCGGTTTCCTTGTTGGTGTCATAGTGGCCATTCTGCCCCAGCGGGAAAGAGAGCACATCAGTGACACGGTCTTTTTTGCGGTAAATGCGGTTGAGTCTGCGGATTTCCTCATCACTGACGAAAGAAACGCTGACCTCAGCGTCCTGCTTGAAGTGTTCGGATACGAGGACTGCCTGACAGCAGCGCCGTATCAGAAGACGGATTCCAACGGGAACCCGTACCTTTGCTTGATTGTTTTTCACCATGACTTTGACTTTCGGCATGATAATCGGAACTCCTTTCATGTATCTTCGTGTCTGCATCCGCAGGCACATATGCCCCCATGCGCTATATTGCGCACGGGTATTTGGAGCGTGTGCGCCTCTGTGAGGGAAACACGCTTTCTTTTTATTTTTCCGTATGCGGTTTGTGTTCTGCCTTTTCATAGGCACGGATGATGTCCTGCACCAGCTTGTGGCGCACCACATCCCGATTGGTGAACTCGCAGACGGCGATGTCCTCCACGTCTTTGAGAATGCGGGACGCCGTCAGCAGACCGCTTTTTTGCTTTTCCGGCAGGTCAATCTGTGTGGCATCGCCGGTGATGACCATATGGCTGCCCTCGCCCAGACGGGTGAGGAACATCTTCATTTGTTCGCTGGTGGTGTTCTGCGCTTCGTCCAGAATGATGAAGGCATTGTCCAGCGTTCTGCCGCGCATGTACGCCAGCGGTGCGACTTCGATGGAGCCACGTTCCAGATGGCGCTGGAATGCCTCGGCACCCAGCATCTCAAACAGGGCATCGTAGAGCGGACGTAAGTAAGGGTCGACCTTGTCCTGTAAATCACCGGGGAGAAAGCCCAGCTTTTCGCCGGCCTCCACTGCCGGACGGGTGAGGATGATCCGTGTCACTTCGTGGCGGCGGAATGCACGCACCGCCATGGCAACGGCGAGGTAGGTCTTTCCGGTACCGGCAGGACCAATGCCGAATACCACGGTATTCCTGGCGATAGCGCTGACGTAGCTGCGCTGTCCTACGGTGCGGGTGCGGACGACCTTGCCGGTGGCGCTCAGGCAGACGGTGTCGTCGTCCGCCATGGCGGAGAGCTGTTCTGATGCGCCGGCCTCCACCATTTCTGCAGCGTAGTGAATGGACTGCCGGCTGATCGCCTGTCCGGTTGCCGCAAACCGCAGCAGTGCCTCCAGTACGCCAGCCGCCAGATCGACCTCCGAGGATGCTCCCTGAATCCGGATTCCTTCGCCGCGGCAGACAATGGAAACATGATAGCGCTGTTCCAGCAGCTTGAGATTTTCGTCAAAACTGCCGCAGATCGTCTGAAATTGCTCGTTGTCCTGAACGGAGATTACTTTTTCTGCCATAGATGGACGCATTCCTTTCTTTCTCACTCCCGAACCTTCCGCCGGTTCTTCTCTCTATTATACCATAAAATCGTGCATTTGTCTACTCTATTATATGAGTTTGACTGTAAATTTTTTCGTTTACGCCCGATTTAACGTCGTTTCTGCTAATCGTTGGTAGAAAATATAAGTGTGAATGCCACTTTTTTTCTACCATTTTTTCTACCAAAATCACACGTTTTTTGATTTCTTTTTCTTGATTCCAATTTCGTTGATTATATTTTATAATGTTGACATCTGCGATTCTCCCGTACCTTCGGGACTATCGCTTTTCTTTTTTCTACCACCGGTCTTTTTGGGCGGTGTTTTACTTGCTGCCTTTGACGTTGACTTTCTTCTTGTGGCCTTTTTCTTTTCGGCAGGCTTTTCAGCTTCAGGTTTATCCTCTGACTTACCGCCGAGAACCCTTGCGATCGTTTCAGCCGAATTGACCTTTGCATTGTATTCCAAATGGCTATAAAGATTCGCTGTGATAGTAAAATTGCTATGTCCGAGCCATTCCTGAATAGCCTTCATCGGAACATCATGAGCAAGAAGCAAGCTCGCACAGGAATGACGGAGGTCATGGAAACGCAGATGCTTCAAACCATTTCGGGTAATGACGTAATGGAAGTGCTGTGTCACATACCCCGGCGAGAGCATATTGCCGTAGTTGTCACGACAGATAAATCCGTCGAACTCCTTGTTGTAGCTCTTTCCGCAAGCCTTTTTGAACTTGACTTCCGTTTTCTTCTTTTCAAGAAGCATTTCCTCAATGTGAGGAATCAGCGGAAGAGTTCTTCTTGTGGAATTGGTTTTCAGCCTGGTCTCTACAAAGATCTTCATCTCACCGTTTTCGTCGTAGTCACTTACGATCTTACGCTGGATCGTGATAGTCTTGTTCTTGAAGTCGATTGCATCCCACCTCAGACCAAGTATCTCGCATCTTCTAAGACCATAATATGCTGCAATGTTCACTACAAGTTCCAGTTTGTCGCCCTTGAAAACCTCAAACAGTTCATTCAGCTCATCAGCATTGTAGAAGGTAGCTTCGTGCCTGTCAGCTCTCGGTACTACCAACTTGTCCATAGGGTGCTTTGGTATCAGTTCCATTTTTACAGCGTAGGCGAATGCGGAATGCAATGCCAGATAATACTGCTTTGCGGTACTGCCCTTGCAGCCACTATCCAGTTTGTAGTTGAGATAGTTCTGAATGTGGTTATGATTGACCTGTCCAAGTGTGAGATTCGGATAGTTTTCGTTAATGTACTCCATGTATCTCTTGCTAACCCTGCGGTAACAAAGGTGTGTGGTACGAGCTACATTCGGTTTGATGTATGTCAGCCACTCGGAAAAGAAATCATCGAGCAACATATTTGAAGTGGTTTCATCGCTCATCACAGCATACGGCACAGCGTTTGCAGACTTGACAGCGATCTCACCCGATGAAATGCTCTTATCGAACTCCGCAACAATAGCATCGACTGCTTCTTTCAGAGCTTTCTTTGAACACCTCTCAGGCAATTCCGTGTTTACCCACTTACGCTTACGCTTTCCGCTGTGATCTTTATAGTCAAAGACAACATAATGCTTTCCGTTCTTCACGGAAGTAATGTATTTGTAAGGCAGACTTGCTTTCATTTCTAATATCCTCCTTTGAGTTGAAAGCGGTAGAAGTCTGCTGTTGACTACTCTATTATAGCGCGTAACCAAATATAATGCAATACGATCAGACCGCTTTTTCCTTTTTTCGGCGCTTTACACTGGGGAATTCTCCGATTTTTGTAAACTTTTTTCCTTTAGCTCAATCACAGAGGATTTTGTCACTCTGACGATGCGTCCCAAGTCAAGCCTTGTGAGCTTTCCCTGCTTTACTAATAGGTATGCGTAGTTACGGCTGACACCGAGCATTTCGCATACTTGTGGTATCGTAACCACATCAGGATATTTCCTGAACATCTGTCTAACGGATTTTTTCTGCATAACGCTCCTCCTATCTCTCAGGAAGAAGAAAAAGAAAACAAATAGCGTTGATGTTTCATATTCAGTTTTCAAGATACTGAGCCGACCTTATCGGACGGCGTACATCGTCTGTCGGTTATTTTTATGTCCAAAGATTGATGTACTGTTGGCAGCTCCTACTCAGAGAAGTAGAAGCTCCCGACGGCACATCGACCGTCGTTCAAAACAAGGAGGTGTGTGTGAAGCACCATAGGCAGTACCCGATGAACGGATACTCCCGACAGCGTTTCAGCTATCGTCCTGTTCGATAAGGGGCAGGATACCCTCATTCTTTAACTGGTAATAGATGAATATGCGGCCCTGCTGCGTCCAATATGAATGGACTTTGGCAGTAGGATCACCATTCTTATCGTAAACAGTGTGTGTCTTTGACTTCATATATCCTCTGTCAGCATACTTCTGATACAGAAGCCATATCTGCCCCTGCTTATACTGTATGCCGTGCTCATGAAGCCACTTGTTCAGCCATATCGCAGACTTGCCGTAGTCCTTTGCGATAGTGCTTATGGTCATAAGCCCTTCGGATTGTAGCACCATATCACAGTAATCGGCTTTCGGTTTCATGACCTCGATTTGCTTTGCCTGAACAGCAGTTGTTTCGATTAGATTATTATTCTGCTGATTTGCAAGCTCCAGTTTCTGGTCAGCGATCTGTAACGCTCTCGCCATGACAGCATCGGGACTGTTCCATTGCTTTTCAAGGTTCAGGAAATATTCACGGCAGCGCTTGCCGATCTCGGTACGCTGTATCATACAGAGCTGCTTTGCCATATCAATAGTCAGGTTATGGTCAATCTGTTTCTGCGGCATAGCTCTGCCATCTTCACGGAATACATTTTTGAACACCGTGAAAAAGTCCGTATTTTCACGGAATCCGTAATCACGCATCCGGTCAAACCATAATGCATAGTGCGTTTTGATCTGAAGCACTTTGTGAAGCTCCCGTCCGCTTACGGTGCGCAGATCGTTGTTATATCTCACAGCTATTGAAATCTCATTCATATGTAACACCCTCTCTCTTTCTTGTCGGTGTTTTTGTGTTTGAAAAGAACCCCCTGCTATTGTCGGGAACGGAATCCCGTCCCCGACACAGGAGCGACAGCGTATGGCTGTCTATTTGAAAATAGGAGAAATGGAACTGTCGCATTCAGAGATGTTTTTGGCAGAACCCAAGCCGTCAGCTCAGGCTCTCCCGACAGCATCTCTGCTGTCTTAGTGAAAGGAGTTTCGATATATCATCGAAAAATGAAAGAAAAAAGCGAACCTTCGGAAACGGCACAGCCTGAAAATGGACAAAAAAGCCGCGCCGTTCCCTCAGCTCTATATAACCTTCAACAAGAAGGAGGATCGTGAGAAATACTGTGTCCGCTTCGCACCTGCGGAATGAACCCCTTCACCTTACTACCGTGAAAATCGAAAAAGTGGGAAAGAATTTCATGATTTTTTTGCTTCAAAAAGAAAAAATCGGCATTTTGCACAAAAGCAACTATTTGTTTTCGTGCATGATGATATACTCTTTCAGCTTTTCCTTTGCAAGCCTGAGCCGATACCTCACCTTATCTTTTGTAATGCCATACTTGCTGGCGAGATACATCAGAGTCACCTTGCTCGTGCCATAAAAATAGTCCTTAATAAGCTCATATCCCTCCGGAAACTCTGCTTTGAGCATCTCCATTGCGATAGGCAGGAAATCAAGCCGAGCCTGAAACATCGCTTCTTTTTCGGCTGCTATTTCGTTTACGGGAAGTGTAGAAGGATCAGCTAGAACTGTTTCGATCTCTTTATAATCCACGGAAAACGCACGGAAGTCAGCTTCTTTTTCCTCAAGCCACATTTCCTGGCGTCTGAGCTTGTTATATTCCTTTTCGATATGTTGCGGCACGTCATCTCCAAAGTGTGTATAGAAAAATCTCCCCATTACTTGCCGTCCTCCATATCAGATGTCAGGTTCGTAAGAGGTTTCATACCGAGCTTCTTCATGCGAGCATTATAAGCTGTAAGGGTATAGCTCTCGTTGTAGGCACAGCCGTTCAGGTAGTCAGTGAGGATATAGTCAGCCTGGCTCTTGAAGCCGTATGTGCCGGGGATCAGATTATCGCTTTTGAAGAAAAGGTGTCTCTGCCTGAATGGGTGAAGTCTGAGAGCGATACATACTGCACACAGATACCGCTGCCGTATTGTTCTCTCATTTTTCAGGTAACGGGAGATCGTACACTGGCTTATACCCGTCATTCTTGCAAACATATCCTGAGTGATACTGTACTCGTTCAGATAACGTGCAAGTGCATCACCAAAGGTGTCTGCATCCTGAAGAAGCCTATTGTCCGTCCCAAATATGTAGATGGCATAGCTTTGGGGTTCTTCTATTTCAGTGAACAGCGGAATCCGAGGAATCTGAATAATAGTTTTCATAAAAATCTCCGTCCTTTCCGTCGGACGGAGAAGCGCAAATGAACACAGTAATCCTGTCATTCGGTTCTTGACCGTCCGACAATCAAACATTACTCGTTCATTTGACTGTTCATTATTCAGTTGTCCATACAGTGATCGAGTAACCCTATTGCGCATTAGGTTCACTGTATGGAGCAGAGTCCTCATATCGGACTGCTTACTCACATAATTATAAACCAAACAGCGCGAAAAAGCCAGATAACAACCGTTTCCGAACGGAATAATCGTTATCGTTCAAAACACCGTATTTCCGCATTTATGTGATACCGCCTTTGTGATATACTCCTTTCCGAGAATGATACTTTTTATCAGTAGACAAGTAATAAAGCATCTGATTATGTATTATTCCAAAAGGAATAATTTTCACAGAACTTTCATTTTACAAGGCGATTTTTCATCATTCTATCACATTTTGGCATAGAAAAAACGGTCTGATCTGCTCAGACCGCCTTTAAGCTGTATGCTATGGGCATACATACTCAGCATTTGTTACAGCAAAGAAGAAATCCGCAAGGCAATCATTGCAGACTGTCATCTATTGTAATTGTCCTGTACACAGCTATCACCTCCGTATAAATCGAAATATCCGATCAGGTCTGTATGGTACTGTATAGGAACAAACAAAAACCGAGTTGTATGCTTGTCATAGTATTATTACACCGGAAAACCGGATATAACCTGTGATTATAAGAAAAGAGCCGTTATCTAACAGCTCTCGTCGTATCGGAACTTTGAATCCACTGGGTTCAAAGTTCTTAATCATGGAGCGTTCATTCACCGATGATTTCCTCATCAGTAAGCTCGATCTCTCCATTCTCTTTTTCATATTCCTTTATTTTTTCTTTCACAAGAGTTTCGATCATGTTAGTCATAGAGCGGTTCTGTGATTCAGCAATCTTTTTTATCTTTGCATGGTCAATCAGATTCAGGCGAAGTGTAAACGAAGTTTTTATAATAGCCATAGCGATACCTCACTTTCACTATTATCATACCACTTTAGATTACTTTTGTATGCAGTCATGTTGACACCACATTGATACCATGTTATACTTAGTATATACTGTATGCAAAGGAGTTTGTGTTCTGTTGAATATCTTCACCGTTAGTTTTTTCGGGCATCGGAGCATCGAACGAGTTTCGGAGATCGAGAACCGTCTTGATAAACTCCTGCATGACATTATCACGCAGAAAGAGTATGTCGAATTTCTCATAGGGCGTGATGGGGAATTTGACCTTCTTGCTTCTGCTGCCATTAAGAGAACTGTCCGTGAATATGGATACGGTAACACGCATTTTACTCTGGTTTTGCCATACATGAAGGCAGAGTATCGTGACAATGAAAAAGAATACCTCAACTACTATGATGAGGTCGAGGTATGTGAGGAATCGTCCGATGCTCACCCGAAGGCAGCTATTCAGATCAGAAACAGGAATCTTGTTGACCGTTCCGACCTTATTGTGTGCTGTATCCAGCGCAAAAGCGGCGGAGCATATAAAACAATGCAGTATGCTGAAAAGAGAGGAAAATGCATTATAAATCTTGCAGATAATTGAAAAAGGACGGTGTTGCCGTCCTTTTTATTCTTTCATAGAGATAGATCGTATCTTTTCACATATTTACTCACATCAACACCGCTTTCCATATACCGAAGCAGTATTTCCGCACAGGCACGGCTATCGCTGTCAGCCTGGTGATGATCGAGGGCTATACCGTAGTGATCGCACATCACATTGAGGTTATGCTTCATATCAGGAAGAACCCGTCTGCCGATCTGGACCGTACACAGGTATTCCGCAGACGTTTTCCATGTGATGCCATAACTTTGCAGGCAGGAACGCAGGACACCCATGTCAAAGACAGCATTATGGGCAACAAGGATACCTTTGCTCATTATAGGCTCTATCTTCTTCCAAAGCTCTGCAAAGTTCGGAGCGTCTTTAACCTTTTCAGAATCTATGCCCGTGAGCTGCGTATTGAAGTAGTCGAAGTGTGTTTCGGGATCAACGAGCGAAAAGTAATTCGCAACGATCTTATTATCCTTGATCGCAGAGATACCGATTGCACTCATACGATTATTTGCACTATTTGGCGTTTCAACGTCAAACACGATATAGATTGCCATCAGAGCATCACTCCCACCACAGCAGTTTATATGTTAATTATACCATAGTGAGTTAAAAAGGTCAATCGTGAGAAACAAAAACAGCCGACATTGCTGCCGACTGTATATTGTCACGCTCCTATTTTCTCAAAGCCATTCAATAGCTGTTTATCTGAGAATTTTGAGAGTTTGCCGTCCAACCATTCTATGAAAACATTGTCCATTTCATCTATGTAGATAATAGTTGCCGTAGAGCCTACAGGATATTCTCCGGTGACCGTCTCTGTCATCTTGATTTTTGCCCCGACTGTAATTAAATCCATCATAGCTATAACCTCCTGATTTCACACACTTGCTCTATTATACTACAACAGAGATTGAGTGTCAAGTCAATAATAACTAAATTGAGCTGCATCAATAATAACTAAATTGAGCTGCATCAATAATAACTAAATTGAGCTGCATCGTCATGGTGCAGCTCTTGTTTTATTTCAGTATCTTTTTTATCTGCTCCATACTTGCCTGGGGCAGTATCTTTTTCAGGTGGTCAAGGATAAGTTGATAGGATTCTTCCGGTTCCCTCTGATAAACCTTATCCGTAAAGGCAGCACCCATAAACTTTTCAGGAGTGGAATACTCAGCTACGCCCCACCCGTATGGCTGACCGTTCTTGTCTGTCATGTAAGCGAAGTTGCTTGTGATCACATAGCATTGCTCCTGTAATCTGATGATAGCCGTATCAAAGCCTTTGTTGCCGCCCTTGCGGTAGTCTCCGAGCTTTTTCAGTTCTTTGGATATGATCGGAGCGTGACTGTCAAGCAGATCATAGAGGACTTTATCGGTATGTTTTGCAAGTCCCTCATCATACCTTGCATCGAAGTCATAACCGTCACGACGATAGTTTGCAAAGTCGGGAAACCATACCTTGCTGATATAGACCGCCTTATGCTCAAAGAACTTTCCATAGGCACAGCCTGTTTTCTGAATGACCGGACCTTTCCATTCCCACGCATCCCACTGTCCGCTGTTGGAATAATACCAGTGTTCCGGTGCAATA
The DNA here is from genome assembly GCF_020709055.1 of Ruminococcus callidus. Classification (GTDB taxonomy): domain Bacteria; phylum Bacillota; class Clostridia; order Oscillospirales; family Ruminococcaceae; genus Ruminococcus_C. The sequence goes on from NZ_JAJFCK010000008.1 coordinate 18,582, forward strand.
TGTTCCTCTATGGAAAAGCCTTCGATACTGTTTCGGAAGAACGGAAGAAATCCGTACTTATTTATCGCTTTTATCAAGTCAGCTTCAGACCAGATCGTGAACTGCATACCTGCCATATATCTCAGCTCCTTTTCCTTATTATATCATGGCAGGCAAAATCGGTCAAGGTATGACACGATTTGATGATGAGAAGTATCATAACAGAAGTAAGATTCAAGGAAATCGTAATTGTAAATTTTTTGTGAACATTTCCATTTTTCTTTCCCACTTTTTCTATTTTCACGGTAGTAAAGTGAGGGGGTATGCGCACTCAGTCGCACAGCTCCAATTCCCATACAAAGTGGGAAAAATCCGAGAGCCGCAGGCTCAATTTGAAAAACGCCCGATCAGGGCGGTTTCAAAACCAGCAAGCACGGCATTGATGCACTACAAATTGAGATTTGAGTGACTTTCAATGCAGATGCTTGTCAGAGGGCTCTGCCCCTAAAACCCCGAATAGAAAGGAGAGAAAATGAAAGAAAAAATCAAGAGAACACGGAGTGTTCAGGTTAGGTTGTCGCAGGAAGAATACGACTTCCTTGAGCAGAAGTTTCAGCTCAGCGGTTACAAGTCCAAGAGTGAGTTTATGCGTATCGCATTCTTTGATACCCTTATCGTGAAATTCAGCACCGAGGATATGCAGGAACTTCTTAGACTTGTCCGCAGTATTTCCAACAACGTGAATCAGATAGCAGTCCGTGTAAACAGTACCGACAAAGTGTATGTTGAGGATATGAACAACATCAAGGACGGAGTGGAGAAGATTTGGCAACAACTAAGATATTTCCAATCACAGCTACGGTCGGTCAAGCAATAGCCTACATTGCTGCTTCTGCTAAGACCGACAACGGCAGACTGATCAGCACCTATTTGTGCAGTCGTATCCCCGATAAAGCTGCTAAGGAATTTGCCGAGGTCACAGCAACAGGAACAGGCAGAAGCAAAGTCCTTGCACAGCACTTCATTATGGCGTTCAAGCCCGGTGAAGTTACCCCTGAAAGGGCTATGGAGATTGGCAAGGAAATGTGTGAGAAGTACCTGAAAGACCAGTACCAATACTTTCTTGCCGTCCATACGGATAAAGGTCATGTACATCTTCATTGTATCTTCAATAATACGAACATCATCAACGGACTAACTTTCGAGACATTAGAGAACCGCAGATATACCGAGAAAGACAGGTCATACAACAAGCTCCGCACTCTTGCTGACGAGGTATGCAAGCGGCACCATCTCTCCGTTGTCGAGCGTCCCGAAATGGGCAAAGGAAAATCTCATTGGGAGTGGGATATGAACCGTCAGGGACTATCGTGGAAGGCAAAGCTGAAATACACGATAGATCAGGTCATAAAGGAGAGCGAGGACTTCGATGATTTTCTGCGAAAGTGCGCTGATTTCAGAGTGCTTGTCGAGTACAATCCCGACCACAAGATCGACCTGAAATTTATGCTTGCTGAGCAGAAAGAACGCAATCCGAGAGCAAAGATGACTCGCGCCCGAACGCTGGGCTGGTTCTATGAAACTGAGCAGATCAAAAGCCGTATCGCACAGTATCAGGGAGTGCTTGTCTATGTGCCGAGGTCGAAGATAAGAGTTATCACAAAAAAGCCACCGAACAAGTTCGTTCAGGACGCTATCGACCGTGGCAATATGAAGCTCGCCAGTATCGCAAAGAATGTGATAGCCGAGTATGGTGTTGAGCCTGATCAGATAAAACAGGCGGCTATATCGGAATACGCTCACAGCCGAGGACTTCTCTCCGAGCTGAACAACATGAAAACAGAGATTGAGGACTTACAAGTAAAGCTGAAAGTCCTGCGGAAATACCGCAAGCTGAAAGTGTACGGTGAGGAGCTGAAAGCCCTCAGCGGAAGTGCTGCGAAGAAGTACCGCAAGGAATACAGTGCAGAGCTTACCGAGTACGGGCAAATTCGCACTAAGGTGTTGGAACTTTACCCGTCCGGCCATATCCCGACCGTGGAGAGCCTGGACAAAAAAATAAACGCCCTTATACAAGAGCGTTCATTGAAAGATCAGCAGTTTCGTGAAGCGGACAAGCGGGCGCGTGATCTTGCCGACGCACAGCGTACCATTGAGGAGTTTCTCCGTCAGGAACGCAATGAACAGCAGCAAGAACGCAAGCGTAAAAAGAATGGGGATCTGGAGTGATTACATTATCGAAGGATCAGCACCATACCAAGTTTGGACTTCATTGTCTGGTCTCTGGTCAACTATCCAAGCAATTCCGAAGACATATTTATTTGTTTGAGTGTTTTTCAGAATCTGATATGATACTCCGTTATCGAAATAATCATTATCATAATCATAGTAATCGCTTATTCTGGTTCCGTCAGAAAAATATCCGCTGTCACCCTCCATACCGATAGAGAGCTTGATATTATTCTTTACAAAACTCTTTAATTCCAAATTATCGCCTGTCTCGACAAAATCATCATCTATATTTTCATAGCCGTCTATAAGGCATTTGATTTGATGTTCCTGACCATCAGGAATGAAATCAATGACAATTTTATATCTTCCATGAATGTCCATACAGGTTTTATCTCTATTTACAGGAATAGCATTATAACTAATTGCTTTGTTATCAATCAAAATGATAATATCTCCCAAAGGTGTTGATAACATATCAATCACTCTCCGTTTTATGTTTAGTCTTGTATTCTTCCAACGCCGTGAGCAACAGCTTATTCACGCTCATACCGAGCGATTCTGCATAAGCTTTGATCTTCTCACGCTCTCCCTTTGGGACGTTGACACGGATATAATCGTAATGCCCTTTGAGGTACTCCGTGTTCGGAGCTGACTTTTTTCGCTTCTTGCCTGCGGTACACTCCTTGCAATACTTCTGAGAGCCGGAGGTCACGGTGTAGGTCTTACCGCAGATCGGACAAATCTGTTCGCTGCCGATCTTCACGGCAGAACCGGACTTCTTTTTCTCCGCATAGGCACGGTTACGGGCAGCCTGAGCCTTATCACGGCAGTAAATACAGTATTTGGCACGGGTGTTGTTCGTCTCAAACTCCAGTCCGCACATTTCACATTTATGCTTAAACAAAGGTTATCCCCCCCCTGAATATAGGTCATTACACCTATTCTATCAAAAGTTGGGTGCAAAGTCAAGTATAATCCGAAATTTAGTCAAATCACACTGGGGAAAACCGAAAATCGGGGTGCTGATTGCTGCGCCCCTACAAAGATTCCAAAATACCGAAAATTATACTTGACATTGGGTGTAAAGTCAAGTATAATAAAAGCACAACAGGAACACAGAAACCCGAAACCACGAAAGGAAGGTAAATACCTATGTTAAACAAATTCTTAGTAGCTGGCAGAATGACTGCCGATCCCGAAATCAAGACCATTGGCGAGAACCGCCTCTGCAAGTTCACCATTGCTTGCGACCGCCCGAAGCGTAAGGGCGAGGAAAACCCCGAAACCGACTTCTTTCCCTGCACCGCCTGGAATCGCAACGCTGATGTGATCGTCGATTGGTTCGGTAAGGGCGACATGGTGACACTCGTCGGCTCAGTCCACAACAACCGCTACGAAAAGGACGGTCAGAAGCGTTCATCTATCGAGGTCAAGGTCGAGGAGATCCACTTCTCAGGCGGCAAAAAGAAGCAGGAGAACACAGTACCGACCGGCAACGGCAATCCATACGCAGGAACAGAGGACGATCCGCTGTTCTGAGCCAAAATCACAGGAGGATAAGAAAATGGAAACTACTATCATCGCAATCAGCAACCAGAAAGGCGGAGTCGGAAAATCCACCACAGCCTATAACCTCGGAGCTTGCCTTGCTCTGAATCACGATAAGAAGGTTCTTCTCATCGACTTCGATCCGCAGGCAAACCTCTCCGAATACCTGAAATACGAGCCGGACGGCAACCCGACCATGACACAGCTTATCATGTCATTCTACGCAGGAAATCCCGTGACTGCCGAGACAGCTCAGAAGGCTATCCGTCACAGCGAAACCGCAGGAGTGGACTACATTCCCGCCGACATCAATCTCGCCAATGCGGAAACGCTCATGGTCACGATGATCTCAAAGGAGCATATTCTCCGCAGGATACTCACGGAAGATGTGGTCGGAGCGTATGACTTCGTGCTGATCGACTGCCTGCCGTCCCTCGGAACGCTCCTTATCAATGCCCTCACCGCTGCGGACAGGGTGCTGATACCCGTGCAGACACAGAAGTTCAGTATGGACGGCTTGCAGTCCCTTGAAGCACTCACACAGCTCGTCAGGGCAAACACCAACCCGAAGCTGAACCTCATCGGAGTGCTGCCAACTATGGTTGACCGCACAAAGGTCAGCAGAACGGCGATAGAAACTCTCAACGAAAAGTACGGTGATATGCTGTTCAGGACAAGCATCAGCAAGTCCATTGAAGCGGCGAAAAGCTCCGAGAACGGCACACCGCTTTGTCTCACAGGTCACAAGTTAGGTCAGGAATATGATGAATTGGCTCAGGAGGTGCTTTCAAGATGTTAAGTATGTCAGAACTCGCAATGAACCCCAACCGCAAGGTCACTACCAAATGCTACGGCGAAGTCAAGGAGTGGGACGACCGTGAAGAAGCACAGGCTTATTTCCTTGAAGCAATGATGAACAGCGACGGCGCAGAGCATGACCGCTACTCCGGCATCTACATTCAGCTTCAGAACGGGCTTGACTACTGCACCGACGAAGATGATGACGAGGAGGACGAGTCATGAAGCCCTTTGATACCGACAAGATGCCGTGGCTTTTCACTCCTCACGGCGATGGTGAACTGAACGAGTATTTCAGCACCGACCACAGCAAGATCGTAGCAGAGACTTCAAAGGAAGTGCTTGCAAGCCTTTCCGAGAGCCGTGACAGGCTCTCAGGAAAGCTCTGCTACGAATTTCACTACAATCAGCGAAGATACAAGAACACGCTCCTGCGGTTTGCGGATATGATCGTCCGTGCCGATGTGACGATAAAAATGCTGAAAAAGCGTATCATGGAGCTTGATATTGACAACCGTGAGCTTCGCAAACAGCTTACGGATATGGAAAGGAATATGAAACGATGAATACACCGCAGTTTGACCTGGGAGCAATGCTCTCCGCACCGCAGACCGCCATTCAGCAGATACCGTGCGATCAGCTCAAGCCCTACCATAACCACAAGTTTGAGCTGTATTCGGGCGAACGCCTTGAGGATATGGTCGCCAGCATCAAGGAGAATGGTGTGCTGTCTCCGATCATCGTACAGCCTATCGAGGACGGTTATGAGATACTGATCGGTCACAACCGCTGGAATGCTTCAAAACTCGCAGGACTGCCGACCGTGCCGGCTATTGTCAAGACGGATTTGACCGAGGAAGAAGCGGAAATGTATGTGATCGAGAGTAATGTGATGCAGCGTGGGTTTGAGAACCTCCGCATCAGCGAACAGGCTGCCGCTGTTGCACTTCGGCACAGCGAAATGTTTTCTCAGGGCAAGCGAAATGACATTCTCAGGGAGCTTGCACACCTTGAAAATCCGTCATCCGAACCCGACACCGCAACTTTGAATCCAGTGGGTTCAAAGTTAGACACCAGCGAGAGCGTCGGCAAGGAGTACGGCGTGAGCAAAGGCTCTGTTGTCCGTCTTATCCGCATCAACAAGCTGATCGACGAGCTGAAAGCCCTTGTGGACAGCGGAGAGCTGTCTATCCGTGCAGGAGTAGAGCTATCTTTCCTGTCGGAAGATACTCAGACGGTCGTTGCTGAGTGTGCTGAGGACGCTAAGATCGACATGAAGAAAGCGAAAATGCTCCGTGCAACTGCCGATGATGAAGGCAATATCGACCGCTACACCGTGGAAAGTATCATCAGCGGAGGGGACGGCGAAGCAAAGCCGAAGCCCAAGAGCGTGAAAATCAGCAATGATACTTATACCAAGTATTTCAGCGAGGGTGTCAAGGGTAAGGAAATCACGGAAACTATTGAAAAGGCACTTGCTTTCTACTTTGAAAATATGGAGGAGAACTAACATGAAGAAGTTTATCACAGCGGTATTCTGCACCGCACTTGCACTCAGCTCAGGCTTTACAGCCTACGCTGCCGAAGCTCCCGACCGTGAGAGCCTTGAAACCGCCATTTGGGAAGATCTCTGGAACGGCAAGGGCGATAACGGACTTGAATATCCCGAAGCATCATACAAGCACCACCTTCTTGACAAGTGGCTTGACGATAACTACGGCACAGGCGGATATGACTGGACCGATGTGGGCGAGGTCACACACGGCTACCGCAGATACTACCGTGATCTGATCGACGGCTGGGACTTTGAGGACGATAACGATGGTAACTGGACAATTGAGACTGAGGACAACTTTTACAGCTTCACGCTCCTGAACGGCAATTGGCAGATGATCGACCGCAACGGTGATACTGTGGACACTTTTCCTCCGTTCAGTACCCTGAAAGACGAACCCGAAGAAAGCACAGACGGTCATCAGATCAACGACAACGGCGAGGACAGTCCGAGAGTGATCGGAGAGGTCGCAGGAGGAACGGAAACGGCTTCTGAGGGCGGTTCTTCCGCAGAGGGTAACGATACGCCCAGCAGCCCGTCAAGCGATTCTGAGAGTGATTCCGAGCTTTCTGGTGCCAATCCGCTTGCGATCATCGCAGGAGTGGCTGCTCTCGCAGGAGTCGGCGGTGCTGCCTACTACTTCACAAAGAAACGGAAGTGATGATATGATTTTTCACAGCAAACAGAAAGTCAACGGCGCTCCGGTTTGGGAAGTTGATACCGACACGCAGACGGTACGCCACCGCAACCCCAAGACAGGCGAAACGGAGCGTTATGTGTTCCACACCGACCACATCAGGTACTATCTGCACCACATTGAGGAAAAGCGGCCCGATCTCTTGCAGGAGATCGTGGACAAGGGCGAGATCTACAAGCACCTTGACGAGCTTGACACAAAGGTCACGGACGCTGTGAACCGTCAGACCGAGCTTCTTATGCAGTCGAGCCGTGACTATCAGGCGGCGGTCATGTCAGGGCGGATCGACCAGTCGGGAGCAATCGGCAATCTGCTCCGTATGCAGGCACAGAGAGCCGTCAATGAAACGATGATCTACTTATGGTGGGACGAATAATGTTTTGTGCGAACTGTTACAAGGAAATTCCGGCGGGCAAGAGCTATTACAAGCATCAGGACACCAATCAGAGTTACTGCTCCCTGGAATGTTTTAACGACCACATGATCTACACCCACACGATCACCCTTGAAACGAGCGAGGGTGCGGAAACCACCGAGGAACAGGACAATGACGAGTGAGGATTTTATCGTGGATTTGCGGAGAAACGGCGTAAAGCTCATAAAAAACGACGGCTCTCTTATCGAGATACCGCCGGACTTCCTGAAACGAGCCACCGAGCTATGCAGTCAGCTCAGGTGCAGCTCGATCACCTATGATATTGTTGATCCGCAGGATAGTGAGCATACAAAGCTGAGAGTGCTGGATTGTGGGTATGCGGAATAATAAGAAACGGATAGCCGTCTGATGAGGACGGTCTATCCGTGTATGCGTTATTACAAAGACATCTTGAAGATTTCCTCAACATCGGCAGGGGTAAGCGTTGTAAATCCGACCAGCTTGCCCTTTGCGCTGCAGGCTTTCTTTGCCATGAGTGCGAAATTCTTATCGTCAATGCCGAGGTCGCTCAGACGGCTCTGAAGTCCGAGTGTCTCAAAGTAGAATTTCTCAAGAGCTGCGATAGCTGCCTTAGCTCCGTCCATATCGGAAAAAGAAGCATCTACGCCGAGGACATTCACACCGAAACGCTTGATCTTCGGTGCAGTTTTATCGCTGAGGATATAGGTCAGCCATCTCGGAATGATGATAGCAAGTCCGTGACCGTGGGTGATGTTGTAGAAAGCGGAAAGCTCATGCTCGATCATGTGAGCGATAGCGTCCTGAGAAACACCACTGAACAGGAAGCCGTTGAGCGCCCAGCTCGATGCCCACATCAGATTTGAACGTGCCTCGTAATCATCGGGCTTTTCGATAGCGACAGGAGCGTACTTGACTACGGTTTTCAGCACCTCCTCCTGCATACGGGTGAGCATATCCATTTCTTCCTGATCGGTGAAATATGCCACATCAAAAACGTGCGCCATAATATCCGCACTTCCGCTTGCGGTCTGGTATGCGTTTACGCTGAATGTGTTTGTAGGATCGAGGAAGGAAACATTTGGTCTTAATGTCGGTCCGAAAATAGGCTGCTTTTCGTTCAGTTCCACGTTGCTGATAACACCGCCGATGTCCATTTCGGAGCCTGTTGCGGAAAGAGTAAGGACAGCAACGATAGGCAGATTGTCGGGAACGAAAGCCTTTCCTGTGATGATGTCCCAGCAATCGTCACCCTCATACTTTGCAGTGGCAGCCATAGCTTTTGTTGCATCGATCGTCGAGCCGCCGCCGACTGCGAGAAGAACATCAATGCCTTCCTTTTTGCAGAGCGCAGCACCCTTGTTGACGGTAGTGTGATGCGGATTCGGCTCAACACCGCCAAGCTCAAACACCGTCATATCAGCCTTTTTCAGCTCTGCGATCACCTTATCGTACAAGCCGATCTTCTTGATAGAACCGCCGCCGTAAACGAGCAGGACTTTCTTGCCGAACTTTGCGATCTCCTCGCTCAGATGATGAAGCTGATCCTTGCCAAAATATACCTTTGTTGTGTTGCTGAAAACAAAATCTTTCATAACCGACCTCCCGATAATAGTGATTTTTTTACGTCTAAGAAATAGTCGTGATTTGGGCTATCTCTACTTCTTATTATACCAAGCCGCCCCGAAAAAGTCAATCTCCACACACTTTTTCATACCCTTTTCATTGCAATATACCGCCGTCTGTGCTATAATTGACTTATAGAGCAGATCGGAGGTGAATGCAATGGATAACGAAACCGAAGAATTAGTAAACCGTGCATTATACAAGCAGATCAAATCAATGAACCGTGCCGAAATGGAGACTTTCGTGAGAAATGTCTTTGCTCAGGGCTATCAGAGAGCCGAGGAAGAAACGCACCCCATTGATTATGACAGCTTACAAGCCGATCTGAGCAAGATCAAAGGTATCGGAGAAAGTCGGCTTAACGAGATAATGACGGTCATCGACAAACATATTGCAATCAATAACGATGAATAGGAGGAATTTCCTTGACCGTTGATACCAAAGAAGTAGTCACCACGATCGCCTATATGATCGGTGTCCGAATGTCGGCACTCACCGCAAGTTATGGGGAATGTGCCGAGCTGATAGACAAGCTCAAATCCGACCGTGATGCTACTGCGATACGATATTTATGTAAGCTGCGAACCGTGCTGATGCAGAAGTTCAAAAAGACCGATGATCTGATGCGGTATCAGCTCAAAAACCTGCATAACATCGAGTGGTATGACCACGAAAACATCAAACAGCTTGAAAAATGGGGCTTTACCATTATTCAGGCAAACTCACGCTCCGAGAAGTATATGCAGGAGTTTACAAGGCTCATCAATGAAAACATTGACAAATGCTCCCGTCTGTTCTATGACTGGCTGAATTGGGAGTATATCCGAGACTTGTTTTTTGTCCCGAAATACAACAAGAACGGTGTCATGAAGCAGGAGTTCAACAAATACATGGCGAACATCGAGCATTACCCGTTTCAGATGTATATTCACTGGCAGCCTGCCGATGTGGGAAGTATCGTCTATTCCGACCGTAAGTTCCTGAAAATCATCTACGGTCAGCATAATGACAGCTTCACCGACTCCACGAAATATCGGGACGCAGACGATGAAACACGAAACAATATTTATAATTTTATCGACACCGCCGAGAAAACTGCTATCGCTGTCGATTGTGAGAACTCCAACCCGTACAAGCTGTACAGTGTGCTGAAAGGCTTAAATCAAGATGAACTTGCCAAGATCGAGAAAATAACGCTCTATGACGATCCGCACACCACAGCAGGCTGGGACTGGCTCTCCAAATTCACACAGATACCCACCGAGCATATTGAGATCGACCGTGTGACCGACCGAAAGTCCCTGGTCGATGTGCGAATGACAGCAAGCGTAGTCACGGACTTCTATCGTGACGGCATCACATCATTTATCATTGTGTCGAGTGATTCCGACTTTTGGGGACTCATCGAGAGCCTGCCGAAAGCGAAGTTTCTTGTTATGTATGAATACGAGAAATGCGGAACGGCGATCAAGAACGCCCTCGCACAGCACGGCATCTACTACTGTGCCATAGATGATTTCTGCACCGCAGGAACGGAAGATATGAAGCGAGCCGTTCTGTTTGCGGAGCTTGAAAAGCATTTGCCCTCGCTTGTCGGTGAGAACCCTCTGGACCTTACCCACAAGATCTACGAAGCCACAAGAGTGACCGCTACCATGAAGGAAATGGAGAACTTCTGCAATCGGTATGTCAAGACATTGCGGCTCAAGGTGAACTCCGAGGGAAAGTTTGAGATTGAGATACAGAAATAACGAAAAAAGGACGGTTTGCGCCGTCCTTTTCGTTTTTTGAGAACTTTGAATCCAGTGGGTTCAAAGTTAAGTATCCGTCTGATTGATAGACTAAAAAATGTTTGCATGATATGAATGCGTTGTTATATGGGGGATTATGTGCACGTAATAATATTGACAATATGCGGATTTTGGTGTATAATAAATAAGAATATATCATATAACACTATCCGATTTAGTTTCTTCAATGAAAAAAATCCTATTTGCTATCGTTTTTGCTTCACTCATTTGATGTGTAATAAAAATGATAGATATATTCTCTTTGTGAGGAAGTTCTTTTATTGTATTGCCAATTCCTACTCGTGATGACTCATCAAGAGCCGAGAACGGTTCATCTAATAATATTATGCTTGGAGCAAGAGCTAATGCTCTTGCGATAGCAATTCGTTGTTTTTGTCCACCGGACAGTTGTGATGGGTATTTCCTGTACAGTTCCAATGAATCAATACCCACGCTACTAAGCTTCTCTCTCGCTATCTTCTGTGCATCTCTGTATCTTCTGTTGCATGACAGCAACTGCGGTATTATTACATTTCCTTCTGCCGTCAGCCACGGAAATAGTTGCTCGGTAGTTTGCGATAGTAAGAGAATGTCTTTGGATGGCTTTTGAATTGGAACACCTTCATATAAGCATTGTCTTTACCAACAGGAGGCATCATATATGTTTCTTTAGTTATCACATTCAAACCATATCCTGTGCAAAATACAATATCAGAGTTTGTACTTAATGCTTTGTTTAACATACGCTCGACCATTGATGGAGAAAAGAAATCATCAGAATCTAAGAAAAGGACATACTCACCCTTTGCTTTAGAAAAACCTACATTTCTCGCTGTTCCTGCATTCATATTTTCTTGTTGAATTAAAGAAATACGGCTATCAGACTGTTGTATTGCTTTGACTATCATTGCCCCATTGTCGGTTGAACCATCATCAACGCAAATAATCTCAATGTTCTTATATGTCTGCTTTATAAGCGATATTAGGCAATCTCCTATATACTGTTCTTCATTATAAAAAGGGATAATAACACTTACCAATTCTTTCATTTTTAATCCCCCTTATCATTTTATTATATTACAGTTCATAAAACACCCTGTTCTTAAAATACCCTATAACGCAAGTATTCGGTAGTTTTCTAACAACACTACTAAATGCATTTCCAAGTTTAACACTAATATGTGCATCGGATCCTAATACAACCCTACGTCCTCCAAGCTGAACATATCGATCAATGATACTGTATCGAGGCAGCGGTTCGTCAGAAGCATTCATGATGGAAGACGTATTAACTTCAAGAATAATGTCTTTTTTAATCATAGCATTTAATATTTCATCCATGATAGTATCACTGACGTTCCAATTATCAAAATAACGTCTGGGAAAATCTATATGTGCCATCGCCTGGAACTCGCAGGTCTGAATTGATTTTAACATAAGATTATAGTATTCATCAATCGCTTTTGATTCCTCTATGTTTTTTGCACCTGGAAAAACAGAGCCATAGCAATGATGAATGCTTCCTAGAATATAATCAAAAGGCATAGAACTGTAATCCTCGAATTCAGTAGGGAATAGATGTGGCTCGGAGAATTCAATCCCAATCAAAATCTGAATGGAGTTATAAATACGTCTTAGCCTATTCACTTCATAGAAATATTCTGACACATCAAAATTTGTAGAAGCTTTATTAATTATTCTTCCCACATTTATTTCAGAAGAATTGAAATCTACATGATCCGTAAAACAAATAATTGGAATCCCAATCTCTATGGCTTTTATACACTGCTCTTCCATAGATGACTTTCCGTCGGGCGAAAAAGTAGTATGAATATGCATATCTGCCAGCCTCATATTATCCCTCCACATAAAATAATATGGTTATTCCTTTTATACACAAAAATAATTGCATTATATTGTCATTGTAGAGACACACCTACTGCCGTGCAAAGGAAAGACAGTACACCCACCTTTCATGTTATGGTTAGCACGGGCGCATACATAGGTGCGTCCGTGCGTCATAGTATTATGGTGAGCGCAAACGATAACCATTAAAAGAATAGTCAACAATGGTTAGAGGGATAATTCATCATTAGTTTTTCTTACGTTTCCTTTTGGCTTTATGTTTTGCAAAAGGGTGACGTTTTTCTTTTCTTATCCCTCTTGTTGTATCAGCTTTATTGTCAGAAAGCTTGTGTATCACAGGCGACATCTTTTCAGGTGAATCAGACGTAGGAGCGTCGTTCCCTTTATTATAATCACTTACTAATTGACCACAGGCAGCTTTTATTCTATTACCTCTTGATTCCCGAAGTTTTACTTCCAAGCCAGCCTCCTCTAGTCTAATCTTAAATGCAACCAATTGTTGCTTGTTAGGACGTTTGATTCTCTTACAGGCAGTTTCATTATATTGTAAAAGATTAATCAGTACATTTTTTCCTCTAAACCATTTACCAAGTTGTCTTACGTCTGAAGCCCTATCATTAATTCCAGGAGCGAGCAGATATGCAATGGTAATCTTTCTGTTATGTCGTTCAGAATAGGAAAGCGCAGCTTCGACAACACTATGAATGCTATTGGATTTCATGTGCGGCATAATCATGTTTCTAGTTGCTTGATCCGTTGCGTGAAGAGAGAGTGTAAACTGAATCTTTAAATGCTCCTCTCTCAGTCGCTTCAACTGTTCAACTGGTCCAACAGTCGATACATTTATGCCATCTGTAGGAAAATTAAGTCCATTGCGATCACGAAGTATATGAATACTTTTAATCAGATTATCATAATTAAAGAGAGGTTCTCCCATCCCCATAAAAACGATTCTGTTGACACGTTCTTTCAAAAGAACGATTTGCTGAACTATTTCAGCTGGTGAAAGATTGCGAATAAATCCATTTTTTCCTGATGCACAGAAAATACACCCCACCGGACAACCGACCATAGTGCTAACGCATACCGTATTGCCAGTCCTTCTTTTAATGCATACTGTTTCAATGCAGTAGCCATCTTGTAATTCAAAAGCATACTTTGTAGTATCTCCCCCTACATATATGTCTTTTATAGTCATAGTTTGATTTTTAGGACTTACGCCATTTTTATACAAGGTTTTGAATAAAGACTTAGCTCGTTCTTCTCCCATACATTTGGCTACTTCATCAAAAGTATAATTGTACGGATTGCCCTGAATCATTTCTAATGTAGGAGGGCCCATTTTCTCTTTATTTGCCATGATAATTCCTTTCCTCGCATTGTATTTAAGTAATATTTTACACAAGCCAACTTGTGTGGATTATAACTTGAAAACATCAAAAGGGGAGCATTTCATTGTATATATTATACATCTTTTTTTTCTTTCTGTCAAGATAGAAATTGCATCCCAATAATGTGAATTATATCATTTTTCACTTATTGGGATGCATACTTACTTAGAATAATCTTATAGTTGCTTATTCAATTCCTTGCTTCTTGCTCCTGCCCTTTGTCTGGTCCTTCGGCGTTTTTGGCTTTTTGCCGAGCCTTGCGGCATCACGCTTCATCTTCGCCCTCTCAAAGTAGCAAGTCTTTTCACGCTTCGGAGCGTTCTTCTTTGCTTCGATAGCCGCCTGATTCAGCTCATCAGTTACGACTTTCAGCCTTTGCTCCTTAGTATCAAGCTCCTCCTGCTGGGGGAACGGCTCTGCTACGATCTTCTGCGCTTCTGCGTGGTCAAGCCTGAGCTTTGCGAGGTTATCCTGCGTTCTCTCGATTCTGCCGTCGATGTTGTAGAGGGCAGCTTCAAGACGATTCAAGTTGTGGGCAAAACTCTCGATCAGCTTCGTGGTATGTGAAGTGGCACCTTGCAGGCCAGCCGACATACCGCCGCCCATCATGTTGCTGTTTACTGTAACGCTCAGGTCAAAGCCCTGGAACGAGCCGACTTTCACGGGAGTATCGGCATATTTGATAGCCAACACAGCATCTTCAAGAGCCTTAGCAGCTTCTTTTCTATCGGTGTACTCAGTTTCACCAATGGTGATCTTGAATACGGGCAGTTTGCGTTCGGGATCAATCGGGAGCTTGCGGAGTGCTTCACGATCTGTATGGAGATCAGCAAGAATCGCAGTAAGTTTCTGTTCCTGTTCAGGGAAACGAGCGATCTTGTCCTCCATTTCAAATACCGTGTTGCGGTGTTCCGCAGCGAGTACCCTCAGTTCCTTCACTTCATTTTCAAGCATCAGCTTTTCCTTGATACGCTCATCGCCTGTGCAGAGAGCCTTGATCTCGGAATAAGTGAGTGCCTGCTGGTCCACATCTTCACACTTTCTCGCAGGAGTCTTACTTGTCATGATCTGAGAGATGAATTTCTGCTTGTTCTCCAAAGTCTGATAGGAATAAGCATCGAATGTGCCTTTGGTAACATAGCGGAATATCTGCACCTGCTTGTTTTCATTGCCTTGACGGATAATTCTTCCGGCGCGCTGTTCCAGATCAGCCGGTCTCCACGGAATATCGAGGTCATGGACTGCGATCAGCTTCTTCTGGACATTCGTACCCGTACCCATTTTGGCGGTTGAGCCGAGCAGTACACGGATCTCTCCGCTGCGGACTTTATCAAAGAGGTCAGCTTTCTGCTGCTCGGTTTTCGCATCATGGATATATGCGATTTCCTCCGCAGGGATGCCCTTAGCAATCAGCTTGTCACGAATATCGTCATACACGCAGAAGTCGCATTCTTCTTCAAGAGACTCGACCTCAGCGATAGACTTCTTATCCTTAGCATCATCGGTATCTTCACCCTCGACCGCTGCTTCTGCGGCCTTGTGCGGTACACCCAAATCACAGAAGATGATCTGCGTGAGCCTGTCCTCAGCCGTTTCAGTGTGGATACGGGCAACATTTTCGACACATCGATTGAGCTTTGTATCGGGGTTATCCTCAAAAGACGGATCAATCAGACGAGGATCAAGTCCGAGCTTTCGTCCGTCCGACGTTATCTTGAGCATATTGTCGATCGTAGGATCAACATTTCCGCTGTTGATAGCATCAGCTCTGTCGGCAAGCTCCTGAACAAGTTCCTGCTGAAAAGGAGTAGCTTCGACCTGAACCACCTGATAATCACAGTCAGGCACATCAAGTTTCAGCGTATCGGCGGTACGAATGTCAGCGACCTGCTTGAACATACTCATCAGTTCAGGCAGACCTGTATAGTTTGCGATACGGGTGCGCTCCTTGAAGCCATTGCCCGCAGGCTTTAACTCATAGTCTGTTTTCTGCTCACCGAACACCGCAACCCAATTGTCGAAGTGCTGTAAGCCGTGGTCACGCAGGAAGTCATACTCCAAGTAACGCATCATGGTGTGCAGCTCTGTAATACTGTTGCTGAGAGGTGTGCCAGTTGCAAAGATAACGCCCTTGCCGCCTGTCTTTTCATCGAGGTATCTGCATTTGAGGAAAAGATCAAGTGCTTTCTGTGAAGCCGAATTGGAAATTCCGGCTACATTCTGCAATTTTGTGGCGACGAACAGATTTTTGAACTCGTGGGCTTCGTCAATGAACAGACGGTCGATTCCGAGCTGTTCAAAGGTCAGCGTATCGTCCTGATTAGCCTTTTCTAGCTTGTCAAGCTGCTTTTGCAGGCTCTTACGGGTACGCTCCATAGCCTTGATCTGGAACTTTGAGCCTTCGCTCTTTTTCAGTTCCTCAATGCCTTGCAGAATATCGTCGATCTGCGTCTGAATGGTCATGACCTGTCTCTCCTTAGAAACAGGAATCTTGCCAAGCTGAGAGTGACCGATGATAACTGCATCGTAGTTGCCTGTGGCGATCTTAGCGAATAACTGCTGTCGGTTCTCTTTCTTGAAGTCCTTTTTGGTCGCAACAAGAATGTTAGCACCCGGATAGAGCTTCTGGAAATCGTCACCGATCTGCTCCGTCAGATGATTCGGCACAGCAAACAGGCTCTTAGTACAAAGTCCCAAACGCTTGCTTTCCATAGCAGTAGCGATCATTTCAAAAGTCTTGCCCGCACCGACACAGTGAGCAAACAGCGTATTACCGCCAAACATTGCATGAGCGATAGCATTTTTCTGATGATCGTGCAGATGAATGTCCGCAGTCATCATCGGGAAAGAAAGAGCCGAACCGTCAAACTCACGGGGACGGATACTATTGAATAGCTCATTATAACGCTCCACAATAGCTTCACGGCGGACAGAATCTTTGAAGATCCACGCCTTGAAAGCCTTGCGAATATCGTCAGCCTTGCGCTGTACCACACGGGTAGCATCAATATCCACCACACGCTTTTCCTTAGTATCGCCCAAGCCGTCCGGCACTTCGATCGTCTTGTAGACCTTCGGCTCTTGCAGATTCAGCAAATGCTCAAAGATGTCATAAGCGTTCATCTTGTGTGTGCCGTACTTCTGAGTCGCAAGCACCGACCTGTCGGAAGATTTGTTGCTTACATGGAAAGAGTTAGCGTGAACGGAGTATTCCACGCCGACGATAGCAGACTTGTTCCAACGTGCAGACGGACTGTCACTTCGCTGATATGCCGGAGTCTGCAACAGCTCATACATGAACTGTTCGTAGTATTTCGGATCAAGCCAAGCGGCGCCGAGCTTAATGTCAATATCTCCGGCTTTCAGCGGTTCGGGCATAGCTTGTTTCAGAGCTGATACATTGATATTGAAGTCGGGATCATACTCAGCGATCTCCTCAGCTTCTCGGAGCTTCTTGCGAATATCGCCCGAAAGATACTCCGAAGCCGTTTGATAGTCGTTTACCGTATGGGGAATTTTGAAGATCTCGCCAGTAAGGTCGTGCTTCAGCTCGTCCTCACTCATTCCGGTGAGCTTTCCCATATATTCAAAGTCAACCCGTGCTTTCTCAGCAATGGAGAGTGTCAGAGCTTCAAGTGCCGTGTCAACGTGTTCCACAGCCTTCGGCGGCACGATAGTCCGCTTTGTGAAAATATCAGACTTTTCAAGGAGCTTAGTCTTATCATAGCTCTTTTCCAGTCCTGCCACAAGGTTATATGAAACATCTTCCGCAAAATAGCGCTTGTTGGTCTGAGAGTGGATAAGTCCGAATTTTTTATAGAAATCATCGTATGCAACATTCAGCTTTGCCTGCAAATCTTTGATAACGCTGTCAGGTTTATCAAGCTCCATCGCTTCGATCAGCTCACGGGTGAGGTCACGCAATTCAATAAAAGCAGTAAAACGCTTGTGCTGTGCAGTACCCTTATCGAAACGAAACTCACAGGCAGCGTTATTCTTTTTGAAGAACACCTGATCGTCCGAAAGGAAAAAGCTGTAATTACGCAGTTTAGAGGGAATCTGCACCTGCACACCGTCAGCCGTTTTCGCATACACATCTCTGCCACGCTCATGACTGATCTCCGCAGACAGCTTTTCGACTGCTTCATGGAGCGCCGATCTCAGGTCAAAGCCGTCCTCAGCGACAACCATTGTACCGCTGCCGTAGAGCTTATTTCCCTCAACAACTGTACCAAGCACCATATCGGGGTGCTGTTCAAAGTATTTGTTGATCGGCAGTCCGTCCTCAGTCTGCCCAATGTGTACCCAATCGGGAATATCGGACATTTCGGCAACAGATTTGCCTTCATGTTTTTTCAAGAAGATAATATCCGTAGTGACTTCCGTGCCTGCGTTATCCTTAAACGCACCATTCTTGCCACCCGGCAGACGAATAGCACCGATGAAGTCAGCCTTATCAGCCAACATCTGGCGGACACTCTCATCACGCTTATCGAGTGTGCCTGCCGAGGTCACGAATGCCATGATTCCGCCGTCTTTGAGCTTGTCGAGTGCTTCGGCAAAGAAGAAATCGTGCAGTTTCGTGGTATTGTGGACGGTATCACGGAAACCAAGCTCACCGAACGGCACATTTCCGACAGCCACATCAAAGCAGCCGTTCTGAAAACGGTTCTGCTCAAAGCCATGAATAGCAATATCTGCATCAGGATAGAGAGCCTGAGCAATTCTGCCGGACAGCAAGTCGATCTCCACACCGTAGAGCTGAGAGTGTGCCTGCATAGCTTCGGGCATACGTCCAAAAAAGTTTCCGATACCCATTGCAGGCTCTAAGACATTACCGCCGTCAAAGCCAAAATTGCCAAGTGCTTCGTAGATTCCGTCAATAACGGTCGGGCTGGTATAAAACGCATCATTGACCGTTGAACGTGCCTGAGCGTACTCCTGCGGAGTCAGCAGCTCAGAAAGCTCCTTATACTCTGCGGCCCACTTCGGATCGTCCTTGTCAAAAGCCTTAGCCAAAGCACCCCAGCCGACATATTTCGACAGGGTTTCCTTTTCCTCAGCAGTCGCAGGACGCTTCTCCCGTTCAAGTGTTTTCAGCGTTTTGATCGCATCGACATTAGCACGGAATTTCGCCTTTGCACCACCCTCACCGAGAGCATCATCGGTGATCGTGAAGTTTTCGCCCTTATCGGGTGCAGTTACTTCCGTTTCAGGAACATCGACTTCATCAGCAACAAGTTTGACCTCCGGCTCTTTCTCAGCGTGAACAATCTGCTCACGCTCCAAGCTGTCAATGAAATGGAATGACATCAGCATATCGCCGTTATCGAGCCGAGAAGTCAGTTCATCGCCGTCAAAAGTCCAGTTCTTCGCACGGTCAAACTCCATGTGGAGGTCTTTGCCCGTAGGTTCGCCGTTTTCATCGAGCTTTCTGGAAGTAAAATCGACCGTAGTAACACCTGTGACCACTCTGCGCTCTCCAATGCACTCAGGACGGAGGTGATCAGTGATCTCAAACATCATACCCGGCTTGATCGCCTTTTTGAGCTGAGACAGGTTCTTGACAGTAGGAATTTCGGGCTTTTCTGCTTCGGGAGCAAATGCAGTCTTATCGGGTGTTACCTCAGCCTTTTCAGGCTCAGGCTTTTTGAGTGCAGACTGCTCCTTTTCAGGTTCAGCCTTACCGATATACTCATACATACCGCTGTTCAGGAGCTTATCATAGGAAATATTCTCCGTCACAGCAAAACCGCCGCTTTCTCTTGTGACAGTGCAATCGTCCGAATAGAACGGAAGTGCGCCTGTCAGCGAAATAACCTCAGAAACCTCGCCAGTAATCTTGTGACGAAATCGGTCACCGACTTCCACGATCTTGTGGCTATGCTCCTCAGCCTTTTCCGCTTTGAGCGCCGCCCTTTCCGCTTTCTGTTCGGCAGAAAGGTAGGTATCGTCCATGAGCCGTGATTCTGTCATTGTTGCGACATTGTACCACGAATGACGGAACTTCTCGCCGTTCTCAAAGCTGAATGTGATACCCTGAGAATTATAGTCAACGAGTGAGATCTTGCCCTCTCCGCTGTGTCCGCCTGTGCCGTATTCCTTTTTCAGAAAATCGGCAAGCTGCTGAATAGTCGGGTGCTGTTCCTCATAGAAGTCCTGCACACGGAGCTTGCCGTGAACAAAGCCAGTTCCACGGTCGATCTCGGCGGCAAGTGCTTCATAGACCTGAACACCGTCCACCACCGGACCTTTTGCAAACTCGGACTTGGGCTTTTCTTTTGCTGGCTTTGAAGATGTCAGCGGTTCGGGATCGCCAAACAAAGAAAGCTGTTCGCCCTGAATATCGGGCTTCTCCCAAAACGGAATATCATCGTTCTGACTCCGCTGAATTTCCTCAATAACAGCATCATCGGTGAACAGGGGCTTGTCAATATCCTCTGAAACCGTTGGAGCATCATCGACTGCCATTAGACCAAGCTCATAGGCGGCTCCGTCGATCTCAGCATGATGGTTTTCATAGGTGTCGATAGAGATAACGCCCTCGGCATTATCAATGATAACAGTAGCTCCGAGGGAAAGCGCCTTATCCTTGATCTCGTCAAGGCTCTCGGCATCACCCTTGTATTTCAGCGTAACAGACGGCACATCTTCCGCAGGAGAAGAAGTATCAGAAACATCGGCGGCATCACTCATAAGGTCAACCGTCTGTTCGTCCTTGCCAGTATGACGCTCAATGACTTCATCGGGAACAGAAACGAGGTCGGAGAAGTCCAGTCCTGTCAGACCGTTCTCGATCATATCCTCAATACTGTCATACTGCTCCGTATTATAAACTTCGCCGTCAAACTCATAGGTGACCTTGAAGTCGATAAGGTCAGCAGTTACCTGAATGGGCAGCTCATCGTCTGTCAGCGTGGTAAACGCAAGACCGACATTGTGCAGATCATCAAAATCAGCACCCTCACGGTATTCCGCTTCGCAAAAATCATTGATAAGCCACTTTGCCTTATCAAGCGGAGTTTCAAAGTTGCGCTGAAAGTTCATGATCTCCACGGGCTTGTCAGGGTTATGCTCAAGCATCGCAGTACGCAGGAGCGCCGGAAAAGTAGTCAGCTCACGGTAAGGCTCGATCTCCATTTTATCGCCACGGTTATAGATACCGCAGACGGGATCGCCGTCATAGAACAGTTCACCAACCTTATCGCCGTCAGCGATAGCCAGTTTCCATGTACCACGCTCCGTTTCCGCAGATTCGCAGTCAGTCCCGAAAAACTTATCAACGACCTGCTGTAAGGTCTGGAGCTTTTCAGGCTCACGCTTCGGTGGATTCAGCTCAAATGCCTGTTCGATCAGGACGGAATATCCTGCTTCTCTCAGCTTGTCGGAGTATTCGTCCTTGACGTGGGCGGGAAATCCGACCATAGGCTGCCCGTTTTTGGAGAGCATACGCAGACCGAGGACTTCTTCACCGATCTCAGCATTTTTTCCGTACATTTCATAGAAGTCACCGACCTTACGGAGCGATACCGGACCTTTGTCCTCCGGCTCTGCCTGTTCAGGAGCATCAACAACAGGTGCAGGCTTTTCAGCCTTAGACAGAATCTCAAAGCCCTTTTCCTCCATATCCTGCTGCCAGCCGTCATAGGCAAGCACATCGGAAGTGCCGAGCAGAATACCGCCGTAATCGGGGGCATCAAGGTCTTTCAGGGAAATGCTCTTGTCACTGATCTTCTCGACCTCACGGCGCGCGCCGTCATACATGATAACGTCACCGACTGCAAGATCGGACACCTTTGCAGTTTCGGGCTTTTCCTGCACAAGCTCCTTTTCACGGAAGAACTCAGGCATTTCGGTAAAGCCGAAACTGTCACAGAAATACGCTGTATCCTTGCCGTCAACAGAAATGACAATAACATCGCTTACAGACAGACTATGCCCGGAGAAATCATCGGGACGGTCATTATTGAACTGAGCGAATAGTGCTTCAAGCGTAGCATTGCCCCTGAACTCTCCGACCTCACCCTCATACATAAGCTCATAATCGTCCTTGTTGAGCTGTACGCCGTCAGCTTTCAGCCTGTCAATACTCTCAAAACGAATACCGTGATACTTCTCTCCGCCGGGAAGCTGATAGATCTTGAAAGTACCCTGAGCCTTTTCCACATCATCATAGGTGCGAATCGGGTGCTGTGCCTTGAAATCATCGAAGATACGCTGTTCCTCAGCGGTCAGCTCAGAATGTGCTTCAAGGAAAGGAACGAAAATGTCAAGCATTCTCTGCGCTCTTTCCTTATATTCCGGCTGATTGAACGGGTGCTGCGTATAGCCGAGGATACCCTCGTTATAGGTGCGGATATGGTCGATCAGCGAACCGCCGCCCGTACCCTTGCCGTCGCCAATATCAAAGCGGCCGTCATAGTTGAACTCCTCACCGTCGATGACAGCAGTAATGCTGAAATCGGTCTTTTTATACCAGCCTGCTTTCAGCTCAGGGATATTACGCTCCGAGTGCTGTTTCTCATCGAGGTATTCAAGGACTGCATTGCCGAGAGCAAAACTGCAATCAGGGTGTGCAAGGGCAAAATCGTGAACGATGTCACTTTCGCTTACCCATTCATCGCCCTTATCCTTGCCGAAATGGAATGTCAGGCTATCCGGCTGCTTTTCGGGTGTTTCTGCTTCAAAGCTCACATGATACTTTTCCTTTGCGATGATAGCAAAAGCCTTTTCGGTCTGCACTTCATCACCGAGAATATCATAGAGTGCCTTCTTGATACGGTTGAGCTTCGGGATATTATCGCCGTTCTCCCAACCGTGCAGAGCTGCACCGTCAAACGATGTCAGAAGGTCAGCGATCTTTTCATCGGAAATATCAGGGATAGCATCGAGCATATCGTCACGAACCCACCAGAAAGCAAGGTCATTGAACTCCTCATGGGTGCGGTCAATGAAAGCCTGTCCGATCTCCTCAAAGGAAACAAAACGCTCCATACCGCCGAAACTGCACATAAAGCCGTCCTCAGTTCTCTCCGTATGCAGGGAGTGGCGGAGGTTTTCAGCATAATAATAGGTGCGGTCTGAAATCTCGCCCTGTTCAAAGATAAACTCAATATCTGCGGCCCCGCTGCCCTCTAACAGACCGAGAGCAAGCTCACGGCGAATATCCTCACCGTCATGATAACGCTGGGCAAGGTCATAGAACGCAGGCTCAGAAAGATGATAGCCGAAAGCAGCCTTGTCGTTGGGCTTATGCTTATCAAGATAACCGCTGTCAAACAGAGGGTAAGCCATGTCCTCCCACTCATCGCTGGACAGTGTACGCTCCGCAAGGAACTTTGCAAGGTCAGCCTTCGGGAACAGCACTTCTTCCTCAGTGGGAACTCTGCTTGCGTTCTCACGGTCAATGACCGTCTGCTTATGGGCAGTCAGGAAGTCAGCAACATCGGATTCCTGCAAAGCATTATGCAGAATTTCATCGTATGCCTGAATATCCTCAGCGGTGAAAGTCTCGTCAATGCTGTCGATCTGTCCTCTCGTCACATCACCGACAAACATAGCCGTAATTGCGGCTCTCTGCTCATCGGAGAAATCGTGCAGAGAAAAGAAGTCCGAAAGCTCGATACTGCGGTCAAAGCTGGACTTCGCTTCAAGCATATCGGTCAGCTTGCTGTTTTCGCCGTAGCGTTCAGCCGGAGCCTGAGCGATATATGCGTTCACAAGCGAGAGCATCTCGCCAAACTGTGCTTCATCGTATCTACTGTCAAAGAAATCAGCAAGGTCAAGCTGCATATCCTCAACGGCAAGGCGGTGAACTACGGGCGAAAGTGCGATATTCTGCTCCATAGGCAGACCGAGGTCAGCCATTTTGCGGAGCATATTCGTCTCACGGACAGCGTTCTCCAAAGCCCTGTGAAAAGCAGGAGCATTCTCCTTATCGACCGCAAATGCGACCTTGCCGTCACGGACAACAGCATGATAGCTCACGCTTGTTTCAAGGAACGGCTTGACCTTTCCAAACTGTTCAGGTGTGAGCTTGCTCATATAATAATGAGTATCACGGTTCGCACGATAGTCACGGTTGCCGACTTCCTGTGCCTTATCGGGGCTTGCAAACTGCTTACGCATATTCACGACCTCGTCCCTGATGTTGCGGACAGCAAAGAGGTCAGCATGAGAAACCGTCAGCGTTCCTTTGCCGGACGGATAGACTCTGCCCGAAAACTGCATACCACGGGCTTTCATGATCTCAGCCATTTTCAGCACAAGGTCACGGTCAGCGGAGAGGTACTCCTTCTGCGGGATATAACGATACTCCGCACTTCCGAAGATGTTCTTTTCGGGCGGAGAATAAGGTCTGTTTGATTTGGTGGGAACAAGATCGGGAGTGCCTGCGATACGCTTGAACCACTCTATATCTTTATCGTTGATCGCCATAATGACGGAATTATCACGGGCATAGGCATAGTAGTTGATGCCCGAATTATCAAGCTGTTCCTGCAATCTTGCAAAGTCCGCAGCCTGAATGGTCACAAGGCTTTTATCTCTGTTATCCGTTGCCTTGTTCCACATTTCGTTGCCGTAATACTGCATACTTGTTGTGTCAACCTCCTTTTTCTCAGTCTCATGTTCTACTGCTTTTGGGATACCACGAAGCATATCATTCCAGTCTTTATATGTATCGGGAGTGATAACACGCTTCATGTCAGGATACTGCTCCTGCAAACGCTGGGCAAATTCGTTGCCTGCGGTATCATTGTCGGAGCATAAAAATACATGGTCGGGCGAAATGTTATTACGGAGAATCGTGTCAAGCACGATATTCGGCTTCACGCCCATCATGGAAACGAGCCTGCAATCGGTTAGCTCTTTATCGTGCATTTGCAGATAGGAGAGCATATCAATAGCCGACTCAAAGAAAAAAGCCTTTTCGCCTGTGCCACGGACTACTTCAAAGCCGTGTCCTGCTGCCGAGCCTGTTGCAATTCCTTTGAATTTGTGTTCTGTTGATGTGCCGACCTTTTCAGCACCGATGACCTTGCCATGTTCGTCATAGTATTTGAAAAGGACATTTCCTGTCTTTTCTTCCTGAGCGATACTTCCACCACGGACAAGAGCCGATACCATATCATAGTCAAGCCCTCTGGTCTTGCACAGGTACGCAAACACACGCCTTGCATTATCAGCTTCGGCAAGGGAAAGCTCCCTTGCCGTTACTGTTTTCGGCTTCTGTTCGTATGTGCGGGACGGAATATAGGTGCGGTCGATGTGTTCGCCCGTGAGAGCTTCGACCGCATCAACGAAAGACATTCCCATGTATTCACGCAGGAATCCGATGTTGTCTCCGCCCTTGTCCTCGCTGAAACGAAACCACGCACCACGCTCACCCGGACCGTTATCCTTGATGTGCAGGCTATCGTGATCCTTCCACACATACTCTTTACCGACTTTTTTCAGGTCAAAGCCGTGAGCCATGAGGAACTGAGGAAGATTGACAAATGCCGCCCTTTCTTTCTGTTCATCAGTAATTCTCATCTATTATTCAAGCCCCTGATTCTTTCTCTTTTTGGGTGTCTGTTCTCTCTGCTGAGACTTCTGCTGTCCTCGACCGCTGATACGCTGGGCATCACGCTGCATCCTGCCGCGGGAGAAGAAAGCTCTCTGCGAGTCCTTCTTTGCGACAGTGACAGCGGACTTCTCACCGCCGAACACCGCAGAATGCTCCACGCCCTTTGCAGTCAGCTCTGCCGACTTCTTCCGAGCCTGCCCCTCGTCCATACGCTGGGTGAAACGCTCCTGCTTCGGGAGTGATTTGAAAAAGTCGGGATTGACATACTCCACAGCTCTTTCGCCCTTGACGGCACTCTCGATCTGCTTGTAGGCTTCGGCATTCGCCTTAGAAACAGTGACCGCCACCGTGTCATTCTTGCGGACTACCGCAGAATACGGGATATTCTGCTTTTGCAGCTCTGCCACGATCTGCCTTGCTGTGTCGATAGGCTCAACACGGGTGTGCTTATCTTCCTTACCGAGCGAAGCATAATATTCAGGGTTGATCGTCTGATATTTGCCCTTTTCGCCCTTACCGCCGTTTTCCTTTGCGGCTTCTGTATGAGCGATCTTGCCGATAGATGCGTACATCACATCATTCAGCACAGGAACATCCTGCTTTGAAACAGTAATGCCTACCTTATCCTCACCCTTAGTGGCAGCAGAGTATGCCACGCCTGCGGCAGTCAGTGCGGACATGACCTCGACCGCCTGAACTTCCGTCATAGTCTCCACATGACGATCATTTCTCGGCAACTCCTTGTAATAGTCGGGGTTGACCTTGAAACCACCGTCATCGGTAAGGACAGCATCGCCATTCTCGATCATAGCTGAGAGCCAGCTATCCACCTGGACTTCATCGGCACTGTCAAGCAGTTCAAGCTGTTTCCGCATCTTTTCAAGCTCCGCCGTGGCATTATCCCTCATCTCCTGCGGAACAAAAGGATTTTCCGCAAGGCTTTCCATAGACTTGATACCATCTGCAAGCTCTGCCTTTGCCTTGTCAATATCCTCTTTAGAGCCGTTATTAATGATACCATCTATCATGTTATAATCATCTTCCATCTGCATTTCTGCATTGGCAAGCGGCTGGATACCGAGCTGGTCGGCAAGTTCAGCGACCTTTGACCTGTCGAGCGTTTCAACTTCCTGTGCTGCCTGAACAGCACCCTCAGCAAGAGAAGGCATATCCATAGTTCCATTCTGCACCATTTCACCGAGCTTATCTCCTGTGAGCTTCATAGAAGCGTCGAGCTGATCATTGGTCTGTTCCTCATAATGTGTTTCGGGACGGGCGAGCTTCATGATCTTGCTTTCCAGTGCGCCGATACGCTCATTCACGCCCTTGAGCTGTTCACCGAGTTTGAGCTTGTCCACGGCACTTGTGGCAGGATCGTTATAGGTGTCAAGGATAGCCTGCTTTTTGGCTTCAAGCGTTGCTTTCTTGTCGCTCAGGCAGTCCACGGTCGAGCTGTTCAGCCTTGTCATAGCATCTGCAAAGGCTTCACGGCGTTCCTTGTTAAAGTGGATACCGAAGCTCTTGATCGTGTCATTGAGAGCGATCACACGGTTCAGCTTGTGTTCGATACGGTCACGCTTTGCGGTCAGTGTGTCGATCTTCTTCCAACCCTGATCTATCTTTTCCTGCCGCTTCGGAATCTTGACTTCACGGATAGCCTGAATACGCTTCTCGTTATTGGCGATCAGAGTGCGGATACCCGGCAGATTTCCGATAGTCGCTTTCAGCATACGGTTTGTATCTTCGAGCTTGTCCGCCTTTGCAGACAGTGCTTCGATTTTCGCCTTGTTGCGGTCGATCTTGTCCGTCTGATTGGCAATCTTCTCATCAAGAGAGTCGATACGGCTCTGATGATGCTCCGCCTTTGCGTTCAGAAAAGGAAGAAGTTTTCCCGACTTCTGAGCGCCGGACTCTTCCTGCTGCTGTTCCTGTGCCTGCGCCTGTTTTCTTCTCAGTTCTTCCTCCGCATCGACCGCAGGCTGGTCGGCGGTTCTCTTATCGTCATTGTCCTGTACGGGCATAGGCTACCTCACTTTCTGCGCTTCACGATGACAACAACTGCGGTTGTGACTGCTGCGATAACTGCACTTCCGATGATGATAAACTTCTTCATGGTCTGTTCTTCCTTTCTCTTTCTTCTGTCTGAATGATACGCTCCTGTTCATTCCGCTGTCTGCGGCGGGCAATCTCAGACAGGTGTCTGTGTGATTCTCTTGTAAAATGGGCGTTCTGACGTTCATATCTGTCAAAAAGCTCATTAAGTGTCGGGGCTTTATCCGCTGTACTCTGCACAGGTTCGGCAGGAGCCTTCGCCTTAGTCTTGCCAAGCTCATACTCCTGAATATCCGAGATCGTCCTTCCGTTGAGGGTATGGATACGTTCAAGCTCACGCTGTATAGTGACCTTATCGCAGAGCCAGAAGTTGACGTATGTCTTGCAGAGGGCAAGCTGTACCTCGTCAGGACGGGACTGCAATGTGCCGATCGTGGTATTCAGCACCTCAGCGACTTCACCCAAGAGTCGATAATAGCCGTCAGGTTCGCCGTAGACTTGCAGCTCACGGAGCAATGCTTCATATTCTCCCGACTGCGCTTTTGCGATAATATCCTCGACCTGTTCCTTGAAACTGCCGTCAAAGGTAAGCACCATTTCAGCATCACCAAATCGGGCAGAAAAAGGAATACCGCCTTTGTCGAGGGCTATACAAATCGCCTGCGCCTTATCCGTTTCAATGCGGATAAATTCTTTGTTGCGGATAGCGGTAATATCCGTTCCTGCGATGTAGGGAAAGTCCGTCATGGAGCGATCATCTCCCTGATCGTGTCGATAAGGTCGGTGTTGGTGCTGTCGGCATCGTACTCCATTGCATACGCACCGCATACATTCTCCTGAATACGGCGAGGGAGCGACCTCAGCTCACGAACGGGAGTGCCGATGAGCTTCGCCACATTCGGGAGGTCTGCGACCGCAAGTGCCTTGTTCACAAGGTCATAGAAACGTGCAGTCTGCGAGCTGTCCATGATGAACTCATAGACGATAGTCTGCTGAGTTTCATAGTCAAGGCTGCGGAGCGTTTCAATGGTGATACCCGTGGACTTTGCGACCTCTGCAAGCTCAATGTAGATAGAGCCTTTCTGCCACAGATTGTCGAGGGCTTCAAAGACAGCCTTTTTGTCCTCATCGTTTTTCACGGCGACCTGTTCAAAAACTGCTGTCATGCTGTTTTTGATCTCATTGTCCATAGCGGAAATGCTGTCCTCGGAGACACCGAGGATCTTTGCGACTTCCGCAAGCTGAGTATTACTCATAAATCAACCTCCCATTATTATCGTAGAAATCAATGTTTTCAAGCAGAATATATATAATATCCTGATAATCATTCTTGTTGATCTCAACGTAGTCACTGCTGGTGATGTTACTGATCAGAGCTGCCTTTACACGCTCATCTCTTGCTTCCATTCGTCTGAGTATTTCAATGTAGTTATCATCGTGATCGTAATCATGAGCAAGAACCTTTGAGATCATACTCTTGTTTCTGTCAAGCTCAGATAACAGCAATGAAAACCAACCGCTTGGAATGTGTATTTTTACCTCATTATCAGCCATTCTTATCACGCTCCGTTTTCCACTGATAGTACACCTTGCCATTGTACGGATTCTCCACGATCTCAGGGCGGACGATCGCCTTTTTGCCCTTAGAAGTGTAGCTTGTGGACTTGCCGTCAAGCAGTCCCTTGACCTGGGCATCGGAAAGTTCCACACCATACACCTTAGCGATATTCATACCGCATTTGCCCTTGCAGTACCAGCCAAACTTACCCTTGACTACCTCAGCACCACACTTCGGGCATTTCCCGATAGGCTCATTACCGCCGTCAGAAAGAGAAACAGACTTATCAACAGAGCCGTATTTACTGCACATTTCAGTGATGAACTTCGTAATACCCGACATAAAGACTGCTTCGGGCAGACTGCCGTGTTCGATCTGCTGTAACTTTGATTCCCATTCTGCGGTCAGCTTTGCAGACTTGACCTCATCGGGAACAACAGTCACAAGCTCTTTGCCCTTATCGGTCACCCTGAGCTGTTTGCCGACACGCTCCACATAGCCGTTCTTTACAAGTGCTTCAATAGTAGCGGCTCTTGTGGCAGGAGTACCGAGTCCTTTCTTTTCGGTATCCTCGTCATAGTCCTCATTTCCGGCTCTCTCCATAGCGGAAAGAAGTGTGTCCTCGGTATAGGGCTTCGGCGGAGAAGTAAAGTGTTCGCCCTTGCTTGCAGTTACAATGAAGGTCTGTCCCTCAGATACCGCAGGCAGAGCCTTTTCGTCATTCTTCTTGTCGGACTGCTTTGCATAGGCTTTCCAACCAATTTCAAGCATCGTGCGGCCCGTTGACGTGAACTCCGTACCGTTGCAGATACCTGTGAGCTTGACAGCCTCATACTTGTGCGCCGGAGCCGTTGCACAGATCAGTTTTGTGGCGATCAGCGTGAGGATATTTCTCTCGCCGGACGGCAGAGAAGAAAGGTCAGCCGTTGCGATACCGCTTGTGGGAATGATCGCATGATGCCCCGAAACCTTAGCATTGTTGATGACTTTGCTAATATCGGGAGTATGCAAGATACCGAACCCGAAATAGGTATCACAGAGCTTTGCCACATCGAGTGCAGTCTGCGCCATGTCATCACTGAGATATTGGCTATCGGTACGGGGATAGGTAACTAGTTTGCCCTCATAGAGCGACTGCGTATAGTCGAGTGTCTGCTGGGCGGTATAGCCAAAAGCCTTGTTTGCTTCTCTTTGGAGCGTAGTCAGGTCATACAGCTTCGGCGCTTTGTCGGTTTTTACCTCACGCTTGACCGAGCTGATCGTAACCTTACTGCCGTCACAGCCGTAAACAAGCGTATCGGCGGTATTTTCATCATCAATTCTTGCAGAAGAAAGAATGAACTCACCGCAATTCAGGTCAGCCGTGTAATATTTCTGCTTCACAAAGCCGTTTACCTCAGCATCACGCTGTACGATCATTGCAAGCGTCGGTGTTTGCACTCTGCCGATGTTGAGCTTACCGCCATAGCGAACGGAAAACAGACGAGATCCGTTCATACCCACAAGCCAGTCAGCTTTTGCCCTGGCATAGCCTGCATTGAACAGGTTATCGTATGCAGACATAGGCTTCATCGTTGTGAGAGCCTTGCGGATAGCAGACTCTTCAAGGCTTGATACCCATAAACGCTTCACAGGTTTGCGGCACCGAGCCATATTGTAGACATAGCGGAAAATACATTCTCCCTCACGGTCAGCGTCCGTTGCACAGATGATCTCGGAAATATCGTCCCTGTTCATAAGGCTTTTCAGGAGATTGTACTGAGCCTTTGTGCTGTCCGTGACCTGAAACTGCCACTTGTCGGGGATCATAGGGAGCTGAGAAAAGCTCCACTTCTGGTCCCAGCCATTGCCGTAATCATTCGGGAACTTCAAGCCGACAAGATGTCCGACACACCAAGAAACGATATAACCATTACCCTCGGTGTAGCCTTTGTGTGCGGAAGAAGCGCCGACCACGGCAGATATGGCTCTTGAAACACTCGGCTTTTCACCGATAATCAGGATACTCAATGCAGATCACCTCTGAGTCTGAAATAAACCTCAGTTGTGATATACACCGGAATGATGTAGTTGGAATGCTCATCACCGACATATCCTGCCTTGCGGAGAGCTGCGATCACCTTTGAAGCGGTGTTCCTGTCAACTTCAAGCCACTCACGGATCTGCTTGTTAGAGGTGTACTTGTCAAGCGAGATATGATAGACAAGCATATCCATATCTTTATCCGAGATGCCGTCAACATGAACGGAATCAAGTGAAGCGAAGTTATGCATACTCACAGAAAAAGTGGGCATATTCTGCTTCTTAGGTGCAAGGCACTCATCGTCAGGCTCGTCCATATTATCGTAGAACCTGTAATCATCGTCCTCCTCGACTTCTATGTCCTCATCGTCCTCGTCACCGTACTTCTCACGGAAACGCTCGTTGACCTCACCGCTGCACTCACCGAGCTTGTAAGCTGCGTAGGCAACACCGCCGATCGCACCGAGTCCGATAATACCCTTGATGATCTTCTTTACGTTCATAATAGAAACCTCCAAATTTAGTAGTCTACGGGTTCACCGTAGTTGATTTTCTTGATTGATTTTATGTTTGCTCCGAGGTCTAGACCGTTCCAGTTGTAGTAGCCCCAACTTCCGCTGAATGCCACGCAGGACGGAAGATTACCGTCATCGTAGATAAACTCCACGATACACTTACCGTTGCCGCCGAAGTTGTGATACTTGCCCTCGCCATCGTCGGCATAGCCCTTGCTGTCACATATCTTTGTGGTGAACTGAGTGCCATTCTCAAGCTCAATCAAAAATCTGTCATTGCAGTAGCCATACCACACACCCATAGCACAGCAGTAATCACCATAATCATCACGGCGTATGCCCGTGTCTGTTATGGTATCGACTTTTGAGCCGTATATAGCTCCTGAGCTGGGCATTGCAGTCAAGCCCGAAGCACGTTCTCCGGCGAAACAGTTTGTCCAACCGTCCTCATACGGAAACTCATAAATGACCTCTACCGTTTCCGTCTTACCGTCAGCACTTGCGGAAACTGCGGTATAGCCGTCCTTTTCATCATCTGAAAGAATAGGCTCGACTGTTATCGTGTACTCCGTACCCTCACGCAGACCTGTTATGTAGCAAAGCTCATTGGATTTGAACTCAAAATACATATTGTCCGCATAAGTGTAATCATCATCGTGAGCCGTGCAGCTCACAGTGTAATCACGGTCAGTATCACTGTCCCAAGTAACTTTCAGGCAGGAAACGGAGATAGTCGATACAATCAGGTTATCAGCCGTCAGCTCGATTGGCTCAGGTTCAGCAGGAGTGCCGGAAAACTCCATAATAAAGCCCATGATCAAGCTCAGAGCTTTCCGCTGAAATTCAGGATTGAACATCGTTATCACGCTCCTTTTCTGATCTCAGGAGCGTTGTAGTCAGCAGATACGGCATTCCGATCAGAAGTGCAAGAACCGCTGTCACCACCAGTATCACAGGCAGATGTTCCATTAAGGCTGCGTAGTCTATCACGTTTCTTTTCCTCTTTCTCCTTTGCTTTCATCTCCTTGACGAAAGCACGGTATTTCGCTGTATATTCATAGGACTTGCCGAAAATATGGACAGCCGCCTTATACAGATTCGGCTCATGTTCCTCGATGATCGCAAGCTCCTCGGTGATATGCTTGCTGAAAGGACACCCGACACAGCCCGTTCTCCGCAGTCCGTATTCGGTATAACAGCGAGAGTGTGTCACGCCGAACATTTCCTCATAGTCACGCTTGTCGCCGTCCGTGTACCAAAATACAGGACGGAAGGTGTTGCACCCCTTAGACTTGCACTCAGAGAAACAGGTCTTAAATGCCGCCGAACGGATACCGCCCTCAGCTTGCCTGATTCCCGTAATGTCAAGGTCAGCATCGTGTTCCTTAACGATACGCTTTGCAGGCTTCTTCTTGCTGTATTCACAGCACTTGTTGGATATGGGGAAATCCGGCGGATTTGCCATGATGAACTCTTTGAGAAATCGGTTGCGATAGATTGAAAAACGGCTTATCTTCTGGATACCGTCTTTGTCTGAATAGCGTTCACCGCACCACCATTGCAGAGCTGTCTTGCACCGAGGATATTTCTGTAAGAGGACTTCCAAAGGCTCGTCCTCCCACTGAAAGTGATGTGCCTGCAAACGCATCATCTGTTCGGAAACGTATTTCGACAGGAAAGGAACACCATACTCACGCACACAGGTCGGGATAGGCTTGTCGGGCTTGACACGCTCAATGGTGATACCGTACTTCTGTTCAAGATAGTCTAAATGCTCCTTAGTGGCGGTGTATTCAAGTCCCGTATCTATCCAGAAATACTTGACCTTGCCGTCCTCATCGACCTTGTGAATCAGGTCAAGGACAATATCGCTGTCCGAACCGCCGCTGATACTGCACACGGCATCATAAGACCGCATCAGGATACGCTGTGCCTTGCACATACTTGTGTAAATGGTGTAGTTGTTGTTATCAGCACACTTGTTCAGGGCTTCATCAAGCATTGTGAAGCCCTCCCAAGATGTGGGCGATCACATCGACCGTCCAGCCGTTGCCGACAGCGGTATATCTGTGCGAATCCGCTGCGCCCTCAGTGTAATTGTCGGGAAGTGTCTGCAAACGCTCATACTCCAATGGAGTCAGCTTGCGGACAGCACCGTTCTGATAGACTTTCTTCTGTAAATTACCGCCTGCACCGTCACCGCACAACGTTCCGCACTTATGTTTCGGATTGAAAACACGCTTGTTTTCCGAGAATATTTTTTCTCCGTCAAGTGTAGCGATGACACGATCATCTTCACCATTCAGAGTATATTTCTTACCACGATACCAATACTTTTCGGGAACTTTTTCTGCTGAAAGAATAATATCGTCAAGCACAATTCCCTTATCAGACGGCTGTGTGACATTCGGGATATTCGTCCAGTACAGCCGTTTGCGCTCCTGTGCCGAAACAAGTGCGGAATTTATCATAACAGGCTCAACACCAAGTTCACGGGTGATCTCATCACGCCATTCCGCTTTCATGCTTGCGACATTCTCAAAGAGGAAATACTTCGGAGCGACCGTATTAAGAGCATCGACATAGGCATAAAACAGACGGCTCTTTTCGCCTTTCAGACCTGTTTTTCCTTTCTGTCTGTAAACTGTATTCAGACCTGAAAGGTCTTGACAAGGACTTCCGCCGATCAGAAGATCAAAACCGATATACTCTGAAAAGTCCGCATTTGTTACATCGCCCTTATGCTCAATAGTCGGATAATTCTTTTTGCTGATTTTGATAGACGGCTCATTTATTTCATAAGCGACATAACGTTCGACAGGGATACCGGCTCTTTCAAGAGCGACCATTCCGCAGGAAATACCGTCAAATAGGCTGAGTACCCTCATACCGCACCGCCTTTCTCCGTCAAAGAAGAAAGAATATGGGCGATAACGTCCACCGTCCAGCCGTTGCCGATACACTTGTATCGCTGGGTATTGGAAATGCCTGCGGTATAGTTGTCGGGAAGTGTCTGCAAACGCTCCGCTTCAATCGGTGTGAGCTTGCGTATCACATAGTCACCGTCAGGAAGGTCTATCTTATACAGACCTGTCTTTGCACCCTGTCCGCCACCGTTGGCAGAAAGTGTGACAGACTTGCCGACCACGGAGTAAATACGCTGTCCCTGACCTCCTTTGCCATAATGTCCGACACGGACGGGAGAGCATACAAGGCTATCTTTCTGCACAGTTGTCAGACAGTTGGATTTGCCATCCTCACGCACTTCAATATGCTGTTCGGTCTTTTCACCGTCAACGTATCTGCCACGCTGGGCGGCACCGACAGGCATAGCGACCGCAGTTGTTCCGCCGTTAAAACCTGAGTTTTTGATAATAGTCGCTTCACCGTACTTGTGATAGCCTGCCATGACAGTGCGGGACTTGTCCGTACCCTGATATGTATTGATCGGGATAGGCTCTGCGACCATAGTCCGCTGCTTGCGCTCCAAAGTGTTATACAGCACAGCACCGTCATAGGAAGCAGTCATACAGTAGGACTTATCCTGCCACGCAACACCGCTTTCAAGCACATCTTTCAGCAGGATACCCTTGTCCGCAGGAAAAGAAGTAAACGGAATGTTCGTCCAGTAGCAGCGTTTACGGTTCTGAGCCGATACGAGTGCCGAGTTTATCATAATAGGCTCAACACCGAGCGCTTTGCTGATCTCGTCCTTGATGTTCTGGTGAACGGAGTAGTTATTCTCATATAAAAAGTATCTGCACCCACTTTCGTGAAGCGCTCTCACATACTCCTTAAAGAGCCTGAATCCTTCGCCATTGCAGTCTACCTCTCTGTCCTTTTTGGCGATTGACCAATAGGTGCAGGGCGAGCCGCCGAGCAGAAGGTCATACCCCTGAAACTGCGTAAAATCGCCGTCATAAACATTCCCGTGATGAACGATTACGGGGAAATTGCGCTTTGAGACTTTGACGGCATACTTGTCGATCTCAAACGCATCATAGCACTCCACGGGTATGCCTGCCCTCTGTAAAGCAAGCATACCGCAGGAGATACCGTCAAATAAGCTGAGTACCTTCATTAGACAAATTCTCTCTCTTTTCTCATTGTCTTATGTTGTTTGTTCTGTTGTCGGGAACTTTGAATCCACTGGGTTCAAAGTTGATCAGGCTTCGTAGTAGTCCTCACAAAGCTCGTTGTAGTTCGCCTGAAGCTCGTCAAACTCCTCGCAGAGCTTGTCATACTTCTGCTGGATCACGGTCTTTTCCTGAACGAAGCTCTCCGCAGCGGTGAGATTGCCGATGAACTGTCCTGCCTCGAAGCCACGGAGAAACCACTTCTTTCTCACACCCTCGACCGCCTTAGCGGAGAGTCCCGCAATTCCGGCGGCACCTGCCACCGCTGCCATACATACACCGATCTTCTTCATCTTTCCCATTCTTTTGCCCTCTCTTTCTTATTCTTCATCGTCCTGATCATCGTAGAACTTCATATCGTCCTCGTCCTCAGTGATCTCATTATCATCGTCATACTCAGGCTCGACCTGCATAGCGGTCTTACTGTTGCCGCCGTTCTTTTTCTTCATCAGGAAGAAGCCTGCACCGCCGACACCGATCAGAGCGATCGCACCGAACACAAGCATCATGCTGTTCTTGCTCATAGGCACAGGCTTTGCCTGGACCTGAGCATCTGTTGCATCTTCGCCGTCCTCCGCAGATTCCTCTGTATCAGCGGTATCTGCTCCGTCGCCGGACTGCACTCTGCCGTTAGCCTTTTCTGCGGCCTGAGCTGCCTGTTCGGGCGTGATCTTCTTTTTCTCATCATCGTCCTCAGCTCCGGCGTAGAGAAGTGCGTACAGATCATAGTCGTCAACTTTGTTGAGGAAAAACACCTGGTCTTCGGCATTCTGCGCCGAATAGTTTATCAGCACATAGAACACATGACCGTCCTTAGTTGTTACGGCGATAAACTGCATCTCCTCCGAATTGTAGACAATTCTTTCGGACTTGATGAGCGTTGCATTTCCGTCCGTATCGTAATAGGAATCGCCGTAATAGTCGGGTGCGACCTCTGTTGTCCCTGCTTCGGCAAGGTCGCTCATGACCTCACGGAACTTCTCCATATCGTCGGTGTTATCATCAGAAACAGAAGAAGTCTCCTCAGTATCGGAGCTTTCTGCTGTATCTGCGGTGGTTTCGGTAGTATCTGCCGAGCTGTCCTCATCGACCGCAGTAGTCTCCGCTGTATCCTCTCCGGCAGAAGCCCTCTCAGCGGCAGAAGCGGTAATACCGCCTACACTTGCTGTTGCAAGCATGAAAGCTGCAAGCATAGCACTAAAAAATCTTGCTTTCATTTGTATCCTCCTCGGAATTTGTATTGATTGATATTTCGCCGTTTGCAAGCGCTTCAAGCATATCGTCCGTAATGCCCTGTGAACGAAGGCGCATAAGCGTGTCATGCTCCTTTGTCACAAGACTGTTTACGTCCTTGATCTCACAGCTAAAAACTACGGCGAGCTGAGAGTGTTCAAGCACCCTCGCTTCGGACTCCAGTTTTGCAAGTTCCTCCTTATCGGACTGGATTCGCTTTCGCAGGAAGTCCTGTCGCTGGTGATTTTCAGCGATTTTCTTGTCTATTCGCTCCATAGTCCCTCCTTAATACAGCACCAGTCGGGGATCAATATAGTCCCAACCGTAGCCGTCCGTGTCTATATAAATGTGGAAATTCACATTTCCTGCTGTTGTTTTTGCAAACTCCTGTCCGTCATTGACCGTATCGCCCTCAGAGAAACCACTCAGAAGCACAGCATTTGCAATGGTGACTTCAGTATCACGCTCCGTACCGCCCGTACCGTCATACCAATACTCAACATCGTCCTTGCGGACAGTGATCTTGTTTTCATCGGTATTCACATCGGTGATCTTGCATTTGAACGGAGCTTTGAGCTTATCGCCATTGGTGCAGTACACCTTGATGCCCTGATACAATCCGTCACTGTCGGTGTTCCAGCCCGTCATTTCATAACCGAACTCACGTTTCAGGTCATAGTCACGGACAGTAGCACCCGGAAGAAGATTGTGCAAAGTCTGGTGGTTGCCGTACATCGAAGCAGAGCCGTCCGTACCGATCAGCAGACTGTAATACTGCAAGCGTTCATCGGAATGTGACATACTGCCGAGCTTATCGGCAATGACCTCATCAAAGGTCTTGTTCTGCTTGACATTGTAGTAGAGCTTGCACTCCGTTTTCCACTTGTACTTTTCATAGTAGGCGTACATACACACATCGTTCAGACTGCTGTTCCAGATATGCGTATCCGTAGGCGATACCAAGAACCAAGCGTCTGTACCGTCCCAACCCCAAAAACTGCGGTCGTGGCGTTCCGAGCCGTGCATAAAGAAAAATGTGTCGGTATCGTTGTCGATGTAGTAGAACGGGTGGCTTGTGCCGGAATACCAGCGGTGATCCATGATAAAGAAGCCTGTTTCCTTGTAATCGTTCTGTGCATCAAGCACACGGTAGCCGTCTGTAATGCAGAGATAGCCGTCATCGTCCTCATACTGCGAAAGCTCCGATGTGATCGCAATCGGCTTGAAACGGTATCTGTACGGCTGCCCGTCATAGATATAAGCATCTTTCTCAGCTCTGTAATATGTTCCCGATGAAGCATTACCGCCGCCCCAATAGTTGTATGGGGAAAGCTCCTCCCATCGGGACTGATTATCGTACCAATAGACGAACTCATATTCCTCATTGAAAATTTCTTCAAGCAGATCTTCTGTATCGCCGTCAAATTCCCAATAGTAAATATCATCGTTATCGGCATCGAAATCATAGTAGTAAGCACACAAGAAACTCCACAGCTTATAGGTATCGAAGTCATACACAGGATCAAAGTCATAGACCGAGGAACGTCCCCACACCCATTCATCAGGTGTATCTGAGAGATCACCCGTATTTGCTCCAAAAGCAGCAAGACCGTTTTTCCAGTCGGAAGAACTGCCGACCTTGCGTATCTTCTGATTCAGGTTATATGCAAGCTCCGTATAATATTTCTCTGCTTCGGAGAGGTCATAGTCCTGGGCAGCGTAAGTGCCGAGGGTGAAACCGCTGTGCGAGGAAGTTGCCGAGAAGATCATCGTAAATATCGCAAATACAAGCAATATCACAATGACAGGTATCGCCAAACAAAGAAAGAACTTTTTGACTTCGCTCTCATAGACGTTCTTCACGAATTTCCAAGCGGCTTTCAGAGCTGCGGAAATTGTATCCTTTGCACCTTTTTTCTTTTTGGGCTTAGGCTTTTTCCGCTTCTTGTAGCTGTCATGTTTCTCTTTGAGTCTGCTTTCCTGACGGCTCAGGCGGTTATTTGACTTCGACTTCTTGTCATTCAGGCGGTCACGCTGTTTTTCCTTCTTCTGTAAACGCTGAGGTTTGCTTACTTTCTGAGCCGCAGGCTCTATAACTCTGCGTTTTGCAGAGTCGATAGCGTGGAGAAAATCGTTGTCCTGATCTTCGTTGACTGCCTTTTGCCAAGCAGATGCTTTCATTCGTCCTGCGGTATATGTGGCAGGCTTCAATGCAAGCAGTCCCGGATTGCTGAGATGTGCGATCTTCCGCTGATTCCTCAGCTCTTTGGTACGGAACTTGTTTTCTGTCCTGAGCTGTTTACGCTCAAACCTCAGCTCACGCTTCGTCTGCTTATACGCTTGCAATCGGCGCTTGTTCATAGCCTTGCGGAGCTTATTACCGTGGGCAGGCTTGACCTTTGCCTTGTATTCAGCTTTTGCTTGTTTCAGGTCTGCCTTAGTCGCAGCCATTTTCGGCTTTTGTGTTTTCGCCTTATATAGCCTGTTATCGGCTTTCTTTAGCTGTAACTTTGCCTTTTCGAGCTTGTACTGCTTTTTTGTTTTCAGGTGATTTTGAACGCCCTTGACAGCATCAGTAGCCGTGCGGCCCATGAGAAATACACCACGGTGATAATCGTCCACCGCTTCACGGGTGTACTTCTGTTTGAGCTTCTGGCGGACTTCACGCTGGGCAATATCCGATGTTTTCAGACCGACAGTTTCCACAGCGAGTGCCGTATCGACCGCCGTCTGACCTACATCATGAACTGCAAAATTAACCGCACGGGCATTTGCCTTGAACAGCTTGCCCTTCATGGTCTTTGGCTGCCATGATCTGATAGTTCTTGTGACCGAGGGTTTATCGCCCTGCACACGGTATTTCAGGTTGACAGCCTTGTGGATAAGTCCATGGTTATTGCCGTGATACGCTTTCGCACCACGGACAATATACGCACGGGTTCGGTATCTGCCGTGGCGGTTCGGCTCACGGCGATAGTCGATCTGAAACTCCCTTGCTTTCAGGTGGGAAACCACTTTCCAGCGGGGAGGGTTCTGAATACGGTCAAGCCGTGCCTGCGCTCTGCGGAGGTTATTTTCTTTTCTCTGTAAGCTCATAAATCCTCCATTCTTCGCAGTTTACGCGCTTTCGGTTGGCTTCGTGGTCATAAGGCGATACATCTCTGTATCTGTCGGGAACTTGTCTGTAAACGGCAGCAAGACCTTATCATAGCGGATAAGTCCTTCGCCTGGACCGCTGTTCGTTACATACTTCATCTGCTCCTTTGAGATATGGAGCTTCTCAGCGAGAATATCTCTGTCTCCGGCGGCCTGATTGAGCATATACACGAAATCGCTGTTGTCAAAGATGTTCTCGACCTCCTGAGAAGAAAGCAAGTCCTTGACATTCTGCGTGATTCCCGTGGGAACGCCGCCCCATTTACGGAATCGCTTCCAGATCTCAGCAGAATACTTCGCTGTCTGCTCCTCCTTGAGAAGCAAATGGAACTCGTCGATGTAGTAGCGAGTGATCTTCTTTTTCTCACGGTTTGCTGAAACCCTGTTCCACACGGTATCCTGAACGATCAGCATCCCCACTTTCTTCAACTGGTTGCCAAGCTCCTTAATGTCAAAGCAAATAATTCTGTTTGTCATATCAATATTTGTCCTGTGGTTGAACAAATTCTGAGAGCCGTTGACAAACATTTCAAGGGAGTTTGCCACACGCAGAGCGACCTCACCCTCGTTATGAAGCTGTTCCTGCAAATCAGACAACAGCGGCATCTTTTCGACCGTAGGTTCATTCTGAACAAAGTCCTTGTAAATACGCTGTACGCACTTGTCAATGACCGAGCGTTCTTCCGCAGACAGACCGTAACGACCGCCGACAATGATCTCACAAAGAGAAATCAGAAAATCGGACTTATTGGCGATAACTTCCATAGGATTGCTGAAAAGATAATCATCAATGGTTATATCCATTGGATTGATATGCTGTTCACTGTTTGAAGCAATGCGGATAAGCTGTCCTTGCAAAGCTGAAACAAGCGGATAATACTCACCTTCGGGATCGCAGATGATAATATCATCGGGAGTCGTCAAAAAGCAGTCGAGGATCTCACGCTTAACGCTGAAGCTCTTGCCTGCGCCCGGTGTTCCG
This sequence comes from Ruminococcus callidus, assembly GCF_020709055.1. Lineage (GTDB taxonomy): Bacteria > Bacillota > Clostridia > Oscillospirales > Ruminococcaceae > Ruminococcus_C. Next base: position 59,681 of record NZ_JAJFCK010000008.1, read on the forward strand.
AGGATAAGTCCGTTCGGGTTTTTGAGCCTTGATCTGTTGGCACGGATCATATTGCCCGACAGCATATTGATACCGTAGTAGGTAGCCTGTCCGTCCTGGAAAAGTTCCTTTGTTGTAAATGGTACGAAAATAGCGATGCCGCTGGTGTGCATCTCACGGCGGACGGGGATCTCGTTATAGCACAGCGGAAGTGTGGAAAGGAGCGTCTGCTCCTGCCGATAGTCATAAGGAAACATCATGCAGTTGTTCTTCTGGCAAGTTCTTTTAAGCATCTCAGAAAGCAGTTTCAGCTCTTTCTTCGATTTTGCGTATGCCCTCAGCGAAATGCTGATATGGAACAATCGCTCATTTTTGCTGTTCAGATCACCGAGGAGTTTTTCTATATCCTCGATATACATCTTGATCGCAGGGGGCAGAATGTCGGGATCGTAGCCGGACTGTGATGCTTTTTTCTGTTCGTCGATCTTCATCTGCTCCACATTGGTGAGCTTCTTCTTGACGAATTTCAGGGCATCTATCTGGTCCAGCGGTTCGACATGAATGTTCACGCAGAACAGATTCTGCATTTCAAGGAAGTCCTTGAGAATTTCATCGGGCATCTCTCCGGCGAGGATATTCATACCCCACACAGCGCCGTAGGCATTGCCGATCTCAAAATCGCTCTTATTGAATTTGAGCGAGGGCGGACAGATGAAATCCTTTGTGTCCATTCCTGCCCTCAGCATTTCGCCCCAATCGAAAATGAATGGGGAATTTCTGTAAGGGTTCAGGGCATAATACAGAGCTTCAAGCCGCTGTCTGCCGTCAAGCAGTTCCGCTTCGACACCAAAGGCTTTGAAGCCCTTGATAACATCGTTCTTAATGCTCATGAGCTTTGCCCTTGCCGCCTTGTATGATGTGGATTCGATACCGAATGTCAGGAACTTACGAGCTGACTGACCGTTGCTGCCTTTCAGGAGCTTGTCGGTAAGCATTTCGCTGTATTCCTTGCGGATAGAGTTGAAATCATCGTCGTGTTCGGGTATCTGCACCGTTTTGACGAGCTTTGCCTTTGATCTGTTCTGATTTTCAAAGGTAAGCTGAAATTTGATCGTATTGTCAAAGAGATTGATCACATCGCAATACTTGGAAAAGATATTGTTCTGCTCATCAAACTCTGCAATGGAGTAGTTGGCATCGTAAAACTGCACCGTCAGGGAAAAGAAGTTTTCGCTGACCTGACACACACCGTCCTTGTACATACAAAGAAACGGTATCGTGTTCTGCACAGTATTCTTACCGCCGTTTTCACTCCTGATCTCCGCCATTCGTGCGGAGAGTATCTTTTTCTCCTCTTTTGTAAGCTGTGAGGCAGGCTTGCCCATGATAACAGCCGACTTCGACTTATTATCACTTAACTTGGCATTTCTCTTTCTAAAGCCCATTGTGACCTCCGTTTATTTCAAAGCGGAGACACCGAAAGTTATACTATTATATATAAGAGCCGTATCAGCCTTTTCTTTCGGCATCTCTCAACTTCTTCTTGATTCTGTTGTATTCGATCTGTCTTTCGATAGAAACGAAAATGTTTGTTGTTCGGTAATATCGCTTTCTCGGTCTTGTGAAGTATTCACGCATGAACTTCACCTGTTTCTCCAAGAACACCCCGTTTTTCTTGTAAATGCCGCAGAGTATCGCAGGTGCGGCGACCGCACCCATAGCGAAGATCGCTCCCGACATTCCGATAGACGCTCTTGTGAGAAAGTACACAGGCGCACCAAGAACAAGACCGATACCGAAGCATATTACCTGTCTTTTTGTAAATCCCATGATGAACTTCTCTTTGATGTCGTTCAAGTCCTTTGGGATCGGTACATAATGTGCCATAAAACCTCCGATCTTGTTCTCAATGTGCGCTAAACACAGATTTTGAGATAGCTCCTGTGCGGAGAATCGTGAAGATAAGTGCTGCGGTATAGCCGAGAAGCAGTCCCATTTGCAGGATAACGCCGTCTGTACTTGCATTCAGAGCAACGATTGCATTGGAGAAAAGCGTCTTGAAAATACCGAGTGCCACTACGATAAAGAACCCCTGGAAAGAAAGAGCGAGAAGCTGTTTGATCCAGTTCTTACCGATAGAAGCCCATTCACCGCTGTCCATCATTGTAGCCATAGGGATCGGTGCAATGCTGAGATACATAAACACCTCGATGATACGGCTTGCAAGTGTGATAACGATAGCGACTATCAGTATCAGCACCCCAAGATGAACGATCAGGGAAATAAACCACACCGTCATCAGCTCGCCCAAGCTCAGACCGCTGAGAGCCGTCCTGTTGATGGAGAGCGTCTCGGAGAGATAATCTCCGCTGCCGAATAGTGTGGCAAGCCCGTTGGAGCATACCGTTGTGCCAAACGAGAATAGTGCCGAAGCGATGTAATAGGTGTTGGCGACCAAAATTACACCGCAAAGTGCTTTTATGATCCATTTTATAAAAATAGAATCATCAAAGTCTTTGAAGTTATTTCCTCGCAGTACCATCTGTATCAGTTCATTCAGCAGGATAACTGTCAGAATGAAACCGCCGATAGGCACTACGACATTGTTGCAAAGCGTTTCGATCGTTGTCCAGATCGTTGTTCCGCCAGTATCGCCGCCAGTAAACTGTGACGGGTGCTGAGTTACGAAGTCATTGACAAGTCCGCCGCTGCCGCCCGTTCCTGTTGTCTGCGAGAACGTATCGGACAGGAGGTCGGAAATGCCGTCGAATTGGCTTGTTATACCGTCTTTGAACAGGTCTTTACACCAATCTTCCAGTGCATCGATCGCATCGCTGATAATTCCCATTATTCATCACCTCCAATCGTGGGAGTGACTAAAGGTCTGTCATATTTGACAAGCTGCCGAAGCTCCAGTTTGGAGGGCAGAAGGTCACGGCAGAAATAAGCAGAGCCGAAGTGATTGCCCTTAGTGGTACATTCCATGTTCTGCCGTGTATGGTAGTCCACACGCCCGTCAAAGGAGAGCATCTGAATTTCGTTGTTGAAAATCTTATATCTCGCCATGCCTTGAATACTGTTCACGGGCAGGAGCAGAGCGAAGGGCTTCTGAAAAGAAAAAGCTCTTTTTAAGACTTCATTCTTTTTGCTGAATGGGGGATTGGACACAAGAATGTCCCAATATTCGGGTTCATACCTGAAAAAGTCCTGTCCCTCCTTCAAGCTGCTTCGCTCCACTTCATAGCCTTTTTCCGAAAGAAACTGATAGAAAGCACTCCATTCCTCATCGAACGGACACCATATCTTCTTATCTTTCGGAAGAAACTCCAGTAACGGTTCTACCGCATAAAATGGTGTGTAGACCTCATCTCCTGCACTTGTTCGGTTAGCTGTCAGATAACCGATGTTTATTCCCATTCTGTCTTATCGCTCATACCCACCACAACCCACCGCTGAGCGACCTTTCATAATTCTATTGGAACGGCATTATTTATATAGCGTTCAGCCGAGGTTTACGCTTGTCTCTTTTCTTGATTAGCCGTGTGTCAGATTACACTGCACCCGTCATCATACCCTCAAGTACGGGAACGAGAATGATAGCGAGGAGGATCAGACCAAGACCAGCCATAAGCTGCTTCATGCCCTGAGACTTCGCACCGGGGTTATCATTACCGTAACCTTCGAGGAGGTTTACGACACCCCACAGCGAAACACCGCCGCCGATAAGGCAGATAACGCTCTTGAGTACGGTGCAGGCAGTAGTGATGAAGGACGAGGTATCGACCTCGCCGGTGCCTGCTGCGAATGCCTGAGTAGTACAGGTCATAGCCATAACGCCTGCAACGGTTGCAAACATGGTTGCCTTCTTTGCACCACGGGTGAGCTTAGAGAGCCACTTGTGCTTAGGTGCAGAGGTAGTGGTTGCTGTCTCCATAGCGGTAGCATCGACCGCAGAAATATTCAGTTCGTTCATAGGTAAAAAGTCTCCCTCAAAATAAAAAAAGTAGTGTCCGCAGCTTCAACCGTTTCTCTTTTATTCGGTTTCTTCACTGTCCGAGTTAAAATCCGACATATATCTCTTTTTCGTCGGTTTCCTCAGATTTTTGAGCATCAGCGGTTTCTGTTTCTGTTGCTGATACTGTTGTAACTTCCTGTCCGGCGGCCGTCATATCAACACCATACCCCGTGAACTTCTCCTGTCGAGACAGTCTCAAACGCATCGCCTTTTGGTCACTCACATATTTTTCGATGTTGAACCCCATCTCAGGATTATCGTCCAAAAGCATTGGATATTGCTTATGACGGGTAATGTCAAACTTGTCCGAGAAGAACGGACGCACTCCTCGCACTTGTAAGATACATTTACCGCCGTCCATGACCGCCAGTTCGTCCTGACTTTTCAGCTCTTTTCCGAGCTTCTGATAGTTCATACCGTAGCTTTCCGATTGTCCACGATTGGTGGAGGTATTGAAACTGTCGATCGTTTCTTTACCCAAGCTCTCTGAAATCTCTTTCAGCGTTGACTTCTCCTTACCGCCCAAAAACAGCATCGTATCACAGTTGCCTTCAATCGTATCTGCATTATCTTTATAAATAGCCTTTAGCTGGCTCTTAGCTTGCAAGATGATCGACGCACTGATTTCACGGCTTCGGATAGTCGCAATGAGCTTCTCAAACTGCGGTATTTCGCCAATATTGGCGAATTCGTCTAACAAACAGCGTACATGATAGTCCAGCTTTCCCCCTGGGGAATTATCTGCTTTGGTGCAGAGTAGGTTGAAAAGCTGGGAATACATGATCGCCACAAGGAAGTTGAATGTAGCGTCTGTATCGGAGATGATTATGAAAAGCGCACTCAGCTCGTCACCGAGCTTGTCGAGGTGCAGCTCATCGTAGGAGGTGATCTCCAAGACCTCATCTATTGCAAAAGGCGCAAGTCTGGTGCTACAGCTAATTAAGATAGACTTAGCTGTTTTTCCTGCAGCGAGCTTATACGCCTTGAATTGTTTGAGAGCAAAAGCACCCATTCGCCGTTGTTCGGCATCGGGCTTTGTTTCAAACAGGTCAGCATAGTCCTCCATAACATCAGGATCATCGTGCTTTGTGCCGTTCAGCCAGCACTCCACGATCTCAAATTCAAGGTCAATGCTGTTCTTGAACTCCTCATCGTCCTCACGGCACTCCGAATTGTTGATCATGTCGATCAGCGTTTCAAAGTTCCATTCATCTTCGGGATACATAGCGAAAATCAGAGCAATATACGCAGTATAGAGCAGTTTCTCCGCTTTCACCCAAAAGTCATCGCCGGACGGCTGCTGAGAGGAAGAAGTATTCTTGATAAGCACTTCCACGAATTTGAGAATGTCCTTCTCACGGTTCTTTTTGCTGATGTAAGCAAACGGATTGTAGTGCATACTTTTCGCAAAGTCGATCGTGTTGAACACCTTGATCTTGTAAGGTTCATAAACAGGGATATATCTGCCATTTTTGTCTTTGAGATAGTTTCCCTTATCGTCCCTGCGGTACACAACTTTTCCGTTAACTCTTTTCGGGCGGCCCCGTTCAAGCATCTTACCGCACTCCACAAGCACCGTGCCTTTCGGGAGCGTTCTGTCAAGATAGAAAACGGAAAAGTCACAAACAATTTTCAATTTAGAAATTTGCTGTTCTTACATCATCACGCATCAGTCGCTTCATCTTATCCTCCAGAGTGTCCTTGCTCGTCTTGCTGAAATGAACGCCGATGACATAGGTGGTGTTGCCCATCCTCATATTGAATGTTCCTGCCGGAGTTGCCTTGGGTTTCTTTGTGGTGTTTGTGTTCTGGTTCATGCGATACCTCCTTGAAATGGAAAAAGCCAGACAGGGTGTGTCGGCAACGAAGTCCGGCAACGGGCTTCAAAAAACCTGTAAAACACCTTATCTGGCTCTTTATACTATTATTTATTTCTTTTTGATTTTCTCCGTTGCTTTCGTTGCTGGAGAAAGAAAAAGCCTTGTGCAGCAAGGACTTTTAAGGGATTTGCCCGGCAACGGGGTCGGCAACGGGATTGCAACCAGCCATGCAACGGGGGCAGCATTTTCAGAACGGAAGCTCCATCTGACTGAGTTCTTCATCGGTCAACTCACGAAAACCGTCAGTAAAATTCCCGTCCGTTGCTGATAGCCCGTTGTCGGGCGGCTTGATGTGTTCCCATCCTCGCTGTCTGCCGTACTTGGCAAAGATACGGGGATTGGAAAATGCTTTCCATCCGTCAATGCTGTTGTTCATGATTTCGTTTATCTCTCGGATTTCCCATTGCTTCGGCTCGTCAAAGGCGTGGTTCAGAGCTTCGGCATAGATCAGCTTGGAGCAGACCTGTGTGCCATTGTAGTTATCAAGGAAAGACTGTATCAGTCCCGCCTTAGTGTCCTCCGGCATGAATTGCTTTTGCAGTTCTCGCAGTTCCTTTTCCATAGCCTTTGATAGTGTCAGCTTCAACGGGAAGTTCTGATAGATGAACATGGCTTCTGCCCACATCTTATCAATGTAGGCTCTCGATGCGGCTTCATCTTCCAAAATGTGAATCTCGGCTCGTTCGGAATTTACCATGATGGGCATAAACCTACGATTGCCGGAACGGTCAAGGGGCAGGAAGTCCAGAGTGTTGGAGCTGCCACCAAACACACATTGTCTGAGCCTGTCTGCCGGATGGGTTTCATACGGCACTTTATAGGTCTCTTTCGGTCTGCTGATAAAGGATTTGATTTCCTCAATGCTCTTGGCATTGGCTGTGGCAATCATTTCCGACATTTCGATTATCCAATGCCCCTGCATCTTGCGATATACATTCTCATCGTCAATCTTGCGGAGATCATCGGAAAACCATTCATCTTTGACTGCAAGCAGTCGGAAGAAAGTGGACTTTCCTGCACCTTGCCCACCAACGAGACAGAGCATGACTTCAAATTTACAGCCGGGTTTGAATACTCGGTGAATCGCTCCCAACATGAACAGTCGCAGACATTCATAGACATACTCGCTTTCCTCTGCGCCGAGAAATTTTGTCAGAGCATAGCGGATGCGTTCTGTGCCGTCCCATTCCAGACTGTTCAAATAGTCTTGTATAGGGTGGTACTTATTGTTGTCCGCTACGATGCTGATTGCTTTCTGGATTTTCTTCTCGCTGGTCAGAGCGTAGTTATCTTCCAGATAAAGCATAAGATAGTTTAGGTCGGTGTCCGTCAGCGTGGCAGTTTGCTTTTTCCACCATAGCGTTTTCACAATATCCACTCGCTCTGTCAACAGATTGTAGCTGACAGCCCCTTGCAGAAGTGGGTCTTTCATAAAGACGGTCAGACAATTTCGGATGCTGTTCTTAATTGCTCCGCTATCGGTCAAGTCCAGACTTCCTCTGACTTCTGCTATGCCTTGGCGCAGATCTTCTTTCTGCAAATCGCTGTTCAAGTTTCATCACCTCTTTTCTTTGCTCGGCAACCAGAGCTTTCTTTTCTTCGGGAGTGCCGTACAAGAGAATATCAAGCAGATATTCGATATAGCTTTCTCTTTGCAGGGCTTCCACGAACAGGGGATGCCATTCATCCCCCGGCTGTTTCGGTGCGTACTGCTGTTTCCACGCTCGGAGAGAGTGGAAGTAATCGGTCAGCACCTTATAGCATCGGTTTTCTTCCTGTTGGTATCTCTGTTCCGGGGTAGGTTCTCTTATTTTGGGTCTGACAGACGGTTTCTGTTTGCTGTCATAGCCAATACCAAAATCATCAGCCAATTTCATAGCGGCTTCTTTGCTCGGCAGTCCGAACAGACGGGAAACAAAATCAACTGCATCTCCGTCCGCTTGACAAGCAAAGCAATGGAAACGCATATCCACTTTCATGCTCGGATTTTTGTCATTGTGGAAAGGGCAGACTGCCATGCCGTTGCGGTTGACATGGATGCCGTACATCTCTGCCGCCTGTCGGGTGGTAACATTGCCTTTTACTGCTTCAAATACATTCATTGCATCATCCTTTCGGGAAACAAAAAAGGCACTCGACATTTTCGTAAGAGAAAACGGCAAGTGCCTGTTAGAGTTCCATATTCTGTTTTTTCTGTTTGTGCTGCGGAGATTTCTGCTCCGGCTGTTTCTTGTCCTGCTCCTGCAGGAACTTCATTTTCTCTGTAAGAGAGTGCTTCGGTTCGGGCTTCTTCTCGACCTCTGCCTGTTCCGGCGTGAGGACTTTACCAATCCAATAACGAATATCTTTCATCGGCTGTAATTCTTCTTTGACGGTAGCAAGCTGTCCGGCAAGCTCGGTGTGGGTTGCTTTCAGACCGTCATACTCTGTTTGCAGAGCATCCAGATTGACATTCAAATCCACGCCCTGCTTTTTGAGATAGCGGAATGCCTTATTGAAGCTGTCCAGTTCGTCCTTGTGCTTTTCAGCATAAGCGGCTTGCCTTGATTTCCAACCGATTTTCAGATACTTGTCATGGACTGCCTTGTGGGTCTGGCAATCTGCCACGGCGTTCTGTATGCCGGTAATGACTTTCATTCGGGAAGATGCTTTCTTCATATCGGCATTGATTGCTCCGGCTTTTTCGTTCACGCCTTGCAGGGCTGTGTCCAAATCTTCCAGAGTGAACAGCTCATGCTCTTTCAAGTAGATCAGAGCTTTGGAGACAGCTTTCAGATCATCGGCTGTGCCTTTCTGCTGTCCGTACCTCGACCACTCGCTGCGCTCCGCTTTTCGCAGATTCATATAATCACGGAGAAGTTCGGAGAGAGTGGGCGAAGCATTTTTCTTTTCCGCTTCCATTTCCGCAAAGGCTTCTTTGGTAGCTGCCACAATATCCGCAATCCAGTTTCGCAGATTTTTAATGGTGCTGCGGATAGCGTTCATCATGCGGTTAGCGGCTTTAATATCTCGGTTGAGATTTCCGATATTGGTTTCAATGCCCTTGCGTTCCAAAGCAGACACGGCGGCTCCCATGTGGACTGTCGGGATAATGTCAAGCCCCTGTCTTTCATAGGAACGCATATCCACACGCTCGGCACTTCCGGCAAGCTCCAGATATTTATTCTGAACAACCTCCCATCCGTGTCGCCATTCCTCAGCGTGATACTGTTCGTTCCAATCAACAGTATCTTCCTTGTGGCTTTTCCATCTGCCGGACGGAAGTTTGATACGCTCGCCGTTCTCGTCAAGGTCATAAACCTTGCGGCTCTTGGGCATCCACTTTCCATTTTCATCAATGGCTCGCATTGTCAGCATGATATGACAATGGGGATTGTGTCCCAGTGGGTCTGGGTCATGGATTGCAAAATCACAACACATTCCCTTTGATACAAAATGCTCACGGCAGTATTCCTGCATCATCTGCGGATACATTTCCATCGGCACTTCTCTTGGCAGGGCAACAACGAAACGCCTTGCAAGCTGTGAGTTCCATTGTTTCTCTACTTCCTCGGCAGAGTTCCAGAGCGTTGCTCGGTCTGCATATTCGGGTGGGGCATTGGTCGGCAACATGATTTCCGTGTAAACCACTTCCTTTTGCTTTCTGCGGTGGTCTTTGTTTTTCTGGTCGTACTCGGAAAACAATTTTTCTCCGGCTTGGTAGGCAGCTCCGGCAACAGCAGAACTGCCCTTACTTCTCTGAACAATTCGTATGTTCAGATGGGGTACTGGCATTTTTGATTGAACCTCCTTTCTCGGTGCAATAAAAAATGACCGATACTTTTCAGCACGGTCGGGGTGAAAATATAAACTTGCTGACGGTGAATGATTGCGGACAATCTCGATTGTCGGGCAATCAGTTCATCGGCGGCAAGTCCACAAAGGGGTAGCTGTCGCAAGACAGCGCAGGGGAAGTGTAGCTTCCTCTGGATGATTGGAGCAAAGGACTTTTGCGGAAATCATCAAGCTCCCTGCAAGGGGCTTTCGGCAGAACGCAATCACCATCTTTAGGTGGTGTATAATTGCGCCCTCTAACGAGGGGTTAAACCTCGCCGTCCTCCGTTGTCGTTTCTTTTTCTCGCTTCTCAATCAGCAAGTCCAGCTTCTTTTGAACGGCTTGGTCATGGAAGATGAAAGTCAAAAGCTCCATCACATCATCGTCCGTCAGCAAGGTCGGCTCTCGCAGAAACTTCTCCAACATTCCGGCACGAGTGCAAAGTCGGTGGGTTCTTTCGCTTCGGGTCAACTGTTTCAGCTTGTGTTCCAACTGCTTTTCCTTGTGCTTGGCTGCGGTCAGCTTCTTCTCCAATCCGTGTTGCTTCTGTTTCAGTTTTTCCAATTCTTCATTGGGCATCGGGGCAACCTCCTTTCAAAAATGGGCAAAACAAAAGCGACCAACTTTTTACGGTTGATCGCCTTTGGCTTGGTCATTATTTACTTTTCTTAATTAGGCACAGGCCCAAGACCTAAAACACCCGCAAGGAAGAACAAAACAACAATGCAGATTGGAATTAGTATCAACGCTCCAGCCAAGATGAATGTCTGCAAGCAAGGCAGTTTATTTTTCTTGCGCCAAATCCCATATATGACAAGTGCGACACTCGCAATCAAACAGATTACGGGAAAATAGGCAAAAGCAAAGCCCATCCAGCCCATACCGTCAATAAGGAAAATCAAGAAAAGAGCAGCGGCTATGCAGCCCGCAATTTTCAGAATTGATCTCCGTTCAGCCTTGCGCTGCAATTTCACAAGTTCAAAGGTATCAGTCAATGCAACGGCAGCAGTATCGGGGCTGATCTCGGCTTCGACTATTCTTTCAGAGCGCATAACCTCCAATACGCTCAACCCCAAAGCGTCAGCCAATGGCTCAATCGTGTTTATGTCTGGAAACCCCAAACCACGCTCCCATTTGCTAACAGCCTTGTCGGTTACTTGCAGTTTTCTTGCCAAGTCCATTTGTGTCATGTTTTTTTCTTTTCGCATGGCTGCGATAAATGCGCCAAACTTTTTTGCGTCCATAATGCAAACCTCCTTTTGCTTGTTCGCTTATAGTGTATAGCCGCATTGAGAAGTATTGCAACCGACGCTTTGTTTAGTAGTTGCTTTTTTTCATACTCAACGGAAAGTTTAGGAGAAAAACTATAAAATAACTTTACTCAATTCTAACTTCTACACCTTCAACCTCAACATAAACCGTTATGTCTGTGTCGGTATCATTTTGCATAGATACACCGATTTTGAACCATTCGCCCGTTATTGCATCAAACTCAACAGGCAGTCCAGGAGTTAGATATGTTGCCACATATCCAGTTTCAACCATTTCATTTACTGGTGACAAAACAACCTCTGTATCCCCCAACCCCTCGCCAGAAGAAATGGTTATCTTTTTGCCCGTTGCTGATATTTCTTCGTCCGAATAAACGAATGCTTCTGTACTTCCAGCGGGTATAGTAATTCTAATTTTGTAGGTGTCATTCTTCTCACAGCCTACTAAAGCAAGAACACAGACCAATGTTAAAACTAATGCTATGTATTTTCTCATATTTCACAAGCCTCCTATTTTTATTGCCTCACCTATATACTTGCAATCCAGAGCGAAAAACTACATCAAAATCAAAAGTTTTACTATTTATCTCCCACTAATCTGATAGCGATTGTATGTCAACTTTCCAATCAAGGCAAAAACGACAGCCAAAACAGCGTATACAAATGGAGCATACTGATATGCCGCCAAAGTGCTGCCACCAACAGAAAGTGCAGAATAACGAAATGCACCATTGAGCGAAACCAAATTGCTCGGCAGCAGATACCATATCTCTGAAAGTAATTTCAGATTGGCGGGCATTTCCATAATAAACATCGTCACAAGCATAACACCCGTTATCGTTCCAATCGTGGCAACGCTGTTCTTTGTCAGTTCGGAAAACATCATAGTAAACAGGCTCACCAATGCAGCTCCGGCAAAGGACAACGCAACCAAAATCAAAGCAGCCTGTCCAATGGTAAGATCAAACGGACGGAGCAAGACAAATTGAAATATGGTATTATACCCATCAAATCCATACAGGAAAGCGACTATACCAAACATCAACAGAGAGAGAAGCAGCGTAAAGCCTATACCAACCGTCAAGCCCGCAAGGATTTTTGCGGCATACAGTTTTTTCTTGCCCAACCGAGTACATAGAATGACCTGATCTGTTTTGCGGGTGTGCTCCACAGTAAACACCGGGGAAAGGCAGATTGCGATAAACATGATTTCCATACAGGCAATAAACTTCATCATATCCGTGATCTGCTGCCAGCCATCAAAATATCCATGATAAACAATCGGCTCGTCAAATGAAATGCTTTCACTTAACCCTGCCGGAGTATTTGCTTCTAACTGTGCATTTAGCCGTTCATAAAATGCTTCGCTGTCACATTCTAATATTTCTGCACTTGCCTGTGTCCCCAATGTTCTGCCTATGAGATTATATACATCTAAATACGGGAGTGCTTCTCTGTAATTTCCATTAAAAATAAAATTCTCATACGCAGGGCGCATTTCATCAATCAGCGTTTGGTCTATGGCTCTGCCGGAGATCAATTCCGCAGCTTCACGCTCTGCCCGGTTTGCTTCATATCCATTTAAGGAACTGTCGGAATATTCTCTGCTCTGCGGCAGAACAGCACTTGCTACGCCCCAAATGAGAAGTCCCACAAGCATCACGCAGCCTGTGATCCAGACAATTTTCCTGCTGTTTATTTTTCGTAATTCAAACTTATACAGCGCAAACATACTCACTCCTCCTCAAATTCTGCAAGGTAAAATTCCTCTAAATTTTCAATTTCATCAGCGGAGCCGTTGTAAATGATTTGCCCTGCTTTCATCATAAGCACCGTATCTGCGATATGCTCAACATCTGAAACGATATGCGTGGACAAGAGAACAATGCTGTCCTTTCCTAAATCCTTTATCAAATTACGGAAACGCACACGCTCTTTGGGATCTAACCCGGCAGTCGGCTCATCTAAAATGATGATTTTCGGGTCATTTAGTAGTGCCTGCGCAATGCCAAGCCTTTGCTTCATGCCGCCGGAATAGGTTGCAATTTTCTTTTTGCCCACATCGGAAAGGCTCACTAATTCCAGAAGCTCTTTTGCTTTCCTTTTTGCTTCTAATTTTGTCAATCCTTTTAGTGATGCCATATACATCAAAAAATCCCAACCGCTGAAATCGGGATAATACCCGAAGTCCTGCGGAAGATAGCCCAACTCTGCCCGGTATTCCTCGGAAGAAACATCTAACCCATCAAAGGTTACTGTACCTCCTGTCGGTTTCAAAATCCCGCAAAGCATACGCATGAAGGTTGTTTTTCCTGCGCCATTTGCTCCAAGCAATCCATAGACGCCGTTTGTCAGTTGCAAGCTTACCCTGTCAACGGCTATTTTGTTTTCATATTGTTTTGTCAGTCTGTCAATGCAAAGTTCCATAGGAATCCCTCCGTTTTCTTGAATGTCTGATAAAGCTCCTTCGCCGTAAACATCATCAAGAGTAGAGCGATCACTACCCACCAGACTAAATAATTTGTTTGGAATAAAAAGTTAGCCACATATCGAAGTGTCATATTTGCCGTACTTACACAAACAGCTACTGCCATACAACCGTAAATAGCTTCTTTATTCCGAAAATGGCGGACAATATACAAGCTGATACTTGTTGTCAGCAAATAAGGTACAAACAAATATACTCCTGTTTGCACAAGGGAAATACTATTTGCGATATGACAGATTGGGATTATGATACAGAAAATCGCAAAATTAAAAATACCCAAGATGGTCAGCCTTGCCAGCACAATATTTTTTAGTGAAAAGCGGGAAGCCATTTCCAATTCATTCATTCCATACAGCGTAGATTTTGCACTCTCTGTAATAAGAAGCAAGGCAAGGAATGGGGTAAAAGCAGATACGATCCATACCGTGTTCTCGCTTGCGAAAGAAGCACCCCACACCGCAGGTAAAACGATCAGTACGGACAACAGCCATATACTTTTCTTAATGAAAGGGATTTGACTGAATATAAATGCTTTGGTACTGATATGCGGTCTGGGCAGCGAACGAACAAACTGTGCCTTGTCCCTCGGCGCAGGTGCATCAAAAGCCTTTGCGATTTGCTTTTTCAATCCTCTATTCATACGAAAATCCTCCTCTCTGCAACTCTGTTTTGAGATATTTCAATATCCTTGAGATTTTGCGATATATAGCAAAACGAGAAAGCCCGGTGATCTTACATATTGAAGCAATTGGAAGTTCATTTGCATATCTCAGCAGCAATAGCTCCTGCTCGTCCTGTGGGAGTTTATAGATCAACTCTTTCAAGGCAATGCTGTTTATCCATTCTTCCGTCGGGTCATAACCCGGATCATCGTTTGTTTCGCTTATAATTTCTTTGCTGTTTTTGCGATATTCCTCGATACATAAGTTGCGGGCAATCGTATAAAGGTAAGGAAGTTCTTTGCTGCTATCAAGACTTAAATTTTTGCTGAAATAACGCAAAAATGTTTCTTGCGTAATATCTTCCGCTGTTTGGCAATGGTGGACTTTGAAATAGCAGTAACGGTATATTTTGTCATACTGTTCACTTAAGTCCATAGCGTTCAAACCTCCTTTCACTATGTATAACGGTTTTCCTACATCAAATGTGCGGAAAACTTGAAAAAATTCAAAAAAGTTTTTGAGAAAGCAGCAGCGGCGATATGGCGGTTAGCCAGATCGCCGCTGTTTGTCAGGTTGTCACATATATTTTACTTGATTTTTGTGACAATCTCAAGATATAGCATGTGAACATTCAGTGTAGGTTTTCACTTTATTAACCGAATATTTCCGTTTTTCGCACTCCCTATATCTCTCTACACCTCGATATGTAATTGCGGACAAAACATCGGATGCAGACCCGACATTTTGACCGCAAATCAACCTTAAACGCTACATTATTCCGTGTGACTGTTGAAACCGTTTTGCTTGGCGTTCTCGCTTGCCTTTCGTCTGCGTTCCTCGCTCATTGGCGGTTGCAGACGGATGGACAGTCGGGACTTGTCCAGAAGATAGGACACGCCGCCTTGCTCGTAGGTCTTTTCCAATCGGCAAAGGTCGGGGTGCTTCTTGGAGAACGCCGCCAGTCTGTTCCTCAATCCGGCATTGTAGGTCTGGATGTGTGCTGTGTCCTCACCCTCGTTGAACAGAACGATGGTTTCCTTTTCATACTTCGTCAGCTTCGCCATAATCGCCCTCCATATCATAGGTGCTGACTTCTGCCAGCTTCATAGTCAGTTCTGCATCGTAGTAACTTCCCATTTCCATTCGGAGTGTGTAGAAGAAACAACGATACATTTCGCCCATGCCACTCAGTTTGGCTGCAAGATTGCAGAACAGCTTTCCGGCGGCGGGGTCGGGGGTGATAGCTGCCAACAGGCGCAAACGGGCAATCGTTGCCTTGTGGTTAGGACAACCAAAGGTGTAGAGAGCTTTCTTTTCCATAATGTTCATCTTCATAGTGTTTTCCTCCTTGAATTTTGAAAAATTAAAAGCGACAGAGACTTCACAAGGAAATACCTGTCGCTTGGTTTACGATATGAAATTGTAGGGTCTGTGCTTGGCTTTTTTAGCTCATTCGCAGTAGATCAGTTCGCCCTTGATGGTTTCCTCTGCCTGTGCAACACAAGCGTTCATCTGGCGCACCCATTCAATTTGGTTCTCGGCTTTCAGTTGCTCCGTCACGCCGTAATACTTCATAAGCTGCGGCAAGATCACATCCATTCGCTTCTTTGCGGTGGCTTCAATCTCCGCACAATGCTCATAGAGTGTTTCGCTCAGTACCATTTCAGAGAATACGATGGGGTGTGCCTGTCGCAGATACTCTCTACGCATCCGTCCCCACTTGCCGAGACGGATATTGGGGTTCTTCAACTTGATGTCGGGGATGTAGTAATCGCCGGATTTGATAAAGTTCAATTCCATAGTGACCTCCTTATTTGCTTTGTTGAGATTGGGGTTCAGTTCGTTCATGCCGGAATATCCTCCTTTTTGGCTTTCTTTTGATGGTATTCATCCCTGCGTTTGGCAAGGTGGGCTTCATATCTGGCAATAGCATCGGGGTCTCCTGCTTTTGCATCAGCTTTCATCTTCTGATAGCTTCTAACAGTTGCTTCGCTCTGATACTTTCGCATTTCAGCCAGTTTCTTAGCTGCTTCGGGGTCTGTCTTGGCTTGTTCTTCCAGAGCTTCACGGTCTGCCTTGCGTTTGGCTGTGTGTCTGCGGTTATATTCAGCCCTGCGTTCTGCCATCAAAGCAGCATATTCGGGGTCAGTTTCCATTCGCTCTTTCTGTCGCTTATAGCTTCGTTTGCTTGTAGCGTTTTCTCTCGCTTTCAGAGCTTCAAATTCCTTTGCGGCTTCGGGGTCGGTCTTAGCCTTTTCTTTCAGTTCGGCTCGTGACAGCTTCGCTTTTCTGTTGGCTTTCTCAGCCCTTTTGCGTTCGGCTTCAAGCAGCTTTTCACGCTTGATACGCTCTTTCTCGTCCATCTGACGGATATACTCCGGGTCAGCTTCTCTGGCTTCCTTGATTTTCTGCTGTCTGCGTTGATTTCGTTCACGCTGCATGGCAAGCTGACGTTCACGCTCTGCAATGGCTTCGGGGTCTCCTGCTTCGGCAGCTTTCTTCAATTCCGCCTTTTTCTGTTTCTGGACTTCGTAAGCTCGCTTGCCTTTCTCTTGCTTCTTTCGTTGATGCTCGGCATCAATAGCGGCAATGCGTTCTTCCTCGGTGATGGTCTCCGCAGGGGGATAGAAGTGTCCGATGAAGTTGAAATGAATATCAATGACTTGCTGACGGTAGATTGTTCGTCCGCCTGTGGCTTCGTGAACCTCAATCCTGTCAATGAACGCATAGAGCATTGTGTCGGTCAACTCAGCGCAGTCCTTGTACTTCTTTACAAGGGCGATAAATCGTCCTGTCTCAGCTTCCTTGACTTCCTCATACTGGATTTGGCTTTTCAGTTCCTCGACACGCCTTTCAAGAAGGATTTGTTCCTCATCGTACTGCTGTATCATTCGCTGTGCCTGTCGTTCCGGCAGAGTGCCTTTAACAGAGCTTTCATAGAGGTTCTGTATCAAGTTGTCAAGCTCGGTCATTCGCTTCATTGCTTGTTCAAGCTCCTGTTGTCCGATGTCAGTATGCTTGGATTTATTTTCGCTCCAGACTGCTTTGAGTTGGGCAATAAATTCTTCCTCGTTTTCAAGGACATATTTGCTGACTGCTTGGATTGCCTGTAAAATTGCGGCTTCCAGAACCGAAGTTTTTACGAAGTGGGAGACACATTCCGTTCCTTTATTGCGGTAGTTGCCGCATTGGAAAGAGGAATCGGAATCATAGTTCTTTTCGCTGTGCTTGGCTTCGGGGCTGCTGTAACTCATTCTTCCTCCGCAGTCGGCACAGTAAACCAAACCGGAAAGACGGTGGGTGTAAGTGCCATTTGCGGCTCTCGGCTTTTTCTTAGAGCGCATTCTGCTTGCAATATCCCAAGTGTCTTGGTCAATGATAGCTTCGTGCGTATCGGGGAATATCATCAGTTCATCAGCGGTGGCAGGTCTGCGTTGCTTCGTCTTGAAGTTCTCGCAGATGGATTTACCCAACACGGTATGACCGAGATATTCCTGCCTGTCAAGGATATAGCCAACGGTAGTAGCACTCCATCGGTAGGGGTCTGCGTAATCCTTATTTCTGCAATTCTCCGGCGAGGTCTTGGCAGTATAGGCAGATGGTATCAGCACTTGCTCCGCTGTCAGTATTTCAGCAATGGTAGTAGTTCCGATGCCTTGGCAAGCCATACGGAATATTCTTCTGACTACCTCTGCGGCAGGCTCGTCCACATAAAGCTGCTGCTTATCGTCCTTGGTGCGTTTGTAGCCATAAGGGATAGAACCACTACAACGCAAGCCTTTCTGCATCCTGGACTTAAAGACTGCCTTGATTTTGTTGCTTGTATCTTTGGCATACCACTCGTTCATGATATTCAAAAACGGGGTAAGGTCATTGTCTGTGGGATTGGCACTATCAACGCTGTTGTTGATAGCAATGAAGCGTACTCCTTTTTTCGGGAACACAACTTCAGTATAATAACCGACTTGCAGATAATTACGACCAAAACGGGATAGGTCTTTTACCACAAGGGTCTCCACTCGTCCTGCTTCGATTTCTTCAAGCAGGGCTGTAAATCCGGGACGATTGAAGTTCGTGCCGGAGTACCCATCGTCAGAAAAGTGCCTAATATTGCGTAGCCCTTTCTGTCGGGCATATTCTTCTAAGTACATTTTCTGATTCTGGATGGAGTTCGATTCGCCAGCTTGTTCATCGTCTCTCGACAAACGCTCGTACAGAGCTGTGATTTTGATTTCTTCTTTCTTCGCCACGATTTCAACCTCCCTTCATCAAGTAATTTTCGTGTTGAAGTAGATATGTAACACGCTTCGGTTCTCTATCCTCTTATATTGTAACCATTCGGATCGGTTACAACATAGCTGCTGTGCATCTGCATCAGGTTCGGCTTCACGAAAAATCGTGTCTTACCTGAGCCTGAACCGCCGATCACAAGAATGTTCTTGTTACGGGCGAACTTCGGTGCAGAGGGCTTGCCCATAGTCAGGGATTCCGTCTTTGTGAGTATCACATTGTTTTCAGGGCAGGATAAGTCCATATACGGCTCAATATCCTTTTCACCGCCCCATACGGCAGAACCGTACTCCTCGCCCTGGCGGAACTTCTTCTTGTTTTTCGACTTGACATAGAGGACTAACCTCATTACACCCGCAAGAACCAAGCCGAAAAGAAGATCAAACGGGTGTAAACTGGGAAAGATTCGTGCAAACGCCACACCGAGATTGCTCATGAAAGGCAGGATTTTTTCCTGAAATCCGTTGCCCTCAGCAGTACGGTACGCAAAGCCGATCAGGTTGCCCACATAAGAGAAAGCTACATAGGGAACAGCCTTGATGATCAGCTTTTTGAGTTTTCTCGTGTCGATCTGCAATTCGCAGACCTTTCCTTTCTGTTGGTATCGGCACAAAAGTCTGCCGTAAAAATATCATCGCCCCTTGCCCGTGGAACGGGTGCAGGCTGGAAGTGGTTATAGATCACCGTCTGTTCTCCCTTGTTTTCTCTCTCTGTTTCTGTTTGCGGGGCTTGTTCCTGATCTTCTGCGCCTGCTGGTGCATCTGCTCACGGGTGAACTCGCCACGCTTCTGTGTCTTGCCCTGTCCCTTGCCGACATACTCCGAAAATGCTCTCTTGAAATCCTCTGTTTTGGCAGCGGAAAAGAAAACATGATAGGTAGGCGGTTCGGTGCTTTTATCTCTTTTCAGGGCAAAATCCACATCATACTTCCGTGCGGTTTTCAGAAAATCCCCGATATTTCGGTCTGAAACCTCAATGCTGTCGAGCTTGGACGGGGACTTAGCCTGCAACTGCTTGTAGGTCATTCGTCCCTTTTTCTCAGCCTTGCCCGACAAAAACTCCTGCAATGCCGATTTCAACACATCGGCGGTCATTTTCTCTGCCTTGATCGAAATGTCGATGGTTTTCTTCGCACCGTTCTCATAGTCGGACGGCATTACTCATCACCGCCAGACTTGATCTCATAGACCGCATAGGCTTCACGGTTCAGCCATTCATAGAGGTCTTTGAGTGCAGCTTCTGCTGCTTCGGGTGTTTTGTAGTTACCCATAGGAATCTGATTACCGCTGGTATCAGTGCCGATCATTTCATAATCGGGAGTGATAATACCATTCTCGTCCGGCTCTGCATCTTCCCAATTTGTGATAACGCCGATCCTGACAAGATTATCATAATTCAGAAACTCACCGTACTGCGTAGCGATAGTCTTAGCCATGATTTTTCACCTCTTTCCGTAAAAGCTCATGGAGCTTGTTGTGATATTCCTCCTGAAGCCCGTCATAATAAGAAAACATGGTGTTAAGCGTTTTTCTGTCTATCCTGTCACCAAGCATATCCATGACGATTGCTTCAAATTCGCTGTGAAAGCTGTAAAATAGGTCGTTTACTGCCTTTTCTACGTCCACAGACTTTTCAGGCATAGGGGCAAAATAACCGAATGTCTCCCAAACGAGCTTGTCAGGGCATAAATATCGGTACTGATTACCCTTATCGGATTTTACAGCGATACCGAAATGCATAATATCCTCACGAAGAACACGCTTGAGAAATCGCTCACTTTTCCCGGTAGCCTTAGCGATCTCGCTGATCGGTACATCTCTGCCCGTAAACCTGGGGAATATTTCAGCGATGATCGTTATTTCTGATGCAATCATACGCACCACCTCCTGTATTTATGGTCAGACAGCGTAGCCGAAATCTCTTGCCACAGCCTGAACAGCCCATCGGCTTTCGCAGCCTTGGTTGAAGTGATATGTCAGAACCTCGTTGTAGAGGGAACTGATGAAATATCTGCGGAAATCCTTGATATTATCGACCTGAGCCATTTTTACAAGAACGCTCTCGACCATGTAGATATTTGCTTGGAGCATCTTGGACTTTATCACGCTTCTGGGGAAACTTGTACCTCTGAGTGTGGTGTACGGCAGAGGGGAGCAGATCTCGTCAACGATAAAGCCGACGATATTATCTGCTTCTGCATAGCCGTCCCGACCGTCAGCGGTCAGCCAGTCTCCGAGATAGCCGTAGTCGATATTCTGTTTCACGACTTCCGTGTAATACTCAACTTCTTCTGCGTTATATCCCTCATTCTTCTTTTCAACATTTCCACCGTTGAAAACTTGTGAAATTCCCGCAGAAGGAATGATAGAGGATTTATCGCTCAGTAATTGATTTTTCTGTATTGTATTGTTGTTATTATATTGTCCCTGATTTTCAGACAGCGGACTTTCAGCAGGCGGATTGTCCGGATACGGGTTTTCCACCCTCTGTTTTTCACCTGAAGAAGAAACAGCAGCTTTCGCCCGTCCGCCTTCACGGATCGTGATCGCCTTACGTCTGGTCTCTGCATCAAGCTCATCAGCTTCTTCCTTGCTGACAGGAACATCGAAAAAGCTGTATACATACTCAAAGCAGTTATGAATACTCTCATTAGAGAGAAGCTGAGTGCGAACAAGGTATCCCATATCAATGAGCTTGTTCACAGCGTTATGAACCGCTGTCTTGCCCTCTTTGCATATCGCTTTCAGTCCCGACATGGAGAAATGCCAGTAGTCAGGCAGAGAAAGCACTTTGAGAAGAAAGCCGAGGAGCTTATTCGGAATTTCCTTGTTCCGCAGGAGCTTGCTGCTGATCATAGTATAGTTATCAGTTTTCTTGACACGGTTCAGCACAGCATTCTCGACCATGAATGTTTCAAGTTCATAATCATACTGCGGGATAGAAGTATCCCTTGCAGAATACTCATAGAAACTGTAAAGCGGCTGTATCCTGCCGGTAGATGATTCATTCGGCATAAGCGTTTTTATTTCCAAATAGCCCCATTCTTTCAGTTCTGAAAGAGCGGTGTCGATAGCAGTTTCTCCGTCAGGACATATTGCAATAAGTCCAGCCTTAGAGAAATTCCATTCATGGGGAAAATCCATTACTCTTGCAAGCAGACCAATCGCGCTCCAACTGAGATTGGTAGACCGCACGAAGCAGTTGCTCAGAACGGCATAACCGCTGAATTTATGTATCTCGCAGACGGTATCGTCCACGGTTTTCTTTTTCCTGTTATGATTGTCCATTTCCATTCCTCCCTCAGCTTATCTGCCGTACACAAATTCCATGTTCGCTATGTACAGCTTATTTACCGCATAAACACAGCCATACGGCTTATCCACTTTCAGGAGAAACTTTCTGCCGTTCAGCTCAGATACAGCATTTTTGATCTCATCACGGGTGAACTTCGACAGCTCATCGTGGTCACACAGTTCATCGACAGTGGAATAATCCTTTTCGACCTTGTTGAGCATTACGGTAAGAACCGGAACACAAGCCTTAGCATCGAAGTTGTAGTTTACCCTCGGTAAGCTGATTCTTGTAGGGTTTGGCATAGAAAAACCTCCTTGACATAGTTCATCTGAAATAAAAAATCGCTCCTCATTGCTGAGAAGCGATGTACGGTATTCAATTTTGGGCATAAAAATAGCGGACAGCGCTTCTGTTATGAAACACCGTCCGCTTTTGTCCATTATCCAGTTTGATTTGTCAACAGGCTTTCTACCGTTTTAAGGCTGTTTTCGGCTTCTACCAAGTTTCTACCAACTTTTATCCAGTTGGTTTTCTACCGAGTTTCTACCAGAATTCTTCAAAATGCTTGTATTTTCAGAACAGCGCTGTTACGCTGTTTTTGGGCTTTCTACCACCAAAAAGCCCCATGGAATCGGAGTTTTAGTGTGACTCAGTGTGACACGGTGGTACTCAGTGTGAAATTGGTTTGGTAATACCATATTTCTTTCAAAATGTGAAATGGAATTCGAGTGATTTAACAAAAAATTTATAGGTGCATCAAAATGCAAGTCAATATTTGCCTGCTTTTGTCTGGCAAACTGCATTTTCTGAAAAGGCAATCAGCGTATCCGCAGGAAATTTTGACGTAGAAAAAAATTTGCATAAAAAGTATTTGCAATTTTCGAAAAATGTGCTATAATAAAAGAAATCAAAAAACGCCCTCTGCCGCAGCTGCAGGGGTTCTATCCATAGGAGGGAAATGCATGGGTCAGAAAGAGAAAAAGAAGCAGCAGGCGGCTGCTCAGAAACCCAACCGCACACCGAAGCCCCGCCATCCCCGCGGACACGGCGCAAAGGTTACGGCGGAAATTGTGGTATCCCTGCTTCTGGTGGCATTTGCCGGATATGAGGTATACCGCATCTATGATTCCATGGTGCCCATCGCACAGGGAAGCGGTGTCGTTGCCGGCGGTGATTCCGATGAAGCGGACGACAGCAGCTCGCAGGCATCCACCGATGCCACAGTCTATGAAAATGTGGCAGTGGAAAAGGAGGCTGTGCACGAGGGCGATCTGATTCTGGTCAACAATGACAACGCCTATGTGCCGTCCAACGAAACCGAGATCACTAGCATCTATGAATACAAGGAAGCCAATCAGGAAGAAAACTACCACGTCAGCGGTACAGATGTCAGCCTGCGCAAGCCGGCGCTGGAGGCGCTGAGCGGAATGCTGGATGACTTCTACAAGGCGACCGGTCATCAGGATATCATCATCATCAGCGGCTACCGCACCACGGAGGAACAGCAGGCGCTCTATGACAGCGACCTCTCCTCCACCGGCGAGGACAGCTCCACACTGGTGGCGCTCCCCGGACACAGCGAGCACGAGTCGGGCTATTCCGTTGACCTGTCCCTGTATTCGGACGGCAACCTGTCGGATTACGACGGCACCGGCGACTATGCGTGGATCGATGAGAATTGTGACCACTACGGCTATATTCTCCGCTATACTGAGGCAAAGACAGAGGAAACTAAGATTCAGGCGGAGGCATGGCACTACCGCTATGTGGGCGAGCCTCATGCCACCTATATGAAAGAAAACAACCTCTGTCTGGAGGAGTACCTCACACTGCTGCGCAACTACACCACGGAAAATCATCTTAAGATCGTCAACTGGGACGGCGGGATTTACGAAGTGTACTATGTGCCGGCAGACACGACTGCCAATACCTCTTACGTGCTGGTTCCGCCGGATAAGGACTACACCATTTCCGGCAACAACAGCGATGGATTTATCGTGACGGTGGACACCGGCGAGATCCAGAAGTTTGATGATGAGAGCAGTGCAGACAGTGCCGCAGACGGCGATTTGTCCGCAGCGCCGGAAGAAACGGCTGCGCCGGCAGAGGATGAGTCCTCTGCGGATGAGGCAGAATAACAGCTGCTTTGCGCGATACAAAACAGTTGAAATAAAAAATAAGAAGTGGAAGTGAAACCAATGGAACAGAAAACTCCGGAGGAACAGAAGTCAACAGAAGAGCTACTGAAAAAGACGGGAAAGGGTGCAAAGAACATCCTTAATGAATTCAAGGAGTTCATTTCCAAGGGCAATGTTTTGGACATGGCGGTCGGTTTGATCGTCGGCTCTGCATTTACGGCGATTGTCAACTCGCTGGTAGACGATATGCTGATGCCGCTCATCGGAACCGTACTGGCGGGCATTGATTTCAGCCAGCTTGGCGTACACATTCCGTGGGGCAATGAGCCGTTTATTGCCGTTGGCAATTTTCTGAACGCCATAATCACATTCCTGCTGACGGCGCTGTGTGTATTCCTGATCGTCAAGTTCATGAATATTTTCCGGCGCAAGAAGGAGGAGAAGCCGGCAGAACCGCCGAAGCCCAGCAAGGAAGAGCAGCTGCTCACCGAGATTCGTGATCTGCTTGCTGCACAGCAGGCTGGTGGGAAGAACGGCGCGGGCGAGAAAAAAGAATAATTTTACATTTCGACAACCTCTTACTATTCTATATCAGAAAGCACACCGCTGACGTGCATAGCGGTGTGCTTTCCTTTTTGGTATGCTATCATTTGAAAGGTTACATTCTGCCGTCGGCGCAGCGTGTGCCGGCGCCTGCAACGTGCTGAAGCTTGACCGCACACCAGCCGGCTGCCTCCCGCTTTTCCAGTACGGTGAAGTCGTGGGCGGTGACGGTTTCCAGTACCTCGTCTGCCCGTTCGGTGATAATGCCGGAGAGGATCAGAATGCCGTTGTCCTTGAGAAACCGAGGAAACAGGGGCGCCATTGCCTTGATGACATCGGCGACGATGTTGGCAGTGATGAGATCGTATCCCTCGCCGATTTTTTCCACCAGTGCATCGTCTGTGATGACATTGCCGCAGGAAATGGTGTAGGTGCCAGGGTCGAGGCGGTTTTCCGCCGCATTTTCCTGTGCAATGCGTGTGGCATTTTCCTCGATGTCGACGGCATAGGCGGACTTTGCTCCCAGCAGCAGACCGCCGATGAAGAGAATGCCGCTGCCGCAGCCCAGATCCAGCAGACGGGTGCTTGGCTGTACCTCGGATTCCATCAGTTCCAGACAGAGACGGGTGGTGTGATGCTGTCCGGTGCCGAAGCTGCTTGCCGGATCGATTTCCAGAACGGTTCTGCCCTCTGCTGCCTCAGTGACCGGCTCCCAGCTGGGCTTGATGAACAGCTTTTTACCAACAGGGAAGGGCTTGAAGTACTGCTTCCAGTTGTTTGCCCAGTCCTCCTCCCGAATGCCGGAGCAGGAAATTTCCAGTCTGCCGTAGAGGTGCTCGGTGTCCTCCTCTTTCATGCGTGCCAGCATGGCACGAAGTGCTGCCATGGTTTCTGCGCCCTGCGAGTCAACCGGCAGATAGACGGTGATGCAGGTTTCGCAGTTGGCAAGCTCCATCAGACCATCCTCCAGATAGTCCCACTTGCCGTCCTTCTGTTCCAGAAATTCCTGAAAGTCCTGTGCGTCCTGCACCACGCATCCACGGATTCCCAGATCCTGCAATTTGACGCTGAGCAAATCGATGGCTGCGGTTGTTGTATAGATATCTACCTGTGTCCAATCCATTGTGTTATGCTTCTCCTTTTTCTTCTTTCAGCTGCTGCCGCTTCCGCACATTCTCCTCCTGAATCTGCCGTCCCTCGGCGATGAGGTATTGCAGACGCTCTTCGTCCCGTTGCTTCAGAGCATCCCGATAGTCGGTGAGGTTCTCAATGAGCAGGTCGAGGTGGTACAGCAGGTTGTCCCGATTGTCCAGAAACAGCGCTGCCCACATGGTTTCGTCCATGGTTGCCACACGTGTCATGTCCTGAAAGCTGCCGCCGGAGAACGAGAGCGCATCGTCCATGCAGAAGTCCTTGACATAGGAACTGGACACCACGTGTGCCAGCTGGGAGGTGTAGGCGATCATGTTGTCGTGCCACATGGGGGTTGCCTGAATAATCTGCCCGAAACCGATCTCCTTTGCCAGCCCGATGACCGTTTGCAGGGCGTGTTCCTGCGTGCCTTCCACCGGTGTGACGATCAGGTTTGCCCCCTGGAACAGGTTGGGAATGCTGGCAGCATAGCCGCTTTTTTCCCGACCCGCCATGGGGTGCGTTCCCACGTAGAACACGCCGGCTTTCTGGCAGCGGTAGGTGAGATCACGTACCATTTTGCCTTTCAGACCGCAGGCATCCACCAGAATCGTGCCGGCTTTGATGCGGGGAAGCGCCTTTTGGATGAGCGAAATGGCGATGCGCTGGTGCAGGCAGACGATGATCATATCATAAGCGCCGTCCTCCATGGTGCCGGTGCCGTCAATACTGCCGTCCTCCAGTGCCTGTTCCAGAACGTCCTGCCGGACATCGCAGCCGTATACGGTATGCTCCGTGACGGCTTTGATGGATTTGCAGATGGAACCGCCGATGAGTCCCATGCCGACTACAAGAATCTGCATAATGTTTCCTCCCTATTGTGAGCCTGCACGGGGCAGACCGAAAGTTAAGTTCTCTTTTATTGTAACACGAAAACGCCGGTGCGTCAAGCGTGTCCGCAAAAAGACGAACAGCTGTTCCAGGAAATCCATTGAAAATTTTTCTTATTCATAATTTGTGCAACAAATTGACTGGAAAACACCTTGCAAGGTGCGCCGGTTTGTGGTATACTAAAAAAGACGGTTCCCTCGGGAACGGTGAATGTTGGAAAACCAATACCCGAATGGTCGGGAATTTGAGAGAAAGAAGTGCAGATTGTATGACGAAAATTACAATTTTTTCAGGATTTCTGGGCGCTGGCAAGACCACGCTCATCAAGAAGCTGATTGCTGAGGCATATACCGGAGAGAAGCTGGTGCTGATCGAGAACGAGTTTGGTCAGATCGGCATTGACGGCGGATTTTTGCAGGATGCCGGCGTGGAGATCACCGAGATGAACTCCGGCTGTATTTGCTGCAGCCTTGTGGGCGATTTCGGCAAGGCACTGCAGCAGGTGCTGGAGCAGTATCACCCCGACCGCATTCTAATCGAGCCGTCCGGCGTGGGCAAGCTGAGCGACGTCATCCGTGCCGTGCAGAATCTCCACGCACAGGGGGTGGAGCTGGATGGCTTCACGACTGTGGTAGATGCCAAGAAGTGCAAGATGTATCAGAAGAACTTCGGCGAGTTCTTTGACAACCAGATCACCTATGCAAGCTGCCTGATCCTGAGCCACACCGCCGGTCTGTCGCAGGAGAAGCTGGACGATTGCGTACACCGTCTGCGTGCCTGCAATCCCGCTGCGCCTATCGTGACGACCGAGTGGGATCAGCTGACCGGCGCACAGCTGCTGGAGGCAATGACGCAGAAGAACACACTGGACGATGAGCTGCAGCAGCTTCTGGCGGAACAGCAGGAGCATCACCACCACGACCACGAGCATGAGGAGCATGAGCATCATCATCACGACCATGACCATGAACACGGCGAGGGCTGCACCTGCGGCTGTCATGACCACGATCACGATCATGATCACGAGGAACACGAGCACCATCATGACCACGACCATGACCACGGTGAGAACTGCACCTGCGGCTGCCACGATCACGACCACGAGCATCACCACCACCATGCGGACGATGTGTTCACCAGCTGGGGCGTGGAATCCGCACAGACCTATACTGTGGAGGAGATCACCGCAGCACTGGAAGCTCTCTCGAATGCAGACACCTACGGCATGATTCTCCGTGCCAAGGGCATTGTTCCGGCAAAGGACGGCAGCTGGATCCACTTCGACTATGTTCCGGGCACACCGGATGTTCGCCACGGCAGCGCCGGCACAACCGGCCGTCTTTGCGTCATCGGCTCGGGCATTCACGAGGATGCACTGAGCGCACTGTTTCACGCAGAATAAAAGATAAGGAGGCAGGAAAATGCCAGCTGCACAAAATGAACCCAACGATATTCCGGTATATCTGTTTACCGGATTTTTAGAGGCGGGAAAGACCAAGTTCATTCAGGAAACCATGGAGGATAAGCGTTTCAACTCTGGCGAACCCACACTGCTGCTGCTCTGTGAGGAGGGCGAGGAGGAATACGACGTTTCCGCCTTTCCGTGCAAGGACGTGTTTCTGCACACCATTGAGGATCAGGAGGACTTCAATCCGGAGAATCTGCAAAAAATCCTCAAGTCCTGCGGGGCGACTCGTGTCGTTCTGGAATACAACGGTATGTGGCCCATGAACCACCTGTTCCAGAATCTGCCGGATGACTGGGCGGTATATCAGGAGATGTTCTTTGCAGATGCCAGAACCTTCTTCCAGTACAACGCTAATATGCGCAGTCTGGTGGTGGATAAGCTGAACACCTGCGAACTGGTGGTATTCAACCGCTTTGAGAAGTCTATGGACAAGATGGAATTCCACAAGATCGTCCGTGGTGTCAGCCGCCGGACGGATATCGCCTATGAGTACACCGATGGCAAGGTGGAATACGACGAAATCGAAGATCCGCTGCCGTTTGATGTCAATGCGCCGGTTATTCGGCTGGCAGACACAGACTATGCGCTGTGGTATCGGGACATCATGGAGGATCCGAAGAAGTATGACGGCAAGGTGATCTCGTTCCGTGGGATTGTGGCGAAAGACCCCAAGTTCCCCGCCAATACGTTCGCCGTTGGCCGCCATGTCATGACCTGCTGCGTGGAGGATATCACGTATAGCTGTGTTGTGGCAGAGTGGGAGAAGGCAAGCGTGCTCCAGACCCGCCAGTGGGTACAGGTCACCGGAAAGATTCACGTGCAGAAGCACAAGCTCTATCGTGGCAAAGGGCCGGTACTGCAGGTGCAGGAGCTCGTGATGACCAGCGCACCGGAGCAGGAAGTTGCAACTTTCTATTGATGTAAGAAAAGACACACTCTAATATACAAATACAAAACAGCACCGCAGTGCATTCCGCTGCGGTGCTGTTGCTTTTTGTAGAATAAGAACCTGTCTTCACAAGCGTATGTGCGTGTCTTTTCGGCAAATTTTGCTGCATCCTGCGTAAAAAATACTTGCCGGGCGACAGCCCGCCTGCGTATTTTTGCCTTGTCTGCAACAAAATTATGCTCGAAAATCCACATATATTTCTTGTGAAGACAGGTTCTGGGACAGATTTACTTAGTTCTGCATGCCACGCATGATCCAGTCGTACATGCCCTGATATTGGAGTGCGGAGCTGCCCCAGGAGAAATCCTGCTGCATGCCACGCTTTACGATGTCGTTCCAGTCCTCACGGTGGTCGAAGTAGATCTTCTTGGCGTAGTTGATGGTGTAGAGCAGATCGTCTGCGTTGTAGTGGGCAAAGGTGAAGCCTGTGCCGGTCTTTTCGTACTCGTTGTACGGAACGACGGTATCCTTCAGACCGCCGGTTTCCCGCACGATGGGCACAGTGCCGTAGCGCAGGGAGATCAGCTGTGTCAGACCGCACGGCTCAAACCGAGAGGGAACCAGCATGGCATCTGCGGCAGCGTAGAGCTTGTGCGCCAGGGGATCGGAGTAGAAGATGTTGGCGGAAACACGATCCGGATACTTCTCCTGATAATAGCGGAACATGTTCTCATAGCGGCTTTCGCCAGTGCCGATGATGACAAACTGGGTGAAGTCGTCGGTGATGCGGTCGGCGATCCAGTCCACCAGATCCAGACCTTTCTGGTCGGTCAGGCGGGAGATGATGGCGATCATGAACTTGTTCTCGTCTGCCGGCAGACCCAGCTCTTTCTGGAGCGCCAGCTTCGCCTGCTTTTTCTTTGCGACTGCGTCCTTGTCGGAGTAGTGCACGCTGATCTTCTTGTCGGTCTGCGGATTATAGACATCGTAGTCGATGCCGTTGAGAATACCGCGGAGAGACTTGGCACGTGCGCAGAGCAGACCGTCCAGCTGTTCGCCGTAATACGGAGTTTTGATCTCTTCGGCATAGGTTTCGCTGACGGTGGTGATGTAGTCGGCGTAAACCAGACCGCCCTTGAGCATGTTGGCATCCTGCTTGAATTCCAGCTTATCCGGTGTGAACATGTAGTCCGGCAGGTTGGTGTTGTAGACAAAGTGGCGGATGTCCCATACGCCCTGGAATTTCAGGTTGTGGATGGTCATGATGCTCTTGGTGCCCCAGTAGAAGCTGTGGGTGGCAAAGGTGCTCTTGAGGAAAACGGGGATCATGCCCGTCTGCCAGTCGTGGCAGTGGATGATGTCGGGGTGGAAGCCGATAACCGGCATTGCTGCGAGAACTGCCTTGCAGAAGAAGATAAAGCGCTCGATGTCCCAACGGGTGGAATCGCTGTAAGGCTGGTCGCACTTGAAATAATATTCATTGTCGATAAAGTAGAAGTGCACACCCTCATAGACATATTCCATGATACCAACGTGGACATTTTCCACATGCTGGCCATAATCCATGTAGAAATGGCTGACATAGCGGAACTGACTGCGGTATTCCCACGGAATGCAGGTGTAGTTGGGGAGAATCACACGGACATCATAGTTGTTGTGATCCAGACTTTTCGGGAGTGCGCCCACAACGTCTGCAAGACCTCCGGTCTTGACAAAGGGGACACATTCGGATGCAGCAAATAGAATATTTTTCATCGTTTTCATATCGTGCCGTGCGGCACATACTCCTTCCGCATAAATTCAGGAAAAATCCGCCATGGGATTTTCTCCTCTTTATTATACTCTTTTTTTTGGCGCACGTCAAGAGATTTCACAAAAAACGAAAAAATCATTCCACAAATCGTTGTTGAAATTTGTAAAGGTTGTACATTGCCCTTTGAAAACAACGGTTTGACATAGCAGATGCCTGCCCTAGGATTCCGCCTGCATCAGTGCACCGGCAATCTGGCGGAGCACCGGCGCAGCGGAGACATTGCCGTAGCCGCCGTCCTCTGCCAGAACGGTCACTGCATACTTGGGGTTGGAAACGGGGAAAAAGGCAGTCACCCAGCCGTGGCAAATCTCCTCGCCGTCCTCGCTGAAGCGTCCGGTCTGGGCAGTGGAGGTCTTGGCACCCATAGGGACATGGCGTGGCTTCCCGGCAAAGTCGGAGTCGGCGGCGGCGTAGCACATCAGCGAGCGCAGATATGCAGCGGTTTCTGCGGAGATGCCCTGCGAATGACGGGCGGACGATTCACGGAGCACATTTCTGCCGTCCTCTGTGATGCCCCGCACCAGACGAACTTCCGGAAGCGTTCCGTCGCCGGCAATGGCGCAGGTCATGCGTGTGATCTGGAGCGGCGTGGCAGTGAGAATGCCCTGCCCGAAGCCGAAGTTGGCACGCTCTGCCGGAAGCTGGAGCTGCTGGAGGGTGGGAAGTGTGCCGCTGGAGGCAACTTGTCCGGTGGTGAGCGGAATCTCCTGTCCGAAGCCCAGCGCCTTTGCCGTCTGCCGCAGTGCTGCACCAGAAAGCTGCTGGCTCAGCTGAATGAAAAAGGGATTGCAGGAATTGCGCATGGCGAGAGGCATGGTTTGTCTGCCGTGTCCCTGATCGTCGTGGCAGCGGAAGAGCTGTCCCTCCACGGAGATGGTGCCGGTACAGTCCCATTGGAACGTGTCCGCAAGTTCGCTGTCCTTGGCGCAGGCAGCCGTGACCAGCTTGAAGATGGAACCCACGGGATAGGCATAGAGGGCACGGTTGATCATGGGGCTGTCGGGATCTTGGATCGCCTCTTCCAGTGTGTCGGCGGTGTAGCCGGGGAAACTGGCGAGTCCCAGAATGTCGCCGGAGCTGACCTCCATGACCACGATGCATCCCTTTTCCAGACGGCTGCCGGCTGCCTCGCAGATGCGCTGGACATGGGTGTCCAGCGTGGTGAAAATACCGGCAGTGGGATTTTCACCGTAGCGAATCAGCTTTCCCTCGCCGGCAAGTGCGCTGCCGCTGCCGTCCACGGAAAAGGTGACGCTCCAGCGGGAGTCCACGCTGCGCAGGATGCTGTCATAGTCCGCCTCCAGTCCGGCAACGCCAACACCCTGGGAGGTGTAGCCGATGAGGTGCTGCGCCGGCTGGCGGCTGCTGTACCGGCGGGGAATTTGCAGAACAGTGACGTCGGGGCAGTCGATCTCGGCGGTGTCCACCTGCCAAACAAAGGGCTTGCCCTCCTCTGCCTTGGCGCAAAATTCCGTGGGGTTGGGGACATGGGTGAGCAGGGCGGCGATTGCCTCCGGCGTAGGACTGATGACGGCGGTGCAGACGCTCTGCTCGTTGGTGAGAGAAACGCCGTTCCGGTCGTAAATGGTGCCGCTTGCCGTGCCGGCGCAGCAGGTGTATGTGCCCTGTTTGGCGGCGGTCTGTACCAGATCGCTGCGCTGTGCCAGCCACGCCAGCCATGCCGCAGCTCCGCAAAAACAGAGCACCAGCAGAAGCCGGAGCACCGCCAGACGATTTCGCATGTGTTCCAAAAAAATACCTCCTCTGCAACTGATTACAGAGGAGGTATGTGCTGTTTGGGGAAAATTATGCGTGCTTATTCCAGGACTTCAGAAGCCATTCCCAAAGCGAAGAGGATGATCAAAATGATCAGCATAATGGCGGAGAGAATCGTTCCGATAACGGAACAGATCATGCCGGCAGTCGCAAGACCGGCGCTGTTGCCGGAATTGGGAGTGCCGTAGGGCTGCTGCTGTTGTGTGCTCTTGCGGGAGAGCATGGCAAGGATCAGACCGGGAATGCCGAAGATCAAACCAAAACCATAGGAACAAGAGGTGGAGATGGAGAGAATGCCCAGAATCAGAGAAACCACTGCCTTGCCGTCAGTTTTGTTTGGCTGCGGCTGCGGATAATAGGACTGCTGTCCATACTGTCCATAGGCTTGCTGTTGCTGTCCGGCGCTTTGCGCATACGGATCCTGATAAGGCGGCTGCGGAGGCGGTGCGGGCTGCTGATAAACTGGCTGCTGATAGGTTTGCTGCTGACTGTATGCGGTATCGTTGCTTTGCATGTAGGGATTGGTGTCCGGTGCAGGCGGCGTTTCCGGATAGGGCGTGTCCATAGGAACCTCAATGGGTTCCGTGGGCGCTGGATTGCCGACGTGCGCACCGCATCTGGAACAGAATTGGGTGCCATCCGGCAGAAGCTCGCCGCAGGTTTCGCAGGTGATCATAGATGATGTTCTCCTTTCACGTTGTCATTTCTTTCATTACTATAGCATATTTCCCGGCATTTGTCAAACTTTTTCAGCACATGCTTATGACAGCCTTCCCTTTCAGGGGAGCCTTATTTGTGGCGTTTTATCATTTTATATAACTAAGAGCTCGTGTTCATAGGCGTCTATCTACGTCTTTTCGGCAAATTTTGTTGC
>NZ_JAJFCK010000080.1 GCF_020709055.1 Ruminococcus callidus
GGTCTTGTTCGCTCCGCCCTCGAAAAGCTGTCGCTTTTCTCACCCACCTTCTCCGCGCGCCAAGAGCATGGCGCAGGGAGTTTCGCTGTCTGCGGACAGCGACTTAGAGGGCACGTGCCCTCTAAGAACACCTCGCCAGCTGCGCTCAGCTGGAGCAGCCTGACGGGTTCAACAGCTCCATTTCTTTTTGTTCCTGTACGATGCTTTTTGTGGTCTGTTCTTGTGGTCTTGCGGCGCATTCCCGCCAAAAAAGAGGAGCGAACCCAAGATCCGCTCCTCCATTCAAGCTGTTTTCCCGCTCTCACTGCCAGAAGATCACCAGATCTTCCACCGCCTCATAGAGATTGGGGTTATGTTTGGTCAGTCCCTGATTGACGATGCTGAACATCAGCAGCACGACCATTCCCACGCTTCCCAGCAGCACCAGCCACGACAGTCGGTACCGTGCCGCAGAATCGCCCCGTCTTGCCGTGCCGGAATTGCAGCGCAGCAGACAGCCCACGCTGCCCAGCACCGCCGGCGGCAGCAGGTCAATGACGTAGCGCATGTTGACACCGCCCATGCAGAAGTTCAGCCATGCCATTACCACCGGCAGCAGGAAACACAGCGCAAATACCGCACGCTGCTGGCGCAGTGTCACGCCCTGTAATGTCTCGCTCCCCGGCTGGCGCAGAACACGTGGCAGTAGCAGGAATCCGCACAGCAGCAGCGGATAGCTGCAAACCCCCAGCGCATCGGCAACATAGCGGTACGCCTGATAGCTGTTCAGGCTGAGGCTCTGCACCCCGAAAAACGGGAAGGTGTTGCTCATCTTCGGCAGCTGCAACAAGTCGTGGTAGATCGCCGCCGGCAGCTGGGACAGCTGTAAGTGGTAGGCGTGAATGTCGCTGGTGGTCAGCTGGTACGCTGCCCCGAAATCCAGCGGCGAGCCGAACCGCAGCTGGTTGTACGCAAAGATGCCGCCAAGCCCTGCCAGCAGCGGCACCAGAAACGCCGCCGCCTGCGACAGCCGGCACTTCCATGTGCTCTGCTTCCGCACCAGAACGCCCAGAAACAGCGGAATCAGAATGGCAGCAGCCACCGCAGCGCTGGGACGTGCGCCCACGCAGAGAATCAGGGAGAGCCCGCTGCCCGCCAGACACAGGGTGCGCCGCACCGGCTTTCCGGCGAAGTGCACGCTGCCCTGAATTCCCAGCCATACCGCCAGCAGCAGGAAGCAGGATGCCGTCACCACCGCCAGATAATAGAGGTCGGCGTATTGCAGGGAGAAGTACACCCCGCTGCAGCAGACCGCCGCCGGCAGACACCCCAGCAGCAGGAGCAGATTGGCACGTGGCACAAACGCCCGCACAAATGCCATGACAGCACCGCACAGAAACAGGATGGACAGGACGCTGAAAAAGGTCACCGCTATGCCCAGCGGCGGCAGCGCACCCCGCAGCCAGTAAAACGGATAGTAGAAGACCAGCACCGGCGTGATGCCAAAATAAGAGTAATAGTGCCCGTTGTAGTAGGCACGGTCCCATGCGTAGGAGATACCGCTGGCGTTTCGCTCGCTGTTGTCGTAGACATTGTCCAGCTCTGCCAGCTCCGGCGCAGCGTCCAGATCCAGCGTCACCCTGCCGTGCCGGAGTGCGTCAAAGGTCTGCACATAGGGGTCGTATCCGGCAGCCCCGTTGACCAGCGGATAGGAGATGGTGGTGAGATTCGGACGCAGGAACAGCAGCGCAGAGGCAGCACAGACGAGCGTCATAACCAGCACCGCTGCCCGATGGCGGAATTTGGTGCGGTCATAGGGAATGCGGTACAGCGCATAGACACGAATCCACTGCACCAGCCCCAGCGCTGCAAACAGCAGCAGATACCGCACAGCGGAAAAGGCATAGGGCACGGCGCTGTACAGCACCACGGATTCCAGCGTAACGCTGCTCTTGAGCTCGGAGAACTTCAACTGGATCTCCCGCAGCGTTCCGTACGGGTCAACCTTGAAGTCGCAGGAGCGCCCCTGCCCCGCCGCATATTTTTCGCCGATGATCTGAAACGTCTGGGAGAAATTGTCGTCCTTGATGGCGGTTTGCACCCGGAACAGATCGCCGTCCTTCTTTTGCTTCAGACGAATCTGAATGGCACCTACCGTGGAGGGCAGCGTCTCCGGCGCAACAGTCAGCGTGGTATCGCCGGTCATGGCGATGGTGCTGTCTGCACGGGTCGCATTGTCCTCCGTGACGATCTGGACGGACTCCGGCGAGAGCAGCACCTGTTCCGAGACATTGCAGAAGCTCTTGCCCTGAAATACCGCTACTTCCGCCACCAGAAGCACCGCACTGAGCAGCGCCAGCCGCCGGAGCAGCCGGCTCTCCCGCCGTTCCGCCCGCCACAGGGAGAGCAGCACAGAACCGGTGCAGAGCAGCGAGATCAGCAGCAGGATGCCAAAGGGCAGCCCTTCTCCGCTGAAGTTCGCCATGTGGCTGCTGACCAGACTGTCCAGCACCAGAAACAGTACCATCTGGAGCAGTGTGGCAATGCCAAGCCGGCGGAGCAGCAGCGGCTTTTCCACAGCGCCCGTTCCCCAGACCGCATCCCAAAACCGGCGCAGCCTGCCGGAGCCGTCCGGCAGTGCGGGCGACGGACAGGGAATGACCTGCTTTTGCACGAGAACAGCGCCCAGCAGCGCACCGCAGATTCCCGTCAGAAGCGGTACGAGAAGATCCGCCCATAGTGTGTTCATAAGATGATTCCTGCCTTTCTGTCTGGCGGAGTCCGCCATTTGTCAAAAGTTTTAATTTTCCAAAAATAATACACAGAAATATTATCGCATATTTATTCTTTCGATGTGTAGCAAAACATTGCGGAAATTGTAAAACCAGTGTAAATTTGCGTCTGCTGCCGTCGAAAAGCTTGACAATGGAGCGAAAAAAGAGTATGATAGGTATAATAACCAGTTGTACCGGGGGCTTTCCCGAAGCATTTCCGGTGCATGGACTTTTTCAGAGCCTGTCCCCGCATCCGGACAAATGCCGGGCAGAGGTTCAGACAAATATGATTAAATGGAGGGTCATTATGGCAACAGAACTTTGTGAAAAATTCGGAAAACAGGGGCTGACGTTTGATGACGTTCTGCTGATTCCGGCAGAATCGGACGTAACACCGAATATGATTGATCTGCGCACAACGCTGGCAGGTTCCGTCAAGCTGAAAACACCGGTGATGACAGCGGCGATGGACACCGTCACAGAAGCACAGATGGCGATCGCCATTGCACGGGAGGGCGGTATCGGTATCATTCACAAGAACATGACCATCGAGCAGCAGGCAGACGAGGTGGACAAGGTAAAGCGCTCCGAAAACGGCGTCATTGTCAATCCGTTCTCGCTCACAGAAAATCATCTGGTCTCTGATGCCAACGAACTCATGGGAAAGTACAAGATCTCCGGCGTTCCCATTGTGGACAGTGTGGGCAAGCTGGTGGGCATCATCACCAACCGTGACATGCGCTTCCTCTCCAACTATAACGGTCCGATCTCCGAGGTCATGACCAAGGACAATCTGATCACTGCGCCGGTTGGCACTACGATGGAACAGGCACAGGCAATCCTGCGCCAGCACAAGATCGAGAAGCTGCCGCTGGTGGATGAAAACGGCTACCTCAAGGGACTCATCACCATCAAGGACATCGAAAAGGCTGTCCAGTTCCCCAATTCCGCCCGTGACGAAAAGGGCCGTCTGCTCTGCGGCGCAGCCATCGGTGTGACTGCAAACGTGCTGGAGCGTGCCCATGCGCTGGTAGACGCACAGGCTGACGTGCTGGTTCTGGACTCCGCACACGGCCACAGCAAGAACATCATCAACACCCTGAAGATGGTCAAGGCAGAGTTCCCGAACGTGCCGGTCATCGCCGGAAACATCGCAACTGCAGAAGCTGCCGAGGCACTGATCGCTGCCGGCGCCGACGCTGTCAAGGTCGGCATCGGCCCGGGTTCTATCTGTACCACCCGTATCGTTGCCGGCATCGGCGTTCCGCAGATCACCGCTGTGTATGACGTGGCGCAGGTTGCCAAGAAGTACGGCATTCCGGTCATCGCAGACGGCGGTATCAAGTACTCCGGCGACATCGTCAAGGCACTGGCTGCCGGCGCTAACGTGGTCATGCTCGGCTCGCTGCTGGCAGGCTGTGCAGAATCTCCGGGAGAAACCGAGATCTATCAGGGACGTTCCTTCAAGGTATACCGTGGCATGGGCAGTCTGGCTGCCATGGCAAACGGCTCCAAGGACCGTTACTTCCAGGAGGGCGCAAAGAAGCTGGTTCCGGAGGGCGTCGAGGGCCGTGTTCCTTACAAGGGGAGCGTGGCAGACACCATCTTCCAGCTGGTCGGCGGTATCCGTTCCGGTATGGGCTACTGCGGCTGTCCCACCATCGAGGAGCTGCACCAGAAGGCAAAGTTCGTTCAGATCACCAACGCCGGTCTGCGTGAGAGCCATCCCCACGATATCCAGATTACCAAGGAAGCACCGAACTACTCGGCACAGTCCTGATCGAAAAAATTACGGAATGGAAAGGTCGTGTTCGCCAAGGCGGGCATGGCCTTTTTTGTTCACGGTGCGCCGTCCGGTGCCGCACGAAAATTTCTCCCGCTCTGCAAATCAGGCTCCCCTGAAAGGGGTGATTCCCCATGGAATGGGGAAATGTCACGAAGTGACAAAAGGGACCGCTCGGTAAGAGCTGGCAGTGCGTAGCACTGACTGAGGGGTTTTTCTGTGAAATCTTTTCTGTATATTGTTTTTTGCTTTTCCCGCCGGCTTGACATTTCGCCGGAAAACCTGCTATAATGACATCACACCGGCATTGCCGGTGCTTTGGGCAATACCGCACAAAGAGCGTCTGGCGACTTTGCACGCCATCTGCTTGCAAATT
>NZ_JAJFCK010000081.1 GCF_020709055.1 Ruminococcus callidus
GGGCACGTGCCCTCTAAGAACACCTCGCCAGCTGCGCTCAGCTGGAGCAGCCTAACGAATCTAACGACTCCGGTTCTTTCTGTTCCTGCACGATGGTTCTCCCTTTTCTGAAATCTGCGGACACGGCTCGCCGTGTCCCTACAAAATGAATCCAGATTCACACTTACTATCCCGTATTTCTGATGACAATCCAAAAAATCCCTCGGTTTTCCCCGGAATTTTAGGCGGTGCACGCAGAATTTTCACCGGATTTGCACAATCAAATGCGATACTTATCTTACAGAAAAAGAACGGGATTTGGGGACTCTATGATAAAGGAAATACCACCACTATGAATCCATCGCAACACGGGGCAGTGAAAACGAAAGGAAGCGTGCAGACTATGCAACACAAATGTTTCGCCTGGGCCATGAGCATGGCAATGGCTGCTGCCATTGCCTGCACCGGCTGCACTTCATCCGATACCAATTCCAGTGCCGATTCCGGCACATCCACCCAGATTACCACGGCAGCCTCCGACACCAGCACCAAGGAAACCGATTCGAAAAAGAACACCGCCAGCGCAGAATCCCTCTCCACACTCCAGGACAATGTCACCGGCGAAACGATCTCCGGCGGCACGTCCGTCACGGCAAACGGCGGAAGCGGCGGCATGTCCGGCAGATTCGGCGGCGGTATGCCGGCAGGCGATCCGCCCTCCGGCGCACCCGGCGGCAATTTCGGCAAGAACGCACAGCGTTCCTGAACCTGCGCTCTGCGGTACGGCAGGGACACAGGACAAAATCCCCCTTGAAATTTTCTTTCCTTTCAAATTTCCATAAATTTGCAGGAGCGCACGGTGTCAGAGCTGTGCGCTTTTGCGGTTTTGGCGGGGGAAAATTGCGCACGATCTCTCACGGACTATTCGCATGCTTTTCAGTCCGTTTTCAAGCCAGTTTCACCAAACGAACACATTCATCCGGTATACTAGAACCATGCTCAAAGAGAGCATGTAACATCCTCTAACCGCTCCGTGTACACCCCGATGCGGAGCGGAATCCCCAATAATCCCTATATCATAGCAAAAAACGTCCCATTTACCCCGTGGGGCGTTTTTTGTGTCTTTTGGCGTGCGGGGAAATCATTTCATATCACAAAAAAGAAAAATGAGGCTCCCCCTGAAAAAATAAGGCTCCCCTGAAAGGGGAGCTGGCAGTGCGCAGCACTGACTGAGGGATCCATTTGGGAAATTCAAAACAAATACAAAAGGTTTCACAAAGACCCCTCCGAGCGGCTTCGCCGCCCACCTCCCCTTTCAGGGGAGGCTCTCATAAAAATGGATTTGCATGCCCCCTTGCAAATTCGGCGGATTCATGGTATACTGATAACAACCTCAGAACAGAAAGGACAGTTTCATGATTACAGTTTCCAATGTCAGCCTCCAGTTCGGCGGCGACACGCTTTTCAAAAACGTCGATCTCCAATTCAACGCCGGCAACTGCTACGGCGTGATCGGTGCCAACGGTGCCGGAAAGTCCACATTCCTGAAGATTCTCTGCGGACAGCTCAAACCCACCACCGGCGAGGTCAATATTCCCAAGAACCTCCGCATGAGCGTCCTCAAGCAGGACCACTTCGCCTACGACGAATACACCGTTCTGGACACCATCATCATGGGAAACCAGCGGCTCTACGACATCATGCAGCAGAAAGATGCCCTCTATGCCAAGGAGGATTTCTCCGAGGAGGACGGCATTCTGGCTTCGGAGCTGGAGGCGGAATTTGCCGAGCTGGACGGATGGGAGGCAGAGTCCAACGCCTCCAAGCTGATTCAGGGGCTGGGACTGTCGGAGGAGCTGCTCTATCAGCAGATGGCAGACCTGTCCGGCAACGAGAAGGTGAAGATCCTGCTGGCGCAGGCGCTGTTCGGGAATCCGGACATCATCCTCATGGACGAGCCGACCAACCATCTGGATATTGACGCCATCGCATGGCTGGAGGACTTCCTGTCCGAGTACTTCGGCACGGTCATCGTGGTATCCCACGACCGCCACTTCCTCAACGACGTCTGCACCCACATTGTGGACATCGACTACACCAAGATCAAAATGTACGTGGGCAACTACGAATTCTGGTACGAGTCCAGCCAGATGATGCAGCGCCTCATCAAGCAGCAGAACAAGAAGGTGGAGGACAAG
Organism: Ruminococcus callidus; assembly: GCF_020709055.1. GTDB lineage: Bacteria > Bacillota > Clostridia > Oscillospirales > Ruminococcaceae > Ruminococcus_C. The sequence continues at coordinate 2,178 of NZ_JAJFCK010000081.1, forward strand.
ATCGCCGAGCTGAAAACCTTTATCGCACGGTTCTCCGCCAACAAGTCCAAGTCCAAGCAGGCGACCTCCCGCCGGAAGCTGCTGGACAACCTGACGGTGGAGGAGCTGCCGGCATCCAGCAGACGCTACCCGTTCATCGGCTTTGACATGGACCGGGAGCTGGGCAAGGAGGTGTTGCAGGTCAGCGGCATCTCCAAGACCGTGGACGGCGTGAAGCTGCTGAACAACGTCAGCTTTACCCTGGGACGCACCGACAAGGTGGCGTTCATCGGCGAGAGCGAACAGGCGATCACCATGCTGTTCAAGATTCTCATGGAGGAGGAGCAGCCGGACGAGGGCACGTTCAAGTGGGGCGTTTCCACCTCGACCTCGTACTTCCCGGTGGACAACTCCGCCTACTTCAACGACAACGACGACTCCATTCTGGAGTGGATCCGGCAGTACTCCACCGCAGACGAGACAGAAACCTATCTGCGTGGTTTTCTGGGGCGGATGCTCTTCTCCGGCGATGACATTTACAAGCCGGTCAAGGTGCTGTCCGGCGGGGAAAAGGTGCGCTGCATGTTTGCACGCATGATGCTGTTCCACTCCAATGTGCTGCTGCTGGACAGACCCACCAACCATCTGGATCTGGAGAGCATCACCGCCGTGAATAACGGACTGGTGAACTTCAAGGGCGTTGTCATCCTGTCCTCCCACGACCACGAGATTCTGGAAACCGTGGCGAACCGTATCATCGAGATCACACCGGAGGGCTGCATCGACCGGCAGGGAACGTATGAAGAGTATCTGGCGTGGAAGAAGGAGAACGGGAAGTAAGACGGCTTTGCTGAGTTACTGGAAACAAACATTTTTTGTATTGTAGGGACACGGCGTGCCGTGTCCGCTTGTAAACGTTTTCCCATCTTTCAAAATCAACCATAAACCAAAAGGGACACAGCCACCTGTGTCCCTTTTTTCTTTGCTATTGTTGTGTGAAATCGTCGGACACGGCACGCCGTGTCCCTACAAACGTATGCAGAGCACCTCGCCGGCTGTTTACTTTGCCAGTGCCTGCTCTGCGGCTGCCAGCTTTGCGCTGCAAACGAACACTTCCATTGCCTTTTGCAGCTCCTCCTCTGTGGGGAATGTGGGGGAGATACGGATGTTCTCATCCTCCGGATCGACACCGTAGGGGAAGGATGCGCCGGCACCGGTGAGGACTACGCCTGCCTCCTTGCACAGCTGGACAATGCGCTTTGCGCAGCCCTTCTGGTTGAAGGAGATGAAGTAGCCGCCCTGGGGGTTCGACCAGCTAGCGATGCCCAGATCTGCCAGTTCCCGCTCCAGTGTGTTTTCAACGATCCGGAACTTCGGGGCGATCAGAGCCTTGTGCTTCTTCATGTGCGCTACCAGATTCTCGAACTTGCCGCCAAAGAAACGCAGGTGGCGGAGCTGGTTGAGCTTATCGTAGCCGATGGTGGAGAAGCCCAGCGCATTCTTCAGGTACTTCAGGTTGTTCTCGCTGGCTGCGATCATGGCAATGCCGGAACCCGGATGGGTGATCTTCGAGGTGGAGGCGAACATATAGCAGATATCCTCGTTTCCAACCTTTCTTGCCTCTTCCAGCAGGTTTGCCTGTACCGGCGGATTGTCTACCAGATGGTGTACGCAGTATGCGTTATCCCAGAAGATGCGGAAATCCTTTGCCTTGGGCTTCAGGGCTGCGAAACGCTTTACCACTTCGTCGCTGTATACCACGCCGCCCGGATTGGAGTACATGGGCACGCACCAGATCGCCTTGATGGTGTCATCCTCTGCCACCAGCTTTTCGACGATGTCCATATCCGGCCCGTCTTCCTTCATAGGAACATTTACCAGCTCCATGCCGAGGAACTGGCTGACTGCAAAGTGGCGGTCATAGCCCGGAACCGGACAGAGCACCTTTACCTTATCGTACTTGCCCCACGGCTTGCTGCCCATCACACCATTGGTCATAGCGAGGGACATTGCCCAGTACATGATATTCAGGCTGGAGTTGCCGCAGACGATCACGTCCTCCGGCTTTACGCCCAGCATAGGTGCAAAGAATGCTTTTGCCTCCGGCAGTCCGTCCAGACAGCCGTAGTTGCGGCAGTCCAGACCGTTTTCTGCCCGATAGTCCTCTTCCGACAGGCAGGTGAGGATGCCGTTGGTCAGATCCAGCTGCTTCGGCGCCGGCTTGCCGCGGGACATATCCAGCTTCAGACCCTCTGCCTGAAATGCAGCATATTCCTTCTGGCACTGCGCCTGAAATGCTTCCAGTGCTTCCCGATTCATCTCTGATACTCTCATTGCTCTCACACTCGGCTCTTTGGAGCCTACTCCTTTGCATAAATTGATTGGGACGGCGAAATGGCGTCCGGAAATCATGCGTGTTGTACGGCACGCAGCCTTATCAATATTATAACACATCTTTCCCTGGAGTGCAAGTGTTCTTGCAGAAAAAACAAAATTTAATATTTCCGGCATTTGTCAGAGCTTGTGTTCATAGGAAATATATGCGGATTTTCGAGCAAATTTTTTTGCAGACAAGGCAA
>NZ_JAJFCK010000082.1 GCF_020709055.1 Ruminococcus callidus
TATCTGGACGGTGCAGTTTATCCGGCACAAACAGGGGCAATTGTTCCATTTGACCAGCATCTGGGAGATTGTTTGATCTTGTCCGGAAACGTTTCTGTGACCACGATTTCTGTTAGTCGTGAGATCTATCGCGTATCTTTTTCGGCAATCCGGCAGCTTGGTCAGGAGGAATTTGGTGAAATTCCGTATTTTGCCCCGCTTTTCAGTAATTTCCAGATCTCTTTTTCCGGCGTGGAAATCGTACAGGACAGCAAGGGCACTCCCTTTTCGCCGCTGGCATATTTGCAGTCCAGAAGCGGCAAACGTCTGGCAGACGGCTCTGTGCAGCTGCCGGACTATACGACCGAAAGCACAGACGTAATCTATCTGCATTTCTATGTCGGTGCAAATTTGCTGCAAGCGGCTTCGCCGAAGGTTCTGGTATGCGGCATTGCCGGAAAACCGGATACAGAGGTGGATCTGACCGAGTATTTTCGGGCTTCTGACGGTGGCTGGAAAGGCAGCGTGCTTGGCATCGGCATTACCGGAGCAGTGACAAATGCCTATGTGCGGATGCAGTGCGGCGATATTGACCGCATTTATCGTCTGCGGATCGATGCACCGAATTTCCGGGAGGATGAGATATGATCATTGCAGAATCCATTCGGGTGGAGGTATACAAATACAACTATGCCGCACACAGCTATGATCTGGTTACTACACTAACGGAATCCAGTATCATTTCTGCCGGCGGCAAGCGGCAGTGCTGTGCAGACGGCACATTTGAGATCGGCGGCGTGTATGCTGCCACGTTTTCCATGCAGGCAAAGATTCCGGGAATGACCACATTTCAGGTGCGTGGGGCAAAATTACGGGTACGTTCCAAATACGGCACTGAATCCGCATGGTACAATATGGGCACATTCTGGGTCACGGATGCCACCCGCGTGGGCGAGATCTTTTCCGTCAACGCACAGGACGCTGTGGGGTGGCTGGATACGTCCAGCTACAATGATACCGCAGAAACTGCTGTGAAAACGGTGGGAAAAGTACTTGCTGACAAATGGCAAAACATCGGAATCGGAATCGACCAGTGGGACGAAAACGGAACTGAATACGGCGGCTGGCTGCAATATCTGACGGACTGCACCAATACCTTTATCCAGTCCCAGACCGGCGTAAAAGAGATGCTGCACTGGAAAGCGTATGACAAGGCAAGACGGGAAACTTATGGCAGGTACTGCAACGACAGGATCTATGCAAAGGTCAACGGGAAATGGTCACGAACCATATATCCGGCAAAGTTTTATCTGAGTGCGGAAAACAGCAACAGCGACTCTGACTGTCCACGGGATTTTTACCGCTATCTGGCAGAACTGGCTTTTGGGTTTGTGTATGCCAGACCGGAGGACGGAGCTTTGGAACTGGGACAGTTCGGGAACGGTTATCACGGAAGTGTCAGCATCGGCATGTCAGAAATAGAATACGATTCCTGTGAGGTGGCAGATTATGAGATCCATATGCTGCGTACAGATGCCCGTGTGGAGCTGGAAGATGAAAAATCTACATGGGCATGGGTAAGACATAGTTCTCCGGATTACAGCACCAGTTCTTTTCAGCGGTTTCTGATCGAATCCAATCCGTTTCTGGATGGTTTTGCAAAGGATTTTGTATTCAGCAGCGGCTATGGACTGAGTACCCTTCCCCATTCTATGTGGCTCGCAAGATATTCTTCCGACACCGGGAATCAGTATGCAGTGCGTCCGTTTTCCTGCACCGTACACAGTACAAAACGGTTTCAGCTGGGACAGAAAATCAAGCTCTCTTATCGGGATTTTCATGAAACCACTGCCAAAAGCTATGACAGCATTATCACTGCCATTGAATGGATATTTCGGGGCGGTACAAAGCTTTCCTGCGGCGGCGAGGACAGCCGTATGATGGCGGACTGCATCCGTTCTTCCAAGGGCGACAAAGTCCGCAAAGAGGCACGAAACCGGTGCAGAGCGTTGGAAAAACGAGTTCAGAAACTGGGAGGGTAAGACATGATATTGCAGGCAAACAAGAAATTCATTGACACCAGCCATGTGGCACATCTGCTGACTGCCGGAGAAAAGTATGCGGACAAGCTTGTCTTTTCCGTAGAGCGATTTTATCAGGAAACCGATCTGTCCGGCTGTCTGTTTGTGATGCGTGGTGTCAACAGTGCCGGAAATCTGGCACTGGAAACGCTTTCGCAGGAAGTCATGGAAACAGAGATCCGGCTGACATGGAACGTGTCTCCGGCGTTTACTGCGGTTTCCGGTATGCTGGCGTTGGAGATCGTCTGCTATGACAACAGCGACCGCATTCTGAAATACACGGTCACGCCCATGCAGGTGAAAGCCTCTGTGCTGGAGGAATACAGCGGCGGTGTGGACGCTATCGAGGAAGCACTGAAAGAAATGGAACGGATCCTGACGGAAACCAGAACGATTTCGGTACAGCTGCCGCAGATCCGCAACGGCACATGGTGGCTGTATGATGCCGACAGCGGAGCGTATACAGACAGCGGTCTGCCGGCTCGCGGTGAAAAAGGCGAACCGGGAGAAAAAGGGGATCCGGGCGAGCAGGGCGTTCCCGGTGAAAAGGGAGAAACCGGAGAAAAGGGTGAGCCGGGTGCAAAGGGCGATCCCGGCGAAAAAGGCGAACCCGGTGCACCCGGAAAAGACGGTGCAGACGGCGTAGACGGACGTGACGGTGCGGACGGAAAATCCGCCTATCTCCTTGCAGCAGAGCATGGCTACAGCGGTTCTGAATCCGAGTGGCTGGCATCTTTGAAAGGCGAAAAGGGAGATGCCGGACAACCGGGGGAACGTGGAGAAAAAGGGGATCCGGGAGAGCAGGGCATTCCCGGTGAAAAAGGCGACACCGGTGCAGACGGGAAAGACGGGTTTTCCCCCATTGCTGCTGTGGCGAAAGACGGCAGCGTGGTGACGATCACCATCACAGATGTCAACGGTACAACGACTGTGACGCTGACAGAAGGGGCAGCGGTAGACCTCACGCCGTATGCAAAGACGGTTTATGTGGACGAAAAGGTGCAGGAGCTGTCCGACAGCCTGACGTATACCTTGCAGGAGCATACGCTGTCCATCACGCATCTGGAGGAATCTGCACACACCCACGACAATCTGGACGTACTGAATAAGATCAGCGGAACAGAGTGGACACAGCTGGTTTCCATCAAGCACTACCACAACAACATAGAAACGCTGAACAGCATTAGTCCGGCGGACTATGAGAATCTGAGTAGCAAGTTTCCGGCGAGAATCACGGCGTTAGAGGATTCTCTGGGCGACATTGCAACTGCTCTGGCGGACATTGTGGAGGTGACGGCGTAAATGGCGACAATTGCACAGTACATTGCAGAGATCAACCACCAGCGTGACCTGCTGGCAGGGCATCTGGTTGCCCGTGGCATTATCGCAACGGCAGACGAAAAGCTGAATCTGCTGGTACACAAGGTTTCCCTGCTGCCCTCTGGCTCGACCGAAAAAACAGTGGTTTTTGATGCAGACCACCGGGACGGAATCTTTCTTTCCCACAATAACACCTTGTACAGTCTTTCTGCGTTTACGGCGGTATATCCGGACTTTTGCAGCAGCAAAAATGAGTATGCCCTGAACTATTCCACCTCTATTTTTGGATGGGATTATTCCTGTTACACCTGTTCGACTGTGCCTCTGACGCTCTCTGCGGCAACACAGATCGCCATGCGGTTTCTGGCAAGCAGCACGGAAACCGGCATCATGCGGCTGGTACAGTCGGACAGCGGCACAGCAGAGGACATTCTCAGCAAGGCACAGACAGAGGGCAGCCATATTGACCTGTCCTTGCAGTGGCTGTACAGCACGGATTATATCACCACGCTGACTCCCTGCGAAGGTGTCACCACAGGCACATACTATCTGGCATGGGTCGGACGGAGCAACAACAGTCATCCGCTGATCCGGTCGATTACAGCAATTTAAGGAGGTTATTTTATGAATCTGATCGAGGCAGTTGAGCAGCTGAAAAGCGGCAAGGCGATCCGGCGGAGCAGCTGGGGGGATGCGGCGATTCAGGCGGCACAGCTGGAAAACGGACAGTATCAAATCTTTGCTTCTGGGAATCTCACGCCGGAAATGCTGGTTTTGCTTTCCGGCGACTATGAAGCAACAACAGGAACGGAGGAAACATGATGGAAGTTTTGGGTATTACAGCAGTAGCAGCAATCACGATCATCTGCTATCTGGCGGCGGAGATCGTGAAGGTCACTTCTCTGGACAACAAATGGATTCCGGTCATCTGCGGTATTTCCGGCGGCATTCTGGGAATTGCAGCGTTGTTCTGGATGCCGGATTTTCCGGTGCAGGATGTGCTGTCTGCGGCAGCAGTCGGCATTGTGTCCGGACTGGCAGCAACGGGAGCAAATCAGATTTTCAAACAGTTCAGGAGCTGATGAAATGGCAAAATATGCGTATGAAGATAATCCGCAGCTTTCGCCTCATTTTTGTGCCAGAGAATTCCGATGCAAATGCAGTTCTCCGCACACGTTTCAGGTGTCGGAACAGCTGATTTCCATGCTGGAACGGCTGTATACGGCGTTGGACTGCGGCAAGATCATCGTCAGCAGCGGCTACCGCTGTGCAGCACATGACAAGGCAGTTGG
>NZ_JAJFCK010000083.1 GCF_020709055.1 Ruminococcus callidus
GCACGTACGGTTCTGTCGAGGGGCGGCGGCAGTAATGTCGTCCGTCTACTCTACGGAATAGAATCTCAATTACAAAAAAGCCCACCGGGGCATAAAAATAAATGATACAGACTTGCTTTTTGGCAGGTCTTTTTTGTTGAGGGAGGTGATGCAATGGCAAAATTCAAACCGACCCGTTTTATGGCGGAGGATTCCAAGTATAACAAAAAGGCGGCAGACTATGCTGTCTCTTTTATTGAATGCCTCAGCCACACCAAAGGCACATGGGCTGGAAAGAAATTTGAACTGCTGGACTGGCAGGAACAGATTATCCGTGATTTGTTCGGCATTCTGAAACCGAACGGCTATCGGCAATTCAACACTGCCTACATTGAAATTCCGAAGAAAAATGGTAAGTCAGAACTTGCCGCTGCGGTTGCTCTGCTGCTCACCTGCGGTGATGGTGAAGAACGTGCGGAGGTGTATGGCTGTGCTGCCGACCGTCAACAGGCTGCCATTGTATTTGACGTAGCAGCGGATATGGTGCGAATGTGCCCTGCCCTTTCCAAACGAGTGAAAATTCTGACCTCACAAAAGCGTATCGTGTACATCCCGACCAACAGCTTCTATCAGGTGCTTTCGGCAGAAGCCTATTCCAAGCACGGTTTCAACATCCACGGGGTGGTGTTCGATGAACTGCATACGCAACCGAACCGAAAGCTGTTTGATGTTATGACAAAAGGTTCCGGCGATGCCAGAATGCAGCCTTTATATTTCCTGATTACCACTGCTGGCACAGACACAAATTCAATCTGCTATGAAGTACACCAAAAGGCGAAAGACATTCTGGAAGGCAGAAAACATGACCCGACTTTTTATCCTGTCATTTATGGTGCGGATGAATCGGAGGACTGGACAGACCCGAAGGTCTGGAAAAAAGCAAATCCGTCACTCGATAAGACCATCGGAATGGATAAGGTGGTGGCTGCGTGTAATTCTGCAAAGGAAACTCCCGGAGAAGAAAATGCTTTCCGACAGCTCCGTTTGAATCAATGGGTAAAACAGGCGGTACGTTGGATGCCGATGGAAAAATGGGACAAATGCAAGGTCGCTTTTGATGAAGAGATGCTTGCAGGTCGTATTTGTTATGGTGGTCTTGACCTTTCCAGCACAACGGATATTACAGCTTTTGTACTTGTCTTTCCACCTACTGAAGATGATGAACATTATTATATTCTTCCTTACTTCTGGTTGCCTGAGGAAACATTGCCGCTCCGTGTAAGGCGTGATCATGTTCCCTACGATGTGTGGGAGCGGCAGGGCTATCTGAAAACTACGGAGGGCAATGTGGTTCACTATGGTTTTATCGAAAATTTCATCGATGAACTTGGGCAGAAGTTTCACATCAAAGAAATTGCATTTGACCGTTGGGGTGCGGTGCAGATGTCGCAGAACCTTGAGGGATTGGGTTTTACAATGGTGCAATTCGGGCAAGGCTACAAAGATATGTCACCACCGACCAAAGAACTGATGAAGCTGACCTTGGAACAGACACTTGCCCACAACGGACACCCTGTTTTAAGGTGGATGATGGATAACATTTTCATTCGCCGTGACCCTGCCGGAAACATCAAGCCGGACAAAGAAAAATCCACAGAGAAGATTGACGGTGCAGTTGCCATGATTATGGCACTTGACCGTGCGATTCGCTGTGGACTTGGTAATTCTGGGGTGAGTGTTTATGATGAGAGGGAGATGTTGATTTTGTGAATTTTTCACACGGTAATTTCATGAGCGAACAAACTATGAATAAACATATCAAATGAAGGATTTGAGAGGAGAAATTTAGTGTTTGCATTAGCATTTTTCCGTTCAAAACATATGGATTTTTGCTCCAGTTCCATAATGCGTTTATGATTTTATAGCAGTTTGTTTACTGGAGAAATTACCGTGGAATTTTTCAAGACATCTATTGACATCTGACTTTGGATATGATAGAATCTATATGAATAGACACAAAGCGAATTCGAGGTGAACTTTAAAGCAAATGGCAAAAAATCCATTCTCCAAATTGATGTTGAACATAGAAAAAATGCAAGGATTAATCGAATTGTGGTGTGAAAGCAATCTCAATGGTGACTTCACTATTACAAGAAAAGATATTCCTGAAAGAATTCAGTTTTATGTTGACAGCATAGAAAAAAAAGCACAGATTGATTTTATAAAGTGTTCTGAAGGAAGATATACTATTTCTTTTAAAGTCGGTCCGAATCCATTCGTTTCCGAAAAGATTGCTGAATATCTTTTATCTCAAATAGAAAACCCATTAAAAGACTCCCCTTATGCAAATGGATTTTCAATTAAAATATCTAAAGAAGAGTTTGAAGCTGTAATTGGCCTGCTTACAAGCGACGGTAACAGCATAGACAATTCTTCAGAATTTGACGAACCTGGAAAACCTAAGTATAAATTATACAGGATTAAAGGCGTTCTTGGTGACCATGTTACATTAAAGTATTTTTGCAACACCAAAAGATTACAAGTTCAAGGAAAACCGCTTTATTTATTCCAAGACATTCTTTCGTTAGTTGCCGAGTCAATTGAAGATACAGATTCACTTGTAGATAATCATCTTGAAATGTGTAATCTTTCGATTGAAAAAGACGCTATCTATGAAGAAATGAAAAGTGTGTTAGGAGAAGAAGTATTTAATTATTTCCCTTCTACTCATAAAGCAATTTTAGCATCCTCATTTATTCAATTCAAGGTTAATATTCCTTTTCCTGACTATTCTTGTTTGGTTTTTCCTGCCTATAGAGCCTACGAAGGATTCATTAAAAAAATCTTCAAAAAGAACGGGCTTAATTGCGAGGGGCATGATGGCTTTAAAGAATATTTTTATACAAAAGACGGTTCTATAATCATGACTCAACATTATGCAGATTCACTTTCAAGTGATGTTGCAGAATTACTGAGAAAATTATATGTGTTTTACAATAAAAATAGGCATCCATATGGTCATGCATCCGGAGACGATTTTCAGACTGCAATCATCACCAGCCGTGATGTTGCATATGATAAGTTTATGGAGGTGATTAGTTACATCAAGAAAGGATATACTATAGCATAGTTTCATAAGTGCGATGAGGAGGTGTTGTGTATGACATATGAGATAAAACAGGCTAAATCCACTTTTTTTTCTGCCATAGTCTATGCAATATCATTTGAAAATCCACTACAAGAATTATCGAACATTTCTTGCGAGTTGACATCAATGCTTCAAACTCCATGTGATGTCTTATTCGATTTGCTTTTGTCAAATGGAGATGAATTCAATCGCTTTATAATAGGTAGGTTTGACGGTACAGGCATTGATTATAATTCGTTGAAAATCATCGAGTTAAATGACGCAAGCATAATCCGACAAATTAACAGTTATTATCATGGCAAATACGATTACTTGAACAATAGCGTTTTGACTATGCGTCAAATGACTTTATTTGCAAAGTAAACACAAAAGCACCTTTCTAACGAAAGGTGCTTTTTACGTCTAAAGGAGTTGATTTTTATGGGAATTTTCACCGGACTTTTTAAGTCCAGAGATAAGCCGACCAACAGCTATGATTCACCGTCCTACACATATTTTTTCGGACGAGCGAACAGCGGCAAACGTGTCACCGACAGAACAGCCTTGCAGCATATTGCGGTGTATGCCTGTGTGCGTGTACTGTCAGAAGCGATTGCACAGCTGCCACTACACTTGTACAAATACAACGATAGCGGAAAAGAGCGAGTGCCACAGCACCCGCTTTACTTTTTGCTCCACGATCAGCCAAATCCTGAAATGACTTCTTTTGTTTTCAGAGAAACCTTAATGTCCCATCTGCTGATTTACGGTAATGCCTATGCACAGATTATCCGTAACGGCAGAGGTGATGTTTTAGGATTGTATCCTCTGATGCCGGATAAGATGAAGGTTGACCGTGATGAGAAAAACCGCCTGATATACATTTACAGCCGTTATGATGAAGCAAATCCGAATCTGAAAGAACAGGGCGACATCATTCTTTACGCCGATGAAATTTTGCATATTCCGGGTTTAGGTTTCGATGGGCTGGTTGGATATTCGCCGATTGCACTTGCGAAAAATGCAATCGGCATTTCTATCGCCTGTGAGGATTATGGTGCGTCTTTTTTCGGAAACAACGCAAATCCAAGCGGTGTGTTAGAACATCCTGGAGTAATCAAAAATCCCGATAAATTAAGAGATGCATGGCACAGAGCCTATGGTGGCAGAAATGCACACAAAGTTGCTGTTCTGGAAGAAGGCGTAAAGTTTACGCCGATCTCAATTCCGAACAATGAGGCTCAGTTTCTGGAAACCAGAAAGTTTCAAATTGAGGAAATTGCAAGAATGTACAGAGTGCCGCTCCATATGATCGGTGATTTAGACCATGCCACATTCAGTAACGTGGAACATCTATCATTGGATTTCGTGAAGTACAGTCTTGACCCGTGGATTGTTCGATGGGAGCAAG
>NZ_JAJFCK010000084.1 GCF_020709055.1 Ruminococcus callidus
GGCACAAGGGCTCTTGTTTCGTTGGTGTATGATACACAAGAAAGTGCCGAAATTCCATCGCTTTTTCTGTACGTTTAGCGGCTTGCTATCCCTCCGAAAGTATGGTAATATACAGTTACCGCAAGGGAAAAACAAAAAAAACGGAGGAACACACAATGGCAAAAACATGGAAAGTAAAAGCGTTGACGGTAACAGGAACAGCAACCGAAAGGGTGGAAAATGGGATTCACATTTACACCCCCGGCAAGCAGGAATGGCTGGTGATCAAAGAGTTTGACGACTTTGAAAAAGCCGAAAACTGGATGACGGATTACATCAGGAAAAACCATTTCTACTACGGCGATTTCAAAATCACACGATAAGCTTTCCTGCACGCTCCAAGCAGCCCCTGAATCAAGGGGGCTGCGGCTCGTACAGCTGCTGTGTTGCCCTGTCCGGCGTAGTTTTGTTTCCTCCGAGTGGTTTTCCCTTTCCCACAAATGCCCCACACAGGGCAACGTGGGGCTTGCTTTTTTGGTTGGTATCATACACAATTTTCTGCTTTCATCTTTGTGCAGAATATGCCGGAAATTTCGTTGACTTCTCCTTTGGTTTATGGTAATATACATCATGCCGAAAGGCAAAAACAACGAAAACCGGAGGAAAAAACAATGTGGACAGAAGGAACGATTCGGGTTGGAGCAAGCGTATTTCACTACTGGGTGAAACACTATGAGGAGCCTTCCACTTTTGGATATGAGGAAGGCAGAGCTTCGAAAATCTCCCTGCGGCGGAATGGCAAAACGGTGTTCAATTTCGACCGGGGCATGGATATTCCGCCGGAGGATGAGGAAACTGAAACTGCACTGGCAATCCTGCTGAAACAGTACAACTGATTCTTCCAAAACCAAATCCCACAAGCCGGAGCCGAAAGGCTCTGGCGGTCGTACACCTGATTTTTGGTGGTGTATGATACACAAGAAACTACAGAAATTTCGGTGCTTTTTCTGCCTATTTAGCCGCTTGCTATCCTTGCTTTTGTATGGTAATATGGTTACAATGGGAATAGAATCTCAATTATAAAAAAGCCCACCGGGGCATAAAAATAAATGATATAGACTTGCTTTTGGCAGGTCTTTTTTGTTGATGGAGGTGAGAACAATGGCAAGATTTAAACCAACACGTTTTATGGCGGAGGATTCCAAGTACAACAAAAAGACGGCAGACTATGCTGTTTCTTTTATTGAGTGCCTCAGCCACACCAAAGGCACATGGGCAGGAAAGAAATTCGAACTGCTGGACTGGCAGGAACAGATTATCCGTGATTTGTTCGGCATTCTGAAACCGAATGGCTATCGTCAGTTTAACACGGCTTACATTGAGATTCCGAAGAAAAATGGAAAACAGCTTGCTTTAAATACCCTTATTCCTACACCAACAGGCTTTACCACTATGGGCGAAATCTCTATCGGAGATGAGCTTTTTGATGAAAAAGGAAACATCTGTCATGTTGTTGCCAAAAGTCCTATCGATTACTCGGAACAGGGATATAAAATAACCTTCAAGGATGGAGAAACTGTTATTGCAGGGGCAAGACATCTCTGGACTGGTGATGTCACTTATGGAAAAAGAAAAAGAGTGACAATTTCTACGGAAGAAATGTATGAACATATCTGTGATTCCTCCGGCTGTTATCGGTTCAGGATTCCTATTTCAGATGCAATAGACACTGATAATGCTGATTTGCCGGTAGACCCATATTTAATGGGGTATTGGCTTGGAAACGGTAATGCTGTCAAGCCTGAAATTACAATACAAACCTGTGATATTCCTGAAGTTCTTGACCAAATATGGCCTTGGCACAAACTGAAAAGAAGATGGAAAAATACGGGCGATTCAGAAATTTGTCCTGTTCCCGATTTAAAAAAGGTGCTTGTGAAAACCTTTCATGACAAGAAAATCCCTATAGAATTCCTAAGAGCCTCTGTGCCTCAGAGGCTTTCCTTATTGCAGGGACTTATGGATTCAGACGGATCGATAAGCAACAGAAAAGGTCAGGCTATTTACACGTCAACAGAAAAAGTACTTGCTGAGAGTGTAAGTGAACTGTTATGGAGTTTAGGCATAAAAAATGCAATCACGACTGCGGTATCCACACAGAGAGCAGATTGGAGCAAGCCGAGCAGCGAATGTGGAAGAGTGGCAACAGGAGAAACGATATACTATGTGAAATTCACTGCCTTTGACGATATTCCTGTTGCGGGTCTTAAAAGAAAAATGAAAAATACAGTAAAGCGAAATCCTAATACAAGAAGTCATTTTCGATATATTGACTCGATTGAAAAGGTTGATAATCCCGGAATGCAGTGCATTCAGGTGGATAGTGAATCACATCTTTACTGTATCGGTCATTCTTTTCTTCCAACTCATAACAGCGAGCTTGCCGCAGCAGTTGCGTTGCTCCTAACTTGCGGTGACGGCGAAGAACGTGCCGAGGTGTATGGCTGTGCTGCCGACCGTCAACAGGCTGCCATTGTATTTGATGTGGCTGCTGATATGGTACGAATGTGTCCTGCCCTTTCCAAACGAGTGAAAATCCTGACCTCACAAAAGCGTATCGTGTACATTCCGACCAACAGCTTCTATCAGGTGCTTTCGGCAGAAGCCTACTCCAAGCATGGCTTTAACATTCACGGAGTCGTATTTGATGAACTTCATACGCAGCCGAACCGAAAGTTGTTTGATGTTATGACCAAAGGCTCCGGTGATGCGAGAATGCAGCCTTTGTATTTTCTCATCACCACAGCCGGAACGGACACTAACAGCATCTGCTATGAGGTACATCAAAAGGCAAAGGACATTCTGGAAGGCAGAAAGCATGATCCGACTTTCTATCCGGTTATCTATGGAGCAGATGAATCCGAGGACTGGACTGATCCGAAGGTTTGGAAAAAAGCAAATCCAAGTCTGGATAAGACCATCGGCATGGATAAGGTGGTGGCTGCGTGTAACTCTGCAAAAGAAACGCCGGGCGAGGAAAATGCGTTTCGGCAACTGCGTTTGAATCAATGGGTAAAACAGGCGGTACGTTGGATGCCGATGGAAAAGTGGGACAAATGCAAGGTGGTTTTTAATGAAGAATTGCTTGCCGGGCGTGTTTGCTATGGCGGGCTTGACCTATCTTCCACTACGGATATTACAGCTTTCGTGCTTGTCTTTCCACCCACTGAAGATGATGAGCATTATTATATTTTGCCTTACTTCTGGCTGCCGGAGGAAACACTGCCACTTAGAGTAAGACGTGATCATGTCCCATATGATGTGTGGGAACGGCAGGGCTATCTGAAAACTACGGAAGGAAATGTGGTTCACTATGGCTTTATCGAAAACTTCATCGATGAACTGGGGCAGAAGTTTCACATCAAAGAAATTGCATTTGACCGCTGGGGTGCAGTGCAGATGTCGCAGAATCTGGAGGGACTTGGGTTTACAATGGTTCAGTTCGGGCAAGGCTACAAAGATATGTCACCACCGACCAAAGAACTGATGAAGCTGACCTTGGAACAGACACTTGCCCATAACGGTCACCCGGTTCTTCGGTGGATGATGGATAACATTTTCATCAGGCGTGACCCTGCCGGAAACATCAAGCCGGACAAAGAAAAATCCACAGAGAAAATTGACGGTGCGGTTGCCATGATCATGGCTCTTGACCGTGCGATTCGCTGTGGATGTGTGTCTGAGGAGTCGGTTTATGATTCAAGGGAGATGTTGATCATATAAGAAGGAGTTGATTTTTATGGGAATTTTCACCGGACTTTTTAAGTCCAGAGATAAGCCGACCAACAGCTATGACAGCCCCAGCTACAGCTATTTCTTCGGACGAACGAACAGTGGTAAGCGTGTCAATGACCGCACTGCCATGCAGCACACAGTGGTTTATGCCTGCGTGAGGGTTCTGTCCGAGGCCATTGCCCAGCTGCCATTACACGTTTACCAATATACCGAAAATGGAAAAGAGCGAGTGCCGCAGCACCCGCTCTATTTTTTGCTCCACGATCAGCCAAATCCAGAAATGACATCATTTGTTTTCAGGGAGACCTTAATGTCCCACTTACTGATTTACGGTAATGCCTATGCACAGATCATCCGAAACGGCAGAGGTGATGTTTTGGGATTGTATCCGCTGATGCCGGATAAGGTCAGAGTAGACCGTGATCAGCGAAACCATCTGGTCTACATCTACAGCCGCTACGATGAAGCCAATCCAAACCTGAAACAGCAGGGCGATATTGTCCTGCAGGCAGAAGATGTGTTGCACATTCCCGGACTTGGGTATGACGGCTTGGTGGGATATTCTCCCATTGCTCTTGCGAAGAATGCAATCGGTATTTCCCTCGCCTGTGAAGACTATGGTTCTACCTTTTTCGCCAACGGTGCCAGTCCATCCGGTG
>NZ_JAJFCK010000085.1 GCF_020709055.1 Ruminococcus callidus
TTCAAAATCACACGATAAGCTTTCCTGCACGCTCCAAGCAGCCCCTGAATCAAGGAGGCTGCGGCTCGTACAGCCGCTGTGTTGCCCCTGTCCGGCGTAGTTTTGTTTCCTCCGAGTGGTTTTTCCTTTCTCACAAACGCCCTACACAGGGCAACGTGGGGCTTGCTTTTTGGTTGGTATCATACACAATTTTCTGCCTTCCTCTTTGTGCAGAATATGCCGGAAATTTCGTTGACTTCTCTCGGCGGTTATGGTAATATACATCATGCCAAGAGGAAAAAACAACGAAAACTGGAGGAAAAAACAATGTGGACAGAAGGAACGATTCAGGTAGGAACGAGCATTTTTCACTACTGGGTGAAACATTATGAGGAGCCTTCCACTTTTGGATATGAGGAAGGGAGAACCTCGAAAATCTCCCTGCGGCGGAATGGCAAAACGGTGTTCAATTTCGACCGGGGCATGGATATTCCGCCGGAGGATGAGGAAACCAAAACTGCACTGGCGATCCTGCTGAAACAGTACAATTGATTCTTCTAAAACCAAATCCCAAAAGCCGGAGCCGAAAGGCTCTGGTGGTCGTATACCTGATTTTTGTTCGTGTATGATACACAAGAAACCACAGATATTTCGGCGTTTTTTTCTGTTCATTTAGCCGCTTGCAATCCTTGAATTTGTATGGTAACATGGTTACAATGGGAATGGAATCTCGATTAAAAAACAGCCTCATGAGGGCGTTAAAATAAACGATGCAGACTTGCTTTTTGGCAGGTCTTTTTTGTTGGGGGTGAGAAGACGACTTGATAAAAAGCATATCATTTAATCAATCAGAGATAATAAATAATATTATCAGACTGTATATTCCAAGTGGGAAAATAGAATGTGATGCAACATTTGATTACGGTGGATTCTACAAAGAACATCTTTTCCCTGAATATCGCTTTGACATAAACCCAAGATCCTCAAATGTAAAGGCAGCCGATTGCCGAAATCTTCCTCTTGAATCAGAATCATTGAACAGTATCATATTTGACCCGCCCTTTTTAGCTACAAAAGGAAAATCACTTACAGAAGAAAACGGAAATATTATCAACAAACGATTCAGCGTTTTTCCAGATGAAAAATCACTACATCAGTTCTATACGGACAGTATGAAAGAGTTTTATCGTATTCTTGCTGAAAGTGGTATTCTGATTTTCAAATGCCAAGACAAGGTAAGCAGTGGGACTCAGTATCTGAGTCATGTTTTTATTATAAACCAAGCAATATCTATAGGATTTTATCCTGTGGATATTTTTGTGCTCCTTGCTAAAAGCAGATTGACCGCTAAGTGGCAGTTAAAAAATCAACGTCATGCGAGAAAATTCCATTCTTATTTTCTTGTTTTGAAAAAGTCAAACAAAAGGGTGAAATATACAGATATTATGGCGGGAGGTGAGAACAATGGCAAGATTTAAACCAACACGCTTTATGGTGAAAGATTCAAAATATGATAAAAAGGCGGCTGATTATGCTGTTTCCTTTATCGAATGCCTGAGCCACACCAAAGGCACCTGGGCAGGAAAGAAATTTGAACTGCTGGACTGGCAGGAGCAAATTATCCGTGACCTGTTCGGCATTCTGAAACCGAATGGCTATCGTCAGTTTAATACAGCATATATTGAAATCCCGAAGAAAAATGGCAAATCAGAGCTTGCCGCTGCGGTTGCCCTGCTGCTTACTTGTGGTGACGGCGAAGAACGTGCGGAAGTCTACGGCTGTGCTGCCGACCGCCAACAGGCTGCCATTGTTTTTGATGTGGCTGCCGACATGGTGCGAATGTGCCCTGCCCTTTCCAAACGAGTAAAAATTCTGACCTCACAGAAACGTATCGTGTACATTCCGACCAACAGCTTCTATCAGGTGCTTTCGGCAGAAGCCTACTCCAAGCACGGTTTCAACATCCACGGGGTTGTGTTTGATGAACTGCATACGCAGCCGAACCGAAAGCTGTTCGATGTTATGACCAAAGGTTCCGGCGATGCCAGAATGCAGCCTTTGTATTTCCTGATTACCACAGCCGGAACGGACACAAATTCAATCTGCTATGAAGTTCATCAAAAGGCAAAGGACATTCTGGAAGGCAGAAAGCATGATCCGACTTTCTATCCGGTTATCTATGGTGCAGATGAATCAGAGGACTGGACTGACCCCAAGGTGTGGAAAAAGGCAAATCCAAGTCTGGATAAGACCATCGGCATGGATAAGGTGGTGGCTGCGTGTAATTCTGCAAAGGAAACTCCCGGTGAAGAAAATGCGTTTCGGCAACTGCGTTTGAATCAGTGGGTAAAACAAGCGGTGCGTTGGATGCCGATGGAAAAATGGGATAAATGCAAGGTCGTTTTTGATGAATCCGAACTCGAAGGAAGAATCTGCTATGGTGGACTCGACCTTTCCAGTACAACAGATATTACAGCTTTTGTTTTGGTATTTCCTCCAACAGATGATGACGAGCATTATTACATTTTGCCTTACTTCTGGCTGCCGGAGGAAACTTTGCCGCTCAGAGTAAGACGTGACCATGTCCCATATGATGTGTGGGAACGGCAAGGCTACCTGAAAACGACTGAGGGAAATGTGGTTCACTATGGTTTTATCGAAAACTTCATCGAGGAATTGGGACAGAAATTCCATATCAAAGAAATAGCATTTGACCGCTGGGGAGCTGTGCAGATGTCACAGAATCTGGAAGGGCTTGGATTTACGATGGTGCAGTTTGGTCAGGGTTACAAAGATATGTCACCACCGACCAAGGAATTGATGAAACTGACCCTGGAACAGACGCTTGCCCACAACGGACATCCTGTCCTCCGTTGGATGATGGATAATATTTTCATTCGCCGTGACCCTGCCGGAAACATCAAGCCGGACAAAGAAAAATCCACAGAGAAGATTGACGGTGCAGTTGCCATGATTATGGCTCTTGACCGTGCAATTCGCTGTGGATGTGTTTCGGATGAGTCGGTTTATGATACGAGAGAGATGCTGATATTATAATAAGGAGCGTGATTTTATGGGGATTTTCAGCGGACTATTCAAGTCCAGAGATAAGCCTCAAAACAGCTATGATAGTCCATCATACACATACTTTTTCGGTAGAAGCAATGCAGGAAAAAGAGTCACCGACAGAACAGCCTTACAGCATATTGCGGTGTATGCCTGTGTACGTGTGCTGTCGGAAGCAATTGCACAGTTGCCACTACACTTGTACAAATACAACGATAGCGGAAAAGAGCGAGTGCCACAGCACTCGCTTTACTTTTTGCTCCACGATCAGCCAAATCCTGAAATGACTTCTTTCGTATTCCGAGAAACCCTGATGTCCCATCTGCTGATCTACGGAAATGCCTATGCACAGATTATCCGAAACGGCAGAGGTGATGTTTTGGGATTGTATCCTCTAATGCCTGACAAAATGAAGGTTGACCGTGATGAAAAAAACCGCCTGATATACATTTACAGCCGTTACGATGAAGCAAATCCGAATCTGAAAGAACAGGGGGACATCATTCTTTACGCCGATGAAGTCCTGCACATTCCTGGTTTAGGATTTGACGGACTGGTTGGATATTCGCCGATTGCACTTGCGAAAAATGCAATCGGCATTTCTATTGCCTGTGAAGAATATGGAGCATCGTTTTTCGGAAACGGTGCAAGTCCGTCAGGTGTTTTAGAACACCCCGGAGTGATCAAAAATCCGGAACGTGTGCGTGATGCTTGGCAAAGAGCCTATGGCGGAAGAAACGCCCACAAGGTCGCAGTTTTAGAGGAGGGCATGAAATTCACGCCCATTGCTATTCCAAATAATGAAGCACAGTTTCTGGAAACCAGAAAGTTTCAGATTGAAGAAATCGCAAGAATGTACCGTGTACCGCTTCATATGATCGGTGACCTTGACCATGCAACATTTTCAAATGTGGAACATCTGTCATTGGATTTCGTCAAATACAGCCTTGATCCTTGGATTGTTCGCTGGGAGCAGTCTTTGCAGAAAGCACTTCTTTCTGATTCTGAAAAAGGTCAGTATTTCGTGAAGTTCAATGTGGACGGACTTCTGCGTGGCGATTATGCTTCCCGTATGCAGGGTTATGCTACTGCAAGACAAAATGGCTGGATGTCGGCAAATGACATCCGAGAACTTGAAGATATGAATATGCTTTCAGACGAAGAGGGCGAAAATCTGTACCTCGTAAATGGCAGCTTTACCAAACTCGCAGATGCAGGAGCGTTTGCAAATCAAAATTCAGAAAAGGAGGAGAAAACCAAATGAAGAAATTTTGGAACTTTATCCAAAATGAAGATACATCGGAAACAGAGCTTTTGTTTAACGGTC
>NZ_JAJFCK010000086.1 GCF_020709055.1 Ruminococcus callidus
GCAAGTATTCACTCCGCTTTTTGTTTCATCTGACGAAAAATTTGACGACGCATCTATCGCACAATCTTTGTGCGGTATTGCCAAAAGCAAATCCGTATGTTGCAGTATTTTCTCATGATTTTTTGCAAAATTGCGCTTTTTGGAAGAAAATGAGCGGACTTTTGCAAGTTTTTCTTTTTGAATATTGACACTTTCAACAAAATGTGCTATGATATCGTTGATAGTTTCATTCGCATTGACAGCGCGCGACGAAATGCACGCCAATTTCAAGGAGGTATGGAGAAATGAAACATTGGGTTCGTGTGCGGCAGGCGCTGCTCCTGTCGCTGGTTTTGCTGACAGCCTGGATGCTGCCGCTGTTTCGATGGGACGGGGCGGTTCTCTCAGCATCGGCAGTTTCCACGGATTATCCCGCACAGCTGATGCAGCTCGCCGATAAAACCAACGCCAAAGTTTTGACAGAAACCGGAACGTCCGATGGCGCAGCGATTTCGCTGCAGGCACAGGGCAGCGACCTGTCTGCATCGTGGCGGTTTGACCGTGTGGGAAAGGACGGAAACGGTACCTTTTTCAAGCTGGTCAATGCGCAGTCCGGACGGCTGCTGACCCCGCGGAATTATCGTGTATCTGCCGGAACTGACGTGATTCTGTACGGCAGTGAGTCGGCGCAGTCCCAGCATTGGTACGTCATCCCTGTGGCGCAGGATCATCTGGGCAATGATTTGTACTACAAGATCGTGAACTATTCAGACACTGCTCTTGCTTTGACCGCAGGTGCTTCTGGCATGACTCTTGCCAAATACACCGGCGCAGACAGCCAGCTCTGGCTGCTCAATGCCGACGGATTGCAGGGCTTTGCCGGATATTGCTTTGATGACAACACCGGCAACATCAAGGCGGGGGACATTGGCGGTCTGTTCGGCGAGGTCGTGGAAGTTTCCACCTTTGCCGACTTGAAAAAATACGCCACTTCAGACACGCCCTACACCATCGTAGTCACAGCAAATCTCAGTGTCACCACGCTGCAAAAGGACTCCTCCGGACGCAACTACTGTCCGGACGGACGCATCTATGTTCACAGCAATAAGACCATCATCGGAAGCTATGCGGCACACACCATGTACAATGTACAGTTCTGTACGTCCTCCAACAGCGGAGCGGGCAACAACCTGATTCTGAAAAATTTTGAGCTGCAGCACGATGCAGAGTCCAACGGCAACGACTCCATTGTCGTCTATCTCGGTTCCGGTCAGAATCTTTGGGTGGATCACTGCACCTTTGTGGGACACAGCGATTATAATACGGCTTCTACCGGTCTGCCGGACTGGGACAAATTTTTGGCGTGCTGCTATGATGCCGATTATACTACCGTTTCGGACTGCTCGTTCGGACTTCACGAGTATGGCGTGATTCTAGGCTATCCGGCGGACGATGAGAACTCCTATCAGACTTACAACAATTATCCTCGGATGTCCATCATCAGCAACCGCTTTGAAAAGACGCTGACCCGTGGACCGGGACTAATGCGCTACGGTTATTTCCATTCGCTGAACAACTATGTCAAGACGTTCAGCATGGCGTACACAGTACACACAGCGTCGAAAATCTTTGCAGAAAACTGCTACTATGAGGATGGCGGAAATGTCATCTGCGACTGGAACACTGTGACCTATCCCGGTTCCTATGCGGAATCCGGTTCCAAATCGGTGAACTGCAAGCGGACGACCATTGAGGGCTATGCACAGGACTGCACATGGCGGCCAACTTCCAACTACAATACCGTTTCCCGCACCGCTGACGAGGCAAAGACCTATTGTCAGAACTACAGCGGCTGTCAGGACAATCGGAATAACATGATGTATTTGCGGTATGCTGCTGCCGGTGTGCCAAGCGCAGGCTATACAGAAGCACCAAGCGCACCGCAGGCGGAGACATTCGCAGAGGGCTCCACGTATCGCATCAGGAACGTCAACTCCGGACTGTACTTGCAGGTGGCAGGCGCTGCTGCACAGAGCGGTGCCAATGTCCAGCAGTGGGGCACAGACGGCACTTCCGTCCACGATATCTGGAAGCTTTGTAGTGCCGGAGAGGGATACTACTATCTTGCTTCGGCGGTTGGCAACGGCGGAACCTATGTGCTGGATGTCGCCGGAAAAAAGACTGCCAACGGGACGAATCTCGACATCTATCCTTATAATGGCGGTTCCAATCAGCAGTTCATGCTGACGAAAAACGGGGACGGCAGCTATCTCATTCGAACCGGCATCTCCGGCGGAAATTCTGCGGTAGAGGTGGCGGATGCCTCCACAACCTCCGGTGCAAATGTGCAGCAGTGGGAGTGCAACGGGGCAACCTGTCAGAATTGGACGCTGGAACCAGTGGCAGATCCCGGCTGTGCGATGGATACCAGCGTGATCTATACCTTTGAAAACGCCGGTTCCGGTCTGGTGATGGACATTGCAGACGGAAAAATGGCAGATAACACCAACGTCCAGCAGTGGGCTTCCAATGGACTGGATTGCCAGAAGTGGACACTTCGAGCCTTTGGTTCCGGCAATTACTATTGGATTCGCTCGCAGCAGGACAGCGGCTATGCGCTGAAAACGGATGGCAGCAAAAACGGCGGAAATCTGGCAATTGCTGTGTGGTCTAATAAGGACAGCGCCCAGCTGTTCCGCTTTACCAAGAATCTGGATGGTTCTTACAGCATTTTGACCCATGCCTCCGGTGACTCCTGTTATGTGGAGGTTGCCGGTGCAGCAACCGCAAACGGTGCCAATGTGCAGCAGTGGGAGCCGACCAACAACGATTGTCAGAGATGGCAGGCAAAGACAGAAACCACCACTACAACCACGAAAGTGACGACGACTACCGCCACGACGACGACCACAACCACCGCCAAAACGACTGCTGCCACAAAGGCAACCGCAGCGACTACTACGGAACCGCCTGCGATATCCGGTGATGTCAACGCAGACGGCAAGGCAAATCTGACGGATCTCGTGCTGCTGCAAAAGTGGCTGCTGGGAACATCGGAAACGAAGCTTGCCAATTGGCAGGCGGGAGATCTGAATGCTGATGGGGTGCTCAATGGTTTTGATCTGTGCTTGCTGCGGGAAAAACTGCTGGTCGGGTAAAAAAATTTTCAGAGTGACTTGATTTGGAACACGTCATCTGGTATAATAAGAAAAACAGGAAAAAGGAGGCACTTGCAATGAAGATGACATCTGCTCAGGCGGCGAAATTACTCCGCCAGCTGAATGAGGAACTTCGGACACTTCAAAAACGGGAGAACAATACCCGTTCATTTTGCGCATCGCTGGGAGAGGACGTGGAGTCGGTTCGTCCGGAATACGACTATGCGGCAATGCAGGAGGCACAGAGTCAGGTGGAGACCAAGATTCGTCACTTGAAGCATGCTCTGAACTGTTTCAATGCGTCCACGGTGATTCCGGAATTTAACATGACCATTGACGAAATGCTGATCTATCTGCCCCAGCTGACTCGGCGCATGGAAAAGCTCTCCGCCATGAAAGACGTTTTGCCGAAAGCACGGGAGGATACTTTCCTGCGTAACAGCTCGTCCGTCATCGACTATCGCTATGCCAACTATGACATTGCCAAGGCAAGCGCCGACCACAGCGCTGTGATGGAGGAGCTTTCCAGAGCGCAGACTGCGCTGGACTATATCAACAATACAGTAGAGATGGAAATTGAACTCTGAGAAGTTTTCCGTCTGCGAGAAATCCCGCCTTGTTTTTTATGAATGCCTGGAAGATGTTCGATGTTTTTGTGATCCGTTATCCGTTATTTTAGAATGTACGGTTTCTGTTCAGGGTTTTCGGTGAATGACTTCTGAAAAATTTATGATTTTGCCTCGTAAGAGGCACTTGGGAGTTCCCGCAGAAAAAACTTTTGGCGGTGGAGTTCGGTTTAACACTGCAATTTATCCCGTTTCTGCGGAAAAGCAGCGGGACAAAAAAACGGCACGCCGGAGAGAATCCGGCGTGCCGTTTGATATTTTGATTCTTTGCGCGAAATTGTTAGAGCTTGTGTTCATAGGAAATATATGCGGATTTTCGAGCAAATTTTTTTGCAGACAAGGCAAAAATTT
>NZ_JAJFCK010000087.1 GCF_020709055.1 Ruminococcus callidus
GCTCTTTCATTCCCTTGGCTTTCGCTCTCGTGCGACAGCTTTATTATTATATCACATCCATTCACCTTTGTCAAGAAAATATATTTTAAGGTTTCTTAGCCTTTTTTGTTTACTGTGCACAAAGGTAAGAGGAAGCGGCTCGATTTCTCAAGCCGCCCTCCCTTAATTTGCGCTTAATTCCCGCTCAAACGTTATCGCATATTGTTTTTGCAATGTGATACGGGGCAATAAAGAATCCCAGAAAGCAGGATGCCATAAGCTTAATCACGAAATAGATTGCCCAGCCTGCCCAAGACATCCATACAAACATTGCCGGCGTAAGCCAATCAATGAAATGCCACCCGCATATAATAATCGGTACCAGCACGATCAGCATTAAAAACGGTATATCCATCGAACTTGCCAGCGCAGCCACTCCAAACACAATTCCAAATGCAACAGCATAGCACACAATGAACATCACAAGCCGTCCCAACATGGATGCAAGAAACGCCCTCATCTTAATCCTCCCCTTTCATGATTCCAATACACAACACCGTCTTTCGGTCATGTCGAACATCGTCTGATTTTAGTATACCATGTATTTCCTGTTTTTTCAAGAGTATCCACAAAAATTATTTCTTTTTCGCCTCAGTTCTTTCCTGCAACAGGATATCAAAATCATTTCGAATGGCAAGTCCCATAAACAGAATGATAAGCCATGGACCTGACAACAATACTGCCACAACAGTTGCTACAACCGTCAATGCAGTAAACACTTTCTCGTTATTTGCCCACAAAATTGCAGCCGAAAGCACAATAGATGGAATAGACGTCAAAATAAGCGGTATGCTTGACAGTAATAGAACTACACCACCCATTGTACGATCTTCTCTTACTTCATCTTGATAATACGGAAGTAGGTCTTGCAAAACTTCTCCTAATTCGCCTTCATCAGAATGTCCGAGTTCCTTGTCAAGCACAAAACTGATTATATTGTGTCCCCATATAAAAGACGCCACCACTCCAATCAACATAAACAGCACACACCATTTCAGATTCTTATGCTGTAACAGAAAAACCGATGGTACCAATATTGCTACACTATAAAGGAACCAAATAAATCCTCCTGCCGGTACAGATTCTCCGTATTGCTCCATTGTCGCCGCTCCGACATAATGATTGGCTACAATCCCGAAAATTATCATAATCGCAGCGGCGACAATGTACAAGACAGGAAATACAGTACTTCGTTTGTTCATCTGATTTTGCATAACATAATACTCCTTTCTTTGACGTAATTCTACGTCTTTGTCCAACATTAGTATACCACAGTATTTCATTCTTGTCAAGTGATTTTTATATAATAGTATTTAGAAATTTTACTTGGAGGAAATTTTATGTTTGACGAACGTCTGAAAGAGCTCCGAAAATCCCTGGGCATCAACCAAATTGAATTCGGCAAACGCCTGAACGTCACCAAACAGTGCATCAGCAACTGGGAAAACAACAACATCATGCCATCCATCGACATGCTCATCCGCATTTCCAAGACATTCTCCGTCAGCGCCGACTATCTACTCGGCTTGGACGACCAGCGCACCCTAAACGTCTCCGGACTATCCGCAGAACAGATCTTCCATCTGCAAGCCATTGCAGACGATCTGAAGCAGCACTAAGCCTATAATATTAATATTATAGTACCGCCTGAGAATCCCCTGCCGTTTGTAACCCATTTCCCGCATTTTCCCTTTGAATTCTTTCACTTTCTGAAAAAATTCACGATTCGCAGCAAAAAAATCGTTGCATCTTTCCACAGACTGTGGTATAATAAGGGTATCCTATGATTCAGATCATACCCAAGATGAGATGCACCCCAAAGAAGCGGTGTGCAGAATATCGATGAAAAATTGTGATATGTGATGGAGGTATCATCATGACAGAGAAAGAATTGTATCAGCAGTGGCTGGAACACGCTACCGAAGACCCAGATCTGCAGCAGGAGCTGAAGTCGATTGCAGGCGATGATGCAGCGATCAGCGACCGCTTCTATCGGGATTTGGAATTCGGAACCGGCGGTCTGCGTGGCGTAATCGGTGCCGGTACTTATCGGATGAATATCTACACGGTTCGCCGTGCAACACAGGGTCTTGCCAACTACGTCAATTCGACTTTTGAAAACCCCAGTGTTGCCATCTCCTATGACAGCCGCATCAAATCCAAAATGTTCGCCGAGGCATCTGCCGAGGTTCTGGCGGCAAACGGCATTCGTGTCCACATCTACACCGAACTGATGCCTACCCCGATGCTGTCCTACGCCGTTCGTGCGCAGCAGTGCAGCGCCGGCATTATGGTAACGGCAAGCCACAACCCTGCAAAATACAACGGCTACAAGGTATACGGCAGCGATGGCTGCCAGATGACCATTGACGCTGCCAACGCTGTTCTGGAACAGATCAATGCGCTGGATATCTTCCGTGATGTCAAGCACGTTGCATTTGACAAGGCAATGGCAGACGGCGTAATCTCCTACACACCGCAGTCCGTCATTGACGCATATTATCAGGAAGTACTCAAGCAGAGCATTCATCCGGATCTCTGCGCAAAGAGCGGTCTGAAGATCGTCTACACTCCGCTGAACGGCACTGGCAACAAGCCGGTTCGACACATTCTCTCCGCCATCGGCATTCAGGACGTTACTGTTGTTCCGGAACAGGAAAATCCGGACGGCAACTTCACCACCTGTCCCTATCCGAATCCGGAGATTCGTGAAGCGCTGGAATGCGGTCTGAAGCTCTGCCGTGAGGTAAAGCCTGACCTGCTGCTGGCAACCGACCCGGACGCAGACCGTGTGGGCATTGCCGTTCCGGACGGGGATGACTATGCGCTGTTCTCCGGCAACGAGGTTGGCGCAATGCTGCTGGAATACATCTGTGAGCAGAGAACACAGATGGGTACCATGCCGAAGAACCCCATCGCTGTCAAGACCATCGTTACTACTGATATTGTCAACGCCATCGCCAAGGCATACGGCGTAGAAGTCATCAATGTGCTCACCGGCTTCAAGTTTATCGGCGAACAGATCGGCTTCCTGGAAAAGAAGGGCGAGGAGAACCGCTACATCTTCGGTTTCGAGGAGAGTTACGGCTATCTGGCAGGCACCTATGTACGGGATAAAGATGCTGTTGTTGCTTCCATGCTGATTTGCGAAATGGCTGCATACTACCGCACCAAGGGCATCTCCATGATCGAGGCTCGCAAGCGGATGTATGAAAAGTACGGCGTTTACGTACACAGCCAGCACAGCTTTACCTTCGAGGGCGAGAGCGGTATGATCCAGATGCAGAACATCATGACCAAGCTTCGGGAAGAGCATCCGACCGAGATCGACGGTCTGAAGGTGATTCAGTTCGACGACTACCAGACCAGTATTTCCAAGAATCTGGTTTCCGGCACCAAGACTGAGATTACCCTGCCGAAGTCCAATGTTCTGGCGTTTACACTGGAACAGGGCGCAAAGGTTGTCATCCGTCCGTCCGGCACGGAGCCGAAGATCAAGGCATACTATACCGTGACTGCCGACACCCATGATGCTGCCGCTGTCAAGGAAAAGTCGCTGGATACTGCATTCAGTGCAATGATTCTGAACTAACACACCACTTCACAAAAGATAGAGCAAGCCGCCTCATTTCCAAAAATGAGGCGGCTTTTGTCATTCATTCGAGATACGGTTCTCCGACTTGCGCTCGTACTGCGTGCCGAAATAGAACGAGATCACCGTGGTGAAAATCGTGGCAAATTGTTCGCCGCTGATGATGCCAGTCAGGGACAGCGCCGATTCTGCATCACCTCCCGTTTCATCCTATGCGCTCACACCCGAAAACGCCAAAAGCAGCCGGCTCGAAAACCGACTGCTTTTCCTCTGCTTGTGTTAGAACCTGTCTTCACAAGAAATATATGTGGATTTTCGAGCATAATTTTGTTGC
>NZ_JAJFCK010000088.1 GCF_020709055.1 Ruminococcus callidus
AGGTCGAGAATTTCACCCGACTATATCTTATGCACCGAACTGGCGCACCATTGTAACCATGTTACCATACAAATTCAAGGATAGCAAGCGGCTAAATGAACAGAAAAAACGTCGAAATTTCTACGGTTTCTTGTGTACCATACACGAACAAAAATCAGGTGTACGACCGCCAGAGCCTTTCGGCTCCGGCTCGTGGAATTCGGTTTTGGAAAAATCAGTTGTACTGTTTCAGTAGGATCGCCAGTGCAGTTTCGGTTTCTTCATCCTCCGGCGGAATATCCATGCCCCGGTCAAAATTGAACACCGTTTTGCCATTCCGCCGCAGGGAGATTTTCGAGGCTCTGCCTTCCTCATATCCAAAAGTGGAAGGCTTCTCGTAATGTTTCACCCAGTAGTGAAAAGTGCTTGTTCCTACCTGAATTGTTCCTTCTGTCCACATTGTTTTTTCCTCCAGTTTTCGTTGTTTTTGCCATTCGGCATGATGTATATTACCATAAACCAAAGGAGAAGTCAACGAAATTTCCGGCATATTCTGCACAAAGAGGAAGGCAGAAAATTGTGTATGATACCAACCAAAAAAGCAAGCCCCACGTTGCCCTGTGTGGGGCATTTGTGGAAAAGGGAAAACCACTTGGAGGAAACAAAACCACGCCGGACAAGGGCAACACAGCGGCTGTACGAGCCGCAGCCCCTTTCGGGGCTTTGGTCTTGGGCTATGGGTTTTGGATTACCGTCCGGTCTGGCACTCCCATTCAAATTCGCAGGCATTTTCGTACTCCTCATCGAAAAGGGCATCGTCATCGATTTCCTTTTCCGTAAAGTCAATGCCGTCGATTTCCTCAAAGGTTGTTCCGTTTTCCTCCGCATCTGCCTTTGCAAGGCTTTCTGCGTTTTCCTCAACCCAGTCGGTGAATTCCGCATCGTCCATTCTGTACTCGTTTTCGATCTCCAGTTCGTATTCGTAGTCCTCATCCACCCAGGTGATGACCGCCTTTGTGATTTCGGTTCTTTCGTTCCAGTCCGTTCTGTTTGCCATTGCTCTTGCCTTTGCGATTCCGTATGCTACCATTGTGTTTTCCTCCGTTTTTTTGATTGTTTTCCCTTTCGGTAACTGTATATTACCATACCTTTCGGCGTATAGCAAGCGGCTAAAGTACCAGAATATACAGCTATATCCGAGCGAGGTATTTGTGTAATATACACCAAGGAAAAACGGAGTCGCCACGTTCGCACGTGTGGGCTTGCAGATGCAAAGCGATAGTTTTCCGCAGCACAAGCAAAAGCCCCACACGCCGAAACGTAGAGGCTTTTACGGGCAAATCGGTAGGCATTCAGTTTAGCCTTTCAACTCTTTTTCTGTCAAAATGCGGTAGTTTTTATCCTGCCAAAAGCTGACGGTCACGTAGTAGGAAACCTCGCATTCGGATTCGTAAAATTCGTCATTCTCCTCATCGTATTCCTCGTAGGATTCCGACTCGGTGAAGGCAGCCACATCTTGCTGTTCCAGTCCCTCGCCAAACCCATCTGCCCACTGTCCGGTCAAATAATTTTTCAACTGCTCCGTGTCGATTTCGTTCCAGTCATCGGTCACCGTGCAGATTGCAACGCCGTAAAGCTCATGGTTGTAAATTTCAACGGAAACTTGAATCCGTTTCAGCTTTTTGTAGTAGCTGTCGCCGTTGCGAGCATCGGCATACTCCGCCAAATCGCCGTCATCGTATTCGGCTACTGCCTCTGCAATTTCATCTGCGTAGGACATGGCATCCACCAAAAACTCCGTTTCATCCGATGCAGCGACAACCTTCAGCGTGTTGTAAATCTTGATTTCCTTCATGATAAGTTCCTCCAAAAAATCGTAATTCGGTCGGCTTTGCCGTTCCGTTGTGTCACATAATAACTCTTTTTCGGAGACTTATCAAGCGGCTAAAGTACCAGAATATACAGCTATATCCGTGCGAGATATTTGTGTATGATACACCAAGAAAAAACGGAATCGCCACGTTCGCACGTGTTGGCTTGCAGATGCAAAGCGATAGTTTTCCGCAGTACAAGCAAAAGCCCCACACGCCGAAACGTGGAGGCTTTTGTGGGCAAGGAATCGAAAAATCAGTCGATAACGTGAATGCTGCCGTTCTCGTCAATCCGAATGGGAGGATATCGGAAATAATTCCGGTATTTTTCCGCTAGTTCCGGCGATAGGTCGGTAAATTCCTCGCCATCGACTCCGCAGATGAAAAACGTACCCTTGATGACATCGTTGCATTCCGGTATCAATCGATTCCATTCCGTATCGGGTTTTAATTTTCCTTCCTCGTTGCAAACAATCGCTACCTTGTCCGCAAATGGACAGATGGCTTCGATATAACCGCCGACTATCTCTTGCATGGATTTCAAAGAGCCGTCAATCTCGGCAACGTGGGGACTTTTCCTTGGTTTCATTATCAAAACATGCATTTACTTTTCCTCCCGATATTCCGTATGCCTATGGATAATCGACAGGATTTTTTCCTGTTCCTCCGGCGCAATGCCGATGCTTTGCAGCGACTGTCTGATACCACAATCCGGACAGATTTCCGTTTTGTCATCGGTTCTGGAAAGTGCCGGATGACCGGTGTAGGGATTTCCGCAAATTGGGCAAATCTTTTTCTCCATCTTACTGCACCACCTTTCGGCTGGCATCCATCGCATCCAGCAAATATTGCAAATCAAAACCGAAGACACGGTATCCCGTACCGCAAGTTTGGAGATACGAGGTACTCGGCAATCCTAACTTTCGTTCCTCGTGCATGATGTAGGCAAACGCCGTCAGCTTACGGATTTTTCCGGTTTCTGATAGTTTTACCTCCAACGGATAGCCCTTTTTGTAGTAGAAATCCGGAAAGCCCTCGTATCGGTCAAGATTCCGTTCATCTCGTGCCGAAACAGCCCAGACGGCAACGGGTACTTGGCTGCCGGAATGCGGTTCGATGGTGAGGTAGTTGCCGGATTTGCTGCCCTTGAACAGCAAGCGATAATCGGGAATGAATGCCGTCCCGATGATTACTGCATCCGGACAACGCATCCGCATTTGCCGAACATTGAGGTTCGAGCCATAGGCGATGTAAAATCGTTTCATAGAAAAAATCCTTTCCGAAAGGCTTTGTTTTCGCCGCTAGAGGCTTACCCTTCTACCACCACAAGACCG
This sequence comes from Ruminococcus callidus, assembly GCF_020709055.1. Classification (GTDB taxonomy): domain Bacteria; phylum Bacillota; class Clostridia; order Oscillospirales; family Ruminococcaceae; genus Ruminococcus_C. Next base: position 3,185 of record NZ_JAJFCK010000088.1, read on the forward strand.
CCGAAGCGGTCGAATGGGGAGGCATAAGGCTATGTCTCTGCTTTCTTTAAAAGGGAAGGTGGCACGCAGTGCCGGATGGGTTATCCGAATCTCCATGCGGAGTTTCCGGAGAGGTTCTTGGTGAGAAAGTTTCTGGCGGTGGCGAATTCCTCGCCAACCAATCCCAGCCGAATCAGCCATGTTCGCATGGCGAATTTCGGATTCTCGTGCTGCTGCGGTTTTGGGCTTGCCGTTCGCAGCTCCTTTGCAAGTTCCGAAAGTGCCAAGCAAAGCTGAATGTAACTTTTCAATTGCCCGGCGTGCAAGCCGTTCTTTTTGCCGTTTTCCGGTCGGTCGAATTGGAACAATCGAAACTCAATCGTGCCTTTGGTAAAGGTCGCATGGTAGTTTAACATATGGTATCGGCTGTTGTTGTAGTGTTGATTTCTGCCGTAATCCTGTCCTTGCGAGGTGTACCAGATGTCGGCGAATTGTGCCATCGTGCGAGGTTTTTTCCAATTGACTTGCTCCAAAAAGTTCGGGTCAATCGTTCGGCAATAATGCCGCATCCGATTGGTATCGAGTTTCAAAGCCTCGGCAAGCAAGGATTCGTGGCTTGCCATGATGTTGGCGAGATTTCGCAGGGTTTGCGGTGTGTGCCCATTCGCTCCGATGTGGATGTGAACGCCTG
>NZ_JAJFCK010000089.1 GCF_020709055.1 Ruminococcus callidus
TCCAGCTTGTTCCAAACCACCCCAGCACCACATCTGCAATGCCTTTCAGAGTATTGAGGATATTGGTAAAAGTAGACACAATAAAATTCCAAATAGAAGTAAATATGCCTTTGACACCGTTCCACAACTGATCCCAGTTGCCAGTAAACAGACCAATAAACACATCCAGCAATCCCAGAATGATGCCGGAAATTTCAGAGAAAATATTTGCAATGTTCTGAAATACGCCCTCAAACACAGGGGCAAGGAGATTACATAACGCATCCCATGCAGCTTTCAGCATATCGGTGAAGCTTTCAAAGTTGAATCCAAGCGCATTGATGCGGTCAGTGATGCCCTGTGTCAATCCGGTAAAGGTGCTTTTGATCTGTTCCCAGATGGCGATGATATTGCTTTTGAATTCGTCATTGGTTTTCCAGAGATGCACAAAGGCCGCCACCAGAGCGGCAACAGCTGCGATGATGGCAAGCAGCGGACCAAGTGACACGCCCAACGCTCCGGTAATGGCTCCGATGCCACCTTGCACAGTAGAGAAAAGGGCAGGCAGTTTGGACACTGCGGAAAAGACCGTTCCCACGCTGGAGATGGTCTTTCCCAGCACCACCAGCATCGGACCCAGAGCAGCAGCCACCAGTGCAATTTTCGCAATGGTTTCTTTGGTCTGCGGATCCAGCTGGTTCAGCTTGTCCACCAGTTCCTGAATGCGGGAAACAATGGAGCGAATGGTAGGCATCAGAATGTCCGAAAAAGAAATCGCCAGTTCTTCCAGCTGGGACTTCAAGATAGTTACTTGTCCGGCAAGGTTATCCTGCATGACCGCTGCCATTTTTTCAGTTGTGCCATTGTAGCCGTCTACTGTATCCGAACAGGTGTCAATGGCATTGGACAGCTTTTCAAAGTCCGCCGGGGAACCGTTGATGATCGCCAGCATACCGGACATGGCCTCTTTGCCAAACAGTGAGGCAGCAGCCTGTGCCTGTTCTGCCTCAGAAAGTCCGCCCAATTTCTGACGGAGTTGTTCCATAAGTTCTCGTAAAGAGTACATCTTGCCGGAACTATCCGTCAGAGAAATGCCGTACTGTTCCATGGCAGATGCTACCGTGCCTGTCGGCTTTGCCAGATTGGTGATAGCGGAACGCAGTGCTGTACCAGCCTGTGAGGATTTGATACCGGCGTTCGCCATCAGTCCGATGGCAATGGCAGAGTCTTCGGCGGAGTATCCCAAGGAACCCAGTACCGGAGCGGCATACTTGAAAGTTTCTCCCATCATGCTGACGTTGGTATTAGCGTTGGAACTTGCGGCTGCCAGAATATCTGCAAAGTGTCCGCTGTCCGAAGCAGACAAACCGAAAGCGGTCAGAGCATCCGTGACAATGTCCGAAGTAGATGCCAAGTCTTCCCCGGAAGCGGCAGCAAGATTCATGATGCCTTCGATACCGCTGAGCATATCGTTGGTTTTCCAGCCTGCCATCGCCATGTAGTTCATAGCATCCGCAGCCTCACTTGCAGAGAACTTCGTTTTACTGCCCATTTCACGAGCCTTTTCCCGGAGAGCATCCATCTCTGAACCGGTGGCACCGGACACCGCTGCCACCTTCGACATGGCGGAATCGAAATCCGCACCAGTTTTCACGGCAATGGTTCCCAGAGCTGTGACACCAGCGGTGACCGGCAGCAGCTTTTGTCCCACACCAGAGATCTTGTCTCCGGCGGACTGCAGCGTTTCACCCAGAACACCCATCTTTTCCAAGGCGGTGTGAGAATTGTTTGCTTCTGTGGTCAGGCGTTTCAGTTCGTTTTCGGTTTCGATGATCTCACGCTGCAAAGCATCATACTGCTGCTGTGAGATTTCACCATTTGCAAGAGCCGTATTGGCTTGTTCTGCGGCAGTTTTCAGCACTTCCAGCTTTTCCTTGGTGGCAGATACCGCATCTGCCAGCAGTTTGTGCTTCTGGGATAAGAGTTCCGTGTTGGTAGGATCGAGTTTCAGCAGTTTCTGGACATCTTTCAGCTGTGTCTGTGTACCCTTGATGTCCTTGTTGACACCTTCCAGTGCTTTTGACAGCTTGGTGGTATCACCGCCGATCTCTACGGTGATGCCCTTGATTCTATTAGCCATACAATCTCACCCCCTTATCAAAATTTATCGAAGTCACTCTGATCCGCTAACATATGATATTTGTATTCGTCATTCTCCCGTTCGGTGAACATATCATTCACCAAACCAATGGTCAAAAAATCCAAATCGCCCATTGACAAACCAAGCTGAACGCATCGCAACAAAAACAGCGGTGTGGTCATCGGTCGGTCAATCGGGCGATGTTTTTTTTAGACTGGATCTGTGTTTCTACGTTCAAACCCCAGAGATCGATCAGCTGCGGCAAGATCTCATAGATGCTGAACGTGTTAAACTGCTCCAGCCACTCGTCCGGCGATGCCGGAATGGCTGCATCGGCGTGTTTTGCCATAATGTATGCGATGTTTTCAAATACCTCAAGGCTTTCAATGTCCAGTGCGGAGGATTCCTCTGTATTTTCTCCCACAGACTTTTGCAGTGCTGCAAAATCCTGATAAATATCTCTGCGAAATTTCAGACGATACAGTCTGGGAACTGCTGCACTTGCCTTAAACGGCACATCAATGCCGTCAATGGTGATGTTCTTCTGAATTGCCATACTGCACCCTCCTTACGCTTTCACGGATGCTGCGGATGCCTTACCACTCTGTACAGCGGCAGCCAGATTGGGCATATATACCGCCTTGTACCAGCTCTCATAAACCTCGGCATCCGTTTTCTCACAGGTTTTAGTTTTTACCAAACCACTGTTCAATGCCGTTGCAGTCAAAGACAGCGTTTCCGTTTTAACTTCCTTTTCGTCCTCAATGGTGCTGGATTCTGTTGCCGGACGAGAGGCAGAGCAGCAGAACAGACAGTGCCGAATTTTATTCTTATCGCCGCTGAATTCAAACAGCAGTGCAAACTGCGATACTTCTGCGGTATTGGTTTCCGTGAGAACGCCCTTTTCGTCCAGTTTCTCACCGAGAATGTCTGTCGCAAACTCAAGCGGAACCAGTGCGATTTCAAGATCTCCAGTGTAACCGGAGTTATTGTTGATCACATAGTACACACCATCGTCAGCGTAAAAATTGGATGCTTCACCTTCTGCATCGATAGACAGCGACACTGCACCGGGAATGCGAACTGGCTTTGCAAAAGTCGGCACACCCTCTTCGTCATAAGAAGTGATTTTTGCATAGTGAACTTTGTTCAGACCGAATTTTACCTTGTTCTTCTCCATTGCCATATATATACCAGCCTCCTAAAATCTAATGTCGGCATACCATTCGTCCTCGTGCAGCATCCTGCCTCGGACTCAGGCATCCATCTCATAGAGTACTTCATACAATTCTTCCGAATCAATGAATGTTTCTGTTTTTGTATAATAAATCT
>NZ_JAJFCK010000009.1 GCF_020709055.1 Ruminococcus callidus
AAAGCGACAGCTTTTCGAGGGCGGAGCGAACAAGACCGCTCCGCCCTGTGTCCCGTTTGTAATGCCTTGATTTTGAAAACGTTCCGGCGGAACGTTTTCAACGAAACATAGAACCAATGGATACAGTTGAATCTGCTCCTACAGAGAAGCGCCATAATTTGCGCACCATGTCATATTGACGCCATTATAGAAGTGTGTTATAATAGAGACAACATCAGAAATGCACATGGAAAGGAGGAATGTGCCTTGAATTTGCGGACGATTTCCCCATGGAAACACATCTGGGCGGCGGTGCTTATGACCGTCTGTGTGCTGTGCCTTTTGGGAAAAAGCGGTGCGCTGCTGCATGCCGGGGCAGAATCGCAAAAGCTCTATCAGGACAGCCTGTACTACTCTGTGACTGCCCGAAATGAAGTGGTTATCAAACAGGCACGTCCCTCCGTGACCGATGTGGAAGTGCCGGAGGAGATCGACGGTTGTCCGGTAACGGAAATCGGCAACTATGCCTTTCGCTCCTGCACCCGATTGCAGCGCATTGTGATTCCGGAAACCGTTCGGAAGATCGGACACATGGCGTTTTCCGGTTGTACCCGCCTGACAGAGGTCAGCATTCCGGATACGGTGACGCAGGTCGGCTGGAGCATTTTGCAGGGCACGCCGTGGCTGGAACAGCAGGCGGTGGATTTTGTGGTGGTCGGCGACGGCATTCTGCTGTCGTACAACGGAACAGCTGCCGAGGTGACGATTCCGGACAGCGTCCGGATGATTGCCGGCTATGCTTTTGCCACCAATACCGTCATCACTGCCGTGACCATTCCGGCAACGGTGGGAACGGTGGACGCCTTTTCCTTTAGCGGCTGTAAGGCGCTTCAAACGGTGACGCTGGCGGAGGGTGTGCAGAGCGTTGGTGCGTATGCGTTTCACTGGTGCACCAGTTTGCGGGAAATCTGCCTGCCAGACAGCGTGCAGGAGATCGGCAACCACGCTTTTGCCTACTGCAAATCGCTGAAACACGTGCGCCTCTCCACGGGAATGACACGCATCAGCAATACCGCATTCTCCGGCTGCGAATCCCTGCAATTTGTGGAAATTCCGGATTCTGTCACGGAGATCGCCACGCAGGCATTTCAGGATTGTACGGCACTGGAACAGCTGGAAATTCCGGCATCGGTGCAGAAGATCGGCGAGGGCGTTTTTGATGGATGCGTCAATTTGCAGCAGCTCTCGATTTTGAATCCGGACTGCGAGATCTTCGATCTGGAAACTACCATCAGCTCGGCAGCACGCATTCGGGGCATGTCGGTTTCCACGGCGCACGAGTATGCCAGCAAGTATGAGCGGGCGTTTACGCCCATGGACCGGCTGCGGGGGGACTTCGACGGAGACGGCAAACTCACCCTGAACGATGCCTTTTCAGTGCTGGCAGCTTATGCCAGATCTGCCGCCGGAAATCCGGATGCATTGACAGACTTGGAACAGTATGCGGCGGACTATGACGGCGATGGCACAGTTGCACTGGAAGATGCCTTTGGAATTTTGCAGGCGTACTCTAAAAATGCCGCCGGAACCGGATGAACGTCCGGTTCGGTTTAGAAAGAATAGACAACGGGAATTTTATGAAAAAATCCTCCGGTTTGCCGGAGCAAAAAGAAAGGAGTGTGCCATATGCAGAAAATGTGTTGGAAAAGACTGGCTTCCGGAATGCTGGCAGTGCTGTTGTGCATTTCGGTTCTGCTGACTGCGTTTTACAGTATGGGAACTGTAACAGCGCAGGCTGCCTCAAGCCATCCGAATTCCTATGGTGCAGTCAATTATGAGCTGGATGTGCTGGGAAATATTACAATTACCGGCGGTGCGGCAGTGAAAGAAATCGAGATTCCGGAGATGATCAACGGACGAGTCGTGACGAAGATCGATAACGGCGCATTTCGGGACAACAGGACACTGGAAAAAATCACGATTCCTGACAGCGTCATCTCCATCGGGCGCTATGCCTTTCAGAACTGCGTCAGCCTCAAAACCATTGAGGGTGCAGAGGGCGTTACGGACATGGGGGACAAGACGTTCCTCAATACCGCATGGAAAAACCAGTGTCAGGACGAGGTTGTCGTGTTGAACGGCAAGATTGCAGTGGCGCTGAATACCGCTGCGACCCATGTGACAATACCGGAGGGTGTGACGATCCTGGCGGACTACCTGTTTTCGGACGGCGACCGCAATGTGATGACTGTGGACTTGCCGCAGAGCCTGACCGTCCTGGGAAGCGGATGCTTCATGTACTGCGAGAACTTGCAGGAAATTATGTTTCCCCGCAATCTCAAGCAGATCTCTTTCTGGAGCTTCTACGGCTGCAAGTCACTGAAGTCTGTTTCCATTCCGCAGAACATCTATCAGATCGAGGGCGGCGCATTTGAATCGTGCACCTCTCTGGAATCAGTTACCATTGGGGAAAATGTGCGCCTCATCGGCAACAACGCCTTTCAGGACTGCACCAGTCTGCTGCAAATTAAACTGCCGGATTCGGTGACACGAATTGGCGAGGAGTCGTTCTACGGGTGCAGCAGTCTGGAATCTGTGACATTTGGAAACTCCCTGACGGACATCGGCGCCTATGCCTTTTGCGGCTGCACCAGTCTGCGTGCAGCAGAGCTTCCGGACGGACTGTGCTCCATCGGCTCCTATGCGTTTTCCCTCTGCACCAGCCTGAGCGACATTACACTTCCCCACATACTGGAAGATCTGGGCGAGGAGGTGTTCCTGCAAACGGCGTGGATGGAACAGCAGACGGGCAGCTGGATCGTGCTCAGCGGGATTCTGTTAAAATACCGCGGAAACCGCAGCAAGATCGAGATTCCGGAGAATGTCTGCGTCATCAGCAACGGCTTTTTGGAAAATCCTGCCAGTGTCAACGAGATCACACTGCCCGCTCAGATGGAGGAGATCTCCAAGGGCGCATTCCAAGGCTGCACTTCGCTGCGGAAGGTAGTCCTGTCGGAGCACCTGACGAAAATCGGCATCGGTGCTTTTCAGGACTGTACAGCACTGCAAACCATGGTGCTTCCCGACTCGGTGACGGAGCTGGGAGAGGATGCGTTCCTTGGCTGCACGTCACTGCAAAAGCTGGTGCTCTCCAAAAATCTGAAGTGCATTCCCCAGCGTGCTTTTTACCAGTGCACCAGCCTCAACGAGATCGTGATTCCCTCCGGCGTGGAGCGAATTGAATCGCAGGCGTTTGTCCAGTGCTCCTCCCTCTATGCGCTGTCCCTGCCGGAAACAGTATCCTATGTGGGACAGAACAACTTCAACGGAGACACGGCGCTTCTGTCGCTGACGGTGTACAATCCGGACTGCCATCTGATGACTTCAGACTACGAGCTGCCAAAACAGGTGCTGCTCTACTGCTATCAGGATTCCTCCCTGTATTGGTATGCCCAGCAGTACGGACGGGAATATGTGCTGCTGGATACACCGGAGACGACAACACCGTCTGTCACGACCGCACCGCCGGAAACGACTGCGACATCGCCTGTCACCAGTACAGCAGCGGTGTCGACGGCAACCGAATCGGTCACCGCTGCACAGACTACTACGACTACAGCGACCACCGCAGAAACGACAGCTCAGACCACAGAAACTGCTGCGGTCAGCACCGCAACGGAAACCGCACCTGTTGCAGAAACGGGCGATGTGGACGGCGACGGCGCAGTTTCTCTGGACGATGCGTTCCTGATCTTACAGGCGTATGCACGTGTCAGCGCCGGTGCTGAAAGCGGTCTGGAGGACTGGCAGCTGCTGCGGGCGGATGTGGACGGCAGCGGCAGCGTTGATCTGGACGATGCCTTCTATATTTTACAGTACGACTCCCTGCGCTCCGCCGGACGGGAGGTAGGTTCGCTGGACGACTGGCTTTCGCAGATTCTCGCATAACTCCATCAAATTTCAGCCCCGATACTCCAAGGTGTATCGGGGCTGTGTAATTTTCCGGCGGTGTAATTGTAAAATTTCTGATAATATATTGACAAGCCGCCGCAGGTGCGTTATAATGAAAAGGCATGCGGCACACAGGTGCATCGCATGTCAAGTTTATTTTTCAGCAAAGGAGGAAAATTATGCCTACGTTTAATCAGTTGGTTCGGAAGGGAAGAAAGGTACAGCAGTACAAGTCTACCGCTCCGGCACTGCAGAAGGGCTATAATGCCAAGAAGAAAGTGACCACAAATCAGAGTTCTCCGCAGAAGAGAGGCGTTTGCACGGCGGTTCGTACTGCAACCCCGAAGAAGCCGAACTCCGCTATGAGAAAGATCGCCAGAGTTAAGCTGACAAATGGCTACGAGGTTACTTCGTACATTCCGGGTATCGGCCACAACCTGCAGGAGCACAGCGTGGTTCTGATCCGTGGCGGCCGTGTAAAGGACCTGCCTGGTGTACGTTACCACATCATCCGCGGTACTCTGGACGCACAGGGCGTTGCAAACAGAATGCAGGCCCGTTCCAAGTACGGCGCAAAGAGACCGAAGGCTGGCAAGAAGTAAGATTGTCCGGTTTCGGCAAAATCCGGGAACCCGCTGCACAGCGGGTTCGGTATGAACAGGAAAGCTTTAGATCACCACAGGAACGTGGAGATATGAATATAGATGTGCCGCTGCGGCACGGCGTATTCCTCTCCATTGGCCTGACGGTCGGCGGAACAGTCCGCCCGAACGAGTACCTGTGAATTCATGCATGAATGTGAAGGAGGGAAGCGAAAATGCCAAGAAGAGGTAAAATCGCAAAGCGTGACGTGCTGGAAGATCCGATTTACGGTTCTAAGCTCGTTACCCGTCTGATCAATAATGTGATGGTAGACGGAAAAAAGGGCGTTGCCCAGAAGATTGTTTACGGTGCATTTGATATTGTCGCTGAAAAGACCGGCAAGGATGCGCTGGAAATGTTCCAGGAGGCTATGGATAATGTAATGCCGGTTCTGGAAGTAAAGGCTCGCCGTATGGGCGGTGCAACATACCAGGTTCCGATGGAAGTTCGTCCGGAACGCCGTCAGACTCTGGGTCTGCGCTGGATCACCAAGTATTCCAGACTGCGGAACGAAAAGACCATGAAGGAACGTCTGGCAGGAGAAATCCTCGATGCACTGAACAATACCGGCGGCGCTTGCAAGAAGCGTGACGATACACACAAGATGGCAGAAGCCAACAAGGCATTTGCTCACTATCGCTGGTAAGCGAAAGGAGAATTATCTATGGCTAGAGATTGTTCCCTGGAAAAAACCAGAAATATCGGTATCATGGCGCACATCGATGCCGGTAAAACAACCACAACAGAGCGTATTCTGTTCTACACCGGTATCAACCACAAAATCGGTGAGACCCACGAGGGTGCTGCAACGATGGACTGGATGGCACAGGAGCAGGAGCGTGGTATCACGATCACTTCTGCTGCAACCACTGCATACTGGGCAGGCCACAGAATCAACATCATCGACACTCCGGGACACGTTGACTTCACCGTAGAAGTTGAGCGTTCTCTGCGTGTACTGGATGGTTCTGTTACTGTACTGTGCGCAAAGGGCGGCGTTGAGCCGCAGACAGAAACCGTATGGAGACAGGCTGATAAGTATCAGGTTCCTCGTATGGTTTATGTCAACAAGATGGATATCATGGGCGCCGATTTCTACCGCGTCGTTGACATGATGCACGAGAGACTGAAGTGTAATGCTGTTCCGATTCAGCTGCCTATCGGCGCTGAGGACGAGTTCAAGGGCATCATCGACCTGGTTGAGATGAAGGCGTATGTTTATTACGATGACCTCGGCAAGGATATCCGTGTGGAAGAGATTCCGGACGATATGAAGGAAAAGGCTGAGGAATATCACCAGAGCCTGATGGAACACGTTGCAGAGCAGGACGATGCGCTGATGGAGAAGTTCTTTAACGACGAAGAAATCACCATCGACGAGATCAAGGCTTGCATCCGTAAGTCCACCATCGCAAACACAATGGTTCCGGTTACCTGCGGTACTTCTTACCGCAACAAGGGCGTACAGAAGCTTCTGGATGCTGTTGTTGACTATATGCCGTCTCCGCTGGATGTACCGTCTATCAAGGGTACCGATCCGGATACCGGCGAGGAAGTATTCCGCCACTCTTCGGACGAAGAGCCGTTCGCAGCACTGGCATTCAAGATCGCAACTGACCCGTTCGTTGGTAAGCTGTGCTTCTTCCGTGTATATTCCGGTACTGTAAACGCAGGTGCTACCGTTCTGAACGCTACCAAGGACAACAAGGAGCGTATGGGACGTATCGTACAGATGCACTCCAACCACAGAAAGGATATCGAAACTGTATACGCAGGCGATATCGCTGCCGTTGTTGGTCTGAAGAACACCACCACCGGTGATACACTGTGCGATGAAAAGCACCCGGTAATTCTGGAATCCATGGAGTTCCCGGAGCCGGTTATCCAGCTGGCAATCGAGCCGAAGACCAAGGCTGGTCAGGACAAGATGGGCATTGCGCTGGCAAAGCTGGCAGAAGAAGACCCGACTTTCCGTACCTGGACAGACGAGGAAACCGGTCAGACCATTATCGCCGGCATGGGCGAGCTGCATCTGGATATCATCGTAGACCGTCTGCTCCGTGAGTTCAAGGTAGAAGCAAACGTTGGCGCACCGCAGGTATCCTACAAGGAAACCATCAAGGGCAATGCCGATGTGGACTATAAGTACAAGAAGCAGTCCGGCGGTTCCGGTCAGTACGGTCACGTTAAGATCCGTGTTTCCCCGAACGAATCCGGTAAGGGCTATGAATTCACCAACAAGGTTGTCGGCGGTGCAATTCCGAAGGAATACATTCCTGCTGTTGATGCCGGTATCCGCGGCGCAATGCAGGCTGGTATTCTGGCTGGCTATGAAGTCGTTGACGTAAAGGTTGAGCTGTACGATGGATCTTATCACGAAGTCGACTCCTCGGAAATGGCATTTAAGATCGCCGGTTCTATCGCTTTCAAGGAAGCAATGAAGCAGGCACAGCCGATTCTGATGGAACCGATCATGAAGGTTTCCGTTATCGTGCCGGATGAATATACCGGTACTGTGATCGGTGACCTGAGTTCTCGCCGTGGTCAGATTCAGGGTCAGGAAACCCGCACCGGTACCGTTCAGGTCGATGCACTGGTTCCGCTGTCCGAGATGTTCGGCTACACCAGCGATCTGCGTTCGAATACCCAGGGCCGTGGTCAGTACTCGATGGAACCCCACAGCTACCAGGAAGTTCCGAAGAATATCGCAGAAAAGATTATGTCTTCCAGAAAGAAATAAGAAGTTTTTCGAAAAAATCCTGATTTTTTCAAAAAACACTTGCATTTCTCTTTGAAATCTGGTACAATATGTGTAACACTTCTCGTTAAGTGCATTTACGCTCATTTTATTTATTGAGGAGGATTATTCCAATGGCAAAGGCTAAATTTGAAAGAACCAAACCCCATGTAAACATTGGCACCATCGGTCACGTTGACCATGGTAAGACCACTCTGACTGCTGCTATCACCAAGACTCTGGCTCTGAAGGGTCAGGCTCAGTACGAAGCTTACGATATGATCGATAAGGCTCCGGAAGAGAGAGAGCGTGGCATCACAATCAACACCGCTCACGTTGAGTACGAGACCGACAAGCGTCACTACGCTCACGTTGACTGCCCGGGACATGCTGACTACGTTAAGAACATGATCACCGGTGCAGCTCAGATGGACGGCGCTATCCTGGTAGTTGCTGCATCTGACGGCCCGATGGCTCAGACCAAGGAGCACATCCTGCTGGCTCGTCAGGTTGGCGTACCGGCAATCGTTGTATTCCTGAACAAGGCTGACCAGGTTGACGATCCGGAACTGCTGGAACTGGTTGAAATGGACGTTCGTGAGACTCTGAACGAATATGACTTCCCGGGCGACGACACTCCGATCATCGTTGGTTCTGCTCTGGCTGCTCTGGAAGCTCCGGACGATCTGAGCGATCCGGCTTACAAGCCGATTCTGGATCTGATGGACGCTGTTGACGAGTACATTCCGACTCCGGAACGTGACGATGCAAAGCCGTTCCTGATGCCGATCGAGGATACTATGACCATTTCTGGCCGTGGTACCGTTGTTACCGGTCGTGTAGAGCGCGGAAAGCTGAACGTTAACGAGCCGGTTGAAATCGTTGGTCTGTCTGAAGAGAAGCTGAACACCGTTGTAACTGGTCTGGAAATGTTCCGTAAGTCTCTGGACTTCGCAGAAGCTGGCGATAACGTTGGCGCACTGCTGCGTGGTATCACTCGTGACCAGGTTGAGCGTGGTCAGGTACTGTGCAAGCCGGGTTCCATTCACCCGCACACCAAGTTCAAGGGCCAGGTTTACGTTCTGAAGAAGGAAGAGGGCGGCCGTCATACTCCGTTCTTCAACAACTACAGACCGCAGTTCTATTTCAGAACAACTGACGTAACCGGTATCATCACTCTGCCGGCAGACGTTGAAATGTGCACACCGGGCGATAACGTTGAGATGGACGTTGAGCTGATCCAGCCGATCGCTATCGAAGAGGGTCTGCGTTTCGCTATCCGTGAGGGTGGTAGAACTGTAGGTTCTGGTGTCGTAACTGCAATTAACGAATAAGTTTACAGGCGTTTTACACACCTGCGAGGGGGAGTTGGACTTCGGTTCACTCCCCCTTTTGCATTTTTCCTTGTGCAACATGCATAAAAAGGAAATTGATTTTTGACCATATTTTTTGCGGCATTCTCTCTTTCTTTCCTTGCAATTTCCCAGCAGATACGGTATAATAATATCATACGTGTAGAATTTTGAGGGGGAATCCCCGGAAGAAGCACGGAATACTCCGCATGACGACTCGGAAATTTTGGGTCGGCTGGCGGCTTGGATTGGAGCGAGGAGGCATCCCATGGAATTTCAACATGTTCCGGTTTTGCTGCAGGAGGTGCTGGACGGACTGGCAATCCGGCCGGACGGCATTTATGTGGACGGAACCGTGGGCGGTGCCGGACACTCCCGTGAAATTGCCAAGCGCCTGACTGCCGGCGGACAGCTGATTGGCTTTGACCGTGATCCGGATGCAGTTGCAGCGGCAACCGAACGGCTGGCGGGCTATCCTGCCACCGTGGTGCACCATAATTATGACGAAATGCAGACGGTTTTGACGGAGATGGGGCTGGCACCGGTGGACGGCGTGCTGCTGGATCTGGGTGTTTCTTCCCATCAGTTGGACGAGGAGTCCCGTGGCTTCTCCTATCACGCCGATGCACCGCTGGATATGCGCATGAGCCAGACCGGAATGACGGCCGAGGAATTGGTCAATACCATCTCAGAGGAAGAGCTGGCACGGATTCTCTTTACCTATGGAGAGGAGAGCTTCGCCCGCAGCATTGCACGGCGCATCGTGCAGGCTCGGCAGGAAAAGCCGATTCACACGACACTGGAGCTGGCAGAACTGATCAAAAGCGGTGTGCCGCAGAAGGTGCGCCGGATGAAAAATCCGTGTAAGAAGTCGTTTCAGGCAATTCGGATTGCCGTGAACGGGGAGTTTGAACATCTGGAAGCGGGATTGCAGGCGGCATTTTCCGTCTTGAAGGTGGGCGGACGCCTGGCGGTCATCACATTCCACTCGCTGGAAGACCGTATGGTCAAACGGCAGTTTGCCGCATGGTGTCAGGGCTGTATCTGCCCGCCGGATTTCCCGCAGTGCGTTTGCGGCAGAACACCGGAGGCAAAGCTGGTCACCAGAAAGCCCATCGTCCCCGGAGAAGCGGAGCTGGCGCAAAACAATCGGAGCCGCAGTGCGAAGCTGCGTGTCTTGGAAAGGAGCCGTTGATTTTTCATGCTGAATCCGGAAAATGAGGAACTGGAAGAACGTTCGGAGGAACAGAAAGAGCCGAAAATCCCCACCAGAGGAATTTTTGTGTTCCGGATCGATCCCAATAAACGGGGTGTCGCTTTTAAGATCTTTATTGCGGGGATTCTAGCGTTGGTGCTGTTCAGCGTGGTAATCAACAGCAATGCACAATTGAATGAGGTGTATTCTGACATCTCTACTGCCAATTCGCAGCTGAATGTCCTGCGCAGCGAAAATGTGCGGATGCAGACGGAATTGGAGAGCAAGGCCTCGATTAGCAACATCAAAGAATATGCAGAGAATCGGCTTGGCATGCAGAAGCTGCACCAGTCGCAGATTCAGTATGTGGATATTCAAACCGAGGATGCGGTGACCATTGAGGCAGAGGATCAGAATATTTTTGTGAAAATTAAGCATAAATTTGAGGATGTTGTGGCATATCTCCGTGGATAAGCCGCATAGAATGGGATTGAAATCAAGCTCCTGTTCAGCAATTGGTGGTACTTTCGGCGAACTGCATCACTGCGACGCAACTATGCGTGCCGTTAGTATAAATGACATGGGCAAGAGATAATATTCGGGTGTCGGAGTCAGAGAAACCCGATGGCGCACAGATGAAGCGGCATCGGACAGATGCTGTTTGCAAAATCGGTGGGATTCTGACGACCTTCTGCGGCGGGCGACTGCCGCAGAAACGGAAATTCCCGTCTGGGAGGCAGATGCTGTTTCCGGAAATGGACGGTTCATGACAGGCGGGGTAATTGTGTTCGATTCCCTGCCTGATTCTATTATGGAGAAACAATGTTGTGTCTGTTCCCGAAGTGCGGGACAGATACGTGAAACCTGCCGGGCGGTTTGCGCCCGGTGTGCGATTGACCTGGGAGGAGTGCCGGATGCGGCTGCTGAGAGGAAACACTGACAAATCCAAAAAGAAAAAGACAAAAGCAGAGGTTTCTGCGACCGTTCGGATGCGGAACCGCACCAATAAGGGCGTTTTGGGTCTGATGACAGTTTTTTGTGCTGCGGTCATCGTCCGCCTGTTTGTGGTGTCCGTGGTGGACAATAGCAAATACGAGGGAATGGCGAATAACTATCACTTCGGAACCATGACGCTCAGTGCTAACCGTGGCGCAATTTACGATGCCAATGGCACGGCGCTGGCGTGGAGTGCGACAGTATATAACATTTACATAGACCCGACCCTGTATCGGGAGGAGATGAAGTCCATTGAGGACGCCAACGACAAGAAAAAGTCGGCTGCTGAGGAAGAGAACGAAACCGCTGACAATCTGGTGGATGTGGATCAGCTGAAAACCTCCATCACCAATTTTCTGTCGGAGAAGCTGGGACTTAAAACAGAGGAAGTGGAGGCATCTTTCGAAAAAGACGGCCGTTATTATGTGCTGCAAACACAGGTGGAAAAGAACGTGACCGATGAGATCACGGCGTATTTCGAAAAGCTGAACCTCAGCTTCATCGGAACCGAGGCGACCACACGCCGGTACTATCCGCAAAATGAACTGGCAGCAGCGGTTATCGGCTTTACCAATGGCGACGGCGATGGACAGTATGGTCTGGAATATCAGTATGACGACTACCTCTCCGGCGTGGATGGCCGTGTTATCTCGGCGCAGGCTGCCAACGGCGAAGAGATGCCCTACCGGTATTCCACCACCTACGATGCCGAGGACGGCGACTCCCTCTACCTGACACTGGACACCACCATTCAGTACTATCTGGAGAAGAGTCTGGCGGAGATGGTGGAGAAGTTTGAGGTAAAGGAGCGTGCCTGCGGTGTCATCATGAACCCTAAGACCGGCGCTGTTTACGCTATGGCGACTTACCCCACATTTGATCTGAACAACCCGTCGGAGATTTACGATGCCAAGACGGCGCAGGAACTGGCAGCACTGCCGGAGGGCGAGTACAGCACCGCCTACGCCACCGCACGGGAAACTCAGTGGAAGAACAAGGTCATCAGCGAGATCAGCTACCCCGGTTCGACGTTTAAGATCGTCACCATGGCGGACGCTTTCGAGGAAAACCTCATCAATATGGAGACCGACAGTTTCTACTGTTCGGGGCAGGTTCAGGTGGCAGATGCGACCATTCGCTGCTCCAACACTGCCGGACACGGCGCACAGAACTTTACACAGGCGCTGACCAACTCCTGTAACCCGGCGTTCATCGAGATCGGACAGCGCATCGGCATCGATAAGTTCAGCTATTATTTTGAGGGATTTGGTCTGGCGGAAAAGACCGGAATCGACCTGCCCGGCGAGGCAGTCAGCTACAGCGTCACCGGCGATGATATGAACGTCGTCGACCTTGCCTCTGCGGCATACGGTCAGTGTAATAAGGTGACCGCCATGGAACTGGTGACTGCATATTCGGCTGCCATCAACGGCGGCTATATGGTAACGCCGCATGTGGTAGACCATGTGGTGGATTCCAACGGAAACATCGTGCTGCAAAACGAGACAGAGGTAAAGCGGCAGATCGTGTCGGAGGAGACCTCCGCCATTGTGCGGGAACAGCTGGAGGCAGTTGTTAACAACAACCCCTCTCATAACGCCTACATTCAGGGCTACCGCATCGGCGGTAAGTCCGGTACTGCGGAAAAGCTGGATACTTCCACGGCAGACGACCGCCAGTATGTGGCATCCTACTGCTGCTTTGCGCCGGCGGATGATCCGGAGGTCATTATGCTGATTATGGCGGACGAACCGAACAAGGAGATCGGCTACTACGGTTCTCAGGTCGTTGTGCCCTATGCAAGAGATATCATGGAGGAGATCCTGCCGGCAATGGGCTTCTATCCGGAGTACTCCGACGGCGAGGACACCGATTCCACTGTGACCGTGCCCTATTTGCAAAGTGCGGATATCACTTCGGCAGAGTCCACACTGGCACAGCTGGGCCTGACTTACGAGGTCGTGGGCGACGGCACAACCGTTGCCTCCCAGTCGCCCTCCACCGGCACCAGCGTGACCAAGGGCGGAAAGGTGATTCTGTATACCGAGGTCGGCGGAAACAGCGGTGATACCATCGAGGTGCCGAATCTGGTGGGCATGACTGCCGCAGAGGTCAACGAGACCATGACTTACTACGACCTGAACTACGCCATTGTCGGGTCATCGGCATCGGAATCCGGTGCTCTGGTGCAGTACCAGTCGGAGGAGGCCGGAACGGTCGTGCCCCGTGGAACTGCCATTACCCTGACGCTGTCCGTGAGTCAGCAGTCGGATTAAACGGAGATAGTGTGAAAGGATGGGATGAAAATGCGGTTATATGCATTGTTGGAAGAGTATGCAAAGACAAACCTGCCGGACATGGAGATCACCGGTCTGACAGATGATTCCCGTAAGGTGAAGCCGGGGATGCTGTTCGCCTGCATTCGCGGAGAGCATTTTGACGGACACAATGCTGCGGGAAAAGCGCTGGAGAGCGGCGCTGCTGCGGTGCTGGCAGACCATGACCTGGGACTGGGCGACCGGCAGATTCTCACAGACGACACACGGAAGCTGTACGGACAGCTCTGTGCCGCCTGGTTCGGACATCCGGAGCGAAAGATGCATTTCGTGGGTGTGACCGGAACCAACGGAAAGACGACCATCACCAACCTGATCAAACACATCCTCACCGAGGCAGGGCATCGGGTCGGTCTGATCGGCACGATCCAGAACGAGATCGGCGACAAGATCGTGCACACCGACAATACCACACCTTTCGTCTACGACCTCATGGGTCTGTATGCGCAGATGGCAGAGGCCGGCTGCGATTACGTGGTCATGGAGGTTTCCTCTTTCGGTCTGGTGCAGGAGCGCATTGGCGTGACGCACTTCGACACCGCCGTGTTCACCAACCTGACGCAGGACCATCTGGACTACCACGGCACCATGGAAAATTACTATCAGGCAAAAAAGCTGCTGTTCCAGCGGTGCGACAATGCTGTCATTGATACAGACGATGCCTACGGCAGACGGCTGTATGAGGAGATCAGCTGCCCCAAGTGCAGCTATGGCAGCAGCAGCCACGCCGATTACTATGCCGACGCCATCAAGCTTCGGGCAGACGGCACACGTTTCTGGCTGTGCAATGCCGGAAAGTCCTATCAGGTGAATCTGCACCTGACCGGTATGTTCAACGTGTCCAACGCCATTGCAGCAGTCGCAGCCTGCGCTTCTCTAGGCATGCCCATGAAGCGGATTCTGGCGGGACTGGAAACCTGCACCGGCGTGCGCGGCAGATGCGAGGTCATCCCCACCGGCAGAGATTTCACCGTGATCTGCGACTATGCGCACACACCGGATGCCATTGAGAACATCCTGCGCAGCGTTAAGGAGTACACCAGGGGCAGACTGATCTGCCTGTTCGGTTGCGGGGGAAATCGGGATGCCACAAAGCGCCCGAAGATGGCAGCAGCAGCGGCAAAGTACGCCGATTTCCTGATGATCACCTCGGATAATCCCCGGGATGAAGAACCGCAGGCGATCATCGCCGACATCCTGACAGGACTGGAGGGCAGCGATGTGCCCTATGAAGTGGTGGTCGACCGAAAGGAAGCCATTTTACGCAGCATGCAGCTTGCCCAGCCGGAGGATGTGATCGTTCTCGCCGGAAAGGGTCATGAGGATTATCAGGTGCTCGCCGGCGGCGTGCACATCCACATGGACGAACGGGAAATTGTACGGGACTGCCTGCCGCTGGTGCCGAAGCGGTAAAAAATAAGGGGGACAGATGGATGAAAGCATGGATGTTGTCAGAATTAAAAGACGTTTTGCAGTGTGAGATTCCGGTGGAAGCCGAGATCACCTGCGTGAGTACAGATACCCGCAACCTGCCGCAGGGCTGCCTGTTTGTGGCGCTGCGGGGGGAGCGGTTCGACGGCCACGACTTTGTGCCGCAGGCAATTGCTGCCGGAGCCGTGGCTGCCGTGACGGAACAGCCCATCGAAGGCTGCCCCTGTCTGGTGGTGGAAAACACCGGACGGGCGCTGCTGAAAATCGCACGGTTCTATCGGGAAAAGTTCCATCCGGTTTTGGTCGGTGTCACCGGAAGCGTGGGAAAGACCACTACAAAAGAGATGATCGCCTGCGTGCTGGAATCCCAGTTCTGCACGCTGAAAACACAGGGCAACCTGAACAACGAGATCGGGCTGCCAAAGACGCTGATGCAGCTGGAGGAGCAGCACACCGCAGCTGTCATTGAAATGGGCATGTCCCACTTCGGAGAGATCAGCCGTCTTTCCCGCACCGCAGAGCCGTCCATGGGTGTCATCACCAACATCGGCTATTCCCACATCGAGAACCTCAAGACACAGGAGGGCATTCTTCAGGCAAAGCTGGAGATTCTGGACGGCATGGCAGCCGATGCGCCGCTTATCGTCAACGGGGACAATGCCCTGCTGGCACCCCTGAAGCGCAACCTGTCCCGTCCGGTGATTACCTATGGCATGCACGCTGAGAAGCTGGATGTCCGGGCAGAGGATGTGGTGCGGAATGCAGATTCCACCACGTTTACCATTGTGGCAGCAGACGGGAAGAAGTATCCGGCAATGCTGCGCTGTGTGGGAGACCACAACGTCATGAATGCGCTGGCAGCGTTCTGTGTGGGAACGCAGGCGGGCATTGCGCCGGAGAAGATCTGCGCAGCGCTGGAGCGCTATCAGACCGTGGGCATGCGCCAGAATATTTCACATCGGGGTGCATATACCATTATCGCAGACTGTTATAACGCCAGCCCGGATTCCATGAAGGCAGCGCTGACGGTTCTGCGGGAACTTCCCTGTAAGGGACGGCACATTGCCGTGCTGGGCGACATGCTGGAACTGGGCGAGATGTCCCGCCAGCTGCACACGCTGGTTGGTGATATGGCAGCAGCCAGCGAAGTGGACGCTCTGTTCTGTCTGGGCACGGAGGCATTCTACATTGCCCAGCGGGCAGCCATGCAGAAAGTATCGGTCTACCACACCGAGGATCGGCGGGAACTGTGCCGTGTCATTCGGAGTTATCTGCGTCCGGGAGATGCTGTGCTCTTTAAGGCGAGCCGCGGCATGCATCTGGAGGACTGCATCGATATGATTTTTGACCAAGGGGAGGAAACTGAAAATGCCGTTCTGGATTAATGTACTTGTAGGAGTGCTGGCGTTTGCAGTGGCAGCGCTGGGCGGAAAAGCACTCATCCCCTGGCTGCATAAACTGAAATTCGGGCAGCCCATCAAGGTGGAATTCGGCCCCAAGTGGCATGCCAACAAACAGGGCACTCCCACCATGGGCGGTATTCTGTTCATTGTGGGCAGCATTGTGGCAACGGCAGCGGGCTATGCCGTCTACCGTATGACCAGCAGCGTGGATGTCACGGCGATCTCCGGCAATCGGGAGGCGCTCCGTGTCATGAGCTGCGTGATCTTCTGCCTGCTGTTCGGTATCATCGGCTTCATCGATGACTTTGCCAAGGTGGCAAAGAAACAGAACGAGGGTCTGACCCCGAAACAGAAGCTGGCGCTTCAGGTGGTGGCAGCCATTCTCTGGCTGGCAGCCATGTACTGGCTGGGCGACCGCAGTACTACCATTGATCTGGTGTTCGTGCGGTTTGACATCCGCTGGTTCTACTATCCGGTGATGGTGCTGGTGATCCTCTACCTGACCAATGCCGTCAATCTGACGGACGGCGTAGACGGACTCTGCGGTACTGTGACGCTGGTGGCAATGCTGATCTTCACCCTGATTTGCAGCCGGCTGCAAATGACCAGCTACACCCTGTTCACCATGGCGCTGGCAGGCGGCTGTCTGGGCTTTCTGGTCTGGAATCTGCATCCGGCAAAGTGCTTTATGGGTGACACCGGTTCCATGTTCCTCGGCGCAGCCGTTGCCTCAGTGGGACTGGCAACGCATCAGCATCTGGTGCTGATTCTGGTGGCGCTGGTCTACATTCTGGAGGCGCTCTCCGTGATGATTCAGGTCACCTATTTCAAATATACGAAGAAGAAGTACGGCGAGGGACGCCGCATCTTCAAGATGACGCCCATTCACCATCATTTTGAGATGAGCGGATTCAGTGAATATAAAATCGTTATCACGTTTTCTCTGTTCGGTCTGATCGCCGGCGCAGTTGGATTGCTGCTGGTTACACTCTGAGCGGCCGGAACGGCGAGAAGGAGGTTGCATTATGGCAGAACAGACATCTGTCAAATCACAAAAGAAGCGCTGGTTTAATCTGCCGCTGTGGCAGCGCAACGTGCGCTATGGCGAAGTGGATGTGGCGTTTTTTCTGATCGTCATTGCATTGCTGGTCATCGGGATCATCATGATGTTCTCCGCCAGCTATGCGTGGGCGACTGCGGAGGGAAAGTCCGGTTCTTTCTACGCCTATAACCAGATCAAGAATGCCGTTGTGGGACTGGTCATCATGTTCGCTCTCTGCACCGTGGATTATCATGTGTTCCGGAAACCGGCGATTGCCGTGTTCTCCTATGTGTTTCCGGTGATCCTGCTGGCAATCGTGGCATTTGTGCCGGCGCTGAGCGTCACAGAGGGCGGTGCAACCCGCTGGCTGGACATCGGCGGATTCAACTTCCAGCCCTCGGAGCTGATGAAGATCGGTATCGTCATCTTCTTCGCCTACTTCATTGAAAAGAACTACGACAACATGCGCTCCTTCCGAAAAGGGCTGCTGCCGCTGCTGCTGGCACTGGCAATCGTGGCTGCGCTTCTGATTCTGGAACCCCACCTCTCCGGTACGATCATCATCACACTGCTCTGCATCATCCTCATTTTCGTGGGCAATGCCAACCTGAAACACTTCCTGTTTCTGGGACTGGCAGGCATCGGTGCAGCGCTGGTGATCGGACTTCTGATGATGGACAGCTACGAGTACATCGGAAAGCGTATCCAGTCGTGGCGTGACCCGTTCTCGGACAGTCTGAACGACACGTGGCAGACCTGCCAGTCCCTGATCGCCATTGGTTCCGGCGGACTGTTTGGTCTGGGACTGGGCGAATCCCGTCAGAAGTATCTGTACCTGCCGGAGACCAAGAACGACTTCGTGTTCTCCATCGTCTGCGAGGAGCTGGGCTTTGTGGGTGCGGTGACCGTTGTTCTGCTGTTCATGCTTCTGGTCATCCGCGGTTATCAGATCGCCACCCATGCGCCGGATAAGTTCGGTATGCTGCTGGCGATCGGACTGACCTCCCACATCGGACTTCAGGCGTTTCTGAACATCGCCGTTGTCAGCAATCTGTTCCCCAACACGGGTATCAGTCTGCCGTTCTTCAGCTACGGCGGTACGGCGCTGATCTTACAGCTGGCGGAAATGGGAATTGTGCTGAACATCTCCCGCACCCGATACCACGTCGGGAAAAAGCGACAGCGGAGCACTGCCGCGGAGGGAGAGCTTCAGGAGACAGGTGCAATGCAGCAGCAGGAGGGTATCGCATGAGAGTATTATTGGCAGGAGGCGGAACCGGCGGCCATATCAATCCGGCGCTGGCAATCGCCTCCATTATCAGGGAACATGATCCGTCGGCGGAGTTTCTCTTTGTGGGAACGCCCAACGGAATGGAAGCACGTCTGGTTCCGCAGGCTGGATATCGGCTGGAAACCATGCACGTCGCCGGCTTTCAGCGGAAGCTGAGCTGGAAAAACGTCAAGCGCAATGTCAAGGCAGCGTATTATCTTGCGACCTCGCAGCCCCGTGCCCGCAAGATCGTCCGGCAGTTCCAGCCGGATGTGGCAATCGGAACCGGCGGCTATGTGGCAGGGCCGATTCTGCATGCAGCGGCACATCTGGGCATTCCCTGTGCCATTCACGAGCAGAATGCGTTCCCCGGCGTGACCAACAAGATGCTCTCCAAAGAAGTGGATCATGTCATGCTCACCGTGGAACAAGCGCTGCAATATCTCCATCCCAACTGCGCCTATACCGTGACTGGTCTGCCGGTGCGTGGCGGGATCTCCCATCCCGATCGGGCGGCGGCCCGGAAAAAGCTGGGCTTTGATGACAGCATGTGCATCCTCTCCTTTGGGGGAAGCCTCGGTGCCGGCTGCATCAATGATGCAATGGCAGAGCTGATTCCGTGGCACGTGAAAAATGGGCTTGCCATCAACCACATTCACGGATACGGCGGCATGGGCAGGGATACATTCCCCAAGGCAATGGAGCAGACTGGCGTGCCCATGAAGAGCGACCGCCTGCGGATCACGGAGTACATCAACGACATGGACGTTTGTCTGGCGGCAGCCGATCTGGTCATCTGCCGTTCCGGCGCTTCGACGCTGGCAGAATTGGAGGCAGTGGGCAGAGGTTCGATTCTGATTCCCTCGCCCATTGTCACCGGCAACCACCAAC
This sequence comes from Ruminococcus callidus, assembly GCF_020709055.1. Lineage (GTDB taxonomy): Bacteria > Bacillota > Clostridia > Oscillospirales > Ruminococcaceae > Ruminococcus_C. The sequence continues at coordinate 19,226 of NZ_JAJFCK010000009.1, forward strand.
TGCACAACGCCAATGTTCTGGGCAATGCTGGCGCTGCTATCGTCATTGAACAGAAAGACGCATCGCCGCAGCGGATCATTCAGGAAGTGGAGAAACTGTACCAGAACCGTGCAAAGCTGGAACAAATGGCAGTGCACGCCAAGGAACTGGAAATTCCGGATACAGCAGACCGGATCTGGAAGGTCATCGAGGGTCTGATGGCATCGAAGCAGGGAAAATAACCCCGATTGCACCATTTTTTTGGAATTTGCATACACTGGCAATAAAAAGAGGTGATGCGGATTGCAAAAACTGGTCATTGACGGCGGAGTTCCGCTGGAGGGAGAGATTTTTCTACATGGTGCCAAAAACAGCGCCCTGCCCATCCTCGCCGCTGCATTGCTGTGCGACGGCGAAACGACACTGGAAAATTGTCCGCGCCTGACGGATGTCTTTGCAGCGTGCCGGATTCTCACCCATCTGGGCGGGCGGTGTACCATTCAGGAACACACCGTGACGGTGCAGGTGCGGGCGCTGCGCAGCGACACTATTCCGGAGGCGCTGATGCAGGAGATGCGCTCCTCCATTATTTTTCTGGGGGCGGTGCTGGGGCGTGCCGGAACCTGTCATGTGTCGTACCCCGGCGGATGCGAGCTTGGCCCCCGTCCCATTGACATGCACCTGGAGGCGCTGCGGCAGATGGGTGCACGCTTTTCCGTATGCGGGGGTCAGCTGGACTGCACTGTACCGGATGGGCTGCATGGTGCAGTGATCCACCTGCCGTTTCCCTCGGTAGGGGCAACGGAGAATGTGCTGCTGGCGGCCGTGCTGGCAAAGGGCGAGACGGTGCTGCACAATGCGGCACGGGAACCGGAGATCTGCGACCTGGCGGCGTTTCTGCGAAAATGCGGGGCGAAGATCTCTGGAGAGGGTGAGAGCACCATCCGAATCGAGGGAACAGAACGGCTGCACGGCTGCGTGCACGCCATTATGCCGGACCGTATTGCGGGAATTACCTATCTGGGTGCGGCAGCCATTACCGGCGGAACGCTCTGCCTGAAGGGAACGGATGCCCAGCCCATGGAGAACATGCTGCCCACTTTGGAGCAGATGGGCTGCCGGCTCTATCCGGAACCGGATCGGCTGCACCTGCTTGCGCCACGGCGGCTTCGGGCAGTGCCGTTCCTCCGGACGATGCCTCATCCGGGATTTCCCACGGATGCGCAGGCGATTTTCATGGCAATGCTCTCGCTGGCAGACGGCGTGAGCGTGCTGGAGGAGAACATTTTTGAAAACCGGTACCGCCATGTGGATGCGCTGGTGAAAATGGGCGCAAGGATTCACGTCTCCGGCAGGACGGCGGTGGTTGCCGGTGTGCGTGCGCTGAGCGGTGCAGCCGTTTCCGCCACCGATCTGCGTGGCGGCGCAGCCATGGTACTGGCCGGGCTTGCAGCGCAGGGGCGCACTGAAGTGCGCCAGATCTCGCACATCGATCGGGGGTACGAAACGATGGAACTTGTGCTGCGCAGTGTGGGCGCACAGATCGTGCGGAAAGATGTGCCGTCTGAGGGTCTACTTCGTATCTAGGCTCGAAACAGGAACAGAAAACAGCGGAGGGAGCTTATCCATGCAGGATGTGGAAAAAACAGAGATCCAGCGGAATACCAGTGCCAAGCGGATGCGCCGACGCAACCGGCTGCGGCCACTCTATTTCCTCGTGGTCGCCGTGCTGGTAGCTGGCGTGGGCATTGCGTTGTCCATGACCGCATTTTTTAACATCGCCACCATTGAGGTCGGCGGGAACAAACCGAAGCAGTATAATGAAGATGAAATTGCGCATGCATCCGGCGTGCATACCGGCGACAACATGATGCGTCTGAACAAAGAGGAAGTGGCGCAGAATATTCTGGACAGTCTGGTTTTTGTGGAGGATGTTCAGGTGGAGAAGAAATTCCCCGATGTGCTGGTCATTACGGTTTCAGCCAGCCATTCGGCGTTCAATGTGGTGGACGACAGCGGAACACTGCAGGTGAGCGCTGCCGGAAAGATTCTGAAAAACAGTCCCGATGCGGACAGCAGCCTCCCCACGGTAACCGGATATGAGGCAGCGACCCGGGAGGCAGGTCAGAAGCTCACCTCGCAGGACAGCCAGAAAGATCGGATTTTTCAGACCATCTCCAAGAAGATGGCGGGCGGTCTGACTTATCCTATCACAAGCGTTGATCTGACTGACAAGTATGATATCAAACTGGTGTTTGACTCCCGTGTGGAATTTGAAGTGGGAAACTGGAGTGAACTGGACTATAAGATCACCCTGGCGGAAACGGTGCTGGATCAGCTTGCGCCGGATAAAATCGGGTATCTTTCCATGGTCGGGGATCACCAGTGCTCCTATCGGGACAAGTCTGCGGTGGAACAGCAGACTACGGCAGCGCTGGCGACCACAGCGACGGATGAGAATGGCATGCCTATTTTGGAGACCGATGAAAACGGCAACCCCATCTCGCCCAGCACTGAGACCACCACCACCGCTGCACCGCTGGAAGAGTGGTAAACTTGCCGGTTTTTTCAGAAAAGTACAGGCGATTTTCGACATTCCTGTACAATTTTGTAAAAATACCGGCGGTGTGGCCGGAAATTCTTGTGGGAAAATGAAAAACCAAATTTATTTCAAAAAAAAGCTTGCATTGTTTTCGAAAATGTGTTAAGATAATAAGTGTATTTCCAGAGGTTTTGTTCCATATTTGCGGGAACTTACACAGCTGCTGTACCGCTTTTCAATTACACGGCGGACAGCACGATACAGCGTGTCACAGAAGTTTTGTAGGAGGAAATGTTAGATGGCTGATTTTATCTATGAGGATTCCTTTGATCCTGATGTAAATATCAAAGTGATTGGCGTCGGCGGCGGCGGCGGAAACGCACTGAATTGCATGGTGTCTTCCGGCGTACAGGATATTGAATATATTGCAGTAAATACAGATGCCAAGGCTTTGAACAATTCCAAGGCAACCTCGAAGATCCAGATCGGTGCAAAGCTCACCAAAGGCCGTGGCGCCGGAAATAAACCGGATGTCGGCAGACAGAGCGCCGAGGAAAACAAGGACGAGATCGAAGCTGCACTGAAGGGTGCGGATATGGTATTTATTACCGCTGGTATGGGCGGTGGCACCGGTACTGGCGCAGCACCGGTCGTTGCACGTCTGGCACAGGAGGCCGGGATCCTCACCGTTGCCGTTGTCACAAAGCCGTTTGCTTTTGAGCGGGAACAGAAGATGATGCAGGCAGAACGGGGCATTACAGAGCTGCGGAAGTACGTGGATTCTCTGATCGTGATCCCGAACGAAAAGCTGCTGGAGGGTCTGGACAAGCCGCTGACCATGCGGGAATCGTTCGCACTGGCAGACGATGTTCTCAAGACCGGCGTGAAGAGCATTTCCGACCTGATCGTGGAAGAGGGCTATATCAATCTGGACTTCGCCGATGTTTCCACCATCATGAAGGGCGCAGGCTATGCCCACATGGCAATCGGTCATGGCTCCGGCAAGGACAAGGCAAAGGAAGCAGCCAACGCTGTTATTGCAAGCCCGCTGCTGGAAACCTCTATCGCCGGTGCAAGACGCCTGCTGATCAACATCGCAATGAGCGAGGATATCCTCTCCTCCGACGTGGATGTTGCAACCAAGATGATTACAGACAAGGCAGCAGAGGATGTGGAATTCATCTTCGGTACTGCGTTCAAGGAAGACATGCAGGATGAGATGGTCATTACCGTTATCGCTGCTGGCTTCGATATGGAAGATCCGGATGCCATTCCGGAAGAGCCGGAGGAAGCACAGGAAGAGCCGATTCCGGTGGACAACCCGCTGGTAAAGGATGTGAACGTTGGCGGAAACCGTGGCGCTGCTGCACAGCAGGCTGCTCCGGCTCCTGCACCCGCACCGGCTCAGCCCGCTGCTGCTGCACCGGCTTCCGATCCGCTGGGAGATGACATCACCGCCATCCTGAACATTTTGGACGGTCGTTAAGCTTTTGCAAAATTCAAGAGAATGAACCAGATCCGGTGCAGAAATGCACCGGATTTTTTGGCGGCGGTGTCCTGCCGGAACTGTGCATGTTGCTGGAAAAATGATACTCAAAACTGGGAGATATGCCAGTTTTCAAAGGAAAATCCACAATTGTTCGGAATCATATTGACAACTTGCCCTTTTTTCGGTATAATAGAAAAAGCATCAGCGGCGGTCTGGGAGGAACGTTGCCGGTGTTTCCTGAGCAATGGCAAACTGAACAATTTCGAGGATCGATAGGGGAATGTAAATTGAAGCCGGTATCTTTTGAACAGCTACCGGACGAAGAACTTGCCCTCCTGGCGCGGCAGAGCCGGCAGGCGATGGAGGTCCTGATCTTGCGCTATACCGATTTCGTGTGGAATCTGGTGCGGCAGTATCGGGGCGGAGCGGATGCCGAGGATCTCGCGCAGGAAGGCTTTCTGGGGCTGATTTCTGCGGCATGTCGGTATGATCCCATACGCGGCGTGCCTTTTTCTGCCTATGCAGGCAGATGCGTGACCAATCGGGTGGTATCTGCGCTCCGGCGCAGCCGGAATATTCCGCTGCCAGTGGGGGCGGCAGATATGCCTCCTTTCTCCTTGGTGCAGGACACAGAGCGCACACCGGATTCGGTGGTGCAGAGCCGTCTGGAAACGGCGGAGCTCTGCTGCACCATGCTGAACTGTTTATCCAAACGGGAATATCAGGTTTGCATGCTGATTTACGGAGGGGCTTCGTATGCACAAGCGGCAGAACGGCTGCACCTTTCTGTGAAATCGGTGGATAACGCATTGCAGCGTGCCCGGCGGAAGCTTCATTCTGCGGCGGCCGATGCGGTTTGATTGCACTGGAGCAGATCCATGGCGAGGCGCTTGCCCTGCAATGGGACACATGAATTGGAAAGACCGGACATTGTCCGGCACGAGGCGCACATTGGAAAGCTCCTCGAGAAAGGTAAGGTTACACTATGTACGAAGATAAGACTTTGGTATGCAAGGACTGCGGACAGGAATTCGTTTTCACTGCTGGCGAACAGGAATTTTACGCTGAGAGAGGCTTCGTAAACGAGCCGAAGCGCTGCAAGAGCTGCCGTGACGCAAAGCGCGGCGCATCCAAGCCGGAGCGTGAGATGTTCATCGGCACATGCGATTCCTGCGGCGGCGAGGCAAGAGTTCCGTTCCAGCCCCGTGAAGGCCGTCCGGTTTACTGCAGCGCATGCTTCGCAAAGATGAGAGAAGAAGCATAAACACCGTAGAAAACGCACAAAACAGGTGACAGAGAGAGGCGTGGCCGGAAGCGTGCCGTGCCTGTCTTTGCATAAGCGTATCTCTTTTGGGTATGCTATTTTTGCACATTGCAGCCAGACTGGAGGTGTTTCGAGTATGGTAACGATTACAAAGGAAACCATCATTGGTGATATTCTGGACATTGCACCGCAGACAGCTCCGCTGTTCATGGCAATCGGCATGCATTGTCTGGGCTGTCCGGCTTCTCGTGGCGAAACGGTAGAAGAAGCCTGCATGGTGCATGGCATCGATCCGGAAGAACTGCTGGAAGAACTCAACAAGCAGATCGCAGCCGGTGATGTACAGTAACCCTGTTTTTTCGAATTGCTCCCCGTGTGATTCTGCCGTCCAAAAGGTAGTTCCACGGCGGGGCAATTTTTGTTTCGGCAACGCCGTACAAAGCTTGTGCGTAAGATAGCCGTCAGACGGTCTTTGTGCGGGGTTGCCTTTAGTTGATACATGGAAAGGATGACGTGAAATATGCTGACAAAACGGCTGGCTGCCTGTGCAGCGTTGGTGACAGAGGGCGGTGTTGTCTGCGATGTGGGAACGGATCACGCCTATTTGCCGGCGGAATTGCTCCGGCAAAACCGCTGCCCCCGTGCGGTGGTCACGGACATCCACGCCGGTCCGCTGGAGGCGGCAAGGCGCACGCTGACGGAAACCGGCGTTCTGGCACGTGCGGAACTGCTTCTGTGCGACGGGCTGGAGCAGGTGCTCCCGGAGGGCATCACTGATGTGGTGGTTGCCGGAATGGGCGGAGAAACCATTGTGCACATTCTGGAGAACTGTCCGTGGCGGGCGCAGGCGCACCTGATTTTACAGCCCATGACCAAGCTGCCCGTTCTGCGCCAGTGGCTCGCCAAAAACGGCTTTGACTGGACGGAACAGGTAGTTTCAGAGGGCGGGAAGTTTTACGTCGTTCTGGATGTGCAAAGCGCAGCTGCACCGCAGCCGCTGACATTGCTGGAACAAGAGTTGGGACGCATTGACTGGCAGGAACCGTGTGCCAGCGCCTACGCCAGCTGGAAGCTGAAGCGTTTCCAGAAACTGGCGCAGCAGCTGAAACAGGCAGGCGTGCCGGAATATTCGCTGTGGGAGTCTCTGGCGGAGGAAACTGCGGCAAATTTGGGGAGGAATCCAAGATGACAACTGTTCAGGAAATCTATGAAACCATTGATGCATTTGCACCGTTTGCGTCGCAGGAGTCGTGGGACAATTCCGGACTGCTGGCGGGCGCAGGCACACAGCCGGCGGAGAAAATTCTGACGACGCTGGATATTTCCCAAGGCGTCATTGCCGAGGCGGCCGCACAGGGCGTTCAGCTCATTGTCTCCCACCATCCGGTAATTTTTTCTCCCCTCAAGGCGCTGCCGGTGCAGCATCCGGTGTACCAGCTGGCTGCCCATCAGATCGCAGCGATCTGCGTACATACGCCGCTGGACATGGCGCCGGAGGGGCTGAATGCCTACGCTCACACGCTGCTGCGGGAACGTCTGTCGCTGGAAGGGCGCACAGACGTGCTGGAACCGTGCTGGAAGGACGGCAGAGGCTTTGGATGGACGGATACCAGTACACGGGCGTGGACGCCGCAGGCGCTGGCACAGCAGCTCCAGAGCGTGTTCGGCGGAACCGTGCGGTATTCCGCCAAGGAAACGCCCATTTGGAAGATCGCCTATTGTTCCGGTTCTGCCGCCTCTATGCTGGAACTGGCTGCGGCACAGGGCTGCGATGCGCTGATTACTGGCGATATCAAGCACGACCGCTGGTATGCGGCGGAGTTTTCGGATGTGGCGCTGTTCGACTGCGGGCACTACGGGACAGAGCGCTTTGCCGCAGAGATTCTGGCGGCGCATATTCGGGCAGCGCATCCGGAGGTCACGGTGATTGCGCAGGCAGGCGCAGATCCCGCTGAAATTTGTGCAGGAGGGGAAGAACAATGAGTATCTGGAAATGTCCAGTGTGCGGTTCGTTTATGCAGCATCGGGGAAAGTGTTGGAGCTGTGCCCAGGGGCACACGTTCGATATGGCACGCAGTGGCTATGTCAACCTGCTTCCCGCCAATCGGAAGCACGCCAAGAATCCGGGAGACAACGCCGTGATGATGCGTGCCAGAAAGCGGTTTCTGGATGCGGGACACTATGCGCCACTGTTGCAGGCGCTGGAAAAAGCGGTGGTGCGCTACGGCAGAGCCGGCGGTGTCCTGCTGGATGCCGGCTGTGGTGAGGGGTATTATACCGAGGGCGTGTCCAGGGCGCTGGAACAGGCTGCACTTCCCATGCAGGTGTATGGAGTGGATATTTCCAAGAGTGCAGCAGACGCAGCGGCAAAGCGCTGTCCGGGCGGGCATTTTGCCGTGGGGAGTGTGTACCATTTGCCGGTGGCAGACCGCTGCTGTGACATGCTCATGACCATCTTTGCGCCATACTGCGGCGAGGAGTATCATCGGGTGCTGCGGAAAAACGGCACCATGCTCATGGTGATTCCGGGGCAGCAGCATCTGTGGGGGCTGAAAGAGGCGATCTATGACGTGCCCTATCCCAATGCCGTGCGGGACTATGCGCTGGATGGCTTCGAACTGATTCAGGCAGAGTATGTGGACGGCTGGCTGAAGCTGGACAATCCGGCGGACATCCAGAACCTGTTCCAGATGACGCCCTATTACTATAAGACCGGACGGGAGGAGCACGCCCGTCTGGAACAGCTGGAGAGCCTGTCTACCCAGATCTCCTTTGAAATTTTACAGTATCGGGCAGTTGCAGCGTCTGCTCCGGCGGACAAGCCGCAGGGAGATGCCAGATGAAGAACATATCCGAGCGTGTGGAAACGGAGATCATCCAGCTGGCAAAGGAGCACGGGATTCAAAAGGTAATTCTGTTTGGCTCACGTGCCAGAGGTGATAACTGGGAGCGGAGCGACATTGATCTGGCGGTTTCCGGCGGCGACATTCCCCGATTTGCGCTGGATCTGGACGAAGAGGTGTGGACGCTGCTGCTGTTTGACGTGGTGAATCTGGATGAACCGGTTCAGCCGTCGCTGCTGGAGGAGATTGCACGGGATGGAGTTGTGATTTATGAGCATGAGAAAGTATGATAATTTTTGCAAAGCACTGAAAAATCTGAAAGAGTGCCAGAAGTATCAGGAGCCGTACTCTACTGTGACAGAGACGGGATTGGTGGCGCTGTTTGAGATATGTTTTGAACAGGCGTGGAAAACCATGAAAGCATGTTTGCAGGAGCATGGCTACGAGGAGGGCAGAACTGGTTCTCCCAAAATGGTGATAAAAGTCGCATATCAGGCGGGAATGATACAAGACGATACCAAATGGCTGGGCGCATTGGAAACCCGAAATGAGGTGGCGCATTCCTATAACGAGGAAATCGCTCTGCAAATTATCCGCAAAACCAAATCGGAGTATCTGGAACTGTTTGAGATGCTGCAAAAAGAGCTGGCTGACCGCTGGATTTAGAGAAAGGACGAGTACCACATGGCATTAGACGGCGCATATTTACACGCAGTACGGCAGGAGCTTCTGCCGTGGATCGACGCACGCATTGAGAAAATTCACCAGCCCACACGGGAAGAACTGATCCTCGCATTCCGCAGCCGGAGCGGCGGCGCAAAGATACTGATTTCCTGCGCTGCCGATCGGGCGAGAGTCCACCTGACGCAAATCGCTGTGGAAAACCCCAAGGCACCACCCATGTTCTGCATGCTTCTGCGGAAACGGCTGGGAAACGGCAAACTGCTGGCAATCCGGCAGGACGGGCTGGAACGTGTGCTGTACTTTGATTTCTCCTGCATCAATGAGCTGGGGGATGTGGTGCAGCTGACCCTTGCCGTGGAGATCATGGGGCGGTACTCCAACCTCATTCTCATTGATGAAAACGGCATTGTCATCGACAGCATGAAGCGTGTGGACGCCACCATGTCCAGCAAGCGGCTGGTGCTGCCGGGGCTGCCCTATGAGATGCCGCCACGGGACGACCGTCTGAACTTCTTGGAGGCGCCGCCGGCGGAGATCCTGGCGGTGCTCTCCCAAAAGACGGGAGAACTTTCCAAGGCGCTGCTGCAAACCTTGGAGGGTGTTTCGCCGGTTTTGGTGCGGGAGTGGGCATACTATGCGGGAAAGGGACAGCCCTGCCGGGCGGAGTCCCTCACAGACGACCAGAAAGACCGGCTCTGTTACACCATCGCCAGAACACGGGAACTGCTGGAACAGGGGAACGAGGTGTACACCATGGTCAGCACACGGGAGGGGCAGCCCAAGGACTTCTCATTCCTGCCGCTGCACCAGTACGGCGCACTGATGGTAACCAAGACCATGCCCTCCGCCTGTGCGCTGCTGGACGAATTTTTCGCCAGTCGTGACCACGCTGCACGCCTGAAACAGCGTGCCAATGATCTGTTCCACCTGCTGCTCCACGCCACCGAGCGGATTCAGCGCCGGATCGCCACCCAGTCGGCAGATCTGGAGGCGTGTGCGGAAAAGGATGACGACCGCCGAAAGGCAGACCTGATCTCCGCCAACCTCTACCGTCTGCACAAGGGCGACACAGAAGCCGTTCTGGAGGACTTCTACGAGCCGGAGTGTCCCACAGTACACATTCCGCTGGATGTCCGTCTGACGCCGCCGCAGAACGCCCAGCGCTATTATCAGGCGTATAAGAAAGCATGCACGGCGGAGAAGATCCTGACGGAGCAGATTGCCAAGGGACGGGAGGAACTGATGTATCTGGACAGCGTGCTGGATGCGCTGAGCCGTGCGGAAAATGAGAACGATCTGGAACAGCTGCGTGCGGAGCTGGCGGAGCAGGGTTATCTGCGCCTGCTGCGACGCAAGGGCAAACCGCCCAAGTCTCTGCCGCCCATGGAGTATACGGCATCGGACGGAACACGGATTCTGGTGGGACGGAATAACCGCCAGAACGACCAGCTGACTCTGAAAACCGCCAACAAAAATGACATCTGGCTGCACACCCAGAACATCCCCGGTTCCCACGTGATTCTGGAGACCGGCGGAAAAGAGCCAACGCAGAAGGTGCTGGAAGAGGCAGCACAGCTGGCGGCGTATCATAGCAAGGCACGGGATTCGGCGCAGGTGCCGGTGGATTATTGTGCCGTGCGTTACGTGAAAAAGCCCGCCGGCGCAAAGCCGGGAATGGTGATTTTTTCCAATCAGCATACCCTGTATGTAAAGCCGGAGCAGCAGTGTGTGACGGAGGAATAAAAGAGCATGAAACGAGTTTGTCCGCACTGCGGTGCGCCAATGTATCGGAATGTGTGTGAATATTGTCAGATGCCAGTGGAGAACAATGTACCTGTTCCGGCAAAAAGACGAAAGCACGTCTGGCTGTGGTGCATATTGGCAGCGGTGATCCTTGTGGCTGGTGCGGTGATCGCAGCAATACGAATGGGATATATGGAAGACGCCTCTCCGAAGATCGTTGAGAATGATGCAGTGGTCTTGGAAAAAATGCAGGAGAGCGGTGTGTTTTCCGCCGGAACGTATCTGGTCGGAGAAGAGATCCCAGCAGGGGAATATGTGGTCGTTTCTGACCCGGAAGAAACGGATCATTTGTTCTATGCCGGCATCTATGCAGATCGAGAGAAAGAACAGGAACTGAGTGAGGGATGGCATGAATATTCTGCCATTGTGCAATTGGAAGAGGGCACATATTTCAGCTTTTCGTGGGCAAATTGCTATGATATCACAAAGAACAACGTTCCCAACGATCCCACCAAGCACTCCGGCATGTTCTGTGTGGGACGGGATATCGAGCCTGGAACATATCACATTTGTCCCATGGAAAAGGAAAATCAAGATCAGTATCCGTTATATGGTGTTTACACATCGCTTGGAAGCGTTGCACCTGTGATCGTGGAGTCCGGCTGTTTGTATGACACATCGACTGGCACCGTTGTAGATTCTGTTCCCATCACGCTGAAAGAGGGGCAGTATTTGAAATTGTATCAATGTATCATCGCAGAATAGAGGGGGATTTTATGACACCCATTCGTCTGACCGAATCGTTTTACCATCGGGATTGTCTGGTAGTTGCGCCGGAGCTGGTGGGGAAGCTGCTGGTGCGTCAGCTGCCGGACGGCACGCTGCTATGGGAGCGCATCGCTGAAACAGAGGCATACCGCGGGCAGGAGGATCTGGCGTGCCACGCCTCCAAGGGGCGCACGCCGCGCACAGAGCTGCTCTATCGGGAGAGCGGTGTCATCTATGTCTATCTCTGCTACGGTATCCACTGGCTGATGAACGTCATCACCGGCGAAAAAGAACAGCCGCAGGGCGTGCTGCTTCGTGCCGGCGCAGTGCATAGCGGGCCGGCAAAGCTGACGAAGTTCCTGCAAATCGACGGGACATTCAACGGCGGCAGCTTCGTCACTAGTCCGGTGCTTTGGATTGCCGATGACGGATACCGGCCGCCTCTCCGAACCGATGTGCGGGTGGGAATTGACTACGCCGGAGAGCATTGGAAAAATATGCCGTGGCGCTGGATCGATGCCACGGAAAAATAAGCGGGAACGCAAAAACGGCAGTACAGCGTTTGGCTGTACTGCCGTTTCTTTTATTTGTTTTCGTTACCGGAAAAGGGGAGATTACTCCTCATCCTCGCCAGCGTCAGCCTCGTCATCCAGCAGTGCACGCATAGAAATGCTGATGCGCTTGTTCGGGATGTCGATGTCGATGATCTTTACCTTGACAACGTCGCCCACGGAAACGATGTCCTTGACATTCTCAACACGCTTGTCAGCCAGCTGAGAGATGTGGATCAGACCGTCTACGCCGTCAATGATCTGTGCGAATGCACCGAACGGAGTGATGGAAACGATAGTTGCATCGATCTCGTCGCCAACCTTGTAGGTTGCCTTGAACTTCTCCCACGGATTGTCTTCCTGCTTCTTGTAGCCCAGAGAAATCCGGTTGTTCTCCTTGTCCAGATCCTTGATGTATACTTCGATGTAGTCGCCAACCTTGACAACTTCGCTCGGATGCTTGATGCGCTTCCAGGACAGCTCGGAGATGTGAACCATACCGTCGATGCCGCCCAGATCTACGAATGCGCCGTAGCTGGTCAGGGACTTTACTTCGCCCTTGTAGGTCTTGCCGATTTCAGCAGTTTCCCAGAATGCCTCTCTTGCAGCGTCCTTCTCAGCCTTTACAACAGCCTTGATGGAGCCAACTGCTCTGCGGCGGTGTTCGTTGACTTCCAGAATGACGAAACGCTGCTTGGTCTTTACCAGCGTATCCATCTCTGCGCCACGGGGCAGACCACTCTGAGATGCCGGAATGAATACCCGCACGCCAGCGTAAGTGATGATGACGCCGCCCTTGACAGCTGCGTTTACAGTGCCCTCCAGAACAGTGCCCTCATCCTTTGCCTTGATGATTTCCTCAAAGCCCTTCATTTCATCGACCTTCTTCTTGGACAGGGTCACAATACCCTCCTGGTCGTTTACCTTCAGGACGATCAAATCCAGCTCGTCGCCGACCTTGACAATGTCAGCCGGCTTTACCGACGGGTCATCAGTCAGCTCGCTCAGCGGCACATAGCCGGTGTGCTTGGTGCCAACGTTTACTGTAACTTCGGTGTTGCTTACCGCATCAACAGTACCCTTGACTTTCTCTCCTGTATGTATTTTTTTGAAGGACTGATCCAGCATTTCCTTGAAAGAAGCGCCTTCCTCCAGAGTATTTCCATCCATAATTTCAGTCATAGTTTCCTGAACCTCCTTAATGATATGTGCCGGTGTGGACGCGCCGGCCGTAATCCCGATTTTCTCGGCATTACAAAGGTCTAAAGTGTAAAGCTCATCCGAATTCTCAATATGATAAGACCTACAGTTTCTGTTGCAGACATGAAACAGCTTTACGGTATTGGAACTGTGCCTGCCGCCCACAATAATCATTAAATCTGATTTGCGGGAGAGTTTGTCCGCGTCGGACTGCCGCACCTGTGTGGCACGGCAGATTGTATTGTAAACCATAATGTTTGGGTTGTCCTTGGGAAGAACTTCTAAACACTTTTCCCATACTAATATATTATACGTTGTTTGTGCAACAATTGCAAGTCTTTTATGCAGAAAATCAGGATTTTTTTGAAAAAGAATGTTCAGAGCTTTTTCACTTTCGAAAACAAAGCAATTGCCGTTACAATGTCCAACAATGGCTTCTACTTCCGGATGCTTTGCATCTCCGGCGATGAGGACAATGTCCCCATTTTTCGTATGTTTTTCCACAACGTCGTGGATCTTTGCCACGAAAGGACAGGTGGCATCCACATAGGGATTGCCACACGCTGCCAGCTGGTCGTAAACGCTGCGGCTGACACCGTGAGAGCGGATGACTACGCACTCGTCCGGTTCCAGCTCGGCGATGGCGTTCACAATGCGTGCGCCGTTTTTCTTGAGGTCATCCACCACGCTCTGGTTGTGGATGATGGGACCGAGAGTGGCGACCTTGGGGTATGTTTTCAGCGCCTGATAGCACAGCTTGACGGCACGGTCTACGCCGAAGCAGAAGCCGGCGGAATCGGCGACAGTAATTTCAGCCATATGCGATCACTCCTCCGTGGTGTCGGCAGACTGCGCTGCCTTTTTTTGCGCTTCCAGAGCGGCACGCTTTTTGTCCTGTGCGATCTCGATGGACGTGCGGTGTTTCGGCACATCGTGGAGAATGGGGAACGGCGGATTTTCCTCCACCATGGATTTGATGCTGTCCATGATGTCCTTCCGCATGGCGTGCATTTCGTGGGGATTGGAGTCAGCGTTCAGTCCGTAGTCTGCGGCATAGATGGGCTTGCCCACACGCACGCAGATCCTGCTGCGGAAGTGGAGATTGTTGGAGTCGAAGATCAGCCCGATGGGGACAACCGGTTTTCCGCTGCGTGCCGCCAGAACGCAGACGCCGCTTTTGCCTCTGCCCACCTTGCCGTCAGTGTGGCGGGTGCCCTCCGGAAAGATGGTGAGGTGGCGCCGTCTGTCCAGCCGCTTGGTGGCCTCTGAGAGCATGTCGTAGTCGGGGTGCTTGGCATCCGCTGTGGGGAATGCGCCCATGAGCCGGATAAAGCCGCCGAAGACGGGGTTTTTGAACAGCGGTTCTTTGGCGATGAAGTTGAACGGATGGGGCGCTGCCATTGCCACCAGCACCGGATCCAGATAGCTGCGGTGGTTGGAGGCGAAGATGACAGCGGTGCCCTTGGGGACATTTTCCCGTCCCTCAAAGGAAATGCGGTAGTAAAAGAAAAATGCGATCCGCACCAGATAATAGGCGATGCGATAAAAGAAAAAGACAATGGGATACGGCAAGAAATCACCTCCTTTGGGAACGTCATTCCAGATCTAGTCGATCCTCCACCAGATCCATGATCTCCTCACAAACCTCGTGGAAGCCCATGGTGGTGCTGTCGATGCGTACGGCGTCCTTGGCACACTTCAGCGGTGCGATCTTCCGGTGGGTGTCGTTGTAGTCCCGCTGCCTGATCTCCTCCAGAAGCTGTTCATAGGTGGGCGCATCGGGCTTGTCCTCCAGCTCTAAGTACCGGCGGCTGGCACGTTCCTCAGCCGATGCCGTCAGGAAGATTTTCAGATCGGCATCCGGCAGAACTACGGTGCCGATATCTCTGCCGTCCATGATGACGTTGAATTCCCGTGCGATGTCCTTTTGGGTCTCCAGCAGGAACGCCCGCACCTCCGGCAGCGCCGAGATCTCAGACGCTTTCATGGAGATTTCCGGCGTGCGGATTTTTTCGGTGACGTTGTCGCCGTTGAGGAAGATGCACTGTGTTCCGCCGAAGTACTTCAGCTCCAGGTGGCAGTCATCCTCCAGCGCCTTGAGGAACTCCTCCCGTGTGGAATACTCCAGCGAGAACAGTGCTGTCGCACGATAGAGTGCGCCGGTGTCCACGTAGACAAATCCAAGCTGAGAAGCCACTTCCCGTGCAATGCTGCTTTTGCCGGCACCGGCAGGGCCATCGATGGCAATGTTAATCGTTTTCATACTGTAAAACTCCTTATGTGTATCATCAATTTTAGAATTATGAAATGTGTGATGCAGAACGGACGCTCATTCCACCAGCGCCATGGATGCGCCGGCGCAGTACGCTGTGGAAAAGGCGATCTGTAAGTTGAAACCGCCGGTATAGGCGTCCACGTCCAGAATCTCGCCGGCAAAGTACAGGTGCGGACAGCGCTTGGACTCCATGGTCTTGGCGTTGACCTCCCGAACCGAGACACCGCCCCGTGTAATGATCGCCTCGTCAATGGGGCGAAACGCACGGATGTGCAGCGGCAGCGCCTTGATACAGCTGCCAAGCGTCTGGCGCTGCACGCGTGTCAGGCTGTTTGCCTTGGTGTCCGGCGCAATGCGGCACTGCTTCAGCACCGGAAGAATCAGCTTTGCCGGCAGCAGCGCATGGAGCAGATTCCCCACATCACGGTTGGGTGCTTCGCTCAGATCACGCTGGATGCGGCGATCCAGTTTTTCCGGTGTCAGTCCCGGCTTCAGGTCGATCTCCATCCGATAGTCCTGCGGCGTGCCCTTGCGCATCATGGCGCTTGCGCTGAGCACCAGCGGGCCGGAGATGCCAAAGTGGGTGAAGAGCATTTCGCCAAGCTCCTCAAAAACGCAGCGGTCGCCCCGATAGAGTCGGAGTGTGACGTTCCGCAGGGACAGCCCCATGGCATCCCGGCACCAGTTCTCCTCCGTCACCAGCGGGATCAGGGAGGGCATCGGCGGAACAATGGTGTGTCCTGCCGATTCCGCCAGACGATACCCGATGCCGGTGGAACCGGTCTTGGGGTAGGACATGCCGCCGGTGGCGAGCAGTGTGGTCTTGGCGTGGATCTCCATGCCGGCTGCGGTTTTTGCGCCGATGCAGGCACCGCTGCCGTCGAAGAGCAGCTGCGCTGCCTTTCCGCGCACGACAGGGATGCCGGCACGGTGCAGGGCGTGCTGAAGCGCCTGCACAATGTCCTCGGCACGGTTGCTCACGGGAAATACCCGATTGCCCCGCTCCGTTTTCAGCGGAACGCCCAGCTCCTCAAAGTACGCCATCACATCCTGCGGCGTATAGCGGGAGAATGCGCCGTACAGAAACTTGCTGTTGCCTGCCACATTGGCGAGGAGCGTTTCCCGGTCGCACTCGTTGGTGAGATTGCACCGTCCCTTTCCGGTGATGCGAAGCTTTCGTCCGATCTGTTCGTTTTGTTCTAAAATGATGCAGCGTTTTCCGCTGCCGGCGGCGGTCAGGGCTGCAAATACGCCCGCAGGGCCGCCGCCGATGCATAAGTGGTCAGTTTCCATAGTTCCTCACTTTTTCCACAATTTTTTGGTACGGGCAATCATTTTTTCCCGTCTGGTTTTGGTTGCGCTGGTGTCGATCTCGTAGCCAAGGTTGTTGGGAATCAGAATGTCGCCCTCCTTTGCCTCCGGCGGGAGCTGTTCCCGCGGGACGGAAACCATGCCGTCGTCGGTTTCCAGAATGGCAAAGCGCATTTCGAAGCGGTCGATGATAATCATAGAATGCCCCCTTATTTTTCCGTGGTAACGGTCAGCTTTGCACCGTCTGAGGAAATGCAGACGGTGCCGTTTTCGTCGGTGCGGTAGATCTGATTGCCGCAGAACTTGGAGAGCCGTGCCACAGCTTCGCTGTGGGGGTGTCCGTAGGTGTTGTCATATCCGCAGGAGATCACCGCATACTTGGGGTTGATGGCATAGAGAAAATCGTCAGTGGAGGATTCCCGGCTGCCGTGGTGACCCACTTTCAGCACGTCCGCCTTGACGTGATCCAGCGCACCGGCAGAGAGCAGATCCTTTTCCTCCGGCTTGGAGGCATCTCCGGTGAAGAAGAAGCCGTTTTCGCCGCAGGTCAGATAGGCGCAGACGGAGTAGTCGTTCAGGGAACTGTAGTCATCGCCAGGGGAGGGAATGATCTCCAGCGCAGCACTGCCCAGATCCAGCGTCTGGGATTCTGCCGGTGTCAGGGAGAGTCCGTTGGCCTCCACGCCGTCCAGAAATTTCTCATAGGTGCGTGTGGTGGGAATCTGGCTGTCCGGCACCTCCGGCACGATGATCTCCTGAATGGTGAGGTCATCGGAGCTGGCAGCATACTGCAGAACTGCCGGCATACCGCCGATGTGGTCGGCGTGGGGGTGGGTGGCGATGACATAGTCCAGCGTCTTGACGCCGTGCTCCTGCAATGCGGAGAGCACTGTATCTCCGGCGCTTGCCTCGCCGGCGTCGATGAGGACGGCAGCGGAATCGGTGAGGATCAAGGCGCTATCCCCCTGTCCAACGTCCAGATAGTAGACGGAACAGCTTCCGACGGTGGAATCGCTCTCCAGCCCGAAGGTGTCGTCCAGAGCATCATCGATGTATTGCTCGATGCCCTCCATGGCACAGCCGGTTGCGGAGCAGGTGATGACCAGCGCACTCAGGAGCGCCGTGATTTTTTGGATGTACTTTTTTTGGTGTTTCGTGGGGATGCGCCTCCTTTGGAAGAATGAGGTTTTCCGGATTTTCCGCCGCGCTGGGCGGGGGCATCCGGCGCCACCAGACAACCCGGCCTGGTACCGATGAGATCCTGTCTGCCTGCCTGACGCAGGGCGGAGAGGACAATCTGCCGGTTCTGGGGAAGATAGTATTGCAGCAGCGCACGCTGCATGGCTTTTTCCTGCGGGGTCTTGGGAACGTAGACCGGTTCCATCGTGTAGGGGTCCAGCTCCGTGTAGTACATGCAGGTGGAGATGGTGCCGGGGGTGGGATAGAAGTCCTGTACCTGTTCCGGATGCATATGGTGATCCCGCAGGAACAGAGAGAGCTTTACTGCCTCCGCCAGCGTGCTCCCCGGATGGGAGGACATGAGATAGGGCACCAGATACTGCTTCTTGCCGATGCTCTTGGTGATCTCATAGAATCGCTTCTGGAATGCCTCATAGCACTCGATGTGAGGCTTTCCCATCTTGTCCAGTACCACGTTGCTGACGTGTTCCGGTGCGACTTTCAGCTGACCGCTGACGTGCTCTGAAACCAGCTCTTTGAAAAACGTGTCGTCCTTGTCTGCCATCACATAGTCGAACCGGATGCCGGAGCGGATGAACACACGCTTTACGCCGGGGAGTGCCCGAAGCTTCCGGAGGATGGAGAGGTATTCTGTGTGATCCACCTGAAGCGCCTTGCACGGCTCCGGTGCTAGACATTTTTTTCCGGGGCACATGCCGTGTGTCGCCTGTTTTTTGCAGGAGGGCAGGCGGAAATTCGCCGTTGGCCCGCCCACGTCGTGGATGTATCCCTTGAAATTGGGCATGGCGATGATCTTTTTCGCCTCTTCCAGAATGGATTCCTCGCTGCGGCAGGTGATGCGCCGTCCCTGATGCAGGGCGATGGAACAGAAGTTGCAGTAGCCGAAGCAGCCGCGGTTGTGGGCGATAGAGAACTGCACCTCCTCAATGGAGGGCACACCGCCCTGTTTGTCGTACATGGGGTGGGCGCATCGGGTGTAGGGCAGCCGGTAGACGGCATCCAGCTCCTCCTGCGTCAGACTCAGCGCCGGCGGATTCTGCACCAGCATCTTGTCGCCGTGGCGCTGAATGACGACCTTTCCGGAGATCTCGTCCTGCTGGTCGTACTGCTGGCGGGTCGCCTTGGCGTATGCCCGCTTGTCCCGGCTGACCTGTGCAAAGTCCGGACACTGCACCGCACCCCATGGGGTGTTGACCGGATCGGTGAGGTAACAGGTGCCACGAATTCCCGTGATGCCGGAGATGGGGATTCCCTCCGCCAGCTGCTGCGCCAGTTCTGTGATCTGGTGTTCTCCCATGCCGTACATGAGCAGATCCGCACCGCTGTCCACCAGAATGGACGGGCGCACACAGTCATCCCAGTAGTCATAGTGGGCAAAGCGCCGGAGGGATGCCTCCAGTCCGCCGATGGCGATGGCAGCATTGGGATATGCCTCCCGAATTTTCCGGCAATAGGTGATGACGGCACGGTCGGGGCGCAGTCCGGCTTTGCCGCCGGGGGAGTAGAGATCGCTGTTTCGTTTCCGCTTGGCGGAGGTGTAGTGCGCCACCATGGAGTCGATGTTTCCGCCGGTGACCAGAAATGCCAGCCGCGGACATCCGAAGCGCATGAAATCCTGTGTGGTGTGCCAGTTGGGCTGGGCAATGACAGCAACGCTGTAGCCCAGTGACTGGAGGATTCTGGTGATGATTGCAGCGCCGAAGCTGGGATGATCCACGTAGGCATCCCCTGTGATGTAGACAAAATCCGGCTGTTCCACACCGGTTTCCAGGAGTTCCCGTCGTGTGACAGGGAGAAATGCGGTCATAGCACCGTTCCTTTCTGTGAGATCTGTGAGAGGTTCTGAAGCGCCAGTTACGGCAGCCGCCGCATCTTTCGCTCGGCGAACTGTTCCTTGGTCATGAGTACCTTGCGGGGCTTTGCGCCCTCGTACGGCCCGATCACGCCCATCTCCTCCAGCTCATCCATCATTCGTGCGGCACGGGCATAGCCCAGCTTCAGCCGCCGCTGGAGAGAGGAGGTCGATGCCTGACCGGCTTCCACCACGACCTCGATGGCACGTTCCAATATATCCTCATCGCTGCCCGGTTCCGGCAGGTCATTATTTTGTGTCTGCGCCGGTTTCTGTTCGCTTTTGACAACCGGAATGCTCTGTTCCACCTGTTCCATGATGTCGTCGCTGTACTGTGTCTGTGTCTGCGCCTTGATGAAGGAAACCGTCTTTTCGATCTCCTTGGTGGAGGTGAAGCAGCCCTGCACACGCACCGGCTTGATCTTGCCATTGGGGAGGTACAGCATGTCGCCGTGTCCCAGCAGCTTTTCCGCACCGCCGGTGTCCAGAATGGTGCGGGAGTCCACCTGCGAGCGGACGGAGAGGGCGATTCGGCTGGGGATGTTCGCCTTGATCAGACCGGTGATGATGTCTGTGGTCGGACGCTGGGTCGCAATGATGAGGTGCATGCCGGCAGCACGTGCTTTCTGTGCCAGACGGCAGATGGCGTCCTCCACTTCCTTGGAGGTGGTCATCATCAGGTCCGCCAGCTCGTCGATGATGACGACGATCTGCGGCAGCGGTTCCAGCTCGCTGTCCGGCTGGGATGCCATGGTGTTGTAGTCGCTGAGGTCACGGACGCTGTTCTCTGCAAACAGGCTGTACCGCCGCTGCATCTCCTGTACCGCCCAGTTCAGCGCACCGGCTGCCTTTTTGGGGTCGGTGACCACGGGGATGAGCAGGTGGGGGATTCCCTCGTATACGGTAAATTCTACGATCTTCGGGTCGATGAGGATGAGCTTGACCTCGTCGGGAGAAGCGTGGTAGAGAATACTCATGATGATGGAGTTGGTGCAGACGGACTTACCGGAACCGGTTGCGCCGGCGATGATCATGTGAGGCAGCCGTGCGATGTCGCCAACAATACAGTTTCCGGCGATATCTCTGCCCACGGCAAAGGCGAGCTTGCTGCTGGCATTGCGGAAGTTGTCGCTCTCCAGAATTTCCCGCAGGGAGACGGTGTCCTTGTGGCTGTTGGGGACTTCGATGCCGATGGCAGGCTTGCCGGGAATTGGCGCTTCGATACGGACACCCTGCGCTGCCAGAGAGAGGGCGATGTCATCCGCCAGACCGGTGATCTTCGAAACCTTGACACCGGCGGCGGACTGAATTTCATAGCGTGTGACAGACGGCCCTCTGGAGATGCCGGTGATGCGGACGGTCACGCCAAAGCTGTTGAGCGTGTCCACCAGAATGCCGGCCTTTTCCTTCAGCTCCTGCTCCGCAGCAGGGTCGTTGGCACGGCTGATGCCCGGCTGGAGGAAGTCCATGGGCGGAATCTGATAGGGCTTTTGCAGCACGGCAGACTGGGGCACTGCCAATTCCGGTGCGCCGGCAGACTCCGCCTGTTTTTCGGCTTTTGCCAGCTCCGGCGGGGCTGCCGACCATTCCTCCGGTGTGACAATGCCGGCGGTGTCTCCGTCTGTGGGGATGGGCAGGTCAATGTCCATGTCGTACGGCTCGCCCTCCTGCGGTCTGGAATCCCGAATCATGGCTTCCAGCTCAGAGGAGAAGTCCGGCTGTGCCTCCGGCGCAGGTGCTGCGGCAGGCGGCTCCGGAAAAACGGGGTCGGGCTGTGCTGCTGCTCTGCGGGGCATCGGAGGCTGCGGCTCCTGCGGCAGGAAGACTTCCGGCTCTTCTGCCGGTTCTTCTTCCGGCGCAGCGTCCTCCGCCCACTCCGCATCCCGATTCCAAAGCTCCCGCAGCTTGCGGAACGGCAGGCGTATGTAGCCCCATAGCTGGGACATACTCAGATCCAAAAATTTCATGATGGCGAGGAACAGCAGAATCACAATGGTGATCCGTGCGCCGGTCGCCCCGAGAATCCGGATGAGCGGATAGGCGAGAATGGCGCTGATGACACCGCCGCTCTGGAACGCATTTTCCACGCCGGTCCTGTAGAGATAGCTGATGGCACGGATAAAGTTTTTCTTTTCGATGTCGCCCACAAAGATGATCTGTACAAAGCTGCTGACGATGACGGTCAGCAGCAGATCGTAGAGAAATCGGCGGAGCAGCGGTGTGTCCGACTGCTTTTCCGTCCGGTAGGCGGACAGCAGCAGAATAAACGGCACCAGCAGAAACGAGAACCCGAATATTCCCCGCACCACGCAGTGCAGGAATTTCCAGCCGGCGGAGCCTTGGATAAAAGAGACCAGAAAGAACAGTACGGCGCACGCAAACAGAATGACCGACTGAAACTTGGAGTTCCCGTGCTGCTGCTGGTTCAGCTTTTCCAGTGCTGTTTCCTTGGCTGTCTTGGATTTGGCAGCGGCAGGCCTGGCGGGGGCTGTTTTTTTTCGTTTGGGTTTGGAGCTTGACGAGGCTCTGGAAGATTTTTTCTTGTTAGCCAATACATTTCCCTTTCTTCGCAGAAGCCCCCGAACGGCTCAGCAATACCGTGGCTCCTGTGTTTCGATTTGATGATAGAGCGCCTCAATGGCCTCGTGCAGCGAGCCGATGCGGTCGATGAGTCCGCAGGCAACGGCCTCCTTTCCGGAGAGAACTGTGCCCATATCGGTCGCCATCTCCTGCGTGTTCATCATCATCTGGCGCAAACCGCCCTCGGTGACGTGGCTGTGCCGGAGGAGAAAGCCTGTGATGCGCTCCTGTATTTTTTCAAAATAGCGTGTTGTCTGGGGGACGCCGAGCACCAGACCGCTGGTTCGCACCGGATGCACGGTCATAGAGGCGGACGGCACGATCATGGAGAGATCTGCGCTGACGGCGAGCGGAATGCCGATGGAGTGTCCGCCGCCCAGCACCAGAGAAACGGTGGGAGTCCGCATACCGGCGATCATCTCAGCGATCGCAAGACCGGCTTCCACATCGCCGCCCATGGTGTTCAGCAGGATCAGCAGTCCCTCAATGCTGCGGTCCTGCTCAATGGCGACCAGCGCCGGCAGGATGTGTTCATACTTGGTGGTTTTGGTGTCCTCCGGCAGGTTGCTGTGCCCTTCGATCTGTCCGATGACGGAGAGGCAGTGAATCAGATGGCGTGCGTTTTGCGGACGCACACCGCCGGTTTCCTCAATGATCTTTGCCTGATCCAGCTGTTCCTCCGAACCGGACGGGGACGCTTCGTGGTTTTGTGTTGTCACGCTGACGCTCCTTTCGCATGGCTGAAAGTCCTTGGAATGCATGGAGTTAGCATACCCGAAGCGCCGGCATTTATGCAGCTGCACGTGATTTGTGCGGTTCTTATACTTTTTTACATTATATTATATCATAAACCCTTGAAAAGTCAAGTGATATCTCGTCGATGTTTGTGAGAATCGGGGGCTGCACCGGGATTTTTTTGAAGTGCGGGGAAATGCGTTCAGCCGTTCTTTTTTCCGGGCTGCGGTTTCTTTTTCCGCTTCCGCACGGAGTCGCCGAAGTTTCCCAGCTTTCGCCCCAGCGCAAAATATTCGCCGTGGGCATATGCCATCAGACCGCACTGCTGCAAGTTCAGTTTTCCCTTGCTGTCCAGATAGGTCTCCTCCACATTGACACCGGTGATCTCGGCGAAAAAGACGGTGTGTGTTCCCATCTCCTGCGTTGCGGTGACCTTGCACTCCAGATTGACAGGACACTCTGCAATGAGGGGTGCCTGAACGGTCTGCGCCGGCTCCGGCGTGAAATGGCAGACCTGGAACTTGTCCACGTCCTTTCCGCTGCGCACACCGCAGAAATCCGTCTCTTTCATCATGGCGGAGGTGGTGAGATTGATGACAAACTCCCGCTGCTCCATGAGGATGCCGTAGGAATGGCGGGTGGGACGGACGGAAATATAGGTCATGGGCGGATGGGTGGCGAGAACGCCGGTCCACGCCACTGTCAGGACGTTGTGGGATTCCATGGTGCCGCAGCTGACCAGTGTCGGCGGTACCGGTGCCAGCAGGACGCTGCCCTTCCAATGTTGTTTTGCCATAGTTGTTCGGTTCTCCTTTTTACGGTTCTTTTTCTGTATTGTACCATGGGACACGCAGAATGTCAATGATACATCCAAAATCCGCTGCGGATTCTCGTTGACAGCGCAGAGAAAAATCAGGTATAATAGAGGCATCACAGTTATTTGGAAAGGTTGAAAATAAAATGATACAGACAGCCCCTGTTTTTACAGATCACATGGTATTGCAGCGGGACAAGAACGTTGCAGTTTTTGGAACAGGAACCGCTGGCGAATCGGTACGGGTTTCGCTTCCGGCGCAGAACCGCACGGTTTCCGGCTGCGTCGGCGGGGACGGCATATGGTGTGTCTATCTGCCGCCGCTGACAGCGGGGACCGGGATGACGCTGGAGGTCGCTGGCGCAGAGAATCAGCTGGTCTATACGGACGTGGCAGTGGGGGAGGTATGGCTTGCCGGCGGTCAGTCCAACATGGAATTTATGCTCAAGGATGCCAAAGGCGGTGCGGAGGCACTGCAGCACTGTGCGGAATCCGGTGTGCGCTGTTTCCGTGTGCCACGAAACACATTTCCCGATGCGGCATATGCGCAGGAATTTGCCGAGAGCCGCTGGGAGCTCGCCACGCCGGAAACCGCTGGCGTGTGGTCGGCGGTGGCGTACTGGGCAGCGCAGGAGCTGGCACAGCGCCTTGGCGTTCCGGTGGGAATCGTCGGCTGCAATTATGGCGGTTCTTCTGTCAGCTGCTGGATGCCGGAGGAGGATCTGGAGCGGCACGCTGCCGGACATCCCTATCTGAAAGACTATCAGGATGCCGTCGCCGGAAAGACGGATGCGGAGATGATCGCTGCCTATGACGACTATCTGGTGTACCATGCGGCGTGGACAGAGCGCATGGAGAAGTGCTATCAGGAGGACGGGAACATGAAGTGGGACGATGTCATCCGCCGCTGCGGCGAAAACCGCTGGCCCGGCCCCATGGGCATCAAAAGCCCGTTTCGTCCCGCCGGTATGTACCGCTTCATGCTGCGCCGGATCGTGCCGTACACCCTTCGGGGATTCTGGTATTATCAGGGGGAGAACGACGACTTTCGGGCAGAAACGTATGCCTCGCTGCTCTGCACCATGATCGCAAGGTGGCGGCAGGAGTTTCAGGACGACACGCTGCCGTTTCTGCTGGTACAGCTGCCCATGTTTGCCTATGAGGACACGCTGGGAACCGGTATCTGGTGCATTTTGCGGGAGGCGCAGATGAACGTGTTCCGCACGGTCAAACACACGGGAATCGCCGTTGCGCTGGACTGCGGAGAGATGGGTAACATTCACCCCACAGACAAGAAACCGGCGGCGCACCGGCTGGCATTGCAGGCACGCCATCTGGTTTACGGAGAAACAGAACTGGAGGCGTTCGGCCCGCTGTATGCCGGAAGTGTGGTGCAGGACGGCAGCCTGACTGTGTTCTTTGACCACGGTCAGGGCATGACGTTTCACGGCAAGCCGCTGGGCTTTGAGCTTGCCGGCGCAGACGGCGTGTATCATCCGGCGCAGGCGGTTCTGGACGGCGCCAGTGTCCGCCTGACCTGTGCGGAGGTTCCGGTGCCGGTTTCCGCACGCTATGCGTGGCAAAACTACGGGCCGGTCTCGCTGTTCGGGGCAAATGGAATTCCGGCAGCGCCATTTCGTACCACGCCGGCGGTGCTTCCGCTTTTGCAGGGATAAAAATATGGCGGATTTTTGTCTGCCTGTGCGGAATTTCGCCGAATTTTCCACAATGGCGGAAGCTACGGAAATGTTCAAGATTTTCCACAGTTTCCACAGGGCTTTCAACAGTTTTTCCCCATGCGCTTTTTCCGCTGTGAAAAAGATAGTTTTGAAATGATTAGAACGTCATAGAATGCACATACTTTTGGTGCGGAAAAACGCAGAGAGGAGCATGTGCTATGGTAAAAGGCGTACACAAAAAGATTTTGGAGATCAATCATCCGGACAGCCTGTATTTTGAACGGGCGGTGTTCTACCTGAAGCCGGGGATCACCCAGCTTCCGCCGCAGGTCTCGCAGGAGGATGCGGACGCTCTGTTACAGGAGATCTCGCCGTCCGCCAAAAAGCGGACACGGCTCTGGCTGCCCATGCTGCTGCTGGCGGTTGGCAGCAGTGTGGGGACGGCGGCGGTGATCCTGTTTTTTCTTTGAACTGCACTGGAAATTTCCGTTTCCAGACAGGTTTCCCCTTGTATTTTTGGATGTGTCATGTTATAATAGTTCTATTCTGCAAGAGGCAGAAGCAAAAACGGAAATGCTGAACAATGAGAGAAAGAGATAAAGGAGTAAGAAACATTGAAAAATTCCAAAAAACCATATCGTTCACGGGAAGCACGTGCGCCGGAACTCACACAGGCGCAGGAGGATCGCATTGCCGGACGCAATCCGGTGATGGAAGCGCTGCGCAGCGAGGCGCAGATCGATACAGTCTATGTCAGCCAGGAGAGCGGCGGTTTGCAGGAAATCGTGGAACTGGCGAAATCCCGCGGAATCCCTGTGAAGATCGTGACTGAGGCAAAGCTGTCCCAGCTCACCGGCGGTGCCGTGCATCAGGGCGTGGCGGCAGACGGCGCATGCGGGCAGTACGTCTCCCTGGAAGATCTGCTGAAAACGGCAGAGGAGCGGGGCGAACCGCCGCTGCTGGTGATCTGTGACGGCATTCAGGATCCCCACAATCTGGGGGCGATCATCCGGACGGCAGAGGCTGCCGGAGCACACGGTGTCATCATCCCCAAGCGCCGCAGCGCCTCGCTGACGCTGACCGTGGGAAAGACCTCCGCCGGTGCGGCAAGCTGGCTGCCGGTGGCTCGTGTTTCCAATCTGGTCTCCGCCATGGAGCAGCTAAAAGAACACGGCGTGTGGATCTACGGCACGGATGCTGCCGGCACATCGTACACCGATGCGGATTTCACCGGCGGTACGGCATTTGTCATCGGCTCAGAGGGCTTCGGTATGGGGCGGCTGGTGGGCGAGACCTGCGACGCCAAGCTGAGCCTTCCCATGCGTGGCAAGGTCAACTCCCTGAACGCCTCTGTCGCCGCCGGCATCTTCCTGTATGAGGCAGTGCGTCAGCGCACTGCACGTACATAAGGAGCGGCATATGGCAGATCAGAAATTTACGCTGGAGGAAATTCTCAGCGAATATACGCCGGACGGCAAGCGTTCCGGCATTCAGAAAGCGGACGACAGACCACTGGCACACGGCAAGCTGGAAACGGAAAAGCTGCTGAATGCGGCGACCTCCGATCGGCCGATGCCCGGCGGCAGCGGCGGTTACCGCCATGTGGCAGAGCAGCCGCCTCAGCCGGAGGAGGAACTGGTGGACATCAAGTCCACCATCTCCCACATCAAGGCGGCGCAGAGCGCACAGCGTGCGCAGGAGGCTGCGGCATCGCCGGTGATGCGGGAACGGTTTCCCACTCAGAGTTTACAGCGGGAGCAGGTTTCCTTTGTGAACGCCGGCAATGCAAGAGCGGCTGGCAATACTTATGCCGACGACGGCATCTCCGCCTATGACGGCGCTGTCAAGGTGGAGGAGGATGTTTCGGAGAGCAAGAACCGGCATCGTCCGAACATCCGGCAGATGGCGGATTCCACACGTGCCAGAGAGAAAAAACAGAAGAAGCGCCGGAGAAAAAAGGGCGCAGATGCCTCCTATGCCAAGGAGTCCATGACCGGTGTTTTCCAGCGGCCGGATTCTGCTGCCGGAGCATCCGAACCGACCTCTCATCACAACTGGGAGGAGGAAGAGGACTTCTACTATCAGGCACAGAAGGAGTCCAGCCGTTCCGGCAGTGCGCCACGGCGGATTCGTACCCGCATGGCAGCCGAGGAGACCACTCAAACCACACCGGACGACATGACACAGGTGCGCAGCACCCTGCTGAAGCTGCGGAATGTGGTGCTGCTCCGCTGTCTGGCGCTGCTGCTGCTGACGGTCTTCGGCGGACTGCTGGCGTTTGGCGAAAATGCCGCAGGCGGTATCCTCACCCTTGTTTCCAGTCACCTCAGCCTGCGCAGCTATGCCATTTTGCAGCTGGCAATGGGTGTTGCCGGCGGTGCGATTGCTTTTCCTACGGTGCGGAGCGGACTGTGGAATCTTCTGCGTCTGCACGCTAACAGCGACAGCATGGCAGTGCTTCCTCTGCTTCCGGCGATTGCCGGCGCAGTGCTGGCGGTGATCTCGCCGCAGGTGCTGGAAAATGAAACGATCCATCTTTTCCTGCCCTGTGCCCTGCTGGCGCTGTTCTGCAACGCCGTGGGACGGGTTCTGGTGGTGCGCCGTGCTATGCGCAGCTGTAATGTGATGACCCGTCTGGAGCAGAAGCGTGTGCTCTCTTATATTTCCCAGGAGGAGACGGCGGACCTGTTGACACGGGGACTCATCAGCGATTATCCGGTGGTCACCTCTGTGCGCAGGGTGGATTCGCTCTGTGATTTTTTGCGGTATACGTATTCCAACGATTTGACCGACATTCTCTGCCGTCCTATGACGGCGCTCTACTCCGGCGGTTCGCTGGTGGTCGCCGTGGGAATCTCGCTGATTCGCATGGGCGTTTCGTTTAACATGCTGTGGTTCAGCTTTTTCCTCTCTCTGCTGACGGCGCTGCTGACGGCGGGATGCTGTGTGGGCAGTGCGCTGGTGGTCAATCTTCCGCTGGAGCGGGAATCGAAAAAGGCAGCAGCCAGCAATAGTGTGATGCTGGGCTATCAGAGCGTGGACGATTTCTACGACACCAACGCCCTGCTGGCAGAGGCGAGTGATCTGTTCCCCAAGGGATCGATTCGGATTCAGGGGCTGAAAGTGTTCTCCGGCGCCAAGGTGGACAACGTACTGCTGGATGCAGCCAGTCTGGTCTACCGTGCCGGCAGCATCCTGAAGTTTGCCTTTGCGGAGATGATTCCGGAGCGGGAACAGCTGCATCAGGTGGACGACTTTGTCTATGAGGACGGTCTGGGGCTGTGCGGATGGATCGCCAACCGGCGTGTACTGTTCGGCGGCAGAGAGATGATGGCGGAGCACAAGGTAGAGGGACTTCCCACCAAGACACGGGAGGCGGAGCTGGCGGAGGGCAGCGGTGATGTGCTGTATCTCTCCATCAGCGGTGTGCTCTCAGCGATGTTCTGCGTGCAGATCACGGCGGATCCCGTTGTGAAAAAACAGATGCAGGCGCTGAAACAGGAGAACATTGCACTGGTAATTCGCAGCATGGACAGCTCAGTTTCCCTGCGGCGGCTCTCGGCACTTTTCCAGTTTCCGGAGCACCTGATGAAGATTCTGCCCGCCTCTATGCACAATCTGTTCCAGCGGGAGACCGCTGACCTGGGCTGTGTCAGCGCTTCGATGGTGCTGGGAGATTCCGGCTTTGGCGCAGCACGCCTGTTGGTTGGTTCCCGTAAAGTACGGCGCAGTGCGGTGACCGGCATGATCTTACAGGTTGTGGCATCGCTGCTGGGCCTGTCTCTGGCACTGATTCACGTGTTCACCGGCGCATACAGCGAGATCAACGCACAGTTTTTCTTCCTCTATCATTTGATTTTAACAGCAATTACGGCGCTTGCAGTGCGCATTCGATAAGAAGCGAAACCGGAAAGGAGTCCGATATGGAAAAATCTCATAGAAACGGCGGAAATACGGACGGCGAGGAAACCATGTTCTTCCACGCAGCCGCTACCGGAAAATCCACCGATCAATACGACACCAAACAGATCGACGCCGGACAGGTGCAGCGGCAGGCAGCGCAGAATCCATATGTGCAGGGCGGTTATGCACCGGACAGTTACGGACAGACAGGCTATGCCCAGGATGGGTATAGTCAGAGCGGTTACAATCAGAACGGTTATGCCCGGGACGGATACGGACAGGCAGGCTATGGACAGGAGGGCTACGCCCAGGGCGGTTATGGTCAGGCAGGTTACGAATCGGGCGGCTATGCGCAGGACGGATACAATCAGGGGTATCCGCAGGGCGGTTACGGACAAGCCGGATATTCCCAAGGCGGCTACGGTCAGAGCGGATATGTCCCCCAAGGCGGTTATTCGCAGGGCAGCAGCGCCCCCAGACAGCCGCAGCAGCGTCCCGCCGCACCGCAGCGGAGTAGTTCGCCGCAGCAGAGAAGCCGTGTGCCTCAACAGCAGCACGCCTCCCGTCCGGCGCAGCCGGCGAGAGCACAGTCTGCACGAAAGAGTGCGCCTGCACGGAGCAGCGCACCGGTATCCTCCGGCAGTTCCTCCCGCCGGAAGCGGCGGCGGAATCACTCCTTTCTGGGACGGCTTGTCAAGACCATTCTGATTCTCGTCATCGTGGTGTTCCTGCTGTATTCCGCCATCGCCATGGTGGGTATTTTGCAGATGAACCGTGTGGCAGCCGGAGAGCGCAGTGTGACCAGCGGCAGCATGGAGGAGTCCTATGTGAAAAACGTGCTGGTCATCGGCACGGACACCCGTGACCCCTCCGAGGAGCAGGGGCGGTCGGACTCCATGATTCTGGTTTCCATGAATTCCCGCACCAAGGAGATCACCATGACTTCATTTATGCGGGATGTGTATGTAGAGATTCCCAACAATGGCTACGGCAAGCTGAATGCCGCCTATTCCTACGGCGGGCCGGAGCTGCTGATGGACACGCTGGAGGAGAACTATGACATCAGCATTGATGACTATGTGATGATTACATTCGCTGCCTGCGCCAAAATGATCGATGCCGTGGGCGGTGTGAAGCTGGAGCTGTCCGATGACGAGGCACAGGCAGTCAACGAAATTCTCATCAGCGAGGTCAATGAGATCATGGGCGACGACCGGGAGGACGATCTCCTCAGCAGCGGCGGAACGCTGACGCTGGACGGGAAGCAGGCGCTTTCCTACAGCCGTATCCGCTACGTAGGCAATGCCGACTTTGAGCGCACCGAGCGCCAGCGCATGGTCATGCAGCAGGTGATGCAGAAAGCCACTAAGAATCCGTTTCGGCTGGCATCCATCTGTATGTCTGCGCTGCCGGAGATGACCACCAATCTCTCCGCTGGCGAGCTGTACGGCTATGCCGTGACAACGCCGCTGAAGCTCGCCACCAGCGACCTGAAGCAGCAGCGCATTCCGGAGGACGGGACGTTCAGCGGTGTGAACATCGATGGTGAGGACGTGCTGCAAATCGACTTTGATGCGGCAAAGCAGGAGCTGAAAGACACCGTGTTTGCCTCAGAGTAAATTATCGAAAAATCACAATATTTCCCAAAACAGGCAGCGGAAACGCTGCCTGTTTTCTGTTTCGGCGAATTTTTCTCAAAAAGGCTTGCAATTTTGGTGAATCTCTTGTATAATAGAAACAATAGACGAGTGCGGCATGGTGCCGCAGGGAAAAAGGAGCTTTCAATTTATGACGGTAAAAGAAATTATGGAACAGATCCGGGAGGGTCTGACTGGGGAATACAATGTCGATATGGTATATCTGGAATCGCAGGCGGACAAGTACCGCAGCACCAAGGACGGCAAGGAGATCGAGAGTGCCATTGCTGATCTGGCGTATGAGATTCTGCCGGAGGACAAGCGTGCCCTGCTGGATAAGATGATGTATATCGACGGCAAGCGCATCGACGTGATGTTCCACGAAGCGGAGCAGCTGCTGGAGGAGAAGAAGGTGGAGGAGTCCTTCCGCCTGACCGAGGCAATCTACACCAAGATTCGCATGAACTACCGGGAGACGGAGAACGAGATGTATCTGAGCCTGCGCAATCCGCTGGAACATCAGCTGTATCTGTATTTCTACCAGCCCTCCAAGAAGCTGGTGCGCCCGTGGTTCGATCTGTCCCGTATGGTGCTGCTCCACGGCTACAATCTCATTGAACTGCGCCGTCCGGAGGAGGCTGTGCGTGTCATCAATGACGCAATCCGCTTCAACCCCATGAATGTGGACGCTTACTTTGAACTGGCAGAGTGCTACAAGGTGCTGAACGAGCCGGATCAGCTGCTGTCGGTCACCAAGGAGGCGCTGGAAATCGCCGTGACACCCCGGCAGATCTCCCACTGTTACTGCAATCTGGGCTTCTACTGCGTGGAAGTCAAAGACTATGACCGTGCGGTTTGCTTCTATTATGAGAGCCTGATCTATGCAGAGCATCCGTTTGTGCCGGGCGAACTGCACCACATTTACACCATCACCAAGAAGAAGATCACACCGCCCACACGGGAGCAGGTGGAAGAGGCGTTTGAGCACTACAACATGAAGCCGGGCGCAAATCCGGATGTGGTCGGCGTCATTACAGCGCTGGCAAAGGAGGCCATTGAGAAGAAAGAACTGTCGGCAACACGGTTCTATCTGCACATGCAGCATGGTCTGACCAATGACCCGCACATCAAGGAACTGATGGATCACTACGACGAGATGGCAGCCCATCGGGATGCCGGCGTGCTCTAAAAAGTACCTAAAATCATCAAAAAACGGACGGGAGCCAATGGCTCTCGTCCGTTGCATTTTTTATAGGGAAAAGCGATCAGTTGTCGCTGTCCAGTTTGAGGACGCTCATGAATGCCTCCTGCGGCACCTCGACAGAGCCCAGCTGGCGCATGCGCTTTTTGCCCTCTTTCTGCTTCTCCAGCAGCTTTTTCTTTCGGGTGATGTCGCCGCCGTAGCACTTGGCGAGGACATCCTTCCGCATTGCCTTGATGGTTTCACGGGCGATGATCTTTCCGCCGATGGCAGCCTGTACCGGCACTTCAAACAGCTGGCGCGGAATGTTTTCTTTCAGCTTCTCCACGATCTTTCTGCCGCGTTCGTATGCCTTGTCGGCGTGGATGATGAAGGACAAAGCGTCCACGATCTCGCCGTTGAGGAGAACGTCCAGCTTGACCAGCTTGGAGGGCATGTACTCGCTGAGGACATAGTCGAAAGAGGCATAGCCGCGGGTGCGGGATTTCAGCACGTCAAAGAAGTCGTAGACGATCTCGTTCAGCGGCAGGGTGTAGTGCAGGGAGACACGGGTGTCGTCGATGTACTGCATGTTCTCAAAGATACCGCGGCGGTTCTGGCAAAGCTCCATGACATTGCCCACAAAGTCGGAGGGTGTCAGGATCTCTGCCTTTACCATAGGCTCTTCGGCACACTGGATCAGTGCCGGATCCGGATAGTTGGTGGGGTTGTCGATGAACTGCACCTCGCCGTTGGTCATGGTGACACGGTAGATAACGGAGGGTGCTGTGGTGATCAGATCCAGATTGTACTCCCGTTCCAGACGCTCCTGAATGATCTCCATGTGCAGCAGTCCCAGGAAACCGCAGCGGAATCCAAAGCCCAGTGCAATGGAGGTCTCCGGTTCGAAAGAAAGGGAGGCATCGTTGAGCTGGAGCTTTTCCAGCGCCTCCCGCAGATCGCCGTAGCGTGCGCCGTCCACGGGGTAGATGCCGGAGAATACCATGGGGTTGACCTTGCGGTATCCGGCAAGGGGCTCTGCGCAGGGACGGTCGGCGTGGGTGACGGTGTCGCCGACCTGTGTGTCGCCGATGCTCTTGATGGAGGCGGAGAGATAGCCGACTTCGCCGGCGCAAAGCTGTCCGTCATTGATCAGTGTGTTGGTGGTCATATAGCCGGCTTCCACAACGGTGAATTCTGCGCCGGTTGCCATGAGCTTGATGACGTCGCCCACCTTGACCGTGCCCTGCTTGATGCGGACATAGATGACAACGCCTTTGTATGCGTCATAGTAGCTGTCGAAGATCAGCGCCTGTAAGGGGGCATCCGGATCCCCCTTGGGAGCGGGGATGTCGGTGACGATCCGCTCCATGACAGCTTCGATGTTGATGCCGGCCTTGGCGGAGATACGGGGCGCATCCTCTGCCGGAATGCCGATGACGTTTTCGATCTCCTCACAAACCCGATCCGGATCGGCAGCGGGGAGGTCGATCTTGTTGACTACCGGAACTACCTCCAGATCATGTTCGATGGCGAGGTAGGTGTTTGCCAGCGTCTGCGCCTCGATGCCCTGAGAGGCATCGACAACCAGAATAGCACCCTCACAGGCGGCAAGGCTTCGGGAAACCTCATAGTTAAAGTCCACGTGGCCGGGGGTGTCGATCAGGTTAAAGACGTAGGTCTCGCCGTCTTTGGCACGGTAGCGCAGGCGAACCGCACGTGCCTTGATGGTGATGCCACGTTCCCGTTCGATGTCCATGTTGTCCAGAATCTGGTCCTCCATGTCACGTTTTGCCACCGTGTAGGTCTGTTCCAGAATGCGGTCAGCAAGGGTGGATTTTCCGTGGTCGATGTGTGCGATAATACAAAAATTGCGGATATGATCCATTTTCATGCAGTTCTCTTCCTCTCAAAGTTATCCTTCGTTGATTTTTCGGCGCAGAAACGCCAGACAGTCTGCGGCGCTTCCACGGGTAAAGCTGGCCTTGTCTACCAGCATGGTGAAGCCGCGTTTTTCAAAGCGCAGGACGATCCAATGGGTGTTGCTCCGCACCCAGGTGAGTTCCTGATATTGCAGGCGGTATTTCTCCAGCGAGGAGGTCGTCATCATGCGGATCTCCTCCGGCAGGAACGTGTACTGATTGACTGCCTGCAGATCGATCTTTTGTCGGGTACGGCTGAATTTTTCCCGAATCTGCCGGGCGGGAACCGTCCAGAGAAAGAGTCCGGCGATGAGCAGCAGGGCAAACAGGATGTCGATGGGCTTTAGCTGAAACGGCGTTCCGGTGGTGATTCGCATGATGAGAAAAAAGAGGAGCCGTTCCGCAAGGGGAAGCATCAGCACAGCGCTGAGAATGCGGTACACCAGAAATTGCTTTCGGCGTGTCATGCGGAGCACGGTCAGATAGCCCTCTTCGGTCAGCCGGGTGGTATTTTCAAAATATTCCATGGACGCACCTCACAGGTCTTGAAAAACGCCGAACAGGCTTTGTGCGGTGTTTTCTTGAATACCTTATATTATACCAAAAAAAGCGCTG
Source organism: Ruminococcus callidus (assembly GCF_020709055.1). Taxonomy (GTDB): domain Bacteria; phylum Bacillota; class Clostridia; order Oscillospirales; family Ruminococcaceae; genus Ruminococcus_C. The sequence goes on from NZ_JAJFCK010000009.1 coordinate 53,992, forward strand.
CTTGTAAAGTCTGGATTTTTTGAAATTTGCTGCACCGCTTGACAAACTCCAGGGAATCGGATACTATGAATATGAGATAAATCCGATATCCGTGCAAATATTGAAAGGTGTTGCTTAACATGCTAAAAATTTATAGAACATGCGATGAAGTGCCAAAGGGGATTAGAATCGTGAGAGATAATGACACGTACTTCAATTATCATACCGTATTACAAAATAATGCATTCACAAGAGAAATACTGTATACCATTGATAAAGCGCAATATGTATCAGAATTCACAGTACTGGGCAGAACTAAGGCGCTTGGAAGCTTGAGTAAGCAGGTACTTAGCACGGGAACAAAGACGATACTAAACATATTAAACAACCCAGATGATTGTTTTGATGTAAGCGGATGCGGGGATAATGCACTTCAATTCCTGCCAAGAGTGACAGATGGACATGTCATATGGGATATGCCATGCCTGGCCTATTGCGGAGCGCCGGACTGTCATATAGAATACAAAGGAAAAGCATACCGAAACTTCTATGAGTTTTTATGTGCGGTAGAAAAGGAAGAGAGGGGGTAAGACAAAATATGATTCAATTCACCAAAGAATACAGCGGAATTGTTTTCGACATTGATATACAGGATCGAATCAGTTTATTTACCGGATATTCTGGGACAGGGAAGACATTCGCATTTGGTGCGATACAGGAATACTTCGTCTCAAATAACATTCGTACCATATATTTTGATGACAGACAAATGGATTACACGGCAGATCAGTTAATCAGCTTGTGCGATAACAAAGAAGTCATTCTTCTGGACAATGCTGATTTGTATTTAACACAAAATTTGTTGGACTATCTCATAGACAGTAATAAAATCCTGCTGTGCAGCACAAAGAAGCCTTATCAATACAGATTCGGAGTTTTTGGAAAATATGAGGTGAAATATGAAAATAATAGAGTAGCAGTAAGGCGCATGAACAGTTGGAACCGGGGGCCGCAATTGTGAACGCTCGGAAATCCGCAGATATTTCTTGTGAAGACAGGCTCTAAACAGGGAGGAACGGACAGCTCGCTTTTGTCCGTAGCTGACAAGCGAATCAGCGCACCGGATATGCATTTGCCGTTTCTCCCAAAATCTTGACAATTTTTCGGAAATTCGGTATAATGGAAGACAAATTGCAACGTGCACACCCAGTGCACCGGGAAAGGAACCGACTTTCATGAAACACAAATCCATTTACACCTGCCCTCACTGCGGCAGCAAATCTTTCAACCCTATCACCAAGGCGTTCGCCGGCGGATACCACACACGGGGCAGAGTCTGCAGGGAATGCGGTCTGCGCTGCGTCAACGGCAAGGCATCCATGATCTTCAGCGCCATTGTCTACCTGATCGCTGTGGTCATCGTTTTCTACCTGTACTTTAAAATTGCCGATACCTCGGTCTGGGGATACATCTATACTGTCATCACCATTGTGGCAGCCTATGTGCTGTGCCGTCTGTTTGATGCGTTCATCGGCCCGCTGGACAAGGCGATTCGCAACGACGCCTACAAGAAATGAGCGGTATCGGGCTATATTTCCACGTGCCGTTTTGCCGGCGCAAGTGCAGCTACTGTAATTTCTACTCCGCTCCTGCAACATCGGAACAGATGGCGGCGTATACCGAGGCAGTCTGCCGGAACTTGCGGCACTACACCAGCAACACCGTGGCGGACACGCTCTATTTTGGCGGTGGCACACCCTCGCTGCTTGCGCCGGAACAGCTGGAGCAGATCCTCGCCTGTGCGGCGGCGTGTTTTTCGATCCCGCCGGATGCGGAGATCACCCTGGAGGCAAATCCGGCAACCTTGACACCGGAGAACCTGCGCCGTCTGCGTGCTGCCGGCGTGAACCGGCTCTCTCTGGGGGTGCAGTCCTTGTCGGATGCACAGCTGCGCCGTCTCGGACGAATGCACACGGCGCAGGAGGCACTGGATACGGTGGAGGCGGCTGCCGGTGCGGGATTCCGGAACATTTCCTGTGATGTGATGCTGGCGCTGCCAAAGCAAACGCCGGCGGAGCTGTCGGAAACGCTGGAACAGATGGCGCAGCTGCCCATTCAGCACATCTCCGCCTATCTGCTGAAAATCGAATCGGGAACGCCGTTTGCCCGGCAGCATGCGGAGCAGGAATGCCCCGATGAGGACACTGCAGCCGACCTGTATCTCCAAACGGTTCGAACGCTGGAACAGGCTGGCTTCCGCCAGTACGAGATCTCGAACTTCGCCAAGACCGGTTACGAGAGCCGGCACAACTGCAAGTACTGGCGCTGTGTGCCGTATCTGGGCATTGGCCCGTCAGCACACTCCTGCTGGGAGGGAAAGCGCTTTTTTGTGCCGTCAGATACGGCAGATTTCCTGGCGCAGCCGGTGCAGCGAGCCGTGTTGGAGGACGCACAGCCTTGTACGCCGGAGGAGCAGATCATGCTGGGGATGCGCCTGACGGAAGGCATTCCGGCGCACTGGCTGGCGGAAAAGCAGACGGAGGTGGAGCGCTTTTGCCGTCTGGGCTTTCTGCGCCGTGCCGACGACCGGATTTCCATGACGCCGGAGGGCTTTCTGGTATCGAATACGATTCTGGCGGAGCTGCTGGGGTAAACCTTTGTGCGGTGTTGCCCTTGTATAAACCCACGCTGTCCGGTGCATACTCTCACCGAGGTGAGCGATATGAAAAAACTGGAACTGGCACTGCTCTTGGGACTGGCAGCGAGCATCTGCTGCTCCTCTCTGGCAAAGACGGCAGACAGCCGCAGCAAGCTGGAGGAAAACGTGCTGCGCCTGCACGTGCTGGCAAACTCCGACAGCATCGACGATCAGGCGCTGAAGCTAAAGGTGCGGGACAAGGTGCTGACGTATGCCGGCGAACTTCTGACCCATCCTGGGGAGTCCCTGGAGGCGGTGGAAGAGATTATCACGGAGCATCTGGAGGAGCTGGAAAAGGTTGCAGCGGATTCTGTGCGGGAGGAGGGCTATGACTATCCCGTGCAGGCAAAGCTGGTGAACATGTCCTTTGATGATCGGACATACGGCGATCTCACCATGCCCGCCGGCGAGTACGATGCCCTGCGCATTACCATTGGAAAGGCAGAGGGGCAGAACTGGTGGTGCGTTATGTATCCGGCGCTGTGTGTTCCCAATGCGTGGAGCGCAGACGGCGACCGCCAGACGGAACAGACCAGTTTCGATGAGGCGCAGCAGGATCTGCTGGAGCATCCGGAGCAGTATCGTGTCAAGCTGAAATGCGTGGAGTGGCTGGAACACATGACCGCACGGCTGCACAATGTTTTTGAAAATGAATAAATTGTAAAAAGTGAGAGAAACGGTTGACAAGCGTCTGAAAATGTGCTAAACTGCATAGAGTAAACAAAGAAGAGCATTGCCGTTCTCACCGTTTGGTCTGTTGCCGAAACGGTCAATATTTCGAATCGGTTGCCGTGCCTCTGGCATAACGGCGTGCCGCAGTAGAGATAAGTATGGGAGTGTTCGCAGCGATGTGAACGCTTTTTTTTGTTTGGAATTAACATGTTTGGAGGTGCTGGCTTATCAGCAAACAAGAGCTGCAGATCAATGGAGAGATCCGAGACAGAGAAATTCTGGTAATCGACCAGGATGGAACAAAGCTGGGAACAATGTCTGCAAAAGATGCGCAGAAACTTGCCTACGAAAAAGACCTGGATCTGGTGAAGATCGCACCGCAGGCGAAGCCGCCGGTGTGCCGTATCATGAATTACGGAAAGTATTGCTTTGAACAGCAGAAACGGGAAAAAGAGGCACGGAAAAATCAGAAGGTCGTTGCGATCAAGGAGATCCGTATGTTCTCCGCCATCGATACCCACGATTTTGAAACCAAGATCAATCAGGCGAAGAAATTCCTGCAGGGCGGCGACAAACTGAAGGTGTCCGTTCGCTTCCGTAAGCGTGCGATTGCGCATCCGCAAATCGGCGAAGAGCTGCTGGAACGCTTCAAGGAAGCGTGTGCAGAGGTCGGTGTTGTTGAGAAGCCTGCGAAAATGGAAGGCCGCAGTATGGTCATGTTCATTTCACCGAAAGCATCGAAGTAACGAGGAGGAATCACCATGGCAAAGATCAAGACAAAGACACATTCCGGCGCAAAGAAGCGTTTCAAGATGACTGCTTCCGGAAAAGTGAAGTATCAGAAGACCAATAAAAGACACAGACTGACACAGAAGGATACCAAGCGCAAGAGAGTTGCACGTACTGTTGGTATCGCAGACAGCACCAATGCACCGGCACTGAAAAAGCTGATGCCGTATCTGTAAGATTGGTCGGATTCAGAAAAAACGGAGGTAAAGAACTATGGCACGTATTAAAGGTGCAATGATGACTCGCAAGAGAAGAAATAAGACCCTGAAGCTGGCAAAGGGCTACTGGGGCAGCAAGAGCAAGCACTTCAAGATGGCAAAACAGGCCATTATGAAGTCCGGCAATTATGCGTACATCGGCAGAAAGCAGAAGAAGAGAGAGTTCCGTCAGCTCTGGATCACTCGTATTTCCGCAGCCTGCAAGATGAACGGCATCAACTACTCCCAGTTCATGAACGGCTGCAAGAAGGCTGGTATCACCCTGAACCGCAAAATGCTTTCTGAGATCGCAATTCATGACGCAGCAGGCTTCACTGCTATCGTAGAACAGGCAAAGGCTGCTCTCTAAGGAACGAACGCGAAACACGCTCTGCAACATACGGAGCGTGTTTTGTTGTATACGGCGGAGTTTTTGCCGGAAGGAGAATCATGGAACCATTTCTGAAAATTTCTGCACGGGAAAATGCGGCAGTCAAGATCTACCGCAAGCTCGCCTCCAGCCGGAAAGAACGCATGCGGGAACAGCGGTTCGTTCTGGAGGGACTGCGGCTGGTGGGGGACGCTGTGAAAAACGGTGCGGCGCTCACCCATCTGTTCTGGACAGAGGACGGCTATGCACGCTGGCAGGCGGAGCAGATCCAGGCTGATTTGAGAGAAACTCGTTGTGCGCTTATTTCAAATGAGCTTGGGAAAGAGCTGTCCCAGACGGAACACTCCCAAGGGGTCTATGCCATTTGCCGGATGCCTCAGCAGCCGGCACTGTGCGACCTCGTTCACGCCGGCGGCATTTACGCCGTGCTGCACCAGCTTCAGGACCCCGGCAATGCCGGCATGGTGCTGCGCACCGCAGATGCGCTGGGACTGGACGGCGTGATCTACAGCGCCTCCTGCGATATCTACAGCCCCAAGGTGGTGCGTGCCACCATGGGGTCGCTGTTTCGGATGCAGATCTGCTGCACGGCGGAAATCGCACCGGTTTTGGACGCATGCCGTTCTGCCGGCGTGGAGAGCTGCGCAGCTGTTGTGAGCGGACCGGCGGAGCTGGTCGGCTCGTGTGCCTTTTCCGGCGGAACGGCAGTCGTCATCGGCAATGAGGGAAACGGTCTGCCGCCGGAGGTCGCCGCAGCCTGTGACCGCCGTGTGACCATTCCCATGCACGGGACGATCGAGTCCCTGAATGCAGCCATGGCGGCAGGCATTATCCTGTGGGAAGCGGCAAAGGCAGAGAAGAGGTGACAGCGCCATGGAGGAAATACGCTGCCTTTTGTGGCTGCTGATGGTATTCGGGACGGCGAGCCCCAAGATCTGGACGGTGCTCCACCACTGGAAAACGCCTCAGAAAGCGTGTGAAGCCCTGCGGGATTCGTCCGGCGCCAGCCAGCAGGGGCTGCCGTCCCATGTTGTCCGGCGGATGCATCAGATTCATGCGGCGCAGGTGGACGAGGTGCTGGCACGGTGCGAGAAGCAGAAGATCTCGATTCTGTGGTATGGCGAGCCGGAATATCCGGAGGAACTTTTTGCCATTGTGAATCCGCCGGTGCTGCTCTTCTATCGGGGGGATCTCTCCGTGCTGCGCGGGACGCTCTCTCTAACGGTGGTGGAAACCCGCCATCCGTCGGAGTACAGCCGCAGCGTTGCGTGGAAGCTGTGCCGGGATCTGGTGCAGCTGGGCTTTGTGATGGTCACGGGATTTGCCGTTGGCATTGACATCATCGCCAACCGCTGTGCGCTGGAGGCGGGAAAGCCCAGCGTCGCCCTCATGGGCTGCGGTCTGGACATCGCCTATCCCCAGCAGCACTTTGAATTGAAGGAGCAGATCGCCGCCAACGGACTGATTCTCTCTGAGTTTCTGCCGGGAACACCGCCTTCGCCGGCGAACTTTCCCATCCGCAATCGGGTGCTTTCTGGACTGACCATGGGAACGCTTGTGATTCAGGCACCCCAGCGCAGCGGAACACTCATCACGGCGGAGAACGCCATGGAGCAGGGACGGGATGTCTTTTGTGTGCCGCCGGCAAACATATTTGACAAACAGTATCAGGGTGTGATAAAATATCTTCGGGACGGTGCCATTCCAGTCTTTGACTGTCGTGACATCGTCTATGAATACTATACCAACCACGCTCACCAGATTGACGGGTCTGTGCTGTATGACGAAGACCGCAGCAAATCGGACAGTATGGTCATGACGATGGGCGAGGAAGCGCAAGAGAAAGAGAAAAAGGCGAAGAAACCGCCGGAGTCTCCGGAAATGCCGCAGGTTCCGGCAGCGCTGCCTGCCGAACCGGAACCGGAGCAATTGCCGGAACCGGTGGAATCGGAGGCACCTGCGGAGCTGGAGGAACTGGACGAGTCAAGCCGCCGGATCTACCAGCTTCTGCGGGAGAATTCCCCCATGCACATCGATGCTATTGCGGCAGCGGTGGACATGGAGATGGAACAGCTGACGGAAACGCTGACGATTCTGGAGCTGAACGGCGTGATTACACGGCTTCCCGGAAAACAATTCCGGATTATGTAGGAAAGGAGCCTGTGCAGAGATCTGCACCAGTGAGATAGTAAGAGAGATATGTCAAATTTAGTCATTGTGGAGTCGCCGGCAAAGGCGAAAACCATTCAAAAATATTTGGGAAAGGATTACGATGTCATCGCCTCCATGGGGCACATTCGTGATCTGCCAAAGTCTAAGCTCGGCGTGGACGTGGAACACGGCTTCCAGCCGCAGTACACCGATATGAAGGGCAAAGAGGACGTCATCAAGAAGCTCAAGGAGCACGCCAAAAAGTGCGACCGTGTCTATCTGGCGACCGACCCGGACCGTGAGGGGGAGGCAATCTCGTGGCACATTGCACAGCTGCTGCATTTGGATATGAATGCAGACGACCGTGTGGAATTCAACGAGATCACCCGAAGCGGGATTCAGGCGGGAATGAGCCACCCCCACAAAATCGATCTGGATTTGGTCAACGCCCAGCAGGCACGCCGGATCTTAGACCGTCTGGTGGGCTATAAGCTCAGCCCGTTCCTGTGGAAAAAGGTGCGCCGCGGACTCTCCGCCGGTCGTGTGCAGTCGGTGGCAGTGCGTCTGGTGGTGGATCGGGAAAACGAGATCCGTGCATTTGTGCCGCAGGAATACTGGTCAATCGACGGCAAGTTCTGCGCACCGCCCTCCCGCAAGGTGTTCGGGGCAAAGCTGGTGCGTGTGGACGGCGAACGAGTGGACAAGACAGAGATTCCGGACAAGGCGGCAGCCGATGCTCTTCTGGCACGGCTGCAAAATGCGTCGTACTCCGTACAGAATGTGAAAAAGCGTGTGACCAGGAAGCATCCGGCACCGCCGTTTATCACCTCCACCCTTCAGCAGGATGCCTCCTATCGGCTGGGCTTCCAGTCGAAGCGCACCATGAAAGTGGCGCAGGAGCTGTATGAAGGCGTGGAAGTCGCCGATCTGGGCGCAATCGGTCTAATTACCTATATGCGTACCGACAGCCTGCGCATCTCGGCGGAAGCACAGCAGGCAGCTTCGGACTATGTGATGGAGCAGTACGGTAAGGAATACCTGCCGGAGCAGCCCCGTGTCTACAAATCCAAGAAAAATGCGCAGGATGCCCACGAGGCAATCCGTCCCTCTGTGCCCAGCCTGACACCAGCACGGGTCAAGGCGAGCCTGACGGCCGATCAGTACAAGCTGTATAAGCTGATCTGGGAGCGCTTCATTGCCAGCCAGATGGCAGATGCCCTGCTGGATACCGTATCCGTGGACATCGAGGCGGACAACTGCATCTTTAAGGCAACCGGTTCGACGGTAAAGTTCGAGGGCTTTACGGTGCTGTATGATGAGGCGAAGAATGAGAAGGGCGAGAACAAGAATCTGCCGGAGCTGGAAAAGGGCATGGAGATCAAGGTGAAATCTCTGGAGGGTAACCAGCACTTCACGCAGGCGCCGCCACGCTACACCGAGGCGACGCTCATCAAGGCGCTGGAGGAAAACGGCATCGGCCGTCCGAGTACCTATGCGCCTACCATTACCACCATTACCTCTCACCTCTACGTGGAACGGGAGGGCAAGCAGCTGAAGCCCACCGTTCTGGGCGAGGTGACCACAGAGCTGATGAAAGAACACTTCCCCAATATTCTGGATGTCAAGTTCACCGCAGAGATGGAGAACAATTTGGATGACGTGGAACGCGGCAACAAGAGCTGGGTCGCAACACTGGAGGACTTCTACGGCGATTTCTCCAAAACCTTGGAGACCGCCGAGGAGAAGATGGAGGGCAAACGTGTCAAAGTGCCGGACGAGGAGACCGATGTGGTCTGTGACCAGTGCGGCAGAAATATGGTCATCAAGATCGGCAGATTCGGACGCTTTTTGGCGTGCCCCGGTTTTCCGGAGTGCAAGAACACCAAGAAGATTGTGCAGGAGACCGCCGGAAGCTGTCCGCTGTGCGGCGAAAAGATCATCCTGAAAAAGTCCAAGCGCGGCAGAAGCTTCTACGGATGCAGCGCCTATCCGGACTGTAACTTTATGACGTGGAATGTGCCCACAGAGGAGAAGTGCCCCCAGTGCGGCTGTACACTCTTCCAAAAAGGCGGCAAATCCGGCACGCTGGTGTGCGAGAAGCCGGACTGCGGCTATTCCCGTCCGGTCGGCGGAGGTGCATGATGGCAGAAGTAACCGTAATCGGCGGCGGACTGGCTGGCTGCGAAGCAGCTTGGCAGCTGGCGGAGGCTGGCTTTTCCGTGCGTCTGCTGGAGATGAAGCCGGTGCAGTATACGCCGGCGCACCGCTATGAAGGCTTGGCGGAGCTGGTTTGCTCCAACTCCCTGAAAGCCGACCGCATCAATTCGGCAGCAGGACTGCTGAAAGCAGAGATGACCCGTCTGGGGTCGCTGCTGATGCGCTGCGCCAGAAAGTCTGCGGTTGCCGCAGGGGGCGCACTGGCGGTAGACCGGAAACAGTTCTCCGATCTCGCCACAGAGGCGATTCGAAATCACCCTAACATCACGCTGGAAACAGCTGTGGTCACGGAAATTCCGGAGACTCCGACTGTCGTCGCCACCGGTCCGCTTACCGACGGCGCACTGGCGGCGGACATTGAAAAGCGCTGCGGCACACGGCTGAGTTTTTTCGATGCGGCAGCGCCTATTGTCAGCTTCGAGAGTCTGGACAAGGAGAAAGTGTTCTTTGCCGCACGCTACGGCAGAGGGGACGCAGACTATATCAACTGCCCCATGAACAAGGAGGAGTACGAGAACTTCTATCAGGCGCTGATCACCGCAGAGCGTGCACCGCTGCACGACTGCGACAAGGACGCCTTTCGGGTGTATGAGGGTTGTATGCCCATTGAGGTGCTGGCATCCCGCGGAATGGATACCATGCGGTTTGGCCCCATGAAACCGGTGGGACTCACCGACCCCCGCACCGGACACCGCCCGTGGGCAGTGGTACAGCTGCGGCGGGAAAATCAGGAGGGCACCATGTATAATCTGGTGGGCTTCCAGACCAATCTGAAGTTTCCGGAGCAAAAGCGTGTGTTCTCCATGATTCCCGGACTGGAACACGCCGAGTTTCACCGCTACGGCGTGATGCACCGGAATTCGTTTCTGGACAGCCCCCGCCTGCTGGATGCGGACTACCATTTCCGTGGACAGGACGGGCTGTATTTTGCCGGACAGATGACCGGTGTCGAGGGCTATATGGAGTCAGCAGCGAGCGGCATTCTCGCCGGAAAGAATCTGGCACGCCGTTTGCAGGGCAAAGCACCGTTGATCCTGCCCAGAGAAACCATGATGGGCGCACTGGCAGCGTATATCAGCAGTGCTCCTACGGAAAACTTCCAGCCCATGGGCGCCAATATGGGGATCCTCCCCGATCTGCCGGAGCGCATTCGCGGAAAGCAGGAGAAGTATCAGGCATATGCAGACCGTGGCATGGCAGCGCTGGAACAATATCTGCGTGATGCGGAACAATAACACAAGGGAGATCAGATATCTTGAATATTTTAATCGACGCATTCGGCGGGGATGATGCACCGCTGGAGGTAATCAAAGGCGGTGCGCTGGCGGTGCATCAGCTGGGCGTGACTGTGACGCTGGTGGGCGATGAGGTGAAGATTCGTGCCTGCGCCGAAAAAAACGGACTGTCTTTGGACGGCATGGAGATTCTCCACGCACCGGCGGTGTTTGACATCCACGAAGAGCCAACCACGCTGCTGAAACAGCATCGGGACACATCCATGGCGGTTGGCATGGAGGCGCTTCACAACGGCAGGGGCGACGCCTTTGTCTGTGCCGGAAGCACGGGTGCGCTGCTGGTCGGCTCGACCTTTTTGGTAAAGCGCATTCCCGGCATCAAGCGTGCCGCAGTTGCGCCGGTGCTGCCCACGGAGACCACGCCGTTTCTGCTGATCGACGGCGGCGCCAACAATGACTGCCGTCCGGAGATGCTGGTGCAGTTCGCCATTATGGGCAGCGCCTATATGCAGAATGTCATGCATGTGGAAAAGCCCCGTGTGGCGCTGCTGAATGTGGGGGCTGAGGAGACCAAGGGCAGAGAACTGGAACTGGAGTCCTATGTGCAGCTGGCACAGGCACCGGTGAATTTTATCGGCAACATCGAGGCGAGAGAATTGCCCACAGGTGCGGCAGATGTGGTAGTCACAGACGGATTTACCGGCAATGTGGCGCTGAAGCTGTACGAGGGTATGGGCAAGTTCATGGCGCATCAGATGAAGGGCAACCTGTTCTCCGGCTTTGCCGGAAAGCTGGCAGCGCTGCTGATCCTGCCGAAGATCAGGGCGCTCACCAAGAAGATGGATTATAAGGCAGTGGGCGGTGCTGTGATGCTGGGCGTGCAGAAGCCCGTGGTAAAGGCGCACGGCAGCTCAGATGCGCAGGCATTTTTCAATGCCATCCGGCAGGCAAGGGACTGTGTGGCCGGCAATGTGGTACAGATGATTACAGATACCATTGGAATGTCAGCCGAGAAGAAAGACGGAGGAAAGTAAAAGATCATGGAGCATACAGAATACGTGGACTTGGCGCAATTTGAACGCTATATCCGCTATCATTTTCAGAATAAACATTTGCTGCTGGAGGCACTGTCGCACTCTTCCTATGCCAACGAAAAGCGTAAGACCCGCAAGTGCAACGAGCGCTTGGAATTTTTGGGAGACAGCGTGCTGTCCATCGTGGTTTCGGAATTTCTGTTCCGGAAATATCCCGATCTGCCGGAGGGCGAGCTGACGAAGCTCCGTGCCTCCATGGTCTGCGAAAAGGCGCTCCACGTCTTTGCACAGGAGATCCATCTGGGCGAATTTCTGCTACTGGGCAAGGGCGAAGAGCACACTGGCGGCCGGGAGCGTGCGTCCATTCAGGCGGACGCTTTTGAGGCAGTCATCGCTGCCATCTTTCTGGACGGCGGAATGGAGGCTGCCAAACGCCACATTCTGCGGTTCATTCCCAACGATCCGGAGGAGGAAGAACCCATCGGATTTCAGGATTACAAGACCCAGCTCCAAGAGGTGATTCAGCAGAATCCGGAGGAAAAAGTGGAGTATGTGCTGGTGGGCGAATCCGGCCCCGACCACAACAAGGCGTTTCAGGTGGAAGTTTGCCTGAATTCCAACGTCATCGGCACCGGCGTGGGACACAGCAAGAAGGCTGCGGAACAGCAGGCTGCCAAGGAAGCGCTGTCCCTCATGGGCTATGGCAAAGCATAAGACGCTGGCGTTTTTCATTCCCCATCTGGGCTGCCCGCATCAGTGCAGCTTCTGCGACCAGCGTACCATCAGCGGAACGGTGCATGCCCCCGTACCGGCGGAAGTGGCACAGACTTGCGGGGAAATGCTGGAACGCAGCGCACCGCTGGAAGAAGCGGAGATCGCCTTTTTCGGGGGCAGCTTTACAGCGGTAAAGCCGGCGTATCAGACAGCACTGCTGGAAGCAGCACAGCCCTTTCTGGGCGCCGGAAAGTTCTCCGGCATTCGCATTTCCACCCGACCGGATGCCATCAGCGATGCCGTTCTGGAACGGCTGAAGCGGTATCATGTGACGGCGGTGGAATTGGGGGCACAGAGTATGTCGGATGCTGTCCTCGCTGCCAATGCACGTGGACACACGGCGGAGGATGTGCGCCGTGCCAGCGCAGCAATTCGCCGTGCCGGTATTTCGCTGGGATTGCAGCAGATGGTGGGCTTGTACGGCGGCACATTGCAGGATGAGTACGACACACTGGAACAGCTGCTGGCCTGTCAGCCGGAGACGCTGCGCATTTACCCCACCGTGGTGCTCGCCGGAACAAAGCTGGCGGAGTACTGCGCTGCCGGTGTCTATCCGCTGCTTTCGCAGGAGGAGGTGCTGGACTACTGCGCCGATGCCCTGTGCCGCTGCCGAAACGCCGGTGTGCGGGTCATCCGGATGGGACTGCACGACACGCCCTCGCTGCGTCAGAATATGGTTGCCGGATATTTTCACCCCGCCTATGGAGAATTGGCGGAATCCCGCCTGTATTTCCGGCAGCTGAAACGGGCTGCTGCGGACTGTGGAAAACTGGAACTCTTTGTGGAAACCGCACCACGCACGCTGAGCAAGGTGCTGGGACAGCACGGCTGCAATCGGCAGGCGCTGGCGAAACAGGGTGTGACCTTGCAAGTGGCGGAGCATGCTGCGGTATCGGCCGGAACGCTCCGGGCGAACGGAAAAGCATATATAATCGACACAGAAAGGAACGAGCTGCGATGACACGCAAAAAGACATGGCTCTGTCTGGGGGCTGCCCTGCTGATTCTGGCGGGAACAGCTGCCGGCGGTTATTTTTGGTATCGGGACAGGCAGAGCCAGCCGGTGACAGTCACCGCAGATCAGGCGCAGGAACTTCCGGCGGAATCCGTGGTGTATTTCCGGCAGAAAGACGACCGCTGGAGAGCCGATGCGCTGGGCGATTCCAGATATCACATGGCGGATTCCGGCTGTCTGGTGTGCTGCGTAGCATCGGCGCTGCAAATGCAGCACCTCTCTGTGGAGGGTCTGCCGGCAGATGCCGATGCCGGACAGGTGAACGAATTTTTTTCGGCGCACGGCGTCTATGACAGCAAGGGCAATTTGCAGTGGGAGGTATTGGAGCAGGTGACCGGACTCACCGCAGAGGAGCGTGACGCTGCTGCGCTGGACGAGTGCCTGCAAAATGGCGATGATCCCATTGTGCTGGTGAAGATGCCGAAAAGCGGCAGCTTTCATTTTGTCCTGCTGGTGGGCAGTTCGGACGGCGAGTACCAGTGCATGGATCCGCTGCAGTCGGAGGAGCAGACCGTTCCGCTCTCTTGCTTCGGCAGCCGGATTTACGGGATGCGGGTCTTACATGCGTGAGTGCCGGATTCCAAAAAGAAAATCCAAATTCTGTTCTGTATTGCTCATCTAAAATGAAAATCAAAATTCCCAATATATCCATATATTTTTAGGACAATACATCTCAACAATATAAAAAAATTGGGACTTAGATTAAAAGGTGAATAAATGAGTATTACAATAGATAATTTGACGAATATTATGCATTGGGAACACGACGATGTATCATATGAATATAAAATTGATTCTACTGGACGGGCATTTGCTTACATGTCTGGCGATTATATTTTTATTGAAATATATAACGAAGGTTGCTCATCTCATAGAGTGATTTCTGTTAAGGGTGAAAATGTAATTTGGTATAATGCTTTAGGAAATGTGAGTATTTTCACTGATTCGTTGGTCACTCTACATTTTTCAGGCTTTCTGGATTTATGCTTAGCATTGCCTGGATATTTTATTTTGACAGATACTCAGTTGATAAAAATAGACAATTATGGAAAAGAAGTTTCTAGGATTTCACCTCCTTCGGGATACAAGTTTTCAAGATTCTTTTGTTCATCTCCTCTATCTGTAATTTGTGAGCAAATCACTGGTACATCTGATAAATACGGAAGAAACGACTGGAAATTTGAATTTGATTCATTATTGCTTGAATGGAAATTGATATCCGTTGTTCAATGATTAGAGTATATATGAATTTTGCAACTGATAAACTTGATACCAGTTATGAGTATGATGATTTAAGTGAATCTAACTCAAGCCCAGAGGATGAGTTTACTGTATGGAAAGAGGGTGTTGTGAAAACTTTGGAGATTTAATTTGAAATGATTACTGGACATCAACAATGAGCTGCTTTGTTGCTGGGACTCTAATCATGACGGCGGTTGGACTCGTTGCAATCGAGAACATTAAAAAGTTGTGAGGTTACATATGTTAGTGTTTAAATGCTATCAATAATGAGGTTAAATCGTGTATTGCTGGTGATTAGGCTAGTTGAGATTTTGGTGTTTCACTTTCTGGTGTAAATCATCAGCGGCAATACATTAGAGAATTGGGACAAAAGAAAAAGAGGTGAGATCAAAGCATGTATCTGCAATCCTTGGAGCTGCAGGGCTTCAAATCCTTTCCCGATAAGATCAAGCTGACCTTTGACAAGGGGCTGACAGCAGTCGTCGGCCCCAATGGCAGCGGAAAGAGCAACATCGGCGATGCCGTGCGCTGGGTGCTGGGGGAACAGTCCACCAAGACGCTTCGTGGCAACAAGATGGAGGATGTCATTTTTTCCGGCACGAAAACACGGAAACCCATGGGGTTTGCCGCAGTTACGCTGGAGATCAACAACGCAACCGGTGAACTGGGGGAGGAATATGGTGCGGTAGTCAGTGTTACCCGAAAGCTGTATCGCAGCGGTGACAGTGAGTACCGTATCAATGGCAAGAGTGTCCGTCTGAAAGACGTGACGGAGCTGTTTATGGATACCGGTATGGGACGGGATGGCTATGCCATCATCGGACAGGGACGCATTGCGGAGATCGTCAGCGCCAAGAGCACCGACCGGCGGGACATTTTCGAGGAAGCAGCCGGTGTGTCCAAGTTTCGGTATAAGAAACAGGAGGCGCAACGAAAGCTGGACGGCGCACAGGAAAATCTGGTGCGTCTGCTGGATATTGTGGCTGAATTGGAGGCACGGGTAGAACCTCTGCGGAAACAGGCGGAAAAGGCAAAGCAGTATGTGGAGCTTGCCGGACAGCAGAAGCAGCTGGAGGTCTCCCTCTGGGTGCGCCGGCTGACGGCGCTGCGGGAGAAGCTGACCGCACTGTCGGACGGCTGCCTACAGGCGCAGGCGGAGTACCAGAATGCAGAGCGTGAGGTGCAGCGTGCGGATACGCAGGTGCAGGAGGGCTACCGCAAGATGCAGGAGAGCACTCTGCATATGGAAGAGCTTCGGCAGAAACTGCGGGAGGCAGATCAGGAGACGGCGAACCTGCAGTCCGCCATTGCCGTCTGCGAAAACGAAGTGGTGCACAGCGAGGGCGCAATCGCTGAGCTGGAACGCCAGATGGCACTGATTGCTGAGCAGTCCGAGGCAGCAGAGAACCAGTTTCTGGTGCTGCAAAAAAGGCAGGCGGAACTGGAACAGCGTCAGGAAAAATTGCAGGCGCAGAGCGGCGAAGTGGAACAGCGGTGGAAATCGCTGGAACAGGCGGCAGCTCAGCAGGGCGAGGCCTGCGAAAAGAGCAGCGCACGGATGCAGCAGCTTCTGATGCAGCAGAGTGAACTCCGTGTGATGCAGGAGACGGCAGCCGGCCAGCAGCAGGAACTGCGGGCGCAGATCACCGAACACGCTATGCGCTGTCATGCGCTGGGACAGGCAAAGGAGACGCAGCAGTCCGCCTATCAGACGGCGGAACAGCAGGCGGCTCAGACAGCGGAAACGCTTCAGCAGGTACAGAACCGGCGGGACGGCTTCCAGCGGCGCTATGCCAATTCTGTGCAGGCGCTGGAAAACGGCAAAAAGCAGCAGGAACAGGCGGCGTTTGCTCTGCGGGAAAAGCGCCAGCGCCAGAAGCTTTTGCAGGACATGGAGCGAAACATGGAGGGCTTTGCCGGAAGTGTCAAGTCGGTGCTCCGTGCAGACGGCGGAAAGCCTCACGGCGTTTTTGGCACAGTGGCGCAGCTTATCACCACCAATTCCCGCTATGGTGTGGCGCTGGAAACGGCGCTGGGCGGTGCGATGCAGAATCTGGTGGTCGCAGACGAAAACGCAGCGAAGCAGTGGATTCGCCATCTGGCAAAGAACCGTGCCGGACGTGCGACGTTTCTGCCGCTGACCTCTGTGCGGGGCAGAACGCTTACGGAATCCGGTTTGGAGCGCCACGAGGGCTTCATTGATCTGGCGTGCAATCTGGTGCAGTATGATCCGCAGTATGCGGAGATCGTCCGGTTTCTGCTGGGACGCATTGTGGTGGCGGAGGATCTGGATACGGCAACGGCGCTTGCCAGGGCGTATCAGTACCGCTTTCGCATTGTGACGCTGGACGGGCAGATCATCAATGCCGGCGGTTCGTTCACCGGCGGTTCTGCCCAGCGCTCCGGCGGAATGCTCACACGGCGTGCCGAGCTGGACAGCCTTGCTGCTGCCATTCAGACACTGGAAGAGCAGGAGGCGCAGGCTTCCGCAGCGCTGGAAAAAGCAAAGCAGCAGTCCCGGCAGCTCCAACAGCAGATGGAGGCGCTGCAGGACGAGTGCCGGCGTGCGGAATCGGCGAGCCTTGCTGCCAATGCACAGGTGGAAAAGTTCTATTATGTGCAGCAGCAGGCTGCGGAACGTCTGGAAGAGGCACAGCAGCAGCACAGCGCCTGTCAGCAGCGCCTGAGAGAAACCGAACAGAGTCTGCGCACCGCACAGGAAAAGGCAGTGCAGACTGCCAAAGAACTGGAACAGGTGCAGCAGAGCATTCAGCAGGAGGGCGACAAACGTCAGGCACTGCAGCAGCAGCAGCAGGAACTGGCACAGCAGCGTGCGGAATTGAAAATCCAGCTGGTTTCCTTAGAGAAGGATCGGGAACAGCTCGCTGAGAGCCTCTCCCAGCAGACGCAGGCGCAGCACTCCATGGAACAGCGTCTGGCGCAGACCAGGGCGGACATCGCTGCACAGAACGGGAAGATTGTTCAGAAAAAGCAGCAGGCGCAGGAGAACCGGGCACGTCTGGAACAGCTGAAAACGGAGAGCAAGACCAATGCGGAACAGATTCAGCATTGGCAGCAGGTGCACGACACACAGGATCAGAACATCCGGCAGATTCAGGCAGGGCTGCGGGAGATCAACGACAGCCGGGAGAAAATCTCCGGCGAGATCAGCCGTCTGGAGGAGCGGAAAATTGCCGTCCAGAGCGACTATGACGGCGTGGTGCGCCAGCTGATGGAACAGTACGAGCTGTCCGTCTCCGAGGCACAGCAGGCAGCACAGCCGCTGGAGGATTTGCAGGCGGCGCAGCGGGAATTGCAGAGCCTGAAAGCAAAGATTCGTGCGCTGGGCACGGTCAATGTGGCGGCGATCTCCGAGTATGAGGAGGTCTTTGCACGGTATCAGTTCCTGACCGCACAGGTACAGGACGCACAAAAGGCGAAGCAGGAGCTGGAGGACTTGATCGAGTCCCTCACAACGGAGATGCAGCGCATCTTCTCCGAGAGTTTTTCCATCATCAACCGGAACTTTCAGGAGATTTTCCGGGAGCTGTTCGGCGGCGGAGAGGCACGGCTGGAGCTGACCGATCCGGAACAGGTGCTGGAATCCGGCATTGAGATCAAGGTCGCCCCGCCGGGAAAGGTCATCAAGAACCTGATCTCCCTGTCCGGCGGCGAGCAGTCTTTTGTGGCGATCGCCATTTACTTCGCCATTCTGCGGCTGCGTCCCTCGCCGTTTTGTATTTTGGATGAGATCGATGCAGCGCTGGACGAGGGCAACGTGCGGAAGTATGCGCAGTATCTGCGAAACTTTACGGATACCACGCAGTTCATTCTGGTGACGCACCGCCGGAGCGCCATGGAGGAGGCAAATGTGCTCTATGGCGTGACCATGCAGGAGGACGGCGTTTCCCGTCTGCTGCGTATGGAGCAGGAGGAGTTCGCCGGTCTGGAGGAATCCGCTGCCCCGAGAGGATAACACGACAGGAAAGGATGAGTGGACATGGGTTGGTTTGGCAAGAAAAAGGATAAGAAAGAGAAAAGCGTTCCGTTCTGGCGGCGTGGCAGGGAAACCGAGAATCTGGTAGAAACAGATGCGCCGGAGAGCACCGAGGAGGCGGAGGAGATCGCTGCTGCTGCACTGGAAGAACAGGAGACGCAGGAGCAGGACGAGATCGAACGTGCACGGCAGGCGGCACTGGAAGCTGCGGAGAAGTCCGAGCTTCGAAAAGAGGCCATTGCGCTGGCACGGCAGGCAGCTATGCAGGCATCCGGAGAAACAGAGGAAGCGCCGGAACCGGCAGAGGATTCGGCGGAAGACGATGCAGTGCCGGAGAAAATGCCGGAAGCAGAGGAGCCGGAGCAGCCGGAAGAATCTCCCGAAGCGGAAGCGCCGGAACAGGATGTGGAAGCAGAGGAAACGGAGCCGGCAGAAGCATCGGAGGATGCAGAACCGGCAGAAGAACCTGCGGAAGCATCAGAGCCGGAGGAAGCAGAGCAGCCGGAAGAACCGGAGGACATCTCCGGGGAATCGGAGGAGGTTCCGGAAGAGGAGCCGGAGAAGCCCAAGAAAAAGGGCTTTTTCGCCAAGATTCGGGACGGTCTGCGGAAAACCAAGGATGCCATGATTACTCGGATGCAGCAGGTGGTCAACACATTCACCAAGATCGACGACGACCTGTTCGATCAGCTGGAAGAGACCATGATCATGAGCGATCTCGGACCGGAGACCTCCGTGGAGATCTGCGAGACGCTGCGGAAACGGGTGAAAGAGCGTGGCGTGACCGATCCAAGTCTGATTATGGGCATGATTCAGGAGATCATCACCGAGATGCTGGGCGAGGATCAGACGCTGGAGTATCCCACCAAGCCCACCGTTGTGGTTGTCATCGGCGTCAACGGTGCCGGAAAGACTACCACCATCGGCAAGCTGTGCCATCAGCTGAAATCCGAGGGCAAGAAGGTTCTGGTTGCCGCTGCGGATACATTCCGTGCAGCTGCCATTGACCAGCTGGAAGTCTGGACGCAGCGTGCCGGCGTGGATATCGTCAAGCACGCCGAGGGTTCGGATCCGGCATCGGTGGTCTATGATGCCATTGATGCTGCCAAGGCACGTGGCTGCGATGTGCTCATCTGCGACACTGCCGGACGGCTGCACAACAAGAAGAACCTGATGCAGGAGCTGGCGAAGATCAACCGCATCATTGAAACACGGGCGGAGGGCTGCCATCAGGAAGTGCTGCTGGTACTGGATGCCACCACCGGACAGAATGCTGTCAATCAGGCACGGCTGTTTCAGGAGGTTGCGAATATCACCGGCATTGTGCTGACCAAGCTGGACGGCACCGCCAAGGGCGGCATTATCGTTTCCATCCGCAATGAACTGGGCATTCCGGTGAAGCTGATCGGCGTGGGAGAAAAGATTGAGGATCTCCAGCCGTTCCACGCCGAGGACTTTGTCCGTGCCCTGTTTGTCCCCACAGAGGAGGAGTCAGAATGAATCGAATCGTGATCGCATCGAACAACGCCGGAAAACTGCGGGAAATTCGGGATATCCTACAGCCCCTTGGCTTTACCGTGGTCTCCCAGCAGGAGGCAGGCATTTCCATTGAGGTAGAGGAAAACGGCGAGACGTTCGCCGAAAACGCAGCGCTGAAAGCACGTGCCGTATACGAGGCACTGCACTGTCCGGTTATCGCCGACGACAGCGGACTGCTGGTGGATGCGCTGGACGGCGCACCGGGAGTACACTCCCACCGCTTTGCCGGAGAGGGCGCTACGGATGCAGACCGGAATGCGAAGCTGCTGGAGCTGCTGGACGGTGTTCCGGCAGAAAAGCGCACGGCACGGTTTGAATGTGTGCTCTGCTATGTAGATGCAGCCGGAGAGACCCATTTCTTTTCCGGCACCTGTGAGGGCAGGATCGGCACAACACCGGCAGGGGAAAACGGCTTCGGCTATGACCCGCTGTTCTGCGTGGGCGACCGCACCATGGCACAGATGACAGAGGAAGAGAAGAACCAGGTCAGCCACCGTGCCAATGCACTGGCGAAGCTGGCACGATATTTTCAGGAAAAGTAAGGAGAATCACAGATGTTGACAAGCAAACAGCGTTCGACACTTCGCGGCATTGCCAGCAAGTATGAGACGATTTTACAGGTGGGAAAGGGCGGTATCAGCGAAGCACTGGTGCAGCAGGTCAAGGATGCGCTGCGGAAGCGTGAGCTGATCAAGATGCGTGTGCTGGACAACTGCCCGCTGGATGCCCGGGAGGCAGCCGAGGAACTGGCAGCCCGGACAGGTTCGGAAGTGGTACAGGTCATCGGCAGCCGCTTTGTCCTGTTCCTGCGCAATCCCAAGGAACCGGTCGTGCAGTTCTGATGCAGCGCATCGGACTGTTCGGCGGCAGCTTCAATCCCATCCATAACGGTCATCTGCATCTGGTGCAGACGGCAAAGGAGGGGCTTGGGCTGTCCCATGTGTATCTGATTCCGGCACGGGTCTCGCCGTTTAAACAGGCGCAGACGCCTGCTGTTTCGGCAGAAGACCGCCTTGCCATGTGCCGTCTTGCCGCAGCGGAAGTGCCGGACTGCAGCGTGGATGCCTGCGAATTGGAACAGGCACGTGTGAGCTATACCATCTATACAGTGCAGGAGTTTCACCGGCGGTTTCCGGAGGCGGAGCTGGTGCTTTTGCTGGGCAGCGACATGTTTTTGCAGTTCCAGAACTGGCATCGCTGGCAGGAAATTCTGGAGCTTGCCGCGCTTGGCGTGGTCTCCAGAGAAAAGGACGATCAGCAGGCACTTCTGGCACAGCAGCAGTTTTTGTTGCAATATGGCAAAATTTTTGTTTGCCATGCCGCAGCCTACACCATATCTTCTACAAAAATTCGGGAAAGCATCAAAAATCACAAAGATTTTTCTTGCTATTTGCCGCAAAAAGTAGTACAATATATAGTATGTCATCGATTGTACCAGTCGGAAGAAATGATGGAGGGAGCATCTTGCGATGAAAGTGGATTTGAAGTCCTATGAACAATATCTGAAAGAGCACCTGTCGGAAAAACGGTTTCAGCATTCCGTCAATGTCTCGGAGGCGAGCGCAGCGCTGGCGGAACGCTTTGGCTGTGTGGATCCGGAGAAAGCACGGTTTGCCGGACTGGTGCACGATATCTGTAAGGAAGAACCGGAGGATGTGCAGTACACTTGGATGATGCGCTCTCCGATGGATGTCTGCGAAGAGGAGCGAAAGGCGTTCAAGGTATGGCACGGCATTGCCGGCGCAGAGATGCTGCGGACGCAGTTCCATGTGACCGATGAGGACGTGCTTCATGCCGTGCGGTTCCATACCGTGGGACGCTGCGGCATGTCTCCCCTGGAGCAGATCGTCTATCTGGCAGATATGATCTCGGCAGAACGGGACTATCTCGGCGTGGAGGAAATGCGCCGGAAGACACAGGAGAGTCTGGCGGACGGAATGTATGCCGCACTGGTGGCATCGCTTCAGAAGCTGCTCCATCGTGGCGCACTGATCCCGCACCATACGGTAGAAGCCTATAATGAATACGCCGCAATGCTGCAAAAAAAGGAAGGATGAATCTGGCATGGCAAACAAACGCAGACCGGACAGAAGAAGCAAGGGTGCTGCACCGCAGGAATACGGGTATGTACCGACGTCTTCTCAAAAGAAACGTGGAACGCTGCGAGATAAGCTGATCATCGCAGCGAGCATCATCGTTAGCGTGGTGCTGATTTTGACCATGGTTTTGAACGTACCGATCATTGCCTATGAAACGGTGGATGCAACAACCATCACCACACGTCAGGTTTCCATCATGAAATACTGGAAGCTCTGGCAGCCGCTGGTGCAGCAGGAGGGCACGCTTTCCAAGGTGGATTCGGCAGATGCCTCCGCACTGAAGCTCAAGAGCGATCTGGACGGTGATCGGGATGACGGTCTGGACCTGAATCAGACCATCGAGGGGCAGTATACCATTCTGTTTCTGGGCATGGACGAGAGCGGCGAGCTGTCCGACGTGGACTGGATTTTGCAGCTGGATCTGATTAACGGCACCATGAACATCCTTCAGATTCCCCGTGACTGCTATATGCCGGACTATGCCTCCTATTCCACGGCAAAGTTCAACAGCATTTACAGCGGCGGACAGGAAACCGGCGTCACACCCATTCAGCGTGTGGTAAATGCCATTGAGGAAAACTTCTGCGTTTACGTAGACTGCTATGTCAAGCTGAACTGCAAAGATATCGCCAGCATTGTAGACTCCATCGGCGGTATCCCCATTACCCTGCCGGAGGAGATTCTCTATGAGGCAGACAAGGTGCTGCCCGCCGGCGAACAGGTGCTGGACGGACAGCAGGCAGAGTGGTTCGTTCGCTTTCGCCACGACTATGCGGAGGGCGACATCGGACGTGTCAAGGCGCAGCGTATCTTCCTGGCAGCAGCCATGCAGAAGATGCTGAACATGAGCCAGACCGAACTGATGAGCGCCATGCAGAAAATTTATAAGAATCAGTGGATCGCCACCGACCTCTCGCTGGAACAGGTCAGCATGGTAGCAGATTTCGCCTCCGCCCGTCTTTCCATGGACTCCGTCAACGTCTTTATGGTGCCGGGCGAGGGTGCGACCTACTATCCCGGGGACGGCTCCAGCCAGTCGGTCTATTCCATTCATAAGTCGGCGACCATCGGCATTTTGAACGCCCACTTCCGCCCGTATCAGAACGAGATCTATCCGGAGGAGAGCGCCATTGTTGAACTGGTGCCGGAGGGCTATTATCAGGCGACCGCATATGACGACACGCAGGAAAATCTCTCGGATATCAGCGACGGAAACACTGAGGACGGCGCACAATAACAGCGAAGAAAGGATTATGATATGACACAGCAGGAAATACTGGAAGTGATTGTGAAAGCATTGGACAGCAAGCGTGCAGAGGATATTCAGGTGCTGCATGTGGGCGAGCTGACCATTCTGGGCGACTATTTCATCATCGCCAATGGTACCAGCACCACCCACACCAAGACACTGGCAGACGAGGTGGAGTACCAGCTCTCGGAACGGGGTCTGGAACCCATGCACCGGGAGGGCCGCGGCAACGGCTCCAACTGGATCGTGCTGGATTATGCCGATATCATTGTGCATATTTTCTATAAGGAAACCCGTGATTTTTACCAGCTGGAACGCCTCTGGGCGGACGGCGAGCCGGTGGACATCTCCGCTTGGACGAAGGCAGAGCAGTAAGCGCCGGTGCGCATGCAGGACGCTGTGGAAAGGATGATTTTGTATGGCAGAAGCAGGAAAAAAGTGGGTATTTGGCATTGGATTGTATTTGGTCGTGAAGTCGGTTCTGAACCTGATTCTCGGCTTCTCCGGCGCCAATATTGTGATGCTGATCCTCGCCGTTGCGGCGCTGGTGCTGATGCTGGGACGGATCCCGTACATTCAGTACATCGTCGCAGTATGGCTGGTGCTGATGTTCCTCGTCAATCTGGGCGGCAACCTGAGCAATCTGGGAAGCCAGTGGATCTATCTGCTGGAAGGGCTCCTGGATGTCGGCGCTGCTGCAGTGTTGGTATTTGAAAAGAATGTTAGGGCGTTTTTTGGTAAATAACAGCGGGAAACCGAAAAAGTCAAAGACGGAATGGCGAATACTTTTTGTGGTTCTTGTCTTTTGGATCGCAGTGCTTGTCAAATTTCTTTTACCGGACGGCAGATGGCAGATAATGCGTCAGCTACAAGATGAATATGGGGAAGCGTTTACGATTTGTGATAGCCATATTCAAAAGACAGACAGCGGAATCTATACTTTTTATACGGTTTCACCGAAAGAAAATCCAGATGTGGTGTTTATTGTCATATCCGGTTGGTCAAAGGGTCGTTGGGATGGTTTGCTGCCAATCTGGCATTTTCCGCACAAAAGTGTGCGTGAGAATTATAAGACAGCTGCCTGGGCGGCTTTTTGTCAGGAGCATCAAATCAATACGATGGTAACAGAAGAATTTGTCATGGCATTCGGGACACCGCAGGAGAGTGAACATCTTGACTTTGATTTTATTGAGGGGAATCCCTCTTTTGATATGACGTCGGACAGCTTTTCTGAAACAGCAGAAGAGATCTACGCACTTTACTGTGATTTTTGGGATACGTCGCCGTTTTCTCATCTGAGAACCGAACCGGACAATGCGTATCAGACCACATACGCAATCTATGTGAAGTTTTACCATGCCGGACGGGAAATTGAGAGAGAGGACAGTCATGTTCGTATAAGATGCCAGTTTGACCTGAATGAAACATGGAGCTGTGACAGTATCGAAGAAAAATTGAGAGAAACGGCGTCACAGCCCTGGAAATATGTTGAGTAAATTATAATTAAAGGAATGATACACATGAGCAACAAGTATGATTTTGCCGCAGTGGAACCCAAGTGGCAAAAGTATTGGGAGGAACACGGTTCGTTCCGTGCCAAGGAAGACCACACCAAGCCGAAGTTCTATGCGCTGGTGGAATTTCCGTACCCGTCCGGACACGGCATGCACGTGGGCCACATCAAAGCGTATTCCGGTCTGGAGGTTGTCAGCCGGAAGCGCCGGATGCAGGGCTACAATGTGCTGTTCCCTATCGGCTTCGATGCCTACGGTCTGCCGACGGAGAACACCGCCATCAAGACCGGCGTACATCCCCGCAAGGTAACCGATGATAACATCGTGAAGTTTACCGGACAGCTCAAGCGTGTGGGCTTCTCGTTCGACTGGTCGAGAGTGATCGATACCACTGATGAGCATTACTACAAGTGGACCCAGTGGATTTTCCTGAAGATGTTCGAAAAGGGACTGGCATTCCGTGACAAGACGCTGGTCAACTACTGCCCCAGCTGTAAGGTCGTTCTGTCCAACGAGGATTCTCAGGGCGGTAAGTGCGACATCTGCCACAGCGAGATCGTGCAGAAGACCAAGGAGGTCTGGTATCTGCGCATCACCGAGTACGCAGACAAGCTGCTTCAGGGACTGGAAGAGGTGGACTATCTGCCCAACGTCAAGCTCCAGCAGCAGAACTGGATCGGCAAGTCTACCGGCGCATTCGTGAACTTTGCCGTGAAAGAACACGCAGACGAGAAGCTGCGCATCTATACCACCCGTCCGGACACTCTGTAC
The DNA here is from genome assembly GCF_020709055.1 of Ruminococcus callidus. Taxonomy (GTDB): domain Bacteria; phylum Bacillota; class Clostridia; order Oscillospirales; family Ruminococcaceae; genus Ruminococcus_C. The sequence continues at coordinate 79,554 of NZ_JAJFCK010000009.1, forward strand.
GGCGTGACCTTTATGGTCATCGCACCGGAGCACCCCATCATCCAGAAGTATCGGGACAGCATCGCCAACATCGCCGATCTGGATGCCTATAAGGCAGAGTGCGCCAAGAAGAGTGAGTTCGAGCGGACGCAGCTGGTCAAGGACAAGACTGGCGTGAAAATCGAGGGACTCACCGGCATCAACCCCATCACCGGCAAGGAGATTCCCATCTACATTTCCGACTATGTGATGATGGGCTACGGCACCGGTGCCATTATGGCAGTGCCGGCACACGACACCCGTGACTACGACTTTGCCAAGAAGTTCGGCATCGACATCATCGAGGTCATCAAGGGCGGCGATATCTCCAAGGAAGCTTACACCGGCGATGGTGAAATGGTAAACTCCGGCATCCTCAACGGCATCACCAACAAGAAGGATGCCATCGAGAAGATGCTGGAAGTGCTGGCAGAAAAGGGCTGCGGCGAAAAGGGTGTGCAGTACAAGATGAAGGACTGGGCGTTCAACCGTCAGCGCTACTGGGGCGAGCCGATTCCCATCGTGTACTGCCCGAAGTGCGGTATGGTGCCCGTGCCCTACGAGGAACTGCCGCTGCGGCTGCCGCCGGTGGAGAATTTTGAACCGGGCAAGGACGGCGAAAGCCCGCTGGCAAAGATCGAATCCTTCGTCAACTGCAAGTGCCCCAAGTGCGGTGCGGCAGCAAGACGGGAAACCGACACCATGCCCCAGTGGGCAGGCTCTTCCTGGTACTTCCTCCGCTACTGCGATCCGCACAACGACAAGGAATTTGCATCCCAGGAGGCGCTGAAGTACTGGATGCCGGTTGACTGGTACAACGGCGGTATGGAGCATGTAACACGCCACATGATCTACTCCCGTTTCTGGCACAAGTTCCTGTATGATCTGGATCTGGTGCCCACCTCTGAGCCGTATGCAAAGCGTACCGCACAGGGTCTGATCCTCGGCCCGGACGGCGAGAAGATGTCCAAGTCCAGAGGCAACGTCGTAGACCCGAATGATGTAGTCGATGTCTATGGTGCCGATGTGCTGCGTCTGTACGTTCTCTTCATGGGCGACTATGAAAAGGCTGCGCCGTGGAGCGAGAGCAGCGTCAAGGGCTGCAAGCGCTTCGTAGACCGTATCTGGGCATTGCAGGACAAGGTGACTGACAGCGACAGCTACAGCGATGCGCTGCGCTCCAAGATGCACAAGACCATTAAGAAGGTGTCTGAGGACATCGAGGCAATGAAGTTCAACACTGCCATTGCTGCTATGATGACATTGCTCAACGACATCTACGATGCCGGCTCCATCACCAAGAAGGAGTTCCGGGATCTGCTGATCCTGCTGTATCCGTTTGCACCGCACATCTCTGAGGAGCTGTATCAGGTCATCGGCTGTGAGGGCGTGCTCAGCGAACAGGAATGGGTGACCTATGATGAGGCACAGTGCGTGGACGACACCATCGAGATCGTTGTCCAGATCAACGGCAAGGTTCGTGCAAAGCTGGAGATTCCGGCAGATGCCGAAAAGGATGCCGTTCTGGCACAGGCAGCCGCAGAACCGAAAGTTTCGGAAGCAATCGCCGGAAAAACAATCATAAAGCAAATATATGTACCAAAGAAACTTGTCAATTTTGTGGCAAAATAACAAAAAACAAATTTGTTGGAAAAATCTCTTGACATCTTGTGCAATATGTGGTACAATAATCTATATTGCAAAAAATGATGACACAATGACAGGTATTGCTAATCTCTGGCAGCCCGGTTTTGGTCGGGAAGCCAGTTAGATAAATTGGAAATCTGGTTACGGCTGGATGGAAGATTAGCCTCTGCCGTAGTGGCAAAGGGAGGGAAATGTAAGTGGCAGAAGTTCGCGTTGGTAAGAACGAGTCTTTGGACACCGCGCTGAAGCGTTTTAAGAGATCTTGTGCGAAGGACGGCGTTATCGCTGAAGTCCGCAAGAGAGAGCATTACGAAAAGCCTTCGGTAAAGCGTAAGAAGAAGTCGGAAGCTGCTCGTAAGCGCAAGTATTAATCCAGAAATTTGCGATACACAGCATGCGGGCGCACTTGACGAAAGTGCGTCCGTTTTTTTGTGCGGCATTTTTCGACAGGGTTTGATGACCATGGAAGGAGAGAGGGCAATGCTGTTCCAAGCAAAACTTGCGCTGCGAAGCGTCTGCGATATCACGCCGGAGCTGCTGGGAAAGCTGGGCGTGCGGGGACTTTTGCTGGACATTGACAACACGCTGACCACTCACGACAACCCCACGCCGGCACCCGGTGTGGAGGGCTGGGTGGCTGGAATGCAGGCGGCGGGGATCTCCCTGTGCCTTGTGTCCAACAACCACCCGCCGAGAGTCGAGCCGTTTGCCAGGCGGCTGGGGCTGGACTTCGTCTGTGAGGGGAAAAAACCGCTGACGAAGGGATATCGGGAGGCAGTGCAGAAAATGGGACTGTCACGAAAGGAAGTGGCAGCGGTGGGGGATCAGATCTTTACTGATGTGCTGGGCGCAAATTTGTTTCGTGTGCCCTGCATCTTTGTATTCCCCATGGAAATGGAAAAAACGAAGTTTTTCAAATTCAAGCGCCGGATGGAGGTGCCCTTTTTGCCCCGCAAAATTTATGAGGGGCCGGAGGTCGCAAAGTCCGGCAGGCAAGGAGTCGATAGCATATGATCAAAAAAGTATTGGTGATTCATGGACCGAACCTGAATCTGCTGGGCGAACGGGAGCCCGGCGTGTACGGAAACACCACCTTCGCCGATCTGAACCGTCAGATTCTGGATCGTGCCGAGGGACTGGGGCTGGAGTGCGAGATCTTCCAGTCCAACCACGAGGGTGCGATCATCGACAAGCTGCACGCAGCACGGCACACTTTTGACGGCGTTGTCATCAATGCCGGTGCCTATACCCACTACAGCTATGCCATTCACGATGCCATCCACGACATTCGCATTCCCTGCGTGGAAGTGCACATCAGCAACATCTATGCACGGGACGAGTTCCGTTCCCACTCGGTGCTGAGCCCAGTTTGTGCCGGAACGATTGCCGGCTTCGGCATCAACGGCTATTTTCTGGCGCTTCAGGCACTTTCCGAGATGTAAGGGGGCGGGGACATGTCAAATCCAATTCAAAAGCTGATGGGGCTGCTGCCTGCCAGAATTGACTGCGCCATCATCCAGTCCGATGTCAACCGGCGCTATTTCACCGGAATGCTCTCCTCCGCCGGAACGGTGGTATGCTTTCGTGAGGGTTCCTATCTCATCATCGACTTCCGGTATATTGAAAAGGCACGGCAGTGCGTGACAAATTGCCGTGTCATTGAACAGCACGATCTGATGTTTCAGATTCAGGAGCTGCTGCGGAAGCATGGCGCAAAGACGGCAGCAGTGGAGTCCATGACCATGACGCTGCATGATTTCGCTGTGCTTCAGCGTGCGCTGGAAAAACAGGTGCAGCTGGATCGGAGCGACGTGCTGAGCCGTGCCATCTATGACTGCCGCACGGTGAAAACGCCGGAGGAGATCGAAAAGATTCGAAAGGCACAGCGTATTGCAGAGGCGGCGCTGGCGGAAACGCTGAACTATATCCGTGTTGGCGTTTCGGAACGGGACATCATGCTCTACCTCAACCACGCCATGCTTCAGCGTGGCTCTGAGGGGGAGTCATTCCCCACCATCGCACTCACCGGTGCAAGGACTTCTATGCCGCACGGCGTTCCCACGGCGGAGGCAAAGGTGCAGTCCGGCGACTTCGTGCTCATGGACTTCGGCGCAATGGTGGACGGCTACCACAGCGACATGACCCGTACCGTCTGCGTGGGACAGCCCACAGAGCGGATGCGTGAGGTGTACGGCGTGGTACTTCGGGCACAGGAGGAGACGCTGCGGCTCGCCAAAGCTGGCGTGACCGGCAGGGACATGGATGCCTGCGCAAGAAAGATCATCACTGACGCTGGCTATGGCGACAACTTCGGGCATTCGCTGGGACACGGCGTGGGCATGGAGATTCACGAGTACCCCAATGCTTCGCCGGCATCTCAGACGGTGATGGCAGAGGGCAACGTGGTCACGGTAGAGCCGGGCATCTATCTGCCGGGCGAATTTGGCGTGCGCATCGAGGATTTCGTGGTGATCCACGAGGGCGGATGCGACAATCTGACGGAGGCACCGAAGCAGCTGATTACGCTGTAAAAGGAGATTGACACAATGGGAATGTATGCAGGCTATTACCAGATTTCCGACACGGAACTGGAACATCTGCGGCAGCTGGAGGAACGTGCTCTGGTGAAACAGGCGGAAACGCTGACAGAGGACGAAACTGCGGAAGCGTGTGATCTGGACAAGATGTGGGATGCGCTGCATTTTGTGCTGACCGGAGATACCCTGTCTGATGCCGCAGACCATGATCCGCTGTCAGAGGCGGTGTGCGGCAGCGTCTTTCTGGCACGGCAGCTGCATGTGGGCGGCATTCCGGCAAAGCGTGTGAAAGAAATTGCACAGGCTCTGCACGAGGTGGATTTTGCCGCACGTCTGGCAGCCTTGCAGATGTCCGATTTTGCAGCGGCAGATATCTATCCTGCCATCTGGGACAGACCGGAGGAGGAAGACGATATTCGTGCGGAACTGCCGGCGTACTTTGCAGATCTGCAGGCATTCTATGACAATGCCGCAGAACAGGGTAACGCAGTGCTGGTGATGATCGGCTGACCGGTGCGGTGCCGCCGAAAGATTTTTCCGGTAAAAACGTAATTTTTTTTGCGGAAAGTCTTGCAAAGCGGGCAATTATGTTGTATAATAAAGTTAAGCAATGTTTTTCTGAGGGGATTTTCCAGGCTGTTGCCGGAGCTCCTTTCTCGTTGCAGCAAACACAGGAATAAAACGGAGGTTTCATTTTATGATTTCAGCAGGCGATTTCAGAAACGGCGTAACATTTGAACTGGATGGAAACGTTGTACAGGTTATCGAATTTCAGCACGTAAAGCCGGGTAAGGGTGCCGCATTTGTCCGCACCAAGTACAAGAACGTTATCACCGGCGCAGTTGTAGAGCGCTCTTTCAACCCTACGGATAAGTATCCGACTGCTTACATCGAGCGTAAGGACATGCAGTATCTGTATGCAGACGGCGATCTGTACTACTTCATGGACATGGAAACATATGAGCAGCAGCCCATCGACAAGTCCAAGCTGGGTCCGGCTTTCGCATTTGTCAAGGAGAACATGGAAGTTAAGGTTCTGTCCTACAAGGGCAACGTGTTCGGCGTAGAGCCGCCGTACTTTGTAGAGCTGGAAGTTACCGAGACAGACCCGGGCTTCAAGGGCGATACTGCTACCAACGCTACCAAGCCGGCAACGCTGGAAACCGGCGCAGAGATCAAGGTTCCGCTCTTCATCAATCAGGGCGATATGATCCGCATCGACACCAGAACCGGCGAATACATGGAGCGTGCATAAATCCCAAAAGGCAAGAAACAGAATCCCTGCAAAATGCGCAGGATTCGGAACAGAACAGGAGGCAATGGTATGAATCTGACGGATAAAATGGCATATCTGTGTGGTATGGTTGACGGCATGGAGCTGGATCTGACAAGCTCCAAAGAGGGAAAGGTACTGGGCAAGATCCTCGATGTGATGCAGGAAATGACCGCTTACATCGTTGATCTTCAGACACAGGTAGACGAGCTGACAGATACCTGCGATCTGCTGGATCAGGATCTGGGCGATCTGGAGGACATTGTCTTTGACGAAGATGACGACGAGGACGATGACGAGTACGACGATTACTATGATGAGGACGAGGACGACGAGGTTCAGTACGAGACCGTTTGCCCCACCTGCAAGAATACCATCGTTCTGAGCGAGTCGATTCTGGACAAGGGTGAAATGCCATGTCCGTGCTGCGGTCAGAAACTGGAATTCGGCGATGTGACAGAAGCTGATTTCGCCGAGGACGCAGACGAAACAGAATCGGAAGACTGAATCAGACTCTGAGAACCTCGGCAGAACCTGTATGGGATCTTTCCGGGGACAGAGTGCAATGTGACAAAACAGAAATGATAGAAGGAGCCGGCAGAGGTGTCGGCTTTTTCTTTCGAGTGCGTGAAATCCCATGCGGATTCCCATGTGCTCCATGGGGTATCTCCGCAGGACGGAACGCAGTCGGAAGGGGTGTACAGGATCGATGCGCTGAAAAGCTGTCGGATGCTGCAAAACCGAAGGATTGCGGGATCGTGGGGATACCCTTTGTCATTTTTGATGCGACAAAAGACACAATGAGGTGAAAAAATTGTTTCCAATTGTAGAAAAGAAAAGGCTGAACGATGCGGTCGTTTGGGTGAAGCTGAAAGCGCCGCTCATCGCCCGTAAGGTGCAGGCAGGACAGTTTATCATGTTCCGTCTGGACGAGTTCGGCGAGCGTGTTCCGCTGACCGTTGCCGATTATGACCGTGAGGCTGGAACGATCACGCTGATTTTCCAGATCGTGGGAGAATCTACCCGCCAGTTCGCCGCTTTGGAAGAGGACGATTCGATTCTGGATCTGGTAGGACCTCTTGGCATGCCCACAGAGATTCCGGAGGGCACAAAGTCCGCTTGCGTCATCGGCGGCGGCGTGGGGTGCGCCATCGCTTATCCGCAGGCAAAGCAGCTTCACGCCAAGGGCATTGCCGTGGATACCATCGCAGGCTTCCGCAGCAAGGACATCGTGATTCTGGAGGACGAATTCCGTTCGTGCAGCGACAATCTCTATCTGTGTACCGATGACGGCTCCTATGGCACCAAGGGCTTCGTGACCAACGTGCTGCAGCAGCAGCTGGAGAGCGGAAAGAAATATGACGTGGTCATCGCCATTGGACCGGTGCCCATGATGAAGTTTGTCTGCCAGACCACAAAGCCGTATGACTTGCCTACGATCGTATCCCTGAACCCGATCATGGTAGACGGTACCGGCATGTGCGGCGGCTGCCGTGTGACGGTTGGCGGGAAGATTCGCTATGCCTGCGTGGACGGGCCGGACTTTGACGGACATCAGGTGGACTTCGAGGAACTGATGCGCCGCAACGGCACATACCGGGAACAGGAACAGCACGTGTGCAGACTGCATCGGGAAGGGGGCGCACAGTAATGGCAGGAAAATTTAACATGGCACAGCAGAAAGTGCCCATGCCGGAGCGTGACCCCAAGGAACGTGCGAGATGCTTCCAGGAGGTTGCCATGGGCTATACGCCGGAACAGGCAATCGAGGAGGCAGGCCGCTGCCTGCACTGTAAGGCGAAGCCCTGCGTCAGCGGATGTCCGGTAGGCGTGCCGATTCCGGATTTCATCGCAGCAGTGGCAGCCGGAGATTTCCTTCAGGCATATGACATCATTCGCACCACAAACAGCCTGCCCGCCATCTGCGGACGTGTCTGCCCGCAGGAAAACCAGTGCGAGGGCAAGTGCGTTCGTGGCAAGAAGGGGGAGCCGGTCGCCATTGGCAGACTGGAACGCTTTGTGGCAGATTACGCCAGAGAGCACGGCTATGCCGGCAATCTGGAAAAAGCGTCTGCCAACGGCAAGCGTGTGGCAATTGTCGGCGGCGGTCCGGCAGGTCTGACCTGTGCCGGCGATCTGGCACGTCTGGGCTATCAGGTGACGATCTTCGAGGCATTTCAGGTGGCTGGCGGCGTGCTGATGTATGGCATTCCGGAATTCCGTCTGCCCAAGTCCATCGTGCAGCAGGAAATCAAGACGCTGGAAAAAATGGGCGTGGAGATTCAGCCGGACATGGTCATCGGGAAGATCCTCTCCGTGGATGAGCTGATGGAATCCGGCTATGATGCGGTATTCATCGGCTCCGGCGCAGGTCTGCCCCGCTTCATGAACATTCCCGGCGAGGCGCAGGTGGGCGTTTGCTCGGCAAATGAGTACCTCACCCGAATCAACCTGATGCACGGTTATGATGATAACTATGCAACACCGGTCATTCGCTCCAGGGCGGTTGCTGTGGTCGGCGGCGGCAACGTGGCAATGGACGCTGCAAGAAGTGCGCTGCGTATGGGTGCGGAGCATGTGTACATTGTCTACCGCCGTTCCGAGGCAGAGATGCCGGCACGTCTGGAGGAAGTGCACCACGCCAAGGAAGAGGGCGTGGAGTTTCAGAACCTCTGCAATCCCGTGGAGATTCTGGGCGACGAGAACGGCCGTGTCAACGGTCTGAAGTGCATCCGGATGGAACTTGGCGAACCGGATGAGAGCGGCAGACGGCGGCCGATTGCCATTCCGGACAGCGAATTTGTGCTGGATGTGGATACCGTGATCATGGCAATCGGCACCTCCCCCAACCCGTTGATCTCTTCCACCACAGAGGGACTGGACACCAATCGCTGGGGCTGCCTGATCGTCAACGAGGACATGGCAACCACCAAGGACAAGGTCTATGCCGGCGGCGATGCCGTAACCGGCGCAGCAACGGTCATCCTGGCGATGGGTGCCGGAAAAACAGCGGCTGCTTCCATTGACGAAATTCTGTGCGGAAAGGCACAGACGGAGTGAAAACAGCCACAATGAGAGAAAGGGCTTTGAAACATGAGTAAGAAATTTGCAAGACTGGGACTCGCTGCCAGCACCGCAGCACTGACGGGTGCACTCTGCACCGTAACCGCATTTGCTTCCAGCGGAAGCGGCTCTTCGAGCGGCTCTGCCGGCGGTATGGGGACTGTGGGCTACCTGATCTTTATGGTGCTGCTGTTCGCAGTGATGTACTTCATCCTGATCCGTCCGCAGAAGAAAAAGGACAAGGAAGCCAAGGCAATGCAGGGCGCACTGCAGATCGGCGACGAGATCGTGACCATTGGCGGTATTGTTGGTCTGGTGGTTCAGGTCAATGAGGACACCATCGTCATTGAGACGACCGGAAACCGCAACAAGATTCGCCTGAAGAAGTGGGCGATTCAGGAAAACCTGACCCTGTCGGAGAATACCAAGCGGGAGCAGGAGGCAAAGATCGCCGCTGCCAAAGCCAAAAAAGAGGGCAAGAAGAAAAAGAAGGATGACGACACCACTGGCGATGGCGGCATCTTGAAGGACTAAGAGCTTGTGTTCATAGGCGTCTATCTACGTCTTTTCGGCAAATTTTGTTGCATA
>NZ_JAJFCK010000090.1 GCF_020709055.1 Ruminococcus callidus
TTGCCTTGTCTGCAAAAAAATTTGCTCGAAAATCCGCATATATTTCCTATGAACACAAGCTCTAAAAGCCTTGCCATGGAGCAGTGTTCGGGGCAGGATACAAAACAGGCTCTTATCATTTTTACCTTTATTATAACAGACGTAGATAAAATCTGTGTTAATTTTTCCTTAACGCAGATTTTATATCGCATGATGTATACTAGTGTCATCAAAGCATTGGAGGGAAACAAATGGTATTCAAAAAAACAGCAGCGCAGATGTTTTTTCTGCTCATCGGAATGGCAATGCTGATCTTTGGCATCTGGCGGGAGGAGGCTCAGACTGTTTTTTCAAAAGCAATCCGCCTGTGTATGGAGTGTGTTGGAATTGGCTAAGAACAAACAGATCAACAAAAAAAATGTGCATCCTCTTGCACGGTTTCGCGGTTGGATTCAGGCAGCAGCAGCACTTCTGACCAACATGCATCTTCCCAATTTTTTGAATGGTTCTCTGAATCGGGGAAAGGGAAAATACGCCTGTGTGCCGGGATTGAATTGTTATTCCTGTCCGGGAGCAGCAGGCTCTTGTCCCATCGGGGCATTTCAGGCAGTTGTAGGGTCATCGAAATTCAAGTTTTCTTACTATGTCACCGGAATATTGATATTGCTTGGTGTTTTGCTGGGGAGATTTATCTGTGGATTTCTGTGTCCGTTCGGCTGGTTTCAGGAGCTTTTGCATAAGATCCCGTCGCCAAAGCTCTCTACCCGAAAGCTGAAACCGCTGCGCTATCTGAAATATGGTATTTTGCTGGTGATGGTGATTCTTCTCCCGATGGTAGTCGTCAATGAGCTGGGAATGGGGGATCCGTTCTTCTGCAAATACCTTTGTCCGCAAGGCGTGCTGGAAGGTGCGATTCCGCTGTCGATCACCAATGAGGGAATCCGCACGGCGCTTGGTGTGCTTTTTTCATGGAAAGCATTTGTCCTGCTGGCTGTGATACTTGGCAGCGTGTTTTTCTACCGCCCGTTCTGCAAATGGCTGTGTCCGCTGGGCGCATTTTATGCGCTTTTGAATCGGGTATCGCTTTTTCAGATGAAGGTGGACAAAGATAAATGTGTATCCTGCGGTGCTTGTGCAAAGGCATGCAAAATGGATGTCGATGTCACCAAACAGCCCAACCATGCCGAGTGTATCCGCTGCGGTATGTGTATGAAATCCTGTCCGACCCATGCCATATGTTATCGGTATGGGTTTGGAGATCTATCAAAGGCAAAAGAAATGACAACAGAAAAAAAGGAGCTTAAAAAATGAAAATGAAAAAGAATCTGATGATCGTGTTAGCAGCCTGTCTGGCACTCTCTGTCCCGCTCAGCGGATGCAGCAATACAGCGAAGGACGCTTCTTCGAGCGTGTCCAGTGAAGTATCCGGCGAAGCGGAAACATCCGGAAAATCTTCACAGGAGCTTTTGGATGAGGAAAATGCGATTATGGCGAAAAATGATGCTCTGTGGGAAAAGGTATTTGCATCCATGAGCAAAAATGTCACAGAGGACATGAAGAGTTCGAACTATGGCGACGTGCTGATGGCTGCGGTAGACGGCGCAAAGGATCAGTTTACCGATGCGGAATATGAAACGCTGAAATCAGATGCGGAACAGATCCGCAAAATTGAAGAGGAGATTGCAGCACTTCCGGCTGATTCTTCCGATGCGCAGACCAGCGATGCATCAGGCACTGCATTCCCGCAGTTCGAGGGAAAAGATCTGGACGGAAACAAGGTGGACAGCAGCGTTTTCGCAGAGAATGCTGTGACAGTGGTGAATTTTTGGTTCAACGAATGCAAACCCTGTGTGGAGGAACTCAGTGAAATGAATGCTCTGAATGACCGCATCAAGGAACAGGGCGGCGAAGTGCTTGGCGTGAATGTCGGTGCGCTTGACGGTGACGAGCAGAATATTGCAACAGCAAAACAAATTCTGGAAACAAAGGGCGCAAAATATCGGAACATCTATTTTGATTCTGACAGCGATGCCGGAAAATTTGCACTGGGTATCACTGCGTTCCCGACAACGTATGTCATTGACAGAAACGGCAATATCGTGGGCGAAGCACTTATGGGCGGCATTGACAATGACGAAAATCTCGATACACTTCAGAATACCATTGATGAAGTTCTCGCAAAAGATGCTCAAAAATAAGGGCATGATCCGTTGCTGAACAGACTCTTACGGAACCGCTGCATAAAGCTGCCTGACAGCTTATGCAGCGGTTTTCCGTTTCTCCTGTCCCTGCTCCGATGATACCGAAAACAGCAGAGAACGCAAACAGTCCGATCATCTTCTTGTTCTGCATAAACAGCCAGTCTGAAGTCCCGTAATCGGGAGCGCAGGCTGGCTGTCTGTTAGAACCTGTCCTCACAGGTGTATCCACGTGTCTTTTCGGTAAAGATTGCGTTTGCCAACGATTTTGATTTTTAGAGCGGGTTAGTATGAAAACAAGAAAATTTAAGAGAAAAGGCGGAATGAGAAGTTCTTGGGTGACTATCCGGGGAACCACCAAACAGGAAGAGAAAGCTAGGCGAAACCGTGCCGCAAACCAGACCATAAGGCAGCTGGCTTCGATGGGCGCAATTGGTGCGAAGATGCTTCTCCCTGCGGATCAGAAAAGGCATATATACCGGTGCAGGGCGTTGCCCATGCGGAATGCGGTGAAACAGGAAACTGCTCAAAAGCAGCTGGAAGCAGAGATGGGCATTCCGGCGCAAAATACAATCGTAGGGGATTGCATGGATGAATTGGATAGAAAAGTGATTGCGGCGTTTCCGGGCAAATCGGTTCGGAAGGACTTGACATCGCTTATGAAAAAAGGAGCAAATGTCCCCACATATGTTTTGGAATATCTGCTTGGAATGTACTGCGCTACGGATGATGACGAGGCAATCAGAGCCGGACTAGAGAAGATCAAGAAAATTCTCAGCGAGAACTACGTTCGTCCGGATCAGAGCGATTATGTAAAATCAAAAATCAAGGAAAACAGCCGAAACAGCTACATGCTCCTCTCAGATAAGCTGAAAAATGAGCTTGCTGTGGGATTTTATAAGACCCCATTGGAAGCTGCAAAGCTTGCGCTGGGTGTAGAGCCGGGGTGAAAAAATGCAGGGAAATCATTGCCGGAGCAACACTGGAATAAGCGGGGAGAAATGAGAAACCAAGTTGCGCACTGATTGATCCGCAGCGTGTGAAAATAACGTGTTACGGGAAAAAACAGACCAGCTATAAAAAGTCAGAGCTTGTGTTCATAGGAAATATATGCGGATTTTCGAGCAAATTTTTTTGCAGACAAGGCAAAAATTT
>NZ_JAJFCK010000091.1 GCF_020709055.1 Ruminococcus callidus
TCAGACTGCCTTTTCCACCGCCGGCTTTTCCGCAGCGAATCTTCAGTGTTTTCGGTGTATCCATCAACAGCGGAACATTTCCGCCGCCGGTTCCGCATCTGGAAGTCAGTGTCTGTACTTTTCCGTTCTCAGAGATCTGAAGCCAGCTGTCAGCAGGATGATTTTCCAGTACACAAGGCGGATGATGGGCTTCTGCCCGAAGGGTGGCAGTGCGTTCTTTCAGAATGTCTATGCGTTCTCCGCCCTGGTCACACAAGCACAAGCCTGCCGTTCCAAAGCTGTCCGCAGCACTTCCGGCAGTTCTTTGCCACGCACGGAGGCTCTCCGCAGAATACCCAGACACGCCTTCTGACTCAAATAATATTTTTGAGGCACATCCGCCATCAAAATCTGCGACAAGGTAGATACGCATTCTTCTCTGGGGTACACCCCAGTACTGAGCATCGAATGTTCGGTAGGCGAGAGAGAAACTTTCTCCCAGGATTTCTCCGGCTTTTTCCCATTTTGCAGGTTTAGGGATAGAAACATCTGGTTCTTTAACCTGACAGAGTTCTTCGAGGACGCATCGGAAGTCTTCTCCGCCGTTGGAGGAAAATGCTCCGGGGACGTTTTCCCAGACAATGTATCTTGGATATTTGCCATTGCTTGCACACCTCATTTCTCGGATGATACGGATTGCTTCATGAAACAGCGAAGAACGGCTGCCGTTCAGACCGGTTCGTTTTCCGGCGATGCTCATATCCTGGCATGGACTGCCAAAGGTGATGATGTCCACAGACGGCAGCTTTGCACCATGCAGACCGCTGATATTGCCGAAGTGTTGCACCTGCGGCAGCCGTTTTTCTGTCACACGAATGGCGAACGGTTCGATTTCAGAAGACCAGACAGGCACAATTCCAGCTAACAGTCCGGCAAGTGGAAAACCGCCGCTGCCGTCAAAGAGGCTGCCAAGGGTGAGCGATCTATTCATTAGTCACCTCCAGATTATTTCCTGCTTTATCGCATGATAAAAGAAACGCCCTGCATACTGATAATTCTGCAAAGCGTTTACATTTCTCTATAACTTTACTTCGTATCCATATTGGTGCGGCAGGAACGTTGTTATATCTTCCATATTCGCCAAACATACACTCCATACCAACATTTCTTGCCTGAACTGCCTCTTGAAATGTATCGTAGTATCCAAGATGAATATCCAGCTGACTGATTTTGATTCTTGCACGATATTTCTTTCTGGGTGGATAATAACTTACTCCGCTTACACCCGATGTGTTATTTTTTTGAAGCGGTTGATTTATTTGATTTTGCTGATGTGTACAGAAACGGACATTGCATCTTCGATTATCCAATGTATCAAGATTGATATGATCCAGCTCCATTCCTTTTCTTGTACTAAAAAGCACTTGATGCAGCGGTCGACCATGGCAGTCAACGATATATATTTGCCTACCTTTTCTGCTTTTATAAGAGACATACCATTTGATATCTTTTATTCTACTGAATAAATCAGCATCAAACATGAATATCGTCCCATCGGAAAGATGACCATAGCCAATTATACCATCATCAGAAAATGTGTAATTCACATTGCCGATATCACTCACGTCCTCTCTGAGCGTCATTCACATTGCTGTCTTGAATATTCAGTTCGTCTGCTGAAAACTCATGTACTTCTGAACACGGGTACTTTACTCCGTTGCGCAGAACATACACGCCATCAGCTGAACCAACAGCAGCAATGTATCTTCTGATGATCGCTGATGCATATTTGGGATCAAGTTCTTGTGTGTAACAGATTCTGTTGGTCTGTTCTGATGCAATGAGTGTAGAACCGCTGCCGCCGAAAAGATCAAGAATGATTCCGTTTTCCTGTGATGACATACGAATCGGATATGCAATCAATGGAAGAGTTTTCATTGTAGGATGTAGCTTTGACTTTTTCGGCCTGTCAAATTCCCATACAGTAGTCTGCTTGCGGTCACCGTAGAATTTGTGCTTTGCAGTATCCTTGAAAGCATAAATTACTGGTTCGTGCCGCATTTGGAAATCCATTCTGCCGATAACAAGCGTATCTTTTACCCAGATACAAGTTGTAGAATAGTGGAATCCCGCATTAACTGTTGCTTTATAAAAATTACATTTTTCTGCATCTGAATGGAAACAGTAAAATGCTCCGCCGTCTGCGAGAGATGTATATGCGTTTTTGAACGCGTCCAAGAGGAACTGATAGAACTTCTCACTGTCAGACCATTTGTCATTCATAATTGTCATACCTGTACCGCCGGAATATGCACAATTATACGGAGGATCTGTAATACAGGCATTTGCTTTCTGACCGTCCATCAGCAAGGCAACTTCATCAGGTTTGGTGGAATCTCCGCAGCGAAGTCTGTGTCTGCCGAGAAGCCAGATGTCACCATTTTCAACAAATGGTTCAAACTCTGCCGCCTTATCTACATCAAAATCATCATCTTTTACATCTTCATCTGATGCAAATAAGTCCGCAAGTTCCTTTTCATCAAATCCGGTCATGGAAAGGTCGAATCCGAGCTCCTGTAGTTCCTGCATTTCAACGGACAGCAGTTCTTCGTCCCAGCCTGCGTCCAATGCCATCCGGTTGTCAGCAAGAATGTACGCTTTCTTCTGTGCTTCGGTTAGATGGTCGGCATACACACATGGCACTTCTGCAATGCCTTCTTCCTTTGCCGCCATAATGCGTCCATGTCCAGCCAGCACATTGTATTCCCGGTCGATAATGACGGGATTGACAAATCCAAATTCACGCAGAGAAGAGCGAAGTTTCAGGATCTGTTCCTTGTTATGCGTTCTGGCGTTGTTTGCATAGGGTACTAACTTGTTGATGTCAACAAGCTGAAATTCTGTGGTTGTGGTCATGCTCCATTCCTCCGCTTCAAAACTTTCTGTAAGCCTTTTCTGGCGTCCAGTACTTTTCCACTGACCGCCAGGTCTCGGCTGTCGCCTCGGTCGGTGCTTCTCGCTTTGCGAGAGGTTGCCACTGGCAACCCGCATCCCTTAATGGTGCGGTATTGCTGTTTGGTCATCTTCTGGCGATTGGCTTTCAAATCTCGCCAGAACGGGGTGTCTGCTTTCATGTATTTCTCACTTTCTGCTGCTCAGAAGCTGTTCCATCAAATCATCCTGCGGTGTGCCGTCAAATTTGGTCGTGCAGTTCTGTTTCACAATATCGAAAATCTCATACCAGAGCAAATTTGCCTGTTTCT
>NZ_JAJFCK010000092.1 GCF_020709055.1 Ruminococcus callidus
GCAGCGTAAGGAGAAACTCCTCAGATATATCTGGCGGCATTTCGACCTCGATCCCGTCTTTACGGACGATCATCTTTTGTGGGACAGCCGGTTCAGGTTTCCCAGGTCCAGCGCTGTCCGCAACACATTGTGTCTGCACCGCAGCTGTCGTGCAGGTGACGCTTTGAGAAACATTCAGCGGTACGATCTGCTGCAAGGGCAATTCAGCTCGTTTCAGCAGTTCTTTTCTCACCACATTCAGGCGTGAGTAGTATGTGTGCTGACTGATCCCCTTTTCCTTGCACCACGCTGTTACGGTCATACCGCTGCTTTGGCATTCCTGTATCTGCTCTGCCCACTCCCTGTGACGAAGCTCGGTTTTTTACTTCTCTGATCGTTGGCATATTCTCAGCTCCTTTCGGGGTAAATCCCTTTGGAACTATTTTATCGCTTTTTTAGTGCCGAATCAACGTTAGGGTGTGGTTGGCGGTTACTACCTACCAAATTCAAGGAGGTACATTATAAATGAAAATCAATCTGCAAAACAGAACACGCAGGGAACTTGCCGACCATATCGGAGAAATCCTTGGAGCAATTCCACGTTATCTAAGGAAACACTGATTAAATCTTCCCATTACGCTGCAAATATGGTATAATAGAAAAAAAGGCGAAAAAGCAGGAGGAAAAGAGAAATGAGCCAGATGACATTCAGTGATTATGAGTACAGCCTGAGAAAGCGGGAAGAAAACCATCTGGGGGAAGTGCTTTTCAAGGCGATCAATCGTGTAATGGAAGCCACTGGGCATATCATGCACGGTGGTACGATCGTAGATGCAACCATTATTTCTGCACCGAGTTCAACCAAAAATGCAGAGGAGAAACGGGATCCGGAAATGTATCAGACCAAAAAGGGAAATGTATGAAAATTCGGGATGAAATGCCACATTAGGGTGGATTCCGGAAGTGGTTTGGTGCATACAATCACAGCCACAGCAGCCAATGCACACGATATAACCGAAGCGCACAAATTACTGCGGGAGGACGATCATGTTGCATATGGAGACAGCGGATATATTGGAATTGAGATACGGGATGAAATCAAAAACAACGAACATTTTCGTAAGATCGATTTTCGCATCAGCCGCCGTCCGAAAAGCCTGCCGCAAGTATCTGATCATGCGATTGACTGGGAACGTTACATTGAAAACCGAAAATCCGCTGTACGTTGCAAAGTAGAACATGCTTTTAAAATTATCAAAGACACATTTGGCTTTCGAAAAGTTCGATATCGTGGACTTGCGAAAAATTTCAACAAGCTGAATGTGCTGTTTGCGTGTGCCAATCTGCTGATGGTAAAACGTGGACAAATAAAAAGTCAGAAGGCACTTATAAGGGGATCAGTGTACCCTTTTGCGGATAATCGGCTTCAAATGAAGCTTGAAAAGTTGAAAAACAGCAGTATTTTAGTCAAAATACTGCTGTTTTAGTCGTAATTATCGATTTGCTTTTTCAACTGTGCTTTTGTTCAGCGTTTCCTTAGCAGTAAAATCTTGATTTGCGGTATTACAAGCACTAAAGTATATACTTCCTACATTTTTTCCATACACATCATCTATAGTATAGTCGTTTATTCCTTTTACACGCTTTTTTTATCATGTACTTCACCCGCTATATTGTTTATATATGTTTCAGCGTAAAGCTTAGAACCATCACCAAAATAAATATTACCATAGCCATAGGTAATATCATCTGTTTCTCTTGCTGCGGTTCCATGACCAATGAATTGTATAGCATCAATTGGTTCTGAATCATCCAATGAGTTCCATGTGGTAACAAAGTCTTCTGCTGTACCAACTTCATAAACATAGCATTCGCCACCATATTTTTCTTCATATTGCTCTGCAATTATTTCAGCTTGTTTTTTGTTATTTTTACTAACACTCTTTTTTTCATCTGGATAATTAGCCCAGATTACAACGCTATACTTTCCGCTTGGGTCAACAAAAATCAAAGAGTTATTTTGACAATACGTATACCGATTCAAACTCAGCGGATCTTCATTTTTTCCTGCATAGCTATCTCTTGAAATAAATCTACCAGTTGTAGGATCATAATATCTAGCTCGCAGATAAATCGTACCCGTTTCAGCATCGTAGTATTCACCACAATACCGGAACGCATTCGTATCAGAGTCATCGATATTCTTCTCCACACCGAATGCATTATAATAGGTGTAGGACTTGGTAATTGCACCTGTTGAATCTGTCAGGTTAACCACATCACCATGTGCATTCTGCGTATAGTAGGTATATCCGGACTTTTCGCCATCGGTAAAGCCAATCAGCTGATTCAGACCGTCATAGGTGTTGGTCTTAGTCTCGTTAAGCTTTCCATATTACTGAATAAAAACTATTTTTAGCTAATTATCACTGATTTGCATATTATTTTTAGATGGTCTCCGGAGTTGAGCAATATATCTATTCCAATATATTCTGATAAATCCATTATCGTATTACTTTCAGAATTAGATTCTGCTTTTTCTATTCTGTCGATTCTCAATAACTTATCGAAAATTTCAGTTGTATCAAATTTTGACCAGCAAATCACATTATATCCGCAGCCCCAAAAATCGCAACAAGTCATTTCATAATACAGCACTTCATGAAAGCTCAAATCATAATCAGTTTTTTCCCATTCACTTTCTAACTCAACATTAATTACCTTATTGGAATGATTATAGATTACATTTTCAATATACGCATCATGCAAATTGATATTTTCAATTTCACGAATATTATTACATGATATAATCATACAGCTTCCTCCATAAACACCGCTTTAATATCCTTTATACCATGATGCCCATGGTTCAGGCATTATTTGACCAGCATAATAATGCACTACTTCCTTAGCCTTTCCGCTTTCACTATGCTTACTATTCCATTCTGGCAGCATACAATGGTAGTGGTTTCCATATTTTTCATCTTCATTCCATTCTAAAAACGATGAAGAAAATTTGTTTTTCTACGCCTATAAAGCAGCAGACTATATTTTTCATCATGGCTCTTATCCATATTTTGCAGATATTATCAATGAAATCAAAGCAAGGGAAATGAACGATAAATTTCTTGTGTATACTAAAAAAAGATGTTGGAAAGAAGATGAAAATTCTTCTTTTGAAGATGTAAAGTATTCGTATTTTCAGGATATTATCACAATAATATTTGATCAAATGCATGATGACAAT
>NZ_JAJFCK010000093.1 GCF_020709055.1 Ruminococcus callidus
GAAGGTGGGTGAGAAAAGCGACAGCTTTTCGAGGGCGGAGCGAACAAGACCGCTCCGCCCTGTGTCCCGATTGCAGTACCCTAATTTTGAAAACGTTCCGGTGGAACGTTTTCAATGGGCTTCCCTTTGCTGAAACCTGCGGACACGGCACGCCGTGTCCCTACAAAAGCTGTATTTGAAATTTCCCTTGCTGCCGGTATCTGGGGAATCCTGCCGAATTTTCCCGTGCCGGCATGCCCTCCGGCTCTTCTGCATAAGGTGGTACAAGGCGCACCCTGTCCGCGTCAATTTGCCAGAGCCGCCGGCTCTGAGAAAGAGGGAATTGCTCTATGTCCGGTCTTACTTCCAAACAGGCACGGGAACGCCTGCGCCAAGACGGGGAAAACGAACTCTCCGCCTCCGCCAAACTCCACCCCGTCCGCATGTTCCTCGGACAGTTCCGGGATGTGATGGTGCTCATCCTCCTCGCAGCCACCGCTGTCTCCGCCTTTCTGGGGGAGGTCACCGATGCGGTCACCATCATCCTCATTGTCCTGCTCAACGCCATTCTGGGATTTCTTCAGGAGTTCCGCACGGAACAGACACTGGAATCTCTGCGCAATCTCACCGCCCCCACAGCGGCCGTCTGTCGGGACGGCACATGGCAGACCATTCCGGCACGGGAACTGGTGCGTGGGGACTGCATCCGGCTGGAGGCAGGCGACAACGTGCCGGCAGATGCTGCGCTGGCTTCGGCTTCCGGTCTGGCGGTGAACGAGTCCATCCTCACCGGCGAATCGGAGGCAGTTGCCAAGCGTTCCGGCGATCCGGCGGACACCGGCAACGACCTGCATAAGACCAACATCGTCTACGCCGGCACTGCCGTTCTGCGGGGCAGCGCCGAGGGAATCGTCATCGCCACCGGCACATACACCCAAATGGGAAAGATCTCCGTCATGCTACAGGATGTCCGGCAGGATATGACACCCCTGCAAAAGCGGCTCGCCGGTCTGGGGAAAGTAGTGGCGCTGCTCTGTCTGGGGGTCTGCGCTGCGGTGTTCCTCGCCGGCATTCTGCGGGGCGAACCGGTGTTCGACATGCTCATGACCGGCATCACCATCGCCATCGCTGCCATTCCGGAGGGACTGCCCGCCACGGTGACCATTGCGCTGGCGCTGGCGGTGAGCCGGATGATGAAGCACGGCGCACTGGTGAACCGCCTGCACAGCGTGGAAACACTGGGGTGCGCCAGCGTCATCTGCTCCGACAAGACCGGTACGATTACCGAGAATCGCATGACCGTCACCGCCATCTCCGCCGGCGGGGAGTCCTTTCAGGTCACGGGCACGGGGCTGCACATTGCCGGCGCATTTTTACAGGACGGCCGCATGGTCAATCCCTCGGCGAAGCCAGCCCTGCGGGAGCTGCTGGTCTGCGGTTCTCTTTGCAGCACGGCGGAACTGCATCGGGAGACCCCGGAGAAGTCCCAGCGCAACCGCAGCCAGCGGACGGAGCGTGGCAGCTGGCACGCTGTGGGCGACCCCACGGAGGCTGCCCTGCTGGTGGCAGCGGAAAAGGCGGGCATCTCACGGGAAAAGCTTTTGCGGCAGCACCCTGTCCGGCACATGGAGCCGTTTGACAGCGAGACACGACGCATGGCGGTGACCGTTTCCGCCGGCGCCGGCGTGTGCACCTATTGGAAAGGGGCTGCGGACTGCATTCTGGAGCAGTGCGGGTTCCAGATGCTGGGGGACAAAACCGTCCCGCTGACGGCTGCCCAAAAGCGCAGCATCCGGGAACAGGCGGCGCAGTTCTCCGATCAGGCGCTGCGTGTGCTGGCGCTTGCCCGGCAGGACGGCACAGGGGACTGCGTGTTTCTGGGGCTTGCTGCCATGATCGACCCGCCCAGAGAGTCCGCACGCACGGCGATCCGCACCTGCGCACGGGCAAAGATCCGCACGGTGATGATCACCGGCGACCACAAGAACACCGCCTCCGCCATTGCACGGCAGGCAGGGCTGCTGCGTGGGAAAAAGGCGATGACCGGCGCAGAGCTGGATGCCCTCAGCGATGCCCAGCTGGACGCCTGTCTGGATCAGTACGCCGTTTTTGCACGGGTGAATCCGGCGCACAAGCTGCGTCTGGTGCGTGCCTACCGCCGGCGGGGAGAGATCGTCGCCATGACGGGGGACGGGGTAAATGATGCGCCTGCCATCAAGGAGGCCGATGTGGGCGTTGCCATGGGCAGGAGCGGAACGGACGTAGCACGGCAGGCAGCGGACGTGGTGCTCACCGACGACAACCTCGCCACGCTGGTGGATGCTGTGGAACAGGGGCGGTGCGTCTACGCCAACATCCGGAAATTTGTGCGGTATCTGCTCTCCTGCAACATCGGAGAGGTGCTGACCATGTTTCTGGGGATTCTCATGGGCATGCCGGTGGTGCTGCTGCCCACGCAGCTGCTGCTGGTGAATCTGGTGACCGACGGGCTGCCCGCCATTGCGCTGGGGCTGGAACCGCCGGAGCCGGAGGCCATGCAGCGTCCGCCACGCAAGCCGGACGAGAGCTTTTTCTCCGACGGACTCATGGGGCGCATTGTGTTTCGGGGCATCATGATCGGCATCTGCACGCTGGGGACATTCGCCGTCCTGCTCCGTCTCGGAGGCACGCTGGAGGCTGCACGCACCGGTGCGCTCTGCACGCTGATCCTCTCCCAATTGATTCACGTATTCGAGTGCAAGTCGGAGCGCAAGACGCTGTTTTCCATTCCCTATGCCAGCAACGGCTGGCTCATCGGGGCGGTGCTGGTTTCGGTGGGCGTGCTGGCTGCTGCAATTGCCGTACCGGCGCTGCGTGTCATCTTCTCCACCGTTCTGCTCACCGGACAGCAGACGGGCATTGCTGCGGCGTTTTCGCTGGCAGTGCCGCTGGTGTCCTCGCTGGCGGGGATGGGACGGCGGAAAGGGTGAGCGCTGCGGGAACTGACAGATACGGCTCAACCCTGTCAACAAAAAGCATCGTGCGGGAACGAAAAGAACCGGAGTTACTGGACTCGTCAGGCTGCTCCAGCTGAGCGCAGCTGGCGAGGTGTTCTTAGAGGGCACGTGC
>NZ_JAJFCK010000094.1 GCF_020709055.1 Ruminococcus callidus
ACCTCTCCACCGCCTAACGGCGGTCCCCCTCCCCTTTCAGGGGAGGCTATCATGAAAATTGATTGCCATAGAGTGAGAAAAGCGGCAGCTTTTCGAGAGCGGACACTGCACACATCCCGTATGCCGTTCCCGTTACGCTTCTTCTGTCTTGACCGTGCAGCCGAAGGATTCCAGGGTTTCCCTCGTGGCTTCGTCCAGATTCGGGCAGTTGACGAATGCGTCCGGTGCGATCTTCTCCATGCTGTCGGCGAATACCACGTGCTTCAGATGCTCGCAGCCGTAGAACGCCTGGCTTGCGATCTCCCGCACGCCCTCCGGCATGAGGTAAGCGCCCTCTTTCTTGCCCATGGGGTAGAAGACCAGCTCGGTCTGTTCCTTATTGAACAGCACGCCGTTCTTGGCGCTGTGCTCGTGGCTGTTCTCCGAAACCATCATATCCGTCAGCTCCCTGCAGGAGTGGAGCAGTTCCAGATTCAGAACCTTTCTCGGATACGGCACAATGGCACGGTGGAGATTATCGCAGCCGGCGAACACGCCTCTGCCGATCTCCTGCAAGCCGGACGGCACACGGGTGGAGATGAGTCCGGTACAGCTGCCGAACGCATTTTCGCCCACACGCTTCACGCTGTCCGGAATCTGTACCATGGTTAGGTTCACGCAGCCGGAGAACGCCTCGTCATCAATGACCTCCACGCTGTCCGGCAGCTGAAGGCTGGTCAGACCGATACAGCCGGCGAATGCGCTCTTGCCGATGTAGGTCACGCCGTCCGGAATCCGGATCATGGTCAGGCTGGAACAGCCGGCAAAGGCATAGCTGCCGATGCTCTGGAGCGAGTCGGGGAGCTGGACACCGGTCAGGCTGGTGCAGCCCCGGAAGCCGTGTCCCTCAAAGCCGTTGCCGCCGCCGATGGCAACCACGCCGGCAGGTACCACGTACTTGGACTTCTTCTTGCCTCTGGGGTAGCGGATGAGGTTGGTCTTGTCGGCATTGAAGAGCACGCCCTCCTGGCTGCTGTAGGTCGCATTGGTCTTGACCACACGCAGAGCGCTCAGGTTCTTCTCCTCGTCGAACTCGCCGGCGGGAATCTCCTGTGTCTCCTCCGGAATCTCCAGCGCCACAGCGCCGGCACGCTTCTGGAGCATTTCCAGCATCTCGCTGGGGCAGGGATACGGCACGATGACAGTGCAGGTGCTGTGGCAGCTACGGAAGACATCCTCGCCGATCTGTTCCACATGGGTGGACATGCGCACTTCCTTCAGGCTGCGGCAACCCTCGAACACATTGCCGCCGAGATGGCGCACGCTGTCCGGAATCTGAATGGCGGTCAGAGAAGTGCAGTAGGAGAACGCTCTCCAGTCGATGCGCTCCAGTCCCTCCGGCAGAACGACTTCGTTCAGGCTGACGCAGCCAAAGAAGGTGCCACGGCGCAGACGGCAGATGCCGGACGGCACTTCAACACGGGTGATCTTCTTGCAATAGAAGAACGCACGCTCGCCGATAACAGTGATGCCGGCGGGCAGGTTCAGTTCCTCCAGATTCTCGCACTCCTCGAACGCCTGATCCTGAATCTCCTCCAGCGATGCCGGCAGTTCCAGACGGGTGAGGGCGTGGCAGCCGAAGAATGCGCTCTCGCCAATGACGGTCATGCCGTCCGGCAGCGCTGCTTCTGTCAGGGCTGCGCAGCCGGAGAACATGTCATAGGACAGCTCGGTCACGCCGGACGGGATCTCGATGCCGGTCAAGGCAGTACAGCCGGCGAATGCCTTCGGTGCGATCTCGGAAACAGTGTCCGGCAGGAAGATGGCTTTCAGGGACGGGCAGCCGGCAAATGCGGATGTGCCGATCTTTTTCAGACCGTCAGACAGTGTTACCTGATTCAGTGCCTCGCAGGATTCGGCAAAGCCTGCGGGAAGCTCGGCTACGCCGGCGGGAACGGTGATGTGGCGCAGACGGCGGCAGCCCTGAAAGACATTCTTACCCAGTTCTGTCAGCTGCTCCGGCAGCTCAGCCTCTTCCAGACCGATGCAGCTGGCAAAGGCGCTTGCGCCGATCTTCGTCACATTGGGGGAGAGCACCAGCCGTTCCAGGTGGGTGCAGCCCTCAAAGGCACGGTCGGCAATGGTGGTCACGCTGTCCGGCAGGATGACTTGCGTCAGACCGGTGCAGCCCTTCCAGCAGCTCCAGGACACGGTGGAAATTCCGGCGGGGAGCTTCACCTGTGTCAGACCGACGCAGCGGAAAAATGCCACGTTATCAATGGCGGTAAGGTGCTCCGGCAGGTTCACTTTGCGCAGGTTGGTGCAGCCGGCAAAGGTGCTCGCCTCGATTTTCGTCAGGTCGTCCGGCAGGGATACCTCCGTCAGGGAAGTACATCCCGAAAACGCCATTGCGCCAAGGGAAGTGACGCTCTGGGGGAGTGCCACACGGCGCAGGTTCTTGCAATTTTCAAAGGCGCTGTCCTCGATTTTGGTCAGCCCCTCCGGCAGTTCTACGGCGGTCAGCTGGCAGCCGGCAAACGCTTTCTTTCCAATGACTGTGACAGAAGCCGGCACCGAAACGCTGGTGACGCCCTCTTCTTCGATGTACTTTTTCAGGACACCGTTTTCCATGGTAAAGCTCATTGATATTCCTCCTATGAAATGTGATTTCTCCGTCAAAAATAAAAAGATGCAAGGAATGCGACCCATGCTCCGCACAGATCGCCTTCCGGAAAAACAATTTTAGAGCTTGTGTTCGTAGGAAATAGATGCGGATTTTCGAGCAAATTTTTTTGCAGACAAGGCAAAAATTTGCAGGCATACTTTCGTATGACAAGAATTTTTAACGCAGTATGCAACAAAATTTGCCGAAAAGACGTAGGGCAACACCGCACAAAGATTGTGCGACAGATGCGTCGTCAAATTTTTCGTCAGATGAAACAAAAAGCGGAGTGAATACTTGC
>NZ_JAJFCK010000095.1 GCF_020709055.1 Ruminococcus callidus
TTTCGTATGGCAAGAATTTTTCACGCAGTATGCAACAAAATTTGCCGAAAAGACGTAGGGCAACACCGCACAAAGATTGCGCGACAGATGCGTCGTCAAATTTTTCGTCAGATGAAACAAAAAGCGGAGTGAATACTTGCTGTATTCACGAGCATTTTTGTGAAATATGACGGGAAATTTGCAAGCAGATGGCGTGCAAAGTCGCCAGACGCTCTTTGTGCGGTATTGCCGTAGATAGACACCTATGAACACGAGCTCTCAGCATCAAAAAGGACGGATACACCGCTCTGGTGTACCCGTCCTCTGTCTTTTCTGCCCACGGCTTACTGCGGATCCCGTCCCATGGGAACACGCTCTGCGCCGAACTTTTCCAGATTCTCTCTGACATTCCGGCTGTCCGCCTTTTTAATCATGGTTTCCCGTGTGCGCTTGAACTTTGCCACATCCACGTGACGGCTGGGGCCGCCGACGCAACCGCCCTCGCACGCCATACCCTCGATGAAATCGCCGGGGAAGCGTCCCATCTTCAGCATCAGCAGGGCACGCTTGCAGGCATCCGCACCGTTGCAGCACTCTACGTGCACATCGTCAGTCACGCCCTGTTCCTTCATGCTCTCCAGAACCGCAGCAGTCACGCCGCCGCTGTTGCCGAACCACTTGCCGAAGGTGCTCGCCTCCTGACAAACCTCTTCCGCCTCCTTGATGGTGACGCCCTTTGCCCGAATGACGGCACGAATCTCGCCAAAGGTCATGGCATAGTCGGCGTTGCCGGGAATTTTCTGGTCGAGCACCTCGCTCTTCTTGGCGATGCACGGCCCGATGAACAGCGTCACTGCCTCAGGGTCTTTTGCCTTGATCCAGCGGGACACGGCGCACATGGGCGAAACGGTGGTGGAGATGTGCTCCTCCAAATCCGGATAGTGCAGGCGAATCATGTTGACGAAGCCGGGGCAGCAGGAGGTGGTCAGTTTCTTGCCCACGCTGTACGCCTCTGTCCACTCCTTTGCCTCAGCGTAGGCGGTCATATCGCCGCCCAGACCGACCTCCACCAGATCGGTGAAGCCCACTTCCTTCAGAGCGTTGCGCCAGCTCTCGAAGGTGATGTCCGTGCCGAACTGTCCCTCGGCGGAGGGTGCCATCATGGCATAGACCCGCTTGCCGTCCATGATCGCCTGACAGACGTCCACGATGCAGGACTTGGAGCTGATGGCGCCGAACGGACAGCTGTGAATACAGCGGCCGCACTGAATACACTTTTTCTCATCGATCATGCAGATGCCGTTCTCGTCCATGGAGATCGCCCCCACAGGGCAGCTCCGGCGGCAGGGACGAATCAGGTCGGCGATGGCGTTATAGGGACATGCCGCCGCACACTTGCCGCACTCCCGGCATTTCTGGGGGTCGATGTGGGCACGGGTTCTGCCGATATCAATGGCGCCGAAGTTGCAGGACTGCTGGCACGCCTTGCCCATGCACTTCTGGCAGTTGTCGGTCACGACGTAACGGGAGATCGGGCAGTCCTCGCAGGCAGCGTGTACCACCTGTACCACAAGGTCGTTGCGTGCGCCCTGGGGGTTGTGGCCCTCGGCAAGGCGGATTCTCTGCCGCACGATCTCCCGTTCCTTGTAGACGCAGCAGCGATAGCTCGCCTTGGGACCGGGCATCATGCGGTAGGGCAGCTCGTCCTTTTCCGCCTGAAATTTTCCGGCAAACACCAGCTTCGCGACTTCGCACAGGATCTCGTGTTTGATCTGAATGATCGTACCGTCGTTGGTAATCATATGGACCTCCTTATTATTTCGAGCCGGCTCCGGCTCCTACAGCGCACCGCACTGTCACATCCAGTAAAAAATCATACAACTCCGCAAGTTCGCAGAATCTTTTTTTATTATAGCATAATCCTACAAATTTGTAAAGACGGAAACAGAAATTCGTCGGGGAATTGGGATTTTAAAGATTGCCCTTTCCCTACAGGAATCTCTCCCATAAAAAACAGGACGAACGCACCAAACCGGTGCATCCGTCCCGTCGTATTTTCAGCCAATGTGCGCCTTTAGCCACGCAAGCAGTTGTTCCGAAGAGATTTCTCCCGCAGCCACACCGAGAATCAATGCAATCAGATCAGCATCCTCATAGACCACTTCAACCCCATTCAGCATCAAAAAAACCAGCATCACATGCGTTCCAATTCTTTTGTTTCCGTCCACAAATGCGTGATTTTTGATGAGGCTGTACCCCAAATGCGCCGCTTTTTCCACGATGGTTGGGTACACAATTCTATTCCCGCAAACGTCTGGAACGGTGCATGCAATGCCGATTCCAGCAAGCCCTCATCCCGAATTTCCGGCGAGCCGCCAGATTGTGCAATCACATCCCGATGGAGCATTTTCACCTGCTGCGTCGTCAATCGAATCATTTCGCAAGTTCCTCATAGACCGCTGCGTTCCGCTGGAGCAGCCGGTTCGAAATCTCCAGAACGTCCTTGTCTGCTGCGGTTTCATCCTGCGCCACATCCTCGAACACCCGCACTTCATAGCGTGGCTTGTTGTTCTTGAAAATGATGGCTGTGCCGTACTGATCGACTGCCCTTGTGACCATGGAAAAATTCTGGTTTGCCTCCGTCATGGAAAAAATCGTATTGGTATCAATGTTCATACGAACCCCTCCTTTTCTTTTATTATAGCAGAAATCCAGGAGAAATTCAACCTATTTTTTGTCTGAAATCCCGGACACGGCACAACCTTTCCCTACAGGAATCTCTCCCATAAAAAACAGGACGAACGCACCAAACCGGTGCATCCGTCCCG
>NZ_JAJFCK010000096.1 GCF_020709055.1 Ruminococcus callidus
TCGAAAGATGATAAGGCGGCACACTGCTACCTCACGAACGAAAACTGGTGGAAGCCCTGACCGAAGAAAACATTTTCCGGCAGCTGGCGACTGTTATTAAAACTTCCTCCGGTGATCGAAAGATTCCCATCGTTACTTCTAAGGGCGAAGCTGCTTGGATGGACGAGGAGGACGCATATAAGCTGTCGGATGATACCTTTGGACAGGCTTCCCTTGGTGCGTACAAGGTCGGTACGGCAATTAAGATCTCTGAGGAACTGCTGAATGATGCCGCTTTTGACCTGCCGTCTTACATCGCAAAGGAATTTGCAAGAAGAATCGGTGCAAAGGAAGAAGAATCTTTCTTCATTGGTGACGGCAAGGGCAAGCCGACTGGTATCTTTGCTGCAACGGGCGGTGCAGAAAGCGGAGCGACAACCAGCACTGCAAATATCACTTTCGATGATGTTCTGGAACTGTTCTATTCTCTGAGAAGCCCGTATCGTAAGAAGGCAGTGTGGGTTCTCAACGATTCCACAGTAAAGGCACTTCGTAAGCTGAAAGACAGCACCGGAAACTATATCTGGAATCCGTCCGTGCAGGCAGGCGTACCGGATACCATTCTGAATCGTCCGTACTACACTTCCAGCTATGTGCCGGAGATCAAGGCAGGTGCAAAGTGCCTTGCTTTTGGTGATTTCAGTTATTATTGGATCGGCGACCGGCAGGGTCGTTCCTTTAAGCGGCTGAACGAGGTATTTGCAATGAATGGTCAGGTTGGATTCCTCGCATCTCAGCGTGTCGATGGCAGACTGATTCTGACCGAAGCCGTAAAGACACTTGGCATGAAAGCGTAATCAGAGAAAGGGGGTGGAGTGGGTGGTAACTTTACAGGAAGTCAAACAGTATCTGCGGATTGATTTTGAAGATGATGATACATTGCTTCTCTCCCTTATTTCAACTGCAAAACAGCTGGTAATGGATGTAGGAAGAATGGACGAGGAACGCTTTTCAGAAAACGAAGATGTGGTACGGACAGCAATGCTCTACACGGTTTCTTATCTCTATGAAAACCGCAATACCGCAGACTTTTCCAAGCTGACGTTAACGCTTCGTGCCATGCTGTTTGCACAGCGAGAGGGTGTGATGTAATGGAAATTGGAACACTCAATCAGCGAATTACCTTTCTGGAAAATCGTGTTGTTACCGATGAAATCGGCAATCACACCGCTGTGTGGGACGAAACGTTTTCTTGTTGGGCAAGGGTAACCTTGAAATCTTCCGTAGAAAATACGGAAGCTGGTGTGACCAAAGAAACGCAGAAGCTGGAGTTTCTCATTCGGCAAAGTCGAAACTGGATGCCGTCTGTAACAGGCAATCGCATCCTGTTTCAGGGAAACATTTATGACATCACTGGTATTACACCGGATTATCTGCACAAGGATTATCTGAAACTTACTGCGGAAGCCAGAAAGGCAGGACAAAATGACCAGTATTGACAATCTTGCAGAGGAAATTATGCAGGGCTTGCAGGAATATGCAGACCTTGCGGATACTGCCATGAAAAAAGCAGTCCGGAAGTCTGCAACGCAAGTGAAAAACGAGATTTCCGCCAATGCTCCGAAGGACACCGGAAAATATGCAAAAAGCTGGGCAACGAAGAAGACCAAGGAAAACAGCCATTCTCTTGAAATGACTGTACACAGTAAAAATCGTTATCAGCTGGCACATTTATTGGAGAAAGGCCATGCCAAACGTGGCGGCGGTCGGGTATCAGGAAAACCGCACATTGCTCCTGCGGAAGAAAACGGTGTACAGTTGCTGGAGCATTTGATCGAGGAGGCGTTGTCATGACCTACGAACAGATCGCAGAAATGATGGAAGAGATGGGACTGCCTTTCGCCTACCATCATTTTGCCGAGGGTGAAAGTCCCGCACCGCCTTTTTTGCTGTTTCTATCTCCTGGAGAGAATACATTTTCAGCGGATAATTCCATGTATTTCAGTTTTAAGAAACTGGATATTGAACTTTATACAGACGTTAAGAATCCTGAACTGGAAAATCAGATTGAAGAGGTTCTGAAACGTCATGAGATCTACTACACAAAATCAGAAGTCTGGATAGAGTCAGAAAGGCTCTATGAAGTGCTTTATGAAACGGAGGTTTAAGTCCTATGGCAAACAAAAAGAACAAGGTCAAATTCGGTTTGACCAATGTACATTACGCTAAAATCAATGACTGGGTAACCGATGCCAGCGGAGCCAATTTGACACCGGTCTATGTGGATCCGGTGCGTCTGCCAGGTGCGGTTTCCATTTCCATTGATGCCAATGGCGAAAACGAAAATTTTTATGCCGATGACATCGTATACTACGTAATTTCCAACAATTCTGGCTATGAAGGTGATTTGGAAATCGCCCTGATTCCTACAGATTTCTCTACAGATATTCTGGGAGAAATCCTGGACAGCAACGGTGTTTTGGTGGAACGAAATGATGATGAGGTATCACAGTTTGCATTGCTGTTTGAATTCACCGGAGATAAGCGGAAGATTCGCCATGTTCTCTATTGCTGTTCCGCCTCCCGTCCAGCAACAGAGGGACAGACTACCGAGGACAGCAAGGAAGTAAAAACAGAAACCATCT
>NZ_JAJFCK010000097.1 GCF_020709055.1 Ruminococcus callidus
CTATTTTATCGCTTTTTTAGTGCCGAATCAACGTTAGGGTGTGGTTGGCGGTTACATCCGAACAGGTGTCAATGGCATTGGACAGTTTTTCAAAGTCCGCCGGTGAACCGTTGATGATCGCCAGCATACCGGACATGGCCTCTTTGCCAAACAGTGAGGCAGCCGCCTGTGCCTGTTCTGCTTCAGACAATCCGCCCAATTTCTGACGGAGTTGTTCCATAAGTTCTCGTAAAGAGTACATCTTGCCGGAACTGTCGGTCAGAGAAATGCCGTACTGTTCCATGGCAGATGCTACCGTGTCTGTCGGCTTTGCCAGATTGGTGATAGCGGAACGCAGTGCCGTACCAGCCTGTGAGGATTTGATACCGGCGTTTGCCATTAGTCCAATGGCAATGGCAGAGTCTTCAGCAGAATAGCCCAAAGAACCCAGTACCGGAGCAGCATACTTGAAAGTTTCGCCCATCATGCTGACGTTGGTATTGGCATTGCTTGATGCCGCTGCCAGAATATCCGCAAAGTGTCCGCTGTCCGAGGCAGACAAACCGAAAGCGGTCAGAGCATCCGTGACAATGTCCGAAGTAGATGCCAAGTCTTCACCACTGGCGGCGGCAAGATTCATGATGCCTTCGATACCGCTGAGCATATCGCTGGTCTTCCAGCCTGCCATCGCCATGTAGTTCATAGCATCTGCGGCTTCACTTGCAGAGAATTTTGTCTTGCTGCCCATTTCACGAGCTTTTTCCCGGAGAGCGTCCATCTCTGAACCAGTCGCACCGGACACCGCTGCCACCTTTGACATGGCGGCATCAAAGTCTGCACCAGTTTTCACGGCAATGGTTCCCAGAGCCGTGACACCAGCGGTGACCGGCAGCAGTTTCTGTCCCACGCCAGAGATCTTGTCTCCGGCGGACTGCAGCGTTTCTCCCAGAACGCCCATCTTTTCCAAGGCGGTGTGAGAATTGTTTGCTTCTGTGGTCAGGCGTTTCAGTTCGTTTTCGGTTTCGATGATCTCACGCTGTAGAGCATCATACTGCTGCTGGGAAATTTCGCCGTTTGCAAGAGCGGTATTTGCCTGTTCTGTGGCAGTTTTCAGCACTTCCAGCTTTTCTTTGGTGGCAGATACCGCATCTGCCAGCAGTTTGTGCTTCTGGGATAAAAGTTCCGTGTTGGTGGGATCAAGCTTCAGCAGTTTCTGAACATCTTTCAGCTGTGTCTGCGTCCCCTTGATGTCCCGATTGACACCTTCCAGGGCTTTGGACAGCTTGGTGGTATCGCCGCCGATTTCTACGGTGATGCCTTTGATGCGGTTTGCCACTGTGCTTCACCTTCTCCGTGAGGGCATGAAAAAAGCACCTGCATTTGAGCAAGTGCTTTTTTATATCTTGTATCCTCTTGATTGTGTTTGCAAAAAAGAGTCGATTATTCGGGGGGCGTTTTCTGAATCTGGTAGAATTTGTTGTTGAACAAATAATGATTTTTGGCAATACATCGCGTATTCTCTATCAGAATCAGAAGGAATACACCACCTTCCTTTGTGCTTGACAATTTCATTCATTTTGTCCTTAGAATAGGCATCATAGATATAAAACAGATTAGGGCAGTGAAAATGGAGGTACTTCGATGAGAACGATCTTTTATCCATTTCGGCAGCCTTTTTCAGTAATTCTTGTAGATATAGATGTGTAGCAAGGATTTCAGGTAGATTATCAGGTGTTGGCGTTTTATACTGCCTTAGTGCATCCAACCGTTCATCTAAATCTGAATCAATGATAAGAGGAGCTATATATTCGTAGTAGAAATCATGATCACGTTGTGTTTTTGCATTTCTTCGTCGTTCAACAGATGCAGAATACGCACGACCGATCAATGCGATTTTTGCAACAATCTCATGTGGGTTATTATGACGAGGATATTGTTTACACAAGTCGTACAGCACTTTATCAAATAAATACCAATTGGATTCTGTATCTCTTTTCTGTTTTGACCATGCCAGAATATCCTCAACGATGCTTTCATCACGAAAAAAGATAGAGTCGCTCATTCTTCGCTCCTTTCCTGATCTGTTTCGATTAATCGTATCCATTCAAACAGCGTATCGAATTCTATCAGTATTGCAGCAGTCACTTTTTTGTCTTTTTGTTTGTCTCCGTCACGCTGGTAATCTTTCAAAAGAATATTTCCATTTTCAAAAAAGAATACATTATTGTGAGCAAATTGTAGCCTGCCACGCAAAACGCAAAAAACTGACACGCAAAACGAAAAAAACGCTCCTGAACACCACGTTCAAGAGCGTTTTTTACTACCTATAAACGGCGTTTTACCGCTGTTTTATCCGTTCAATTTCTCGTCAATACTGGCAACGTGCCGCAAGATCTGTTTGAGTGTGTCATTATTGTTGGTGTCTTTTTCTGTGTCCTCATTCGGCTTGTCTGTGGTAGTTGTTGCATTTTTTGCAAATCCATTCAGCCCGGCAGCCTTGATGATCGCCGGATAATCCTGATACGCATAGTCCAGATCCACCTCGCCGACAATGCCGGAAACGCTGCCTTTCCAGCTGTACTGCCACA
>NZ_JAJFCK010000098.1 GCF_020709055.1 Ruminococcus callidus
GCTTCCACCAGTTTTCGTTCGTGAGGTAGCAGTGTGCCGCCTTATCATCTTTCGATGACAGGTTTGCACAAAGCCCCTCCCAAACCGTGCTTACACCTCTCGATGTACACGGCTTTCCATTCATTATTGACATGTCATTTATTTTGTTCCCTGTGAATCTTTTTGAAGCATTTCGGGCAAACAATCAACGTTTTACGTCTCATGTGAAGCATTTTCTTGCCCCATTCCGTAGTGCTTTTCAGATTCTTCATTTTACCTGCATGATAAATACAGCAGGAATCACTATTATCACCACACAGCTCACATACCCCTGCGCTTAACCGCACATATTGTGACAGCTTTTTCGGGTCAAAGGATTTGTATTGCCATGGGTCTTTATCGGACATCAACTTACCGGCTTTGCAGTCAGCTAACGAGACAAGCTTTGCATATTTGATACCGCCTTTAACTTCATGGGGAATAGCCCATTTGCCATCATGACGATATTTTTGGATGATTTTTCTCGTTGTGCTGTTGCTTTTGCTTGCAAGCGTCTTTAGACAGCTATATTCCATAAGATAACGGAAATAATTCAGCTTATCATAATTCGCTGCTAAGCAGTAATAATTGCAAATGCCACGGATTTGTGCATTATACCTGTTCACAATATCCACTTCCGAAAGATGTCTTAATCTTGGAACGCAAACCGCCCAGATTTCTCCGTTTGGTTTTTGTTCTATGATGTCGTTTTTGAACAGGAACTGCATGATCTTATCTTCGAGAGGTACAGTTAATTCTACAGAGTTATTCAGCGTTCTTTGTTTAACACCGTTTGCCTTTTTCTTTATCTTCTGGCTTCGGCGTACCGCAACGTCATAACCAAGGAAACGTACTCGTTCAGCACTGTGTGTGATCTTTGTTTTCTCAGCACTCAACTCTAAATGGTACTGCGTTGATAGAAATTCTCTCAGAATCTCTTTAATTTCTTCACAGTCTTCTCTGCTTCCGCTGATTCCAATTAGAAAATCATCAGCATATCGGCAGTATACAAGCTTTTTATCGTCGGACATTCTTGCGGGCGTTTTCAATTTTTGATTGCACACCGCTTTATATTCCTTGATTGCAAGCTCACGTTCCTCACCTTTTACCCTGTCAATCTTCTTTTGAAGTGTCTGCCTTCTTTTCGCTAAATGAAGATATTCCGGTGTCTGGTGTCGTGTAGACTGCTTATCGAACTTTTCCTTGAGTTTCATGACTTTCCGGTCAAGCTCATGCAGGTATATATTTGCCAGAATAGGGGAAATGATTCCGCCCTGTGGTGTACCGGAGATTGTGGTATGATATTGAAAATCTTCCACATAACCTGCTTTCAGGAAAGCTCTGATAATATTGATAAATCTGCTGTCCTTGATTTTGACTTCTAACGTTTTAATAAGCACTGCGTGGTCTATATTGTCAAAGCAACCCTTGATGTCGCCTTCTATGAACCATTTTACAGAACGAAAATTTGTCTTTATCTGGTCGAGAGCTGTATGACAACTTCTCTCCGGTCTGAAACCATGTGACTGGTCATAAAATAACGGTTCATAGATTGCTTCCAGAAACATTCTAACCGCCTCTTGCAGAAGTTTATCTCGAAATGACGGAATACCCAGTGGGCGCATTTTTCCGTTCTGTTTCTTGATATATTCTCTGCGCACAGGCTTCGGTTTGTACTTTCCTGACCTCAATTCTTCAATCAGTTCATGCACATATTCAGCACTAAAACCGTCAGCAGTGTCGTTGTCACTTCCGGGAGTCATTGCTCCACTGTTTGCATATAATTTCTGGTAAGCTGCAAAATAAATGTCCTCTCTCAGAAGGTAGCGAAAGAGTCTTGTAAAGACTCCGTCGTGATGTTCCGAGGAACTTTTATTGACACGCTCCAAAATCTCCGATGTTGGATTCATGAGGATTCTCCTCCCTTTCATCTTCTTACTTTGGAATTAACAAACTGCTTCCCTTCGCCATGTAGTGGGCGTTATCCACCTCGGACTACTACGGAAGCTCCGTTGCCATATGGAATATTCAGTCTCGAATAGACATAGCCTTTCGGCATTTCCACTTAGGCAATCCCTGTTTAACGATGCTTATAGGCAAGTGATAACTGTCGGATATCATTTCGGTTTATCTCACGTGTTCTCACGCTTGCTTCATGACCTATAGCAGACACCATAACGAATTCAATATTATGGTGGGGTCATGAGAGTGGTTTCAGGATAATTTCCACACCCTCCCACGAAAAAGGAGCTAACCTTTGCTTTGGCAATCCAGCCTTATCCTTATGTTATCTTGTCATTGCAGGTACTACTCGCCTCATATCCTTTTGACGTTTCCTGCGTTTCTGCCGTGCTGTGTTCCCGTGTCCAGTTTCCTGTCATCGGTTAGGCAGATTGACAACCGCTCTGCTGTGCGGTGTAGAGCCTAATCTACTGTAAACATCGCCTTTTACAGGCGCACAAACTCATCTGGAACAAGATA
>NZ_JAJFCK010000099.1 GCF_020709055.1 Ruminococcus callidus
ATCTGACTTTAGCAGTTGTAAGACTGCGTGCTGG
Organism: Ruminococcus callidus; assembly: GCF_020709055.1. Lineage (GTDB taxonomy): Bacteria > Bacillota > Clostridia > Oscillospirales > Ruminococcaceae > Ruminococcus_C. The sequence goes on from NZ_JAJFCK010000099.1 coordinate 35, forward strand.
AACGACAGCTATTCTGGATTCCGATCTGACAGACTGCCGTGCGGACGAGAGCAAATGCGGTTACTGTAAGTGCATCCTTGGCAAGTGCAGAGTGACGGAGATGCTTGCCGAAATGGCAAAGACAAATGCCACACTGGACGAACTGCAAAAGCGGCTGGATGCAATGAACAGCCAGATTTCCGAACTGCAAACCAAGGTAGATGATTTGACCGCAGGCGAAATCCTAGCAACCGGACAATGCGGTGAAAACATCTACTATGTTCTCTCCGACAACGGCAAACTGCTGCTTCGTGGAACAGGTACAACATACGACTATACTTCTCACGATTCTGTGTTCTATCAAAATGACCAGATCAAAGAAATTGTACTCAGCAATGGCATTACTGGTCTGGGTGACCGTTTGTTTTATCATTGTGCCAATGCAGAAACGGTATCTCTTCCGGCTACGCTGACCAGCATTGGCGATTCTGCTTTTGCACAGGAAGATGCTGCAATCGGCTATACCGCTGGTCTGACTTCCGTTACGATTCCGCAGGCTGTTACTGCAATTCAGTCGTTTGCATTTCAGCACACTGCCATTGCAGAAGTCACTGTGCCTGCCAGCGTGAAAACGTGGGGAAAGTATGCTTTTAGCGGCTGTGCAAAGCTGAAGACTGCTCGTGTTGCGTGTGATTCCATTGGTGCTTTTGCGTTTACAAGATGTACAGCATTGTCCAATCTTACGATTTCGGCAAATTGCAAGACATTCGGACAAAATATACTGACGTATTGCGAGAGCCTAAAAGCCATCACCTATGAAGGCACGATTGCTCAGTGGAACGCCATCACCAAACCGGTCAACTGGATGTCCTCCGGAAAGCATTTTTACAATGACTATCTGCAAAAAATCCAGTGTACAGACGGTTATTTGGAATATGATTCTGAAAATGATGTGTGGAACGAGGTGAAAAACGGATGATGAAATTCTTAGTGAAACAGCAAAAAATCGAAGTGTTGGAGCGAGAGATCATTGCTTCTGACCAGATCGCATTTGTTTCGGTGAAGTTCGTGTTCGATGGAGCTTGGAAAACGTTGCACAAAGTGGTGCAGTTCACGCAGTGCGAAGAAACATACAACGTGGTGCTTGGCACAGAGGGAACGACTTGCTTGCTGCCTGCCGAACTGCATCCCGGTACAGTGAAGATGAGTTTGTTCGGCTACGATGCAGAAAGCGATACTACACTGCGTGCGACAACCGTACCGGTAACTCTTCACATTCGACCATCCGGCTTTGTGGAGGACGGTGCAACACCCATTCCGCCCACACCGGATCTGTATACGCAACTTTTGAAAAAACTGGATGAAAAGGCTGCTGGACTTCAAAATGGAAAAGATGGATTTTCCCCAAAAGTAAAGACAGAACAAATGGAGTCTGGTGTTGTAATTACCATTGTCGATGCCGATGGTGAAACTTCTGCAACGCTTCATAATGGTGCAAACGGAGAAAAAGGCTCATCTGCATATCAAATCGCAGTAGAACAAGGTTATCAAGGCTCTGAATCAGACTGGCTCTCTTCCTTGAAAGGCGATAAAGGTGAAAAAGGCAATACAGGAGCCAAAGGAAATCCCGGTCAAGATGGTGCGGAGGGAAAGTCAGCATACGCAATTGCAGTGGAGCATGGCTACGAAAATTCCGAAGACGAATGGCTTTTATCCTTGAAAGGTGAAAAAGGTGATACTGGTGAGCGTGGTGAAAAGGGCGAAAAAGGTGATCCCGGAGATAGAGGGCTGCAGGGCGTTCCCGGAGAAAAAGGTGAAAAGGGAGATGCTGGCGTAGCTGGTAAAGACGGCTTTTCCCCGATTGCGAATGTTGTGAAGAATGGCAGTGTTATCACAATCACCATTACAGATAAAAATGGTACAACTACAGTGACATTAACAGAGGGTGCAGCCGTAGACCTTGCACCCTATGCCAAGGTTACTTATGTAGATGAAAAAGTGCAGGAATTGTCTGACAGTCTGACGTATACCTTGCAGGAGCACACTCTTTCCATCACTCATCTGGAAGATAAATCGCATACCCACGAAAATCAATCTGCATTGGAGCAGATCACTGCCGCTAAAATCGCACAATGGGATGGTTTCGGCACACAAATCAATGGGCTTAGCACAAAGGTTACAGTCTATTCAGAAAAGACAGAACGCACTTTGGAGAGCCTGCAAAAGCAAATCGATAACCTGACAAGCGGCAGAAATTACACCATTCTGTTTCAGTCCGGACAGGATGCCGTTTCGACCTATGCATCGAATCTCAGCATGATTCTGGACGGTAGCTATCAGACAATGACAGATTTTCTGGCTGCCTATCCGCAGTTTTGCAGTGCAGCAAATGATTTTGTACTATCCTATTCACAGGAGTGCTTCAACTGGGATAAGTCGGTCTTGACCGTTTGTGCAAAGCCTCTGT